>NZ_JBHUBS010000008.1:346831-357980 GCF_042788835.1 Streptomyces sp. NPDC056883 | reverse complement strand
CCCCTACCCCCTGTTCCCCACCCCCCAAGCGTCGGGGGGGCGGGAATTGCCGCTACGCGGCAAACCAGCCCCTCCGGGGCGCACATGCAAGCCGACCCCAGCCGCAATCCAGCCCCTCCGGCGTTTGAGGAGCGGGGTCTGGGGCGGAGCCCCGGGGAACGGTGGAAGGGCGGGTAGGGGACGGCCCCGCAGGGCTGCGCCCCGGGGGCTACACCGACGCGACGGCGGTGCGGATCTCGTCCGCGAAGGCCTGCGCCGAGGCGCGGAGCGCGGCCGCGTCGGGGCCGTGCTTCAGGACGCCCCGCGACACGTTCGGAACGACATTGCCGACGGCCTCGCCGAACACCGCCGGCAGGTCCGCCGCGGTGGCGCCCTGCGCACCGATGCCGGGGGCCAGCAGCGGCCCGTTGATGTCCAGGTCGAAGGAGGACAGGTCCCCGAGCGTCGCCCCGACCACGGCTCCGAAGGAGCCCATCGGGGAGGCCCCCGCGTTCTCCGCCGCCAGGTGCGCCAGCATCGTCGCCCCGATCGAGCGACCGTCCGACCGCACCGCCCGCTGGACCTCCGCACCCTCCGGGTTGGAGGTCAGCGCCAGCACGAACAGCCCGGCCCCCGACTCCCGCGCCAGATCGACGGCCGGCTTCAGCGAGCCGTAGCCGAGGTACGGGGAGACCGTCAGCGCGTCGGAGAACAGCGGCGAGGAGGGCGAGAGGAAGGTCTCCGCGTACGCGGCCATCGTCGAGCCGATGTCACCCCGCTTCGCGTCCATGACGACCAGCGCGCCCGCCGCACGGGCGTCGGCCACCGTCTGCTCCAGTACCGCGATCCCGCGCGAGCCGAACCGCTCGAAGAACGCCGCCTGCGGCTTGAAGACCGCGACCGAGTCGGCGAGCGCTTCGACCACCGTGCGGGAGAACTTCTCCAGGCCCGCGATGTCGTCGTTCAGGCCCCAGGAGGCCAGCAGGGCGGCGTGCGGATCGATGCCGACGCACAGCGGCCCACGCGTGTCCATCGCCTCGCGCAGGCGGGTGCCGAAGGGGGTCACGGAGGTCACAGAGCGGCCTTTCGGGTTTCCGCGCCCACCGCTTCGGCGAGCGTCGCGTACGGGCTGGCGGCCAGGCGCGCGGCCAGGCCCTTGTGGATGGCGCGGGCGTAGCAGGGGCCCTCGTAGATGAAGGCGCTGTAGCCCTGGACCAGGCTCGCACCGGCCAGGATCCGCTGCCAGGCGTCCTCGGCGTTCTCGATGCCGCCGACGCCGACCAGGACCAGCCGGTCGCCCACGCGGGCGTACAGCCGCCGCAGGACCTCCAGCGAGCGCTCCTTGACGGGGGCGCCGGAGAGGCCGCCGGTCTCCTTGATCAGCGAGGCGTCGGACTTCAGGCCGAGGCCCTCGCGGGCGATCGTGGTGTTCGTCGCGATGATGCCGTCCAGGCCCAGTTCCAGCGCCAGGTCGGCGACGGCGTCCACGTCCTCGTCGGCGAGGTCCGGCGCGATCTTGACGAGCAGCGGGACCCGCCGGTCGGTCACGACGCGGTCCGCCGCCTCGCGCACGGCGCTCAGCAGCGGGCGCAGCGACTCGGTGGCCTGGAGGTTGCGCAGGCCCGGGGTGTTCGGGGAGGAGACGTTGACGACGAGGTAGTCGGCGTGCCGGGCGAGGCGCTCGGTGGAGGCCACGTAGTCGGCGACGGCCTCCTCCTCGGGGACGACCTTGGTCTTGCCGATGTTGACGCCGACGACCGTCTTGAAGACGGGGACGCGGGCCGCCAGGCGGTCCGCCACGGCCGCCGAGCCCTCGTTGTTGAAGCCCATGCGGTTGATCAGCGCGCGGTCCGGGACCAGCCGGAACAGCCGCTTCTTCGGGTTGCCGGGCTGGGCCTCGGCGGTGACGGTGCCGATCTCGATGTGGTCGAAGCCGAGCATCGACATCCCGTCGATGGCGACGGCGTTCTTGTCGAAGCCGGCCGCGAGCCCGAAGGGGCCGTGCATCCGCAGGCCGAGGGCCTCGGTGCGCAGGGACGCGTACCGGGGGGCCAGGTAGGCGGCGACGAAGGTGCGCAGGACCGGGGTGCGGGCCGCGAGGCGGATCCAGCGGAAGGCCATGTAGTGGGCCTGCTCCGGGTCCATCCGCTTGAAGACGAGGTTGAAGAACAGTTTGTACATCGTCCGAAATATCCCTTTGGCACTCATGAAAGGGGGGACACCGGTCATTATCGCCGGTGCCCCCCTTTCGTACGGGCTGCTAGTCGCGGGCTGCCGTCAGGCGCTCCGCGTGCTCCTGGAGCGAGCGGACGCCCACGTCGCCGCGGTTGAGCGCGTCGATGCCCTGGACGGCCGCGGCGAGCGCCTGGACCGTGGTGAGGCACGGGACTCCGCGGGCCACCGCGGCCGTACGGATCTCGTAGCCGTCGAGGCGGCCGCCGGTGCCGTACGGGGTGTTGACGATCAGGTCGACCTGGCCGTCGTGGATGAGCTGGACGATGGTCTTCTCGCCGTCCGGGCCCTCGCCCTCGCTGAGCTTGCGCACGACGGTGGCGTTGATGCCGTTGCGGCGCAGGACCTCGGCGGTGCCGGAGGTGGCCATCAGCTCGAAGCCGTGGGCGACGAGCTCGCGCGCCGGGAAGATCATCGTGCGCTTGTCGCGGTTGGCGACGGAGATGAAGGCGCGGCCCTTGGTGGGCAGCGGGCCGTAGGCGCCGGCCTGCGACTTGGCGTACGCCGTGCCGAAGACGGAGTCGATGCCCATGACCTCGCCGGTGGAGCGCATCTCCGGGCCGAGGACCGTGTCGACGCCGCGGCCGTGGATGTCGCGGAAGCGCGACCACGGCATGACGGCCTCCTTGACGGAGATCGGCGCGTCGAGCGGCAGGGTGCCGCCGTCGCCGGTCTTCGGGAGCATGCCCTCTTCGCGGAGCTCGGCGATGGTGGTGCCGAGCGAGATGCGCGCGGCGGCCTTCGCGAGCGGGACCGCGGTCGCCTTCGAGGTGAAGGGGACGGTCCGGGAGGCGCGCGGGTTGGCCTCCAGGACGTAGAGGATGTCACCCGCCATCGCGAACTGGATGTTGATCAGGCCGCGGACGCCGACGCCCTTGGCGATGGCCTCGGTGGAGGCGCGCAGCCGCTTGATGTCGTAGCCGCCGAGGGTGATCGGGGGCAGGGCGCAGGCCGAGTCGCCGGAGTGGATGCCGGCTTCCTCGATGTGCTCCATGACGCCGCCGAGGTAGAGCTCGGTGCCGTCGTAGAGGGCGTCGACGTCGATCTCGATCGCGTCGTCGAGGAACCGGTCGACCAGCACGGGGCGGGTCGGCGAGATCTCGGTGGACTCGGCGATGTACGAGGACAGCCGGTCCTCGTCGTAGACGATCTCCATGCCGCGGCCGCCGAGCACGTACGAGGGGCGTACGAGGACGGGGTAGCCGATCTCGTCGGCGATGGCCTTGGCGCCGGCGAAGGTGGTGGCCGTGCCGTGCTTGGGGGCGGGCAGGCCGGCCTCGGCGAGGACCTGGCCGAAGGCGCCGCGGTCCTCGGCGGCGTGGATGGCCTCCGGCGGGGTGCCGACGACCGGGACGCCGTTGTCCTTGAGGGCCTGGGCGAGACCCAGCGGGGTCTGGCCGCCGAGCTGGACGACGACACCGGCGATGGGGCCGGCCAGCGACTCGGCGTGGACGATCTCCAGCACGTCTTCGAGCGTCAGCGGCTCGAAGTACAGGCGGTCGGAGGTGTCGTAGTCGGTGGAGACGGTCTCCGGGTTGCAGTTGACCATCACGGTCTCGTAGCCGGCGTCGCTGAGGGCGAAGGAGGCGTGGACGCAGGAGTAGTCGAACTCGATGCCCTGGCCGATGCGGTTCGGACCGGAGCCCAGGATGATGACCGCGGGCTTCTCGCGCGGGGCGACCTCGGACTCCTCGTCGTACGAGGAGTAGAAGTACGGGGTCTTCGCGGCGAACTCGGCGGCGCAGGTGTCGACCGTCTTGTAGACCGGGCGGACGCCCAGGGCGTGGCGGACCTCGCGGACGACGTCCTCGCGCAGGCCGCGGATCTCGGCGATCTGGGAGTCGGAGAAGCCGTGGCGCTTGGCCTCGGCGAGCAGCTCGGGGTAGAGCTTGTCGGCGGCGGCCAGCTCGTCCGCGATCTCCTTGATGAGGAAGAGCTGGTCGACGAACCAGGGGTCGATCTTCGTGTACTCGAAGACCTCTTCCTGGGTGGCGCCGGCGCGGATGGCCTGCATGACGGTGTTGATGCGGCCGTCGGTCGGGCGGACCGCGGTGGCGAGGAGCTCTTCCTTGTCGCCGGTGGGGCCGACGAAGGTGAACTGCGAGCCCTTCTTCTCCAGCGAGCGCAGGGCCTTCTGCAGGGCCTCGGTGAAGTTGCGGCCGATGGCCATGGCCTCGCCCACCGACTTCATGGTGGTGGTGAGGGTGGCGTCGGCCAGCGGGAACTTCTCGAAGGCGAAGCGCGGGGCCTTGACGACGACGTAGTCGAGGGACGGCTCGAAGGAGGCCGGCGTCTTCTCGGTGATGTCGTTGGGGACCTCGTCGAGCGTGTAGCCGATGGCCAGCTTGGCGGCGATCTTGGCGATCGGGAAGCCGGTGGCCTTCGACGCGAGCGCGGAGGAGCGCGAGACGCGGGGGTTCATCTCGATGACGATGATCCGGCCGTCGGTCGGGTCGATCGCGAACTGGATGTTGCAGCCGCCGGTGTCGACGCCGACCTCGCGGATGATCGCGATGCCGATGTCGCGCAGCCGCTGGTACTCGCGGTCCGTGAGCGTCATCGCCGGGGCGACGGTGATGGAGTCGCCGGTGTGGACGCCCATCGGGTCGAAGTTCTCGATGGAGCAGACGACGACGACGTTGTCCTTGGTGTCGCGCATCAGCTCCAGCTCGTACTCCTTCCAGCCGAGGATGGACTCCTCCAGGAGCACCTCGGTGGTCGGGGAGAGCATGAGGCCCTGGCCGGCGATGCGGCGCAGCTCGTCCTCGTCGTGGGCGAAGCCGGAGCCGGCGCCGCCCATGGTGAAGGAGGGGCGCACGACGACGGGGTAGCCGCCGAGGGTGTCGACACCCTGGATGACGTCGTCCATCGTGTGGCAGATGACCGAGCGGGCGGACTCGCCGTAGCCGATCTTCGCCTTGACGGCCTCGACGACGCCCTTGAAGAGGTCGCGGTCCTCGCCCTTGTTGATCGCCTCGACGTTGGCGCCGATGAGCTCGACGCCGTACTTCTCCAGCACACCCTGCTCGTGCATGGAGATGGCGGTGTTCAGCGCGGTCTGGCCGCCGAGGGTCGGGAGCAGCGCGTCGGGGCGCTCCTTCGCGATGATCTTCTCGACGAACTCGGGGGTGATCGGCTCGACGTACGTGGCGTCGGCGATCTCCGGGTCGGTCATGATCGTGGCGGGGTTCGAGTTCACCAGGATCACCCGCAGGCCCTCGGCCTTGAGGATGCGGCAGGCCTGGGTCCCGGAGTAGTCGAACTCGGCGGCCTGGCCGATGACGATCGGGCCGGAGCCGATGACCAGGACGGACTGGATATCGGTGCGCTTAGGCACGATCGGCCTCCATCTGGGCGGTGTCCATCAAGGACGTGAAGCGGTCGAAGAGGTACGCGGCGTCGTGCGGGCCGGCGGCAGCCTCGGGGTGGTACTGGACGGAGAAGGCCGGCTGGTCGAGCAGCTGGAGGCCTTCCACGACGTTGTCGTTCAAGCAGACGTGGGAGACCTCGGCGCGGCCGTAGGGGGTCTCCGACACCTTGTCGAGGGGCGCGTCCACGGCGAAGCCGTGGTTGTGCGCGGTGATCTCGACCTTGCCGGTGGTGCGGTCCTGCACCGGCTGGTTGATGCCGCGGTGGCCGTACTTCAGCTTGTAGGTGCCGAAGCCGAGCGCGCGGCCCAGGATCTGGTTGCCGAAGCAGATGCCGAAGAGCGGGGTCTTGCGGGCGAGGACGCCCTGCATGACGGAGACCGCGTGGTCGGCGGTGGCCGGGTCGCCCGGGCCGTTGGAGAAGAACACGCCGTCGGGGTTGACCGCGTACACGTCCTCCACCGTGGCGGTGGCGGGGAGCACGTGCACCTCGATGCCGCGCTCGGCCATCCGGTGCGGGGTCATGCCCTTGATGCCGAGGTCCACGGCGGCGACGGTGAACTTCTTCTCACCGATCGCGGGGACGACGTACGTCTCCTTGGTGGCGACCTCGGCGGAGAGGTCGGCGCCCTTCATCTGCGGGGCGGCCTGGACCTTGGCCAGCAGCGCCTCGTCGCGGACGCCCTCCCAGGCCTCGCCCGAGAAGATGCCGACGCGCATGGCGCCGCGCTCGCGCAGGTGGCGGGTCAGGGCGCGGGTGTCGATGCCGGAGATCCCGACGACGCCCTGCTTGACGAGCTCCTCGTCCAGCGAGCGCACGGAGCGCCAGTTGGAGGGGACGCGGGCGGGGTCGCGTACGACGTACCCTGCGACCCAGATGCGGGAGGACTCGGGGTCCTCGTCGTTGACACCGGTGTTGCCCACGTGCGGGGCGGTCATCACGACGACCTGCCGGTGGTACGACGGGTCGGTGAGGGTCTCCTGGTAGCCGGTCATGCCGGTGGAGAACACGGCCTCGCCGAAGGTCTCCCCCACAGCGCCGTAGGCGCGGCCGCGGAAGATCCGACCGTCCTCCAGGACGAGTACGGCGGGAGCTTTGGCTGCTCCCCTGGTGGAGGTCGTCATCGTTCGGCGCCTTCCGTCGTGGTGATTGAGTGGTTCATGTCGTTGATCGCTTCGACCCAGGCGGCGTGTTCCGCCGCACGGTCGGAGCGGAATCCGGAGTCGATCAGCCTGTCGCCGTGCGCCCATGTGACGACGAGGAGACCGCCCTCGGTGAGTACCTTGCCCGCGATTCCCTTGTCGAGGCGGGCGCCGCGCAGCTGCGCGGCCGGTACGAAGAAGTCGGTGGCACCCGGACGGACCACGTCGAGGCCCGCATCGGTGAGCGCGAGCTCGACCCGGCTGCGGACGCCCAGTCCGTGGGCGACGATCCGGTCGAGCCACTGCCCGGCGGTGGTGGACCCGTGGTACCGGCCGGTCAGGGCCAGCCGGTGCTCGGGGAGACCGCCGGGGGCGGCGGGCAGCTCCGGCAGATCGCTCTGCAGGGTGCCGCGCCATTTCCAGCCCTGCCGCATGAGCCAGTACACGAAGGCGATGAAGACGAGCAGACCGATCACCCACGCGATGCGGGCACCCCAGTCCGTCACCTCAGCCGACTGTCGTGTCCCTTCGGCGGCCAGTTGGATTACTGCAGGTGTCACGCCAGCGTCCCGTCCACGACCGTTGCCCGGCCCCGCAGGAAGGTGTAGGTGACGCGACCCGGCAGCTCACGGCCCTCGTAAGGCGTGTTGCGGCTGCGGGAGGCGAAGTGTGCGGGGTCCACGACACCACGGTACGAGGTATCGACCAAGGTCAGGTTCGCGGGTTCACCTGCCGAGACGGGGCGTCCGTGGTTCGGGAGGCTGCCGATGCGCGCCGGGGCGAAGGACATGCGCTCGGCCACGCCCGCCCAGTCGAGCAGTCCGGTCTCCACCATCGTCTGCTGGACGACGGAGAGCGCGGTCTCCAGGCCCACCATGCCCATGGCGGCGGCGGCCCACTCGCAGTCCTTGTCCTCGTGCGGGTGCGGGGCGTGGTCGGTGGCGACGATGTCGATCGTGCCGTCGGCCAGCGCCTCGCGCAGGGCCATGACGTCGGCCTCGGTGCGCAGCGGCGGGTTGACCTTGTAGACCGGGTTGTACGAGCGCACGAGCTCGTCGGTGAGGAGCAGGTGGTGCGGGGTGACCTCGGCGGTGACGTCGATGCCGCGGGACTTCGCCCAGCGGATGATCTCGACGGAGCCGGCGGTGGAGAGGTGGCAGATGTGGACGCGGGAGCCGACGTGCTCGGCGAGCAGGACGTCGCGGGCGATCACCGATTCCTCGGCTACGGCCGGCCAGCCGCCGAGGCCGAGCTCGGCGGAGACGATGCCCTCGTTCATCTGGGCGCCCTCGGTGAGGCGGGGCTCCTGGGCGTGCTGGGCGACGACGCCGCCGAAGGCCTTCACGTACTCCAGGGCGCGGCGCATGATGACCGCGTCGTCCACGCACTTGCCGTCGTCGGAGAAGACGGTGACGCGGGCGGCGGACTCGTGCATGGCGCCCAGCTCGGAGAGCTGCTTGCCTTCGAGGCCGACGGTGACGGCGCCGATGGGCTGGACGTCGCAGTAGCCGGACTCCTTGCCCAGGCGCCACACCTGCTCGACGACGCCGGCGGTGTCGGCGACGGGGAAGGTGTTGGCCATGGCGAAGACGGCGGTGTAGCCGCCGGAGGCGGCGGCGCGGGTGCCGGTGAGGACGGTTTCGGAGTCCTCGCGGCCGGGCTCGCGCAGGTGGGTGTGGAGGTCGACGAGGCCGGGCAGGAGGACCTGGCCCGCGGCTTCGATGACGGTCGCGTCGCCGGCGTCGAGGTCCGTGCCCACGGCGGCGATGGTCTCGCCGTCGATCAGGACGTCCTGGACGTCGCCACCGAGTACCTTCGCGCCACGGATAAGGATCTTGCTCATCTTTACTTGCTCTCCTCGGTGCGGGGCGTACTGGCGGTGGTGACGGCGGGCTCGGAGCCTCCGAGCAGCAGGTACAGGACGGCCATGCGGATCGAGACGCCGTTGGTGACCTGCTCGATGACCGTGCAGCGGTCGGAGTCGGCGACCTCGGCGGTGATCTCCATGCCGCGGACCATCGGGCCGGGGTGCATCACGATGGCGTGCTCGGGCATGCGGGCCATCCTGGCGCCGTCCAGGCCGTAGCGGCGGGAGTACTCGCGCTCGGTCGGGAAGAAGGCGGCGTTCATCCGCTCGCGCTGCACCCGCAGCATCATCACGGCGTCGGACTTCGGCAGCACCTCGTCCAGGCTGTACGAGATCTCGCACGGCCAGGCCTCGACGCCGACGGGCACCAGGGTGGGCGGGGCCACCAGGGTGACCTGGGCGCCGAGGGTGTGCAGCAGCTGGACGTTGGAGCGGGCGACCCGGCTGTGCAGGACGTCGCCGACGATGGTGATCCGGCGGCCGTTCAGGTCCTTGCCGAGCCCGGCGTCCTTGCCGACCAGGCGGCGGCGCATGGTGAAGGCGTCGAGCAGGGCCTGGGTGGGGTGCTCGTGGGTGCCGTCGCCGGCGTTGATCACCGGGGCGTCGATCCAGCCGGAGGTGGCGAGCCGGTAGGGCGCACCGGAGGCGTGGTGGCGGATGACGACCGCGTCGACGCCCATGGCCTCCAGGGTCT
This sequence comes from Streptomyces sp. NPDC056883, assembly GCF_042788835.1. Lineage (NCBI taxonomy): Bacteria > Bacillati > Actinomycetota > Actinomycetes > Kitasatosporales > Streptomycetaceae > Streptomyces > Streptomyces sp. NPDC056883. The sequence goes on along the minus strand of NZ_JBHUBS010000008.1, from coordinate 348,697 downwards.
GGGCGGTGTCCTTCAGGGACTCGCCCTTGGAGACGCTGGAACCCTTGGCCGCGAAGTTGATGACGTCGGCGGAGAGGCGCTTCTCGGCGGCCTCGAAGGAGATCCGGGTCCGGGTCGAGTCCTCGAAGAAGAGGTTGCAGATCGTGCGGCCGCGCAGGGTGGGCAGCTTCTTGATCGGCCGGTCCGCGACACGGGCCATCTCCTCGGCGGTGTCGAGGATCAGGACGGCGTCGTCGCGCGTGAGATCGGCGGCCGAGATGAGGTGGCGCTTCATCCGGGTGCTCCGTAAGTCGGTAGGGCAGACAGGCGGGCTGGCTAGGGGTGCGCAGGGCAGGGCAGGCTGCGGCGCGGACCCCACGGGGCCCGGCCGTCGGCGAGGGGCTACTGCCCGGCTGCCCGGTCGGTCCGCTGGCCGAGCAGCACGGCGTCTCGGCCGTCCTCCTCCTGGACCTGGACCTGGACGTTCTCCCGCAGCGACGTGGGGAGGTTCTTGCCGACGTAGTCGGCGCGGATCGGCAGTTCGCGGTGGCCGCGGTCGACGAGGACCGCGAGCTGCACCGCGCGGGGGCGGCCGAGGTCGCCGAGGGCGTCGAGGGCGGCGCGGATGGTGCGGCCGGAGAAGAGAACGTCGTCGACGAGGACGACCAGGCGGCCGTCGATGTCGTCGCCGGGAATCTCGGTGCGGCCGATCGCCCGGGCCGGCTTCATCCGCAGGTCGTCGCGGTACATGGTGATGTCGAGGGAGCCGACCGGGATCTTCACACCGGTGATCTCTTCGAGCTTGGCGGCCAGCCGGCGGGCGAGGAACACGCCGCGGGTGGGAATGCCGAGGAGCACCACATCGTCGGCGCCCTTGGCGCGTTCGACGATTTCGTGGGCGATGCGGGTCAGAACACGGGCGATGTCCTGCGCTTCGAGAACGGGGCGCATGACATCGGCATCGATGCCGCTGTTCTTAGACTGCTGAGACTGCTGAGTGTCCATGAAAAGGACCTCCTTCTCCGCCTCACGGGACGGACCTTAAAGGACGTCGGATGTACGTGTTCCACGGTACCAGGGGGATTCCCGCGACCGGGCATCGGGGCAGCCCAGGACCCCTCTTACGTGGGCGTTGGAGACCATTCGGCTTGACGCATCCAAGTAACGCTGCGTAACCTCACAGTGAGTTACCAGCCGCGCGGCGGAGCCGCACGTGGTCATGTCGTCACAGCGTCCGGGAGCGTTATGTCCAGCGAATACGCCAAACAGCTCGGGGCCAAGCTCCGCGCCATCCGCACCCAGCAGGGCCTTTCCCTCCACGGTGTCGAGGAGAAGTCCCAGGGCCGATGGAAGGCCGTGGTGGTCGGTTCTTACGAGCGCGGAGACCGCGCCGTGACCGTCCAGCGTCTCGCCGAGCTGGCGGACTTCTACGGGGTTCCCGTGCAGGAGCTGCTGCCGGGTACGACCCCCGGCGGAGCGGCCGAGCCGCCGCCGAAGCTGCGCCTGGACCTGGAGCGCCTCGCCCACGTTCCCGCCGAGAAGGCCGGCCCGCTGCAGCGTTACGCGGCGACCATCCAGAGCCAGCGCGGCGACTACAACGGCAAGGTGCTCTCGATCCGCCAGGACGACCTGCGCACCCTCGCCGTCATCTACGACCAGTCGCCCTCGGTCCTGACCGAGCAGCTCATCAGCTGGGGCGTACTGGACGCGGACGCGCGCCGCGCGGTGGCGCACGAGGACATCTAGTCCCCCGAGCCCCAGCAGAAACGTTTACCGGTGGGTGGCGGGGGACGAAAAAACCCCCGCCCCCCCCCACCCTTTCCCTCCCCCCCCAGGGCCCCCCGCGCCCCAGGGGGGGTCCGAAGGAGGGGCCACCAGGCGCCTGTG
>NZ_JBHUBS010000008.1:251550-346821 GCF_042788835.1 Streptomyces sp. NPDC056883 | reverse complement strand
GGGGGGGGGGGGGGGAGGAGAGCGGGGGGGGGGGGAGAAAAGAGGACTGTCCACCCCCAAAAAAAAGGAAAGGAGGGGGGGGGGGGGGTGGCGTCCCCCCCCCCCCCCCCCGCCACCCACCGGCCTTTTCATGCCCGCACAGGGCCCTCCGGCGCCCAGGGGGGCGTACGACGGAGGGCCCGCAGCGCGCGTGCGCTACGGGCCCTCCGTTCTCGCCGTACCGGCGCCTGTCAGCTCTCGCTGCGGCGCAGCTTCGGCTTGAGGTCCTTGAAGCGGCCGAGCAGTCCGTTCACGAACGAGGGAGACTCGTCCGTGGAGAACTCCTTGGCCAGCTGGACGGCCTCGTCGATGGCCACGGCGTCCGGGGTTCCGTCGACCCAGATCAGCTCGTAGGCACCGAGACGCACGATGTTCCGGTCCACGACCGGCATGCGGTCGAGGTCCCAGTCCACGGCGTAGGTGGCGATCAGATCGTCGATGCGGTCCACCTTGTCGGCGTACCCCTCGACGAGTTCCATGGTGAACTCGTTCACCGCGGGCTGACGGTCGGTGTCCGACCGCGAGTGGCGGACCCAGTCCGCGAGGACCTCGCGCACGGAGACCCCGCGCTGGTCGGCCTCGAACAGGATCTGGAAAGCGCGCTTGCGCGCGTTGCTCCGGGCAGCCACGGTTAGCTGTTCACCCGGCCGAGGTAGTCGCTGGTGCGGGTGTCGACCTTGATCTTCTCGCCGGTGTTGATGAAGAGCGGGACCTGGATCTCGTGGTCCGTCTCCAGCGTCGCCGGCTTGGTGCCACCGGTGGAGCGGTCGCCCTGGACGCCCGGGTCGGTGTGCTTGACGGTCAGCTCGACGGCGGCCGGGAGCTCGACGTAGAGCACCTCGCCCTCGTGGCGGGCCACGGAGGCGGTGAAGCCCTCGATGAGGAAGTTGGCGGCGTCGCCGACGGCCTTCTTGCTGACCATCAGCTGGTCGAAGTCCTCCATGTCCATGAAGACGAAGTACTCGCCGTCCATGTAGGAGAACTGCATGTCGCGGCGGTCGATGGTGGCCGTCTCGACCTTGGTGCCGGCGTTGAACGTCTTGTCGACGACCTTGCCGGACATGACGCTCTTCAGCTTGGTGCGCACGAAGGCCGGGCCCTTGCCGGGCTTGACGTGCTGGAACTCGACGACGGACCAGAGCTGGCCACCGTCGAGCTTGAGCACCATGCCGTTCTTGAGGTCGTTCGTGGAAGCCACGGTTTGGGAATCTCCTGCACTGGAAGACCACGGGTGCGCGCACAGCCCGACGACGCGGGCTAGAGCGCGAGCAGCTCCTTGGTCGTAATGGTGAGTAGCTCGGGACCGCCGTCCGCCTCGGGGCGTACGACGAGCGTGTCATCGATCCGGACACCGCCCCGACCGGGGAGGTGAACCCCCGGTTCGACGGTGACCGGCACGCAAGCGTCCAGTTTACCCATGGCCGTAGGTGCAAGCTGCGGGTCCTCGTCGATTTCGAGACCGACTCCGTGTCCGGTCCACGCCGCGAGGGCCTCGCCGTGACCTGCGGAGTCGAGGACGGAGCGGGCCGCGTGATCCACGTCGCGGTACGCGGCCCCGGGCAGCAGGGCCTCCCGGCCCGCCCGCTGGGCGGCGAAGACCAGGTCGTACAGCTCGATCTGCCAGTCGGCGGGGGTCGTGCCGATCACGAAGGTGCGGCCGATCTCGCAGCGGTAGCCCCGGTAGTTCGCACCGAGGCAGACGGAGAGGAAATCACCCTCCTCGACCCGCCTGTCCGAGGGCCGGTGCCGGGAGCGGCCGGAGTGCGGGCCGGTGCCGACGGAGGTCGGGAAGGCGGGGCCGTCCGCCCCGTGGTCCACGAGCCGGCGTTCCAGCTCCAGGGCGAGGTGCCGTTCGGTGCGGCCCACGAGGATCGATTCGAGCAGCTCCCCGAGGGCCTGGTCGGCGATCTCGGCGGCGATCCGCAGGCAGGCGATCTCCTCCTCGTCCTTGACGAGGCGCTGCTGTTCCACGGCGGTGCCCAGATCGGCGAGGCGCAGCCTGGGTGCCACCGAGCCGATGGCCCGGTGCCGGCCGACGGTGAGGTGGTGTTCCTCGACGGCGAGGGATTCGGCGCGGGCGGCGGAGGCCGCGTCGGCCGCCGCGACGGCGGGATCCGCTCCCGGACCGGCCAGCACGGAGAGCCGCAGGTTCTCGTCGAGCCGTCCCTCGTCGGCCTCCCCGGAGGGCTGCCCGGCGCAGAACAGCATGTCCTCGCCGCTCGGACCGACCAGCAGGACCGCGCCCAGCGGCGACGCCCCGGAGAGGTAACGGACGTTCGCCGGACGCGTGATGAGTGCGGCGGCGTTTCCGGCGGCCGCACAGCGGTCGCGAAGCAGGCCCCGGCGGGCCGCGTACACGTCTGACATGTTTCCGAGCCTACGAGCGCTGCGCCCATCCGGCCTGGTGAGCACGTCCGTACGGGGGCCGGGCCCGGCCCGGCGGGCGCCGCGGGCGCGGATTTCAGTAGGCGGGTTGGGAGATGACCCGGGCCAGGGTCTCGTCCAGGGCGCGGGCGGTGCCCTCGACGTCCAGGTGGGAGTTGTCGATGATCGGCAGCCCGGATCCGTACCAGCCGGCCATGCGGCCGTGGATCCGCGCGACCTCCTCGTCGGAGAGGCGCCTGTTCCCGGAGCGGGCGGCGTTGCGTTCCAGGACGATTTCCAGGCCGGGCAGCAGGACCACGGGCAGCAGCGCGGGCCCCACGTGGCGCTTCCAGCCGCCGAGGCCCACCACCGGCCGGTCCGGGAACACGGCGTCGTCGAGGATGCACGAGATCCCGTTGGCCAGGAAGTTCCGGGCGGCGAAGCCGCAGGTGCGGCGGGCCAGGCGGTACTGGGCCTCGGAGTGGTCGTTCCATCCGGCCTGCGGGTCCGCGAAGCCCGAGCACACCCATTCCCGTACGTCGTCCAGGCTGACGTGCGCGGTGGGGACGGGCCGGGTGGCGGCCCAGTGGCGGGCCACCGTGGTCTTGCCGGCGCCCGCGGGGCCGATCAGCAGGACCGCGAGGGTGGCTCCGCCGGTGCCGGGAGCCGCGGGGGGCAGCGGGACGTGCCCGGTGAACCCGTCCGGCGGACCCGGCACGGACGGCGGCGCCGCGGGCGCGGAGGGCAAGGGAGGCACAGGAGGCACGGGAGGCGCGGGCCAGCCCGCCACGGGCGGTATTCCCGGCTGCGGGGGCGCCGCCGGGTGCCGACTCCCCTGCGGCTCCCAGCCACCGCCTCCCACTCCCTGCTGCATCCGCTGCCACTCCGTCTCGTTCCACCACGACTGATGCGAGAACGTTATATGACCCCGGCGGCCCGCCGGGTCACACGGTCGGGAGCTGGTCCGCTTCGGGACGGTTCGGGCCGGTTCGCACCGGCCCGAACCGGCTCAGGCAGTGACCTCGCCGAAGGCCGCCACGAGGACGGCCGGGTCGGGACCCTCCAGGACGGTCGGCTTCGCCAGCCCGTCCAGGACGATGAAGCGCAGCAGGTCGCCCCGGGACTTCTTGTCGAGCTTCATGGTCTCCAGCAGCTTGGGCCACTGGTCGCCGCGGTAGGTCAGCGGCAGCCCCACCGAGGCGAGGACGGCCTTGTGCCGGTCCGCGGTCGCGTCGTCGAGCCGGCCCGCGAGCCGGCCCAGTTCGGCGGCGAAGACCATGCCGATCGAGACGGCCGCACCGTGGCGCCACTTGTAGCGCTCGTTCTTCTCGATGGCGTGCGCGAGGGTGTGCCCGTAGTTGAGGATCTCCCGCAGGCCCGACTCCTTGAGGTCGCTGGAGACCACGTCGGCCTTGACCTGGATGGAGCGGCAGATCAGCTCGGCCGTGTGCGGGCCGGCGGGCGTGCGCGCCGCCTCGGGGTCCGCCTCGATCAGGTCGAGGATCACCGGGTCGGAGATGAATCCGGCCTTGATGATCTCGGCGAGACCGCTGACGTAGTCGTTGACCGGCAGCGAGTCCAGCGCCGCCAGGTCGCAGAGCACGCCGGCCGGCGGGTGGAAGGCGCCGACGAGGTTCTTGCCCTCGGCGGTGTTGATGCCGGTCTTGCCGCCGACGGCCGCGTCCACCATCGCCAGGATGGTGGTCGGGACGGCGATCCAGCGCACCCCGCGCAGCCAGGAGGCCGCGACGAAGCCCGCGAGGTCGGTGGTGGCTCCCCCGCCGACGCCGACGATGGCGTCGCTGCGGGTGAAGCCGGACTGGCCCAGCGCCTTCCAGCAGTACGCCATCACCTCGACCGTCTTGGCCTCTTCGGCGTTCGGCACCTGGATGGCGATGGCCTCGTACCCCTGCGCGGCGAGGTCGTCCCGCAGGGCCTCACCGGTCGAGGCGAGGGCCTCGGGGTGGATCACGGCGACCCGCTGGGCCTTCGTACCGATCAGGGAGCCGAGCTCGCCGAGCAGCTGCCGGCCGACCAGCACCTCGTACGCGTCGTGCCCGGCGCTCGCGCCGACCTGGATCCGCGTCACCTGGTCTGTCATGCGTTCTTCAACTCCAGAGCGTCGAGGACCGCCTGGGCGACCTCTTCGGGTGTACGGGCGTCGGTGGCCACCACGACGCGCGCGACTTCGGTGTACAGGGGGCGCCGGGCGTCCATCAGCTCGCGCCACTGGCGGCGCGGGTTGACGGCGAGCAGCGGGCGCGCGGCGCCGAGGCCCACGCGCTTGACGGCTTCCTCGACGTCCATCGAGAGGTAGGCGACGGGCAGTCCGGTCAGCAGTTCGCGCGTCTTCTCGTCGAGGACGGCGCCGCCGCCGAGGGCGAGGACTCCCTCGTGTCCGGCGACGGCGGCGGCGACCGCCTCCCGCTCCAGCTCACGGAAGTACGGCTCGCCCTCGTCCACGAAGATGTCGGAGATCTCCCGGCCCTGGGCCGCCACGATGTCGGCGTCGGTGTCCCGGTAGGAGACTCCGAGCCGCTGGGCGATCAGCTCGCCCACGGTGGACTTGCCGGACCCCATGGGGCCGACGAGGACCACCAGGGGTCCGGTCGCACGGGCGCCGGTCACCGGATCTGCAGGTTGTCGAGGTACGACTGCACGTTGCGGCGGGTCTCGGGGACCGAGTCGCCGCCGAACTTCTCCACGACGGCGTCGGCCAGCACCAGGGCGACCATGGCCTCGGCGACGATGCCCGCGGCGGGCACGGCACAGACGTCGGAGCGCTGGTGGTGCGCGACGGTGGCCTCGCCGGTGGCGACGTCCACGGTCGCGAGGGCCTTCGGCACGGTCGCGATCGGCTTCATCGCGGCGCGCACGCGCAGCAGCTCACCGGTGGTCAGACCGCCCTCGGTGCCACCGGCGCGGCCGGAGGTCCGCTTGAGGCCCTCGGGGGTGGAGACGATCTCGTCGTGGGCCTGCGAGCCGGGCACGCGGGCCAGGTCGAAGCCGTCGCCGACCTCGACGCCCTTGATCGCCTGGATGCCCATGAGCGCGGCCGCGAGGCGCGCGTCGAGGCGGCGGTCCCAGTGGACGTGCGAGCCCAGGCCGACGGGCACCCCGTAGGCGAGGACCTCGACGACGCCGCCGAGGGTGTCGCCGTCCTTGTGGGCCTGGTCGATCTCCGCGACCATCTGCTTCGACGCGTCGGCGTCGAGGCAGCGCACCGGGTCGGCGTCGAGCTTCTCGACGTCGGCGGGGGTCGGGTAGACGCCGTACGGGGCCTTGGCCGCGGCCAGCTCCACCACGTGGGAGACGATCTCGATGCCGGCCACCTCCTTGATGAAGGAGCGGGCGACGGCGCCGAGGGCGACGCGGGCGGCGGTCTCGCGGGCGCTGGCGCGCTCCAGGATCGGCCGGGCCTCGGAGAAGCCGTACTTCTGCATGCCCGCCAGGTCGGCGTGGCCGGGGCGGGGGCGGGTGAGCGCGGCGTTGCGGCCGGTCTCCTTCAGGAGCGAGGGGTCGACCGGGTCGGCCGACATCACGGTCTCCCACTTGGGCCACTCGCTGTTGCCGATCATGATGGCAACGGGGCCGCCCTGGGACAGGCCGTGGCGGACACCGCCGAGGATGGTGATCTCGTCCTGCTCGAACTTCATCCGGGCACCGCGGCCGTAGCCGAGTCGGCGCCGGGCCAGGTGTTCGGCCACCAGCTCCGTGGTGACCGGGACGCCGGCGGGAAGACCCTCCAGCGTCGCCACCAGCGCCGGGCCGTGCGATTCCCCGGCCGTCAGCCAACGCAACCTGCTCAACGATGCTCCTCGTGCTCGCGCCTGATTCATCGATGGCGCGATCGGGTGCGCGGCCCGGACCCGCCTTCACCCGATCCTCCCATGTCCGGGCCCGTACACCGCCCTCGGTCCAGCTATCGGACGGCGGCGCACCCCGGCTCGCGGGTGAGCTGTGGATCTAGAACTCGTCTGCGGTCCCGCTCAGTGGCGGGCGCGCAGCGCCGCCTCGCCCGCGGCGCGCATGGCGGCGAGCGGGGCGGTGGGACAACCGGTCATCAGCTCGACCTGGAGGACCGCCTGGTGGACCAGGAGGTCCAGGCCGCCGAGGAGCTTGCCGCCCCGCTCCGTCCAGGCCGCCGCCAGGGGCGTGGGCCAGGGGTCGTACAGGACGTCGAAGAGGGTGCCCGCAGCGGCGGGCACGGAGGCGGCCAGCTCGTCCGTGGCCCCGGCCGGGGTGGTGGCGATGACCAGCGGCGCGTCCAGCGCCTCGGCCGCCCGCGACCAGTCGGCCGTACGGACGTCCACGCCGAGCCGCTCGCCCCACGCGCGCATCTCCGAGGCCCGGGCCTCGGAGCGTACGTACGCGGTCACCTCGCCGGTGCAGATCCGGGCCAGTGCGGCGAGCGCCGAGGAGGCGGTGGCGCCCGCGCCGAGGACGGCGGCGGACTCCACCTTCCGGACTCCCTGCTCGCCCAGCGCGGCGAGCAGGCCGGGGATGTCGGTGTTGTCACCGACCCTGCGGCCGTCCTCGGTGAAGACGACGGTGTTGACCGTCTCCACGGAGGCGGCCGTGTCGCTGATCTCGTCGAGCAGCGGGATGATCGCCCGCTTGAGCGGCATGGTCAGCGACAGCCCGGCCCACTCGGGGCCGAGCTGTGCCATGAATCCGGGGAGCGCGGCCTCGTCGATCTCGAAGCGGTCGTACGACCGGTCCCCGAGGCCGAGCTCCTGGTACGCGGCGCGGTGCAGCACCGGCGAGAGGGAGTGCTCGATGGGAGAACCCAGCACCGCGGCCCGTATCCGTGACATGCCCTGCTACCCGCCGTTCTTCTGCTTCTGCCGTTCCTGGAACTCGGCCACGAGCTTGAGGTGCTCGTCGTAGGTCTTGGTGAAGGTCGTCTTGTTTTCGTCGACCGCCACGAAGAACATCCAGCCGCCGTGGTCAGGGTTGAGCGTACCGTTCAGCGCGTCCAGGCCGGGGTTCCCGATCGGGCCCGGGGGCAGTCCCGCCACGTTGTGCGTGTTGTACGGGTGGACGAACGCCTTGGCTTCCTTGACGTTGAAGTTGATCTCGCTCTGGCCCTTGACGTAGTTGTACGTCGAGTCGAACTCGATCTTCCGGTTCGTGACGTCGTTGGTCTTCTTGAGGCGGTTGTAGACCACCTCCGCCATCTTCCGGAAGTCGTCGTGGTTCTTGCCCTCGGCGTTGACGAGGCTGGCGACCGTGATCACCTGGAGCGGGTTGTCCAGGCCCAGTTCCTTGGCCTTGCCCTCGACCCCGAGCTCCGTGTACTTGTCGGTCGCGTTCTTGACCATCTGCTTGAGCAGGGACTCGGGGGTGCTGTCCTTGGTCAGGTCGTAGCGCATCGGGAACAGGAAGCCCTCGAGCGGGTCCATGATCTTCGGGTCGTTGTTCGCCCAGGCCGGCAGACCGAGGGTCTTGGCCTGCTTGAAGGCGATGTCCTTCGTGGTGCCGGCCGGCTTCTCGAGCTTCTTGTCGATCGCGTCGTAGACCACGCTGTTGCGCATGCCCTCGGAGATCGTGAGGACGTGCAGCTTCGAGGGGTCGGTCATGACCGCGACCGCGGCGGCCGCCGACATCTTCTTCTTCAGCGGATAGATGCCGGGCTGGATCGACTTGCCCCCGGGTCGGTTGCTCGCCGCGTCCACGAACGCCTGGGCGCTCGCGACGACGCCCTGCTCCTTGAGGATGCGGCCCATCTGACCCAGGCCCGCACCCTTGGGGATCTCCACGTCGACCGTCTCGTCGATGCCGTCGCCCGCGAAGTCCTCGGCCGCGCCGAACTTGTCCTTGATGAAGCTGTAGCCGTAGTAGCCGCCACCGCCGAGCACACCGACGATGACCACGGCCGCGATGAGGCAGGCCATGCCGCTGCGCTTCTTCGGCTTGCCGCCGCCGGAGCGGCCCGACCGGCGGCCGCCGCGCCCGCCGTCGTCGCCGTCACCGTCGTCCTCGCCACCGTCTCCGCCGGCGAGGAAGGTGTCCGCGGCCCGGTCGGCCGTGGAGTCCTCCTCCTGCCAGTCCTCTTCGGTGTCGAGGTGCCGCTGGCTCGGGGGCCGCGGCGGCGGAAAGGCCTCGGGGGTGCCGTAGAGGTCGGGGGCCTCGCCGGGGTAGCCGCTCGTCTGCTGCTGCGCGTACGGATCCGCGCCCGCGTACGGATCGGCAGCCTGCGGGACCCCGGCGTAGTGGCCCTGCCCGGTGTCCCAGACCTGGCCCTGACCTCCGTACGAGTCGTGTTGCTGAGGGTGCTGCGGGTGCTGCTGGTACTGCTGCGGATGCTGGGGATACGGCACCTGCTGCTGCTGTTGCTGCTGCTGCGGGTACGGCATCTGCTGGGCCTGGGGGTACTGGCCCTGCTGCTGGTAGTAGGCCTGCTGGGGCTGAGGCTCCTGCTGGTACTGCTGCGGGTCGCCGACGTAGGGCATCTGACCCTGCTGGGCCTCGTGCCCGGTCCACCCCTGGTCCCCGTACTGCGGGTCCTCGGGGTGCCACGGTTCGGGGCCAGGGCCCCGGCCATACTCAGTCATCGATCCCCTAGCGCGCCGCAGGGCGTTGGCCGCGACTCCGTCTGCCGCGACACACGGTTCCGCCTCTTCTGATGGGCGACGGCTGTTCGAATGCCGTCACATCGCGCGGAACGTTACCGTATCGCGATCAGACAACCACTTCGACGCACTCACCGGGCGGATTACCTGATACCCGTTCGGTCTCCAGAGCGTTCTGAAGGATCACCACGGCGGCCGCCTGATCGATGACCGACCGGCTCTTCTTCGCGTTCTTTCCCGAGGCCCGCAGGCCCTGGGCCGCGGTGACCGTGGTCATCCGCTCGTCCACCAGACGGACCGTCACGGGCTTGATGCCCTTGGCGAGTTCCGTGGCGAAGGCGCGGCACTTGGCCGCGGCCGGCCCCTCCCGCCCGCTGAGCGAGCGGGGCAGACCGACCACCACCTCGAGGGGCTCGTACTCGGCGACGAGCTGCCGCAGCCGCCGGTGGGCGAAGGGGATGTCCCGGCCCGGAACGGTCTCCACCGGTGTGGCCAACACCCCATCGGGGTCGCACGAGGCGACCCCGATCCGGGCGTCACCGACATCGATGGCCAGACGGCGGCCGCGGCGCAGTGTCATCTTCAGACCGTCTCTACGACGAGGCGCTCGACCGCGGCGATGGCCTCGGGGATGGCGGCCGGGTTCTGGCCACCGCCCTGGGCCACGTCCGGCTTGCCGCCACCGCCGCCACCGAGGGTCTTGGCGGCCGTACGGACCAGGTCGCCGGCCTTGAGACCGCGCTCGCGGGCGGCCTCGTTGGTGGCGATGACGGTCAGCGGGCGGTCGTTCGCCGTGGTGAACAGGGCCACGACGGCCGGGCGGTCGCCCTGGATGCGGCCGCGGACGTCGAGGACCAGCTTGCGCAGGTCGTCGGCGCCGGTGCCGTCCGGGACGGTGCCCACGACGAGGGCGACGCCCTTGATGTCCTGGGCGCCCGCGGCGAGACCGGCGGCGGCCTGGAGGACCTTCTCCGCGCGGAACTTCTCGATCTCCTTCTCGGCGTCCTTCAGCTTGCCGAGCATGGAGGCGATCTTCTCCGGCAGCTCCTCCGGACGGCCCTTGACCAGCTCCTGGAGCTGGGCGACGACCGTGTGCTCCTTGGCGAGGAAGTTGTACGCGTCCACGCCGACGAGGGCCTCGACGCGGCGCACGCCGGAGCCGATGGAGGACTCGCCGAGCAGCTTCACCAGGCCCAGCTGGGCGGTGTTGCCGACGTGCGTGCCGCCGCACAGCTCCTTGGAGAAGTCGCCGATGGTCACGACGCGCACGCGCTCGCCGTACTTCTCGCCGAACTCGGCGATGGCGCCCTGCTTCTTCGCCTCGTCGATGCTCATGATCTCGGCGGTGACCTCGAGCTCGCGGGAGAGCACGTCGTTGATCTTGTGCTCGACGTCGGTGAGGACCGAGCCGGGGACGGCGTTCGGCGAGCCGAAGTCGAAGCGGAAGCGGCCGGGCGAGTTCTCGGAACCGGCCTGGGCGGCCGTCGGGCCGAGGGCGTCGCGCAGGGCCTGGTGCGTCAGGTGCGTGGCCGAGTGGGCGCGGGCGATGGCCCGGCGGCGCTGGATGTCGATGGCGGCGTACGCGGAGGCGCCCACCGTCACCTCGCCGACCTGGACGGAGCCCTTGTGCACGGAGACGCCCGGGACCGGCTGCTGCACGTCGCGGACGACGATGACGGCGCCCGAGTCGAGCTTGATGCGGCCCTGGTCGGCGAGCTGGCCGCCGCCTTCGGCGTAGAAGGGGGTGCGGTCCAGGACGACCTCGACCTCGTCGCCCTCGGAGGCGGCGGGCGCGGAGACGCCGTTGACCAGGAGGCCGACGATGGTGGACTCGCCCTGGTTGGTGGCGTAGCCGGTGAACTCGGTGGCGCCGGAGCCGTCGGCGATCTCCCGGTAGGCGGACATGTCCGCGTGGCCGGTCTTCTTGGCCTTGGCGTCGGCCTTGGCCCGGTCCCGCTGCTCCTGCATCAGGCGGCGGAAGCCGGGCTCGTCCACGGCGAGGCCCTGCTCGGCGGCCATCTCCAGGGTGAGGTCGATCGGGAAGCCCCAGGTGTCGTGGAGCAGGAACGCCTTGTCGCCGGCCAGGACGGTGCCGCCGGCGGCCTTGGTCTCGCTGACGGCGGTGTCGAGGATGTTCGTGCCGCCCTTGATGGCCTTGAGGAAGGCGGCCTCTTCGGCGAGCGCGACGGTCTCGATGCGCTTGCGGTCGGTCACGAGCTCCGGGTACTGCTGGCCCATGGTCTCGATGACCACGTTGACCAGGTCCTGGACGACCGGACCGGTGGCGCCCATGAGGCGCATGTTGCGGATGGCGCGGCGCATGATGCGGCGCAGCACGTAGCCGCGGCCCTCGTTGCCGGGGGTGACGCCGTCGCCGATGAGCATGGTCGAGGTGCGGATGTGGTCGGCGACCACGCGCAGCGAGACGTCCGTGCCCTGCTCGGCGCCGTACTGCACGCCGGTCAGCTCGGTGGCCTTGTCCATGACCACGCGCAGGGTGTCGGTCTCGTACATGTTCTGTACGCCCTGCAGGATCATGGCGAGGCGCTCGAGGCCGAGACCGGTGTCGATGTTCTTCGACGGCAGGTCGCCGAGGATCGGGAAGTCTTCCTTCCCGTCGCCGGCGCCGCGCTCGTACTGCATGAAGACCAGGTTCCAGATCTCCACGTAGCGCTCGTCGTTGACGGCGGGGCCGCCCTCGACGCCGAACTCGGGGCCGCGGTCGTAGTTGATCTCCGAGCAGGGACCGCAGGGGCCCGGGACGCCCATGGACCAGAAGTTGTCCTTCTTGCCCAGGCGCTGGATGCGCTCCTGCGGGACGCCCACGACGTCGCGCCAGATGGCCTCGGCCTCGTCGTCGTCGAGGTAGACCGTGATCCAGAGCTTCTCGGGCTCCAGGCCGTAGCCACCGTCCGCCACGGAGCTGGTGAGCAGCTCCCAGGCGTACTTGATGGCGCCTTCCTTGAAGTAGTCGCCGAAGGAGAAGTTGCCGCACATCTGGAAGAACGTGCCGTGGCGGGTGGTCTTGCCGACCTCTTCGATGTCCGGCGTACGGACGCACTTCTGCACGCTGGTGAGCGTGGACGCGGGCGGCTTGACCTCGCCGAGGAAGTACGGCTTGAACGGCACCATGCCCGCGGGCACCAGCAGCAGAGTCGGGTCGTCCGCGATGAGCGACGCCGAAGGGACAACGGTGTGACCGCGCTCCTCGAAGAAGCTCAGCCAGCGGCGGCGGATTTCAGCCGACTCCATCAGTGGTCCTCATTCCGGTTGTACGAAAACTGTGTGGTTGGGTCGTTCTGGTCCTGCTCGATCGCCCGCAGCCGCCGCGGCCCGGGAAGGGCGGTGACGTTGGCGGGCAGCTCGGGATCCTGGTGGAGTCCCAGTGCGTCGTTCAGCTCGTCCTCGCGCTGCGACATTCCCGACTTGACGTCGAGGGCGAAGTCCTTGAGGCGGTGGCCCGCCTCGATCGCCTTGTCGGCGGCCTGGGCGGCGAGGCTCTCCGGCGTCAGCTTCTTGAGCTGCCGGTTGACCTTGGTGGTGGCCCACACGCCGGCGGCTGCGCCGGCGGTGAACCAGAAGGCTCGGCGGAACATCGGAGATCTCAGCCCTTCTGCTTCCGGCGCCGGGCCGCCGGCACCGTACGGCCGACGATCACGGTCCGTCGGGAGGTCTTGCCCGGCGCGTCCTGCGGGGTCGCGCCGCCCTTGCCCAGCGCCTTGCGGACGCCGTAGCCGAAGGCGGCGACCTTGACGAGCGGGCCGCCGAAGGTGGACGCCACGGTGGAGGACAGCGCGGAGGCGTTGGAGGTGACTTCCTGTACGTCGCTCGCGATGGCGTCGACCCGGTCGAGCTGGGTGCGGGCGGAGCGGACGGTGGTGGAGGCGTCCGCGAGCAGCGGGACGGCCTGCTCGGTCACGTCGGCCACCAGCTTGGTGGTCGCCTTGAGCACCTGGGCCAGCCTCACCAGCACCACGGCGAGGAACGAGACCAGGATGGCCCAGAAGACGGCCACGAGGATCCCGGCCACCTCTCCACCGGACACGTTCACACCGCTCTCTACAGATTGATCACCAAGCGAAAAAGTCGTCCTCCGACCCTATCGCGCCGGAGATCCGCCGCAGTACCGGAAATCCGGGGCGCCACGCCTGTCGGGCGTCCGCGACCGACCCGCCTTGTACGCAGCGCATGCGGACCAGTACGCTCCGTGTCCCATGCGACAAAGACCCATTCCACGAAGGACGCCGGGCAATCTTCCCTCGGACCTGAGCGGCTTTGTCGGGCGGGGCGGGGAACTTTCCGAGTTGGGGCGGCTGCTGGACGCCTCGCGGCTGGTCACGGTGACCGGCGCGGGCGGCGTGGGCAAGACCCGCCTGGTACTGGCGGCGGCCAGGGCGGCCGCCGACGCGGCGGCCGGTCCCGTCCGCCCCTCCGACGCGAGCGGCCCCGCCGATCCGGCGCAGGAACGCTACTTCGACGGGGTGTGGCTGGCCGAGCTGGCCTCCGTACGGGATCCGGCGCTGCTGGAGCTGACGCTCGCCGAGGCGCTCGGGCTGACCGACCACACCACCAGGCCGCCCCGGACGGTCCTCGCCGAGCACCTGGCCGAGCGGCGGCTGCTGCTGGTCCTGGACGGCTTCGAGCAACTGGTCGACGAGACCGCGGACCTCGTACGGGACCTCCTGCGCCGCTCCCCCGGCCTGCGCGTGCTCGCCGCCGGCCGGCGCCCGCTGACCCTCGACGGGGAGCTGTCCTGGCCGCTCGCCCCGCTGGATCCGGAGGAGGCCCTGGCCCTGCTGATCGAGCGGACCTCGGCGGCCGATCCGGCCTTCGCCCTGACGGAGGCCAACCGGGCGGTGCTGGCCGAGCTGTGCGCCCGCCTCGACGGCCTGCCGCTGGCGCTGGAGCTGGCGGCGGGCCGGCTGCGCACCCTGTCGCCGGAGCAGGTGCTGTCCCGGCTGGAGGACCGCTTCGCCCTGCTGACGGGCGGTTCGCGCGGCGCGCTGCCCCGGCACCGGGCGCTGCGGACGGCGATCGGCTGGAGCCACGAGCTGTGCACGGCCGGGGAGCGGCTGCTGTGGGCGCGGCTCTCGGTGTTCGCCGGGCAGTTCGACCTGGACGCCGCCGAGTACGTGTGCGCGGGGCCGGACCTGCCGGTGGATTCGGTGCTGGACCTGGTCGGGGAGCTGCTGGGGCAGTCCCTGCTGATCCGGGAGGAGACGGCGGCCGGGGTCCGCTACCGGATGCTGGAGAGCGTACGGATCTACGGGGCGGGCTGGCTGGAGTCGCTGGGCGACGCCCGGCGGCTCCGGCGCCGGCACCGGGACTGGTACATGGGCCTGGCGACCTGGTGCGAGCTGGACTGGTTCAGTCCGCGCCAGGAGGAGGTGGCCGCGCTGGTGGAGGCGGAACTGCCGAACCTCCGGCTCGCGCTGGAGTGCTGCCTGGACGAGCCGGAGGAGATCCACCTGGGCCAATACCTGGCGGGCACCCTGTGGTTCTTCTGGGCCGGCTGCGGCCGGCTCACCGAGGGCCGGCACTGGCTGGACCGGACCCTGGAGGGCGACCTCGGGCACAGCGCCCCGACGGGGGTGGAGTACGAGAGCTCCCGGCTGAAGGCGCTGTGGGTGCTCGGGTACGTCGCGGCCCTGCAGGGCGACTCGGTGGCCTCGATGAGCGCGCTGTACGAGTGCCGGGACGGGGCCGCACGGAGCGAGAACCCGGTGGCGGGCGCGTACGCCGTGCACCGGATGGGCTGTCTGGCACTGATCTCGGACGACATGACGCGGGCCGGGGAGCTGCTGGGCTCGGCGCTGGAGCGCTACCGGGAGGCCGGGGAGCTCAACAGCAACGTGCTGATGTGCCAGGTGGAACTGGCGATGGCGCTGGCCTTCCAGGGGGATCTGGCGGGCGCGCTCACCCTGTGCCGGGAGGTCCGGGACATCTGCGAGGAGCGCGGGGAGCGCTGGACCAAGGCGTACGCCCTGTACGTCCTGGCGTACGCGGCGCTGGACGCCGGGGGCACGGCCGAGGCGCGGCGTCTGCTGGCCGAGTGCGTGGCCATCAACCACACCTTCCGCGATCTGGTCGGGCTGGTGCTGGCGGTGGAGCTGCTCGCGCTGGTCACGGTGGCCGAGGGGCATCCGGCGGAGGCGGCGGTGCTGCAGGGCGCGGCGGAGCCCCTGTGGGACGGGGTGGGGATGCGGCTGTTCGGCTCGGGTTACTTCAACGCCCCGCGGCTGATGTGCCAGGAGCGGGCGGGCGAACTGCTGGGCGCCGAGCGGTACGCGTCCTGCGCCCGGCACGGCCGGACCCTGCCCCTGGACGCCCTCGTGGAGCGCGCCCTGCGGGGACCGGAGCCGGCACCGGTGCCGGCGGGGCCGCTGCCGAGGCCGCGCGGCGCGACCGAGCGGTCGGAGCGGCCGATGGTGCACCCGGGGGCGAAAAGCAGGAAACCCGCCGGCTCCCCCGAGGGGGAACCGGCGGGCTGACCAGCCTGTGAGGCTACGTCCGCTGGTGTTGCTCGATCAGCGGGCGTAGTACTCGACGACGAGCTGCTCGTCGCAGATGACCGGGATTTCCTTGCGGTTCGGGTCGCGGTCCAGGCGGAAGGCCAGGGCCTTCAGGTTGACCTGCAGGTAACGGGGGGTCTCGCCCTCGCCTGCGTAGCCACCCTCACGGGCAACCTGGAACGGAACCTTCTCGCGGCTGCGCTCGCGCACCGTGATGACGTCGTCCGGACGGACGCGGAACGACGGCTTGTCGACCTTGTCGCCGTTGACCTCGATGTGGCCGTGAACGACCATCTGGCGAGCCTGGTAGATGGTGCGGGCGATGCCCGAACGCAGGACCAGGGCGTCGAGGCGACGCTC
This sequence comes from Streptomyces sp. NPDC056883, assembly GCF_042788835.1. NCBI lineage: Bacteria > Bacillati > Actinomycetota > Actinomycetes > Kitasatosporales > Streptomycetaceae > Streptomyces > Streptomyces sp. NPDC056883. The sequence continues at coordinate 330,971 of NZ_JBHUBS010000008.1, read as the reverse complement.
GAGCTCGACGACCAGCGCCTCGCCCGTCTTGCCTTCGGCCTTCTTGGCGCGGTCGTACGCGCGGGCCATCTGACGCTCAGAGATGTCGTACTGAGCGCGCAGACGCTGCTTCTCCAGCAGACGAACCTTGTAGTCCGAGTTCTGCTTGCGGCCACGGCCGTGCTCGCCCGGCGGGTAGGGGCGGGCCTCGAAGTACTTGACGGCCTTCGGGGTCAGCGCAATGCCGAGGGCACGCGACTTCTTGACCTTGGGTCGCTTCTGGTTCACGTGGAACCTACCTCCATGTAAGTTAGGTGAGGCTTACCTTAGCGAGGAGGACGTAATGTCTCGACCACATGGGATCCCCCTGCCCAGTGCGCACCGAAGTTCAGATCCAAACGAAACAGGATCTGCTTTCGGCGACGATAGGCAAGGTCAGCCGCGTCCCAGGGAAGGCGTTCGGCAGCTCACCGGAGCCGAACGCGTACGAACCCTCGTAGAGTCCAACGCCTCAGTATCCCTCACGCTCCCCGGTGCTCTTGACCAGGGGGAGTTCGGGACAGGGATGCCGGCCGCACGGACCGTCACCCCGGACGGGGACGTGATTCTCCTGGTATCAGGGGAATCCGCGGCTGCCAGGGCAGCCGCTCACGCCCAGGACGACGACCTCACCGCCGTGATCGAGATCACGGACGTGGCGCCGGTGTCCGTGCCCCATCGTATCCGAGGCCGCGCCTGGCTCGCCGGGTGGCTCACGCCGGTGCGCGGGGCCGCCGACCGGGCGGCCTGCGCGGCGCTGCTGGCGGAGCGGCACCCGGTCGGAGAGCTCCTGGGCCTCTCCGAGTCCCTCGACGCCACGCCCACCGGCCGGCCCGCGTGGATGCTGCTGCGCCTGGAGGTCGGCGAGATCTCGGTGGACGACCTGTGGGGCGCCGAGCACGTGGACCCGGAGCTGCTGGCCGCGGCCGAGCCCGACCCGATGGTGGCCCACGAGACGGAGCTCCTCCAGCACCTGGCCTCTTCGCACGGAGACCGGATGGGTGATCTGTGCGGCCTGCTGGGCACCCGGGAGACGGCGGACCTGACCGCGGTCCCCCTCGCCCTGGACCGGCTGGGCCTGCGCGTGCGGTTCACCCGCGGCGCCACCGCCTTCGACGCCCGCTTCGACTTCCCGGAGCCGGTGACCGACGTCTGCGGCCTGCGCCGGGCCATGAGCACCCTGTTCTCCGGCTGAACCGCTGTTCTCCGGCTGAACCGCTAGGGGCAGGTGCCGAGCATCTCCTCCAGCGCCTGCTTCTCCGGCGGGGTCACGGAGAGCCCGTACTTCGCCTTGATCCCGGTGTACCGCCGCGCGTACTCGCACCAGTAGCCCTTCTGGGGCGGCTTCCACTTGTCCGCGGTCTTGCTGCTCTTGTCGTAGTTCGTCTGCTTGTCCACGGCGAGCAGCACGTCCAGGTCATTGGCGTACTCCAGGCGCCGCTGCGGGGTCCAGGCGTACGCGCCCCCGCGCCAGGCGGCGCCGAGGGCGACGACGTGGTCGGTCTGGATCTGCGAAGCGCGGCGGTAGTAGTAGGGGAGCTCCTTCCCCGTGTACGGGTCCTTCAGCACTCCGGACAGCACGACGCAGGGGTTCCTGTCGCCCTCGCGCAGCTCCCGGAGGTCCCGGCGCAGGACGTCGTCGCGGGTGTCGCACCCGTTGCGGCCGCCGATGGCGTCGGTCTCGTCGGACCAGTACTTGCCGAAGTTCTCGCGCTTGTACGTCTCCCAGTTCTTGCCCCACTCGACCTTGAGCTTCCCCAGCTGGGTCTTGGCGGTGGCCGGGGCGGGCGGGAAACCGGCGCTCGCGAGGGGGACCTGGGCGACGAGTGCGGCGGCGCTGGCCCGCGCCCCGTCGCCGTCTCCGTGGTGGCACCCACTGAGCAGCAGCGAGGCCGCCAGGGCGATGAGCGGAGCGGGACGTCCCATGCTTCGGAGCCTAGGCCCGGCCCTCGGGCCCGGCACCCGCGACACGACGCCGCATATCCAGCCCCGCCGGCGTTTGAGGCGATCTTTTCAGCCCCTCCGGCGTTTGAGGAGCGGGGGTCCGGGAGCGGAGCCTCCGGGAACGGCGCCGCAGGTTACGACCCGGCGCCCCGGAGCCGCTCGCGGACCTTTTCCACCACGTCCGCGTAGCGGGCTTCGGCCCCGTACCGGGTCGGCTCGTAGTACCGCTTGCCGTGCACCGCATCCGGCGCGTACTGCTGCGCGGCAATCGCGCCGGGCACGTCGTGCGGGTACACGTACCCCACCGCGTGCCCCAGCTTCGCCGCCCCCTTGTAGTGCCCGTCCCGGAGGTGCGCCGGCACGGTCCCCGCCAGCCCCGCCCGGACATCGGCCAGCGCCGCGCCGATCGCCGTCGTCGCGGTGTTCGACTTCGGGGCGAGCGCCAGCGCGATCGTCACGTGCGACAGCGTGAGCGAGGCCTCCGGGAAGCCGATCATCGCCACCGCCTGGGCGGCCGCCACCGCGAGGGGCAGGGCCGTCGGATCGGCCAGCCCGATGTCCTCGCTCGCCGAGATCATCAGCCGGCGGGCGATGAACCGGGGGTCCTCCCCCGCTTCGATCATGCGTGCCAGATAGTGCAGCGCCGCGTCCACGTCCGAGCCCCGGATCGACTTGATCAGCGCGCTGGCCACGTCGTAGTGCTGGTCGCCGTCGCGGTCGTACTTCACCGCGGCCCGGTCGACGGCCTCCTCCACCGTCTGGAGGCTGATCTCGGGCTCGCCCTTGGCGATCGCCGATCCCGCGCCCGCCTCCAGGGCCGTCAGCGCACGCCGTGCGTCGCCGCCGGCGATCCGCAGCAGGTGCGCCTCCGCGTCCGCCGGCAGGGTGACCGCTCCGCCGAGGCCCCGCTCCTCCGTCAGCGCCCGGTGCATCAGGGCGCTCAGGTCCTCGTCCGTCAGCGGTTCCAGCGTCAGCAGCAGCGAGCGCGACAGCAGCGGGGAGATGATCGAGAAGTACGGGTTCTCCGTGGTCGCGGCGATCAGCGTGACCCAGCGGTTCTCCACGGCCGGCAGCAGCGAGTCCTGCTGCGCCTTGCTGAAGCGGTGGATCTCGTCGAGGAAGAGGACCGTGTCCTTGCCGTATCCGCCGGCCGCCCGCTTGGCGCCCTCGATGACGGCCCGTACTTCCTTCACGCCGGCGGTGATCGCGGACAGCTCGACGAACCGCTTCTTCGTCGCCTGGCTCACCACGTACGCGAGCGTGGTCTTCCCGATGCCCGGCGGGCCCCAGAGGATCACCGAGGAGGCACCGGCGGGACCGCCCGCCCCGTCCCCGACGAGCCGCCTGAGCGGGGAGCCGGGCTTCAGCAGGTGCTGCTGACCTACGACCTCGTCCAGGGTGCGCGGGCGCATCCGGACGGCGAGCGGAGAACTGGAGGGGTCCTTCGCCTGGCGGTCTTCGGCGGCTGCGGTGAAGAGGTCTGGTTCCACACCGGAAGCCTATGCGAGGCCACCGACACTCCCGCCCGTCGCACCGGCCGGGCTCAGGAAGTCCAGAAGTCCCACCAGCGGGTCAGGATCAGCATGCCGATGATCCCGATGTGCAGGACGGGCAGCACCCAGGTGAACTCGTCGAAGAGGCCGCGCAGCCAGCCGGGGGCCGGCAGCAGCCGGTTGCGGACGTTGTGCGAGGTGACGTACCAGAACATGACGATGGTGGCGACCCAGGCCAGGCAGCACCACAGGCACAGGGAGTTGATGCTGTAGAGCGACTGGTACATCAGCCAGGTGCAGAAGCCGACGCCGAAGAGCATCCCGGCGTTCAGGGTGAGCCAGTACCAGCGGGGGAAGCGCGCCCGTGCGAGCAGGCTCATGCCCACGCAAACGACCATGCCGTAGGCGACCAGCCCCAGCATCGGGTTCGGGAAGCCGAAGACGGACGCCTGGTCGCTCTTCATGATGTTGCCGCAGGAGACGATCGGGTTGAGGCTGCAGCCCGGGGTGAAGTTCGGGTCCTCCAGCAGCTTGAACTTGTCGATCGTGATGACCCAGGCGGCGAGCAGTCCCGCGGCTCCCGTGATCACCAGCAGCAGGGCGAGCGCCCGGCTGCCGCCGACGGCCGTCCGCGGCTCGGCGGTGTCCGTATCGGTCCCTCGTGTCGTCATCCCGCCCGCTCCACATCTGCAAGGTCACCAAGCACCGGCCATTGTGCCGTACCCGACCGCTGTCCACCGTTCGACGGACAGCAGGAGGTACGCACGGGGGGACCGGTGGACGGGCTTCCGCCACACCATGGGAGGCATGACACAGAACGCGGTGGAAGTACGGGGGCTCCGCAAGCAGTACGGCGAAGTCACCGCGGTGGACGGACTGGACCTGACGATCCGGCGGGGCGAGGTCTTCGGCCTCCTGGGGCCCAACGGCGCCGGCAAGAGCACCACGGTGGAAATACTCCAGGGGCACCGGGAGCGGGACGGCGGCGAGGTGCTCGTCCTCGGCGCGGACCCCGCGACCGCCGGCCGGGCCTGGCGCTCGCGCGTCGGCATCGTCTGGCAGGACGAGTCGGCGCCCGCCGAACTGACGGTACGGGAGACGGTCGAGCACTTCGCCCGCTACTACCCGGCCCCGCGCGATCCGGCCGAGGTGATCGCCCTGGTCGGCCTGGAGGACAAGCGCGGCCACCGGCTGAAAGGCCTCTCCGGCGGGCAGCGGCGCCGCCTCGACGTGGCGCTCGGGGTGATCGGCGACCCCGAGCTGCTGCTCCTGGACGAGCCCACGACCGGCTTCGACCCGGCGGCCCGGCGGCAGTTCTGGGACCTGATCCGGCTGCTGTCCGACTCGGGCACCACCATCGTGCTCACCACCCACTACCTGGAGGAGGCCGAGGCCCTCGCCGACCGGCTCGCGGTCATCGCCCGCGGCAAGGTCGTGGCCGAGGGCGAACCGGCCGCGCTGCGCGCCCGGCTCGGGACCGGCGCCACCGTCGAGTGGACGGACCGGGACGGCAGCCCGCGCAGCGCCGCCACCGAGACGCCCACCCGTACGGTCGCCGAGCTGGCGGCCCGCTTCGACGGGGAGGTCCCCGACCTGAGGATCACCCGCCCCACCCTGGAGGACGTGTACCTGCGCCTCACGGGCCAGCTCGACCGGAACACGACGCGGCAGGAGGAGTCCCGATGAGCACGGAGACCGGTACGGGCAAGACCACGGGCACGGGCACGCGGACGCGCGGGGACACGGGCACGGGCGGGGCCGGGGCGCTGCCCGGCGCCTGGTCCCTGGGTGTGAGCCGCGGAGCGCTGGAGATCCGGCAGTTCGTCCGCCAGCGCGACGCGGTGATCTTCACCTTCGCCTTCCCCATCGTCTTCCTCGCGCTCTTCGCCTCGATCTTCAGCGAGGGCATGGAAGGCACCGGTGTCACCGCCTCCCAGATGTACGCGGCCGGCATGGTCGCCGCCGGCATCATGTCCACCAGCTTCCAGTCCCTCGGCATCTCCATCGCCGTCGAACGCGACGAGAAGGTGCTGCGCCGGCTGCGCGGGACCCCGATGCCGCCGGCGGCGTACTTCCTCGGCAAGGTGTGGATGGTGCTGGCCACCGGCCTCGCCGAGACCGCGATCCTGCTGCTGGTCGGCTCCACCCTGTTCGACCTCGATCTGCCGACGTCCGCCTCCAAGTGGCTGACCTTCGCCTGGATCTTCGTCCTGGGGCTGGCCGGCTGCGCCCTGCTCGGCATCGCCATCAGCAGCCTGCCCAAGTCCGGCAAGAGCGCCAGCTCGGTCGTGGTCCTGCCGTTCCTGATCCTGCAGTTCATCTCGGGCGTCTTCATCCCGGTCCACCAGATCCCGGACTGGCTGCTGAACATCGGTGCGCTGTTCCCGCTCAAGTGGATGTGCCAGGGGCTGCGCGGGGTGTTCCTGCCGGAGTCCGCGGCCGTTCTCGAACAGGCCGGCGGCTGGGAGTATGGCCGGGTCGCCCTGGTCCTGGGTGCCTGGGTCGTGGGGGGTCTGGTCCTGTGTCTGATGACCTTCAAGTGGAAGAACCGCCGCGACGGCTGACCGCCTTCGCCAAGGCGGCCGGGGCGCGCGAGTCCCATGTCTGGGACCGCGCGTTCGGGCCGTGGATCCTCTACTTCGCGGTCGTGTGGGTCGCGACCGCGGCCTTCGTCCTCGGCGCGGACTTCCCCGCACTGCCGTACCGGGTCCTCGCCGTGAGCCTGCTCGCCCTCCTGGTCCCGTGGTTCCTGCGCGCCGGACGCCCGCTGCTCGTGCAGGAGCCCGGCGCCGAACCGCACTCGTCCGCCCGCTACCTGGGGGTGGCGCTGGCCCTCTTCCTGCCCGCCGCCTCCCTGGTCGGCGAGACCCGGCTGATCACCTTCGCCCTCGCCCCGCAGTGCTTCATGCTGCTGCCCCTGCGGCGCGCGATCGGTGCGGTGGGCCTGGTGTCGCTGCTGCCGGTGGCCGGCTGGGCGCTGGTGTGGCGGCCGGAGGGGACCCACGTCTTCGTGAGCGTGATCAGCGCGCTCGTCACCTTCGCCTTCTCCGCCTTCTTCGGTGCCTGGATCGTCCGGATCATCGAGCAGAGCCAGGACCGGGCCTCCCTCATCGCGGAACTCGACGCCAGCCGGGAGGAGGTGGCCCGGCTCTCCGCCGAACGCGGCGCCCACGCCGAAAGGGAACGCATGTCCCGCGAGATCCACGACACCCTCGCCCAGGGCTTCACCAGTCTGCTGATGCTCGTACAGGCCGTGCAGTCGGAGCTGGACACCGAGCCGGAGCGGGCCCGGCACCATCTGGAGCTGATGGCCGTCACCGCCCGGCAGAACCTGGCCGAGGCCCGCGCCCTGGTGGCGGGCGGCGCGCCCGCGGATCTCGACGGCGGTTCGCTGCCCGACGCGGTACGGCGCCTCGCGGCCCGGCACGATCCGCCGGCGGAGGTCTCGGTGACCGGGGAGGTCCGGCCGCTGGCCGCGGTCCTGGAGGTGGTGGCCCTGCGGTCCTGCCAGGAGTCCCTGTCGAACGCCGCCAAGCACGCCGGACCGCGGGCGCGCTGCACGGTGTCCCTCGCCTACGGCGACCGCGACCTGACCCTCACGGTCCGGGACACCGGCCGGGGCTTCGACCCGGCGGCCCCCGCACCGGGCTACGGCCTGCGGGGCCTGTTCGCCCGCGCGGCCGAGGTGGGCGGCACGGCGGCGGTCGACAGCGCCGCCTCGGCCGGCACCACCGTCACCGTCACCCTCCCGATCCGCTGAGGAGCCGTACGAGATGATCCGCATCCTGCTGGCCGACGACCACCCGGTGGTACGGGAGGGGCTGCGCGGCATGCTCAGCGCCGAACCGGACCTGGAGGTCGTCGCGGAGGCCTCGAACGGCCCCGAGGCGGAGGCACTGGCCGCGCGGCTGGTCCCCGAAGGCGGCCTGGACCTGATCCTGATGGACCTGCGGATGCCGGGCGGCGACGGAGTCGAATCGATCGCCCGCATCACGGCGGCCCGGCTCCCGGTACGGGTGGTGGTGCTGACCACGTACGAGGAGGACCGGGACATCCTGCGGGCGGTGGAGGCGGGGGCGGCGGGCTACCTGCTGAAGGACATGGCGCGGGCGGAACTGGCGGCCGCGGTCCGGGCGGCCGTGCGCGGCGAGACGGTCCTCGCCCCGACGGTGGCCGGCCGCCTGGTCGACCGGCTCCGCACCCGCCCGTCGCTGCCGCGGCTCTCGGAGCGCGAGGTGGCGGTGCTCCGCCTGGTCGCGGAGGGCGCGACCAACGCCGAGATCGGCCGCCGCCTGTTCGTGGCGGAGTCCACGGTCAAGACCCACATGCTCCGCATCTTCGGAAAGCTGGAGGTCACGGACCGCACCGCGGCGGTGACGACGGCCATGCGGCACGGCTTGCTGTAGCGGCACGTCTCAGCCCCGCCGGCGTGTGAGGCGCGGGGTCCGGGGCGGAGCCCCGGGAAACGGCGAAAGGGCGGGGCGGGGAGAACTCCGCGCAGCGGCTCCCCCGACCCCGCCCCACCGGGCGGCAGCGTCCGTCAGGCCAGGCGGGCCTGGACCGTGGCGACCACGTCGGCCAGGGCCACCGGGGTCTGCTCCCCGGACTGCATGTCCTTCAGCTGGACCACACCCTCTTCGAGGTCACGGTCCCCCGCGACCACCGCGAAGCGGGCCCCGCTCCGGTTCGCATCCTTCATCGCACCCTTGAGGCCCTTGCCCCCGTACGAGATGTCCGCCGCGACCCCGGCCCGCCGCAGCTCGGTCACCAGACCGAACAGCACCGGCTTCGCCGCACCGAGCGCCACCGCGAAGACGGAAGTCGCGGACGGGATGTCCAGTTCGACCCCCTCCGCCTCGAGCGCCAGCACCGTACGGTCCACGCCCAGCGCCCAGCCCACCGAAGGCAGCGCCGGTCCGCCGATCATCTCGGAGAGGCCGTCGTAGCGGCCGCCGCCGCCCACCGCGGACTGGGAGCCCAGACCGTCGTGGACGAACTCGAAGGTGGTGCGGGTGTAGTAGTCCAGGCCGCGCACGAGCTTCTCGTCGTCCTCGAAGGCGACCCCGGCCGCCGTCACCAGCGCCCGCACCTCCTCGTGGTACGCCTTGCAGGCGTCGCAGAGGTAGTCGCGCAGCATCGGGGCGCCCACGAGCTGCTTCTGTACGTCGGCCCGCTTGTCGTCGAGCACGCGCAGCGGGTTGATCTCGGCCCGTCGCACGGTCTCCGCGTCGAGGTCGAGCCCGCGCAGGAAGGCCTGGAGGGCCTCCCGGTACACCGGGCGGCACTCCTTGTCGCCGAGCGAGTTCAGCAGGATGCGGAAGTTGCGCAGGCCCAGCGAGCGGTACGCCTGGTCGGCCAGGATGATCAGCTCGGCGTCCAGGGCCGGGTCCTCGGCTCCGATCGCCTCGGCGCCGACCTGGGAGAAGTGGCGGTAGCGGCCCGCCTGGGCCCGCTCGTAGCGGTAGTACGAGCCGGAGTACCAGAGCTTGACGGGCAGGCCGCCGAGCTTGTGCAGGTTGCCCTGCAGGGCGGCGCGGAGCACGGAGGCGGTGCCCTCGGGGCGCAGGGCGAGCTGGTCGCCGCCCTTCGTGGTGAGGGTGTACATCTCCTTGCTGACGATGTCGGTGGACTCGCCGACGCCGCGCGAGAAGAGCTCGACGTTCTCGAAGCCGGGGGTCTCCACGTATCCGTAGCCGGAGTTCTTCAGGGGCGCGGAGATCGCCTCGCGCACCGCCAGGAAGGTCGCAGAGCGGGGCGGCAGCAGGTCGTACGTGCCCTTGGGGGCCTGAAAAGTACTCACGAAACTCTCGTCACATTCCTCGTCGTGGAGACGTGAAGCCGTCTCCCAGGCCGGCGGCCACCTGCCGCAGGTACGGGTTGGTGGCTCGCTCACGGCCAATGGTCGTGTGCTCGTTGTGTCCGGGCAGCACCACAGTCGAATCGTCGAGCGGCAGGCACACGCGGGCCAGCGATTCGAGCATGTCGGCGTGGCTGCCGCCGGGGAAGTCGGTACGCCCGATGGAGCCGGCGAAGAGCAGGTCGCCCGAGAACAGCAGCGGCGGGATGTCCGCCGCCGCGGGCATCCCGAAGGTCACCGACCCCCTGGTATGCCCGGGGGCGTGCGACACGGTGAGCTCCATGCCGGCCAGGGCGAGCCGCGCACCGTCGGTGAGCTCCTTCACGTCGGAGGGCTCCCCCACCGTGAGCTCGCCCATGAGCTGGGCTCCGAGGGAACGGCCGAGGGCCTTCTCCGGGTCGCTCATCATGAAGCGGTCCTCGGGGTGGATCCAGGCCGGTACGTCGTGTGCTCCGCACACCGGGACCACCGAGGCCACATGATCGATGTGGCCATGGGTGAGGACGACCGCGACGGGCTTGAGCCGATGCTTCTTCAGCGTCTCTTCGACACCCTGGGTGGCCTGGTGGCCCGGGTCGATGATGACGCACTCCTCACCGGCGGCGGGGGCGACCACGTAACAGTTGGTCCCCCAGGCCCCGGCGGGGAATCCGGCAATCAGCACGTTCGTCCTCAATCGTCGTCCGGCGGGAGGCTGCAGATCGGAATGCTGCTGCTCAGAGCCTACCGGCGCCGCTCATTACACAGCGAACCCATATACGGTACGGCCTAACCCAGCCCGGACAGTGGTACCAGATACGCACAAGGAGACGACCCGGTGGTCACGAGCGATCAGCGGCGGCGCCAGCTCGCCAGGGAGAAGTACGAACGCCAGCAGAAGCGGCGTGCCGAAGCGCGGCAGAAGTCGCGCAGGCGGCTCGCGGTGATCGGTGCGGCGGTGGCCGTGGTCGTGGCGGCGCTGGTCGGCCTCGTGGCCGGCGGTGTCTTCGACAAGGACAAGAAGGACGAGGCGGCCGATCCGGCCGCGACCCCTTCGGCCTCGCCCACCCCGCAGCAGTCCCCCTCCCCGGCGATGGCGATCGACGCCAAGGCGAAGTACACCTTCGACCTGAAGACCAGCGCGGGCGACATCAAGTTCGAGATGGACGCGGCGAAGACCCCGCAGACGGTCAACTCGTTCAAGTCGCTCGCCGACAAGAAGTTCTTCGACAACACCAAGTGCCACCGCCTGACGACGGGCAGCATCTTCGTCCTGCAGTGCGGCGACCCGCAGGGCACCGGCATGGGCGGCCCGGGCTACACCATCGCGGACGAGAACCTCGACTCGCTGGGCAAGCCCAACGAGACGGGCCAGGTCATCTACCCGGCGGGCACGGTGGCGATGGCCAACACCGGCAAGCCCGGCTCGGGCGGCAGCCAGTTCTTCCTGGTCTACAAGGACAGCCCGCTCGCCCCCACGTACACCCCCTTCGGCAAGATCGACGCGGCCGGTCTGAAGGTCCTCGAAGAGGTGGCCAAGGCCGGTACGGCCGACGGCGGCCAGGACGGGGCCCCCAAGACCCCCGTGACCATCGAGAAGGGCACCGTCACCCAGAACTGACCGGGACCGGGCGCCCCGGGCCCGGGCTGTCTCCTCGATTTCCTCGACGGCGCTCCGGTACGGCGATATTCCGTCGTGCTGGATGCGGACAGCCGGCCCGGCGGTCGCCTATGTTGGCGTTGTGCAGGGCGGGCGCGGCCCGCCCCAGGAAACTGTGGACGATGCCCAGGGGGTGAACCCCTCGCAAGGCATCAGGTGGAGGAGGCGCTGTGAGCAGCGACCCGTGGGGCCGAGTCGACGAGACCGGCACCGTGTACGTGCGTACTGCCGATGGCGAGAAGGTCGTCGGCTCGTGGCAGGCCGGCACCCCGGAGGAGGCCCTGGCCTACTTCGAGCGCAAGTACGAGGGCCTGGTGGTCGAGATCGGCCTCCTCGAACGACGGGTGCGGACCACCGATCTGGCCGCCAAGGACGCCCAGACGGCCATCGAGCACCTGCGCACGCAGGTGGACGAGCACCACGCCGTCGGCGACCTCGACGCGCTGCGCGTCCGGCTCGACAAGCTGGTGTCGACCGTGGACTCGCGCCGCGAGGAGCGCAAGGTCCAGAAGGCCAAGCAGACGGACGAGGCCCGTACGGCCAAGGACGCGCTGGTGGCCGAGGCCGAGGAGCTGGCGCAGAGCGACCAGTGGCGCAGTGCCGGCGAGCGGCTGCGGGCCCTGGTGGACATCTGGAAGGGTCTGCCCCGCCTCGACCGCAAGTCGGACGACGAGCTGTGGCACCGCTTCTCGCACGCCCGCTCCGCCTTCTCCAAGCGCCGCAAGGCCCACTTCGCCTCGCTCGACGCGCAGCGCGAGGACGCCCGCAAGGTCAAGGAGAAGCTGGTCGCGGAGGCCGAGTCGCTGTCGAAGTCGACCGACTGGGGTCCGACGGCCGCGCGCTACCGCGAGCTGATGGAGAGCTGGAAGGCCGCGGGCCGCGCGCAGCGCGAGTCCGAGGACGACCTGTGGAACCGTTTCCGCGGCGCCCAGGACGTGTTCTTCGCGGCGCGCAGCGAGGTCTTCGCGGAGCGCGACGCGGAGCAGGTGGAGAACCTGAAGCTGAAGGAGGAGCTGGCCGACGAGGCCGAGAAGCTCGTCCCGATCACGGACCTGAAGGCGGCCCGTGCCGCGTTCCGCTCCCTGAACGAGCGCTGGGAGGCCATCGGCCACGTACCGCGGGACGCGCGTCCCAAGGTCGAGGGCCGGATGCACACCGTCGAGCGGGCCATCCAGGAGGCCGAGGAAGGCGAGTGGCGCCGTACGAACCCGGAGGCGCGGGCCCGTGCGGCCGGTCTGACGGGTCAGCTGCAGGCGGCGGTCGACAAGCTGCGCGGCCAGGTCGACGCGGCGCGCGCGCAGGGCAACAACTCCAAGGCCGACAAGCTGTCCCGGGAGCTGGAGGGCCGTCAGGCCCTGCTGGACCAGGCGCTGAAGGGTCTCGAGGAGTTCGGCGGCTGAGGCCGCGGACACCCGGCATGTGAGAGGGCCCCGGTACGCGGTGCGTACCGGGGCCCTCTCACATGTGCCGTGCTACGGCCTGCGGGCCGAGGTCACGCGGTAGACGTCGTAGACGCCCTCGACGCCCCGTACGGCCTTCAGGACGTGGCCCAGGTGCTTGGGGTCGCCCATCTCGAAGGTGAACCGGGAGGTGGCCACGCGGTCGCGCGAGGTCTGCACGGCCGCCGACAGGATGTTCACGTGCTGGTCCGACAGGACCCGGGTGACGTCCGACAGCAGCCGGGACCGGTCCAGCGCCTCGACCTGGATGGCGACCAGGAAGACGGAGGACTGGGTGGGCGCCCACTCGACCTCCAGCATCCGCTCGGGCTGCTGGGAGAGGGAGTCCACGTTGACGCAGTCCGCACGGTGAACCGATACGCCGCTGCCGCGGGTGACGAACCCGATGATGGGGTCGCCCGGCACCGGGGTGCAGCAGCGGGCCAGCTTGACCCACACGTCCTCGACGCCCTTGACGACCACACCGGGGTCGGCGTTGCCGCGGCGGGTGCTGCGGCCGCGGGCGGGCGGGATGGTCTCCTCAATGTCCTCGTTGGCCGCGTCCTCGCCGCCGAGGGCCTGGACCAGCTTCTGGACGACGTTCTGCGCGGTGACGTGGCCCTCGCCGATGGCCGCGTAGAGCGAGGAGATGTCGGGGTAGCGCATCTCGTGCGCGAGGGTGACGAGGGAGTCCCCGGTCAGGATGCGCTGGATCGGCAGGTTCTGCTTGCGCATGGCCCGCGCGATGGCGTCCTTGCCGTGCTCGATCGCCTCGTCGCGGCGCTCCTTGGAGAACCAGGCCCGGATCTTGTTGCGGGCCCGGGGTGACTTGACGAAGCCCAGCCAGTCGCGGGACGGGCCGGCTCCCTCGGCCTTGGAGGTGAAGACCTCGACCAGGTCGCCGTTGTCGAGGGTCGATTCGAGCGGTACGAGCCGCCCGTTGACCCGCGCCCCTATGGTCCGGTGGCCGACCTCGGTGTGGACGGCGTACGAGAAGTCGACGGGGGTGGCCCCGGCCGGCAGGGCGATGACGTCGCCCTTGGGCGTGAAGACGAAGACCTCGTTGCGCGAGAGGTCGAAGCGCAGGGAGTCGAGGAACTCGCTCGGGTCCTCGGTCTCCTTCTGCCAGTCCAGGAGCTGGCGCAGCCAGGCCATGTCGTTGACGGTGTCGTGGCCCGCGGTGCCCTTGGCCGCCTGCGGCACGTCGGTGCGCACCTTCGAGGCGCCCGCGACGGTCTGCTGCTTGTACTTCCAGTGCGCGGCGATGCCGTACTCGGCACGGCGGTGCATGTCGAAGGTGCGGATCTGGAGCTCCACGGGCTTGCCGCTGGGTCCGATGACCGTCGTGTGGAGCGACTGGTACATGTTGAACTTCGGCATCGCGATGTAGTCCTTGAACCGGCCGGGGACCGGGTTCCATCGCGCGTGCACGGTGCCGAGGGCGGCGTAGCAGTCCCGGACGGTGTCGACGAGGACCCGGATGCCGACCAGGTCGTAGATCTCGGCGAAGTCGCGGCCGCGCACGATCATCTTCTGGTAGACGCTGTAGTAGTGCTTGGGGCGCCCGGTGACGGTGGCCTTGATGCGGGCGGCCCGGAGGTCGGCCTGCACCTCGTCGGTGACGACGGTGAGGTACTCGTCGCGCTTGGGGGCCCTTTCGGCCACCAGCCGGACGATCTCGTCGTACATCTTGGGGTAGAGGATCGCGAAGGCGAGGTCCTCGAGCTCCCACTTGATGGTGTTCATGCCCAGCCGGTGCGCCAGCGGGGCGTAGATCTCAAGGGTCTCGCGGGCCTTCTTCTCCTGCTTCTCCCGCTTGAGGTACCGCATGGTGCGCATGTTGTGCAGGCGGTCGGCGAGCTTGATGACCAGGACCCGGGGGTCCTTGGCCATGGCCACGACCATCTTGCGGACGGTCTCGGCCTGGGCGGCCTCGCCGAACTTGACGCGGTCGAGCTTGGTGACTCCGTCGACGAGCAGGGTCACCGCGTCGCCGAAGTCGCGCCGCAGGTCCTCCAGCCCGTACTCGGTGTCCTCGACGGTGTCGTGGAGCAGCCCCGCCATCAGGGTGGCCGGGTCCATGCCGAGCTCGGCGAGGATCGTGGTCACCGCGAGCGGGTGGGTGATGTACGGGTCGCCGCTCTTGCGCTTCTGGCCGCGGTGCCAGCGCTCGGCGACCTGGTACGCCTGCTCGAGCTGGCGCAGGGTGGCCGTCTCGATCTTCGGGTCGTTGCTGCGGACTATGCGGAGCAGCGGTTCAAGGACCGGGTTGTACGGGTTGGTCTTCTGGACGCCGAGGCGGGCCAGCCGGGCGCGCACCCGATTGGAGGACCCGGCCGACTTCGCGGACGCGGGCTTGACCGGGGGCGCGGGCGGCGCCGTCGGGGGCGTGGCGGCAGCCGCCGCGGCCGACTGCTCGGGCTGCGGGTCGGGCTGCGCGGCAGAGATTGGCTGGACCTCGTCTGGCAAGAGCGCTCCTCCGGGGGTCCCCCCGGACGGAGTCTGGGGGCGGATCCGGTACCCGTGTCCGGTCCGGATAACCCATCGTAGCGAGGGTTCCGCCACCCCGTTCCCCGAGTCCACCGCGACCTGTGCCGGGCCCGGCCCCATCCAGCCCGTCCGCCCCGCGCAGCGGCCCGCACACGCCGAAGCGGGCGCGCTCCGGGAGTCCCCGGTGCACGCCCGCTTCGTAGAGCAGCGTGATCAGACGACGATCAGCGCGTCCAGCGGAGCATCGCCCAGCGTCGGCACCAGCCGCTCACGGCCCGGGAGGAACGAGAGTTCCATCAGGACCGCGACCCCGGCGACCTGCGCCCCGGCCCGCCGGATCAGCTCCAGCGAGGCGGCCGCGGTGCCACCGGTGGCCAGCACGTCGTCGATGACCATGACCCGGTCGTCGGCGCACAGCGCCTCCGCGTGGATCTCGATCTCCGCCGACCCGTACTCCAGGTCGTAGGACTGCAGGAGCGTCGCCCCGGGCAGCTTCCCGGCCTTGCGGACCGGCACGAAGCCGATGCCCGCCTGCACGGCCACCGGAGCCGCCAGGATGAATCCCCGCGCCTCCAGCCCGACGATCTTCGTCGCTCCGTACTGCCCGGCCAGGGCCACCAGCGCGTCCGTGAGGGCGCCGAAGGCCTTCGGGTCGGCCAGCAGCGGGGTGATGTCCTTGAACATCACGCCCGGCTTCGGGTAGTCCGCCACGTCCGTGATCCGGCTGAGCAGCAGGTCCCGTACGCCGGAGGGCAGCTCCGCGGTCACCGGCGCCGTCCCGAACGGCCCTGCGCCACTACCTCCGGCGCGTCCTCGGAGCCGTTGCCCTCGGGCGATTCGCCCTTGGCCTCGGCCGACGCCCGCTTGGCGAGCACCCGCTTCTTCAGCGCCTTCATCGCCGGCTCGCGCTCCTTCAGGTCCACGACCAGCGGGGTCGCGATGAAGATCGACGAGTAGGCGCCGGCCGCGAGGCCGACGAACAGCGACAGCGAGATGTCGTTCAGCATGCCGGCGCCCAGGAAGCCGCCGCCGATGAAGAGCAGCGCCCCGACGGGGAGCAGGGCCACGACGGTGGTGTTGATCGAGCGGACCAGGGTGCCGTTGATGCTGCGGTTGGCGACCTCGCTGTAGGTCCAGCGGGTCTGCTTGGTGATGTCCTTCGAGCCCTCCTTGAGACCGTCGAAGACGACGACGGTGTCGTAGAGGGAGTAACCGAGGATGGTCAGCAGGCCGATGACCGTACCCGGGGTGACCTCGAAGCCGACCAGCGCGTACACGCCGACGGTGATGGTGAGGTCGTGGATCAGCGCGATGAGCGCCGCGATCGCCATCCGCCACTCGAAGGCGATGGCCAGGTAGATCACCACGAGGACCATGAACACGCCGAGGCCGGTCCACGCCTTGTTGGCGATCTGCTCGCCCCAGCTCGGGCCGACCAGGTCCGCGTTGATCTGAGCCGCGTCCATCTTGAAGTCGGTGGCGAGCTTCGCCTTCACGTCGGCCGCCGCGTTGGTGTCCAGATCCGAGATCTGGATGCGCAGCGCACCGGTGCCGAGCTTCTGGACGACCGCGTCGTGGCCGGAGGCCTTCTCCGCCGCCTCGCGGGCGTGGGTCTCCGAGATGGAGGACTTCGGGGTGGTGAAGACGGCACCACCCTTGAACTCGATGCCCATGTTGAGGCCCTGAACGGCCAGGGCAACGATCGCCGTGATGGTGATCAGGATGGAAACGCCGTACCAGACGAAGCGCTTGCCGACGAAGTCGTAGCCGACCTCACCCCGGTACAGCTTGGCGCCGAGATCTCCGAGCTTCGACATCTCTCACGCCTCCTTTGCGTCGACGGGAACGGAGACGGTCGCGGCGGCCGCGTCGGAGCCGGTACGACGCGAGCGTCGCAGCGGCGGCTTCGCGCCCAGTCGCTTCGGGTCCAGCCCGGACCAGGGGTGACCGCTGGCGAAGAAGTTCGTGCGGGCCAGCAGCGTCATGACGGGCTTGGTGAAGAGGAACACCACGACCACGTCGAGCAGGGTCGTCAGACCCAGGGTGAAGGCGAAGCCCTGCACCTTGCCGACGGTGACGATGAACAGGACCGCGGCCGCCAGGAACGACACGAAGTCGGAGACCAGGATGGTGCGACGGGCACGGGGCCAGGCGCGCTCGACGGCCGGACGCAGGGTGCGGCCCTCGCGGATCTCGTCACGGATGCGTTCGAAGTACACGATGAACGAGTCCGCGGTGATGCCGATCGCGACGATCGCACCACAGACGGCCGGCAGGTTCAGTGCGAAGCCGATGCCCTTGCCGAGCAGCGCCATGATCGTGTACGTGAGGATGCCGGAGACGATGAGGCTGATGATGGCGACGAACGCCAGGCCCCGGTAGTACGCCAGCAGGTAGATCACGACGAGGGCGAGGCCGATGGCGCCGGCGATGAGGCCGGCCTTCAGCTGCTCGCCGCCGAGCGCGGCGGAGACGGTGGTGACGCTGTCCTCCTGGAAGGACAGCGGCAGGGCGCCGTACGAGAGCATGTTGCCCAGGTCCATCGCGGACTGCTGGGTGAAGCCGCCGGAGATCTCGGCGTTGCCGCCGGTCAGCGCCTGGCTGACGGACGGGTCGGAGATGACCTCGCCGTCGAGCACGATGGCGAACTGGTTCTGCGGGGACTGCTTGGCAGCGAGCTCACCGGTGATCTTGGCGAACTTGTCGGCGCCCTTGTCGGTGAACTGCATCGTGACGATCCAGATGCCGCGCTGCTGGTCGATGATGCCCTTGGCGTCCTTGACGTCCTGGCCGTTGACCTGGGCCGGGCCGAGCACCCACTTGCCCCAGGCGTCGCCGCGCTTGCCACAGGCGAGCGTCGGGTCCTCGGGCTTCACGTTCTTGCTGACGGCGATGCGCTGCGCCTCGTTGCTGCAGTCCAGCGCGGCGAACTTCGCCTGCAGGTCCGCGGCTGCGGCCTGGTCGGCGGTCGGCGCGGACGGCGACGTGGACGGGGTGGCCTTGTCGTCTGCCTTCTTCGACTCGCTCGCCGAGGGCGAGGGAGAGGGGGCGTTCGGGGCCTTGAGGGCCTCGCTGACCGCACGGCCCTGAGAAGTGGCGCTGGACGACGGGGTGGCACTGGCGGACGGGCTGCCGGAGCCGCTCGGCGCGGCGCTCGGGGCGCCGCTCGGGTTGGCCTCGGGGGCGACCGGGGCACCGTCCGCCTGGGCGAGCACGGGGCGGAAGTACAGCTGGGCGGTGGTACCGACCTGATCGCGCGCCTGCTGCTCGTTCGTCCCCTTGGGGATGTTCACGATGATGTGGTCTTGGCCCTGCTTCTGGACCTCGGCCTCGGAGACGCCGAGACCGTTGACGCGGCGTTCGATGATGCCGATCGCCGTGTTCATGTTGGTCTCGTTGATCGCGTCCGGCTTACCGGGCTCGCTCTTGGCCTTGAGCGTGATGCTCGTACCGCCGGCGAGGTCGATGCCGAGTCGCGGCGTCGTCTGCTTCGTGAGGAACATCCCCGCGGTGAGCGCCACCATCGCGATCAGGATGATGGCCAGGGAACGCCCCGGCCTCCCCTGAGCCCCCGTGGGCCGCCGGCCCTTCTTCGGTGCTGCCACCTTGTCGTATCTCCCTGTCCAACCGCCCCGCGCCGGGTCAGCGCGTGGACGGCCACGAAATGTGTGTGGGGACCCCTGCCCCCCGCAGAAGGGTCACTGGCGGGGGCCGCCGGAGCTGCCGGTCAGGCGCCCCGCACGGTCCCCGGTCCAGCGCTACTTCGCGCCGGCCTCGCCGTCGCTCTTGCCGTCCTTGGGCTCGTCGCCCTTGGACTCCTCCGCCGCGGGCTCGTCGGCCTGGGGCTCGTCCTTCTTGCCCAGGTCGAGCTTGGGGGCCTCGTCCCCGGTCAGGGAGGACGCGTCGTCCGGGACGACCGGCGTGTCGATCGTCAGATCATCGGTGATGCCGTGGACGATGCGGTTGTACTCCTCGTCCTCCAGCACGGCGCCGATGGCGTTCTTCGCGTAGATCGCGTGGACGCCGGGGGCCACCTCGAGCGTGACGGTGTCTTCGCCGATCTCCTTCACCGTGGCGTACATGCCACCGATGGTGCGGACGCCGGTGCCGGCCGTCAGCTGGTCGCGCATCTGCACGGCCTGCTGCTGCTTCTTCTTCTGGCTGCGGGTCAGCAGGAACATCGCCCCGATGATCAGCACGAACGGAAGGAGGGACATGATATTCACGGGACGCAGGTCCTTCGCATCGACCGCACAAGCGCACGGCCTTTGTACGGGGGGTGGGTACGCCGACCGTAAGGGTCGGCATCGGCGGAGTCTAGGCGAGTCCGCACCGATGGAACAACGCCCAGCATGTCACCGCAGTTCCTGAGGGGGCGAACCTCCGCGCCGTCAGGTCCCGAAGAGGCCCTGTTGTCCGCTTGATCCGTTCCCGCCGTGCTGTGGCGGAACAAGTCCCAGGTGAGCCCATGCGGCCGGGGTCGCGACCCGCCCCCGAGGGGTCCGGGCCAGCAGCCCTTCCCGGACGAGGAACGGCTCGGCCACCTCTTCCACGGTCTCCCGCTCCTCGCCGACGGCGACCGCGAGCGTCGACAGGCCGACGGGTCCTCCGCCGAAGAGCTTCAGGAGCGCCTCCAGGACGGCCCGGTCCAGCCGGTCGAGCCCGCGCTCGTCGACCTCGTAGACCTTCAGGGCGGTACCGGCGACCGCCCGGTTGATCACGCCGTCGGCCCTGACCTGGGCGTAGTCGCGGACGCGGCGCAGCAGCCGGTTGGCGATACGGGGGGTTCCGCGCGAGCGGCCGGCGATCTCGGCGGCTCCGGCGGTGTCGATCTCCACGTCGAGGAGCCGCGCGGAGCGGTGGATGACGCGCTCCAGCTCCTCGGGGGCGTAGAACTCCATGTGGCCGGTGAAGCCGAAGCGGTCGCGCAGCGGGGGCGGGAGCAGACCGGCCCGGGTCGTGGCCCCGACGAGGGTGAACGGGGGCAGCTCCAGCGGGATGGCGGTGGCTCCCGGGCCCTTGCCCACGATCACGTCGACGCGGAAGTCCTCCATGGCCATGTAGAGCATTTCCTCGGCGGGCCGGGACATGCGGTGGATCTCGTCGAGGAAGAGGACCTCGCCCTCCTGGAGGGAGGAGAGGATGGCGGCGAGGTCGCCCGCGTGCTGGATTGCGGGGCCGGAGGTGATCCGGATGGGCGCGCCCATCTCGGCCGCGATGATCATGGACAGGGTGGTCTTGCCCAGGCCCGGGGCGCCCGACAGCAGCACGTGATCGGCGGTGGCACCGCGCTGGCGGGCCGCCTTCAGGACGAGGTCCAGCTGCTGGCGGACCTTCTCCTGCCCGACGAACTCGCCGAGGTCCTTGGGCCGCAGGGCCGCCTCGACGGCGGTGTCCTCGCCGTCCGCCGCGGCTGCGACGATCCGGTCGTCGCTCTCGTCATCCCAGTTCACGGTGTCAGTCTGCCTTCTCGGTCGGTACGTCGTGTGCGGCGGCCCGGGCGAATCCAGCCCCTCCGGGCCACTTCCAGCCCCTCCGGGCACATCCAGCCCCCTGGGCCACTTCCAGCCCCGCCAGGCGGAAATCCAGCCCCTCCGGCGTTTGAGGAGCGGGGGTCCGGGGGCCGGCCCCCGGCAACGGCGCCGCACCCGGCAAGGGTCCGGGCGGAGCCCGGGGAACGGTGGAAGGGCGGGTAGGGGACCCGGCTCCGCGCAGCGACCCCGGCTCCGACCCCCGGGCCCGGCCCCGCCCCCCGCCGGGGTCAGCGGGCCCGGTTCAGGGACTGCAACGCCGCCCGCAGGAGCTGCGGAACCGGCGCCGACCCGCCGGCGGCAATGGCCTCCTCCGCCTGCGGCGTCACCGCCGAGACCGCGTCCTCCGCGTCCCGGGGCGCGTAGCCCAGTCCGACCAGCGCGGCGGAGAGCTGCTCCGACCACGGCGCCGGGCCGGAGGCCGCCGCGCGCTGCGCCCCGACCATCCCGCTCGACCCCAGCGGCGCGCCCAGCTTGTCCTTGAGGTCCAGCAGCAGCTTCTGCGCGCCCTTCTTCCCGATGCCGGAGACGGCCATCAGCGCCTTCTCGTCCCCCACCGAGACGGCGATCCGCAGCGCGTCCGGGCTGTGCACCGCCAGCATCGCCTGGGCGAGCTTCGGCCCGACCCCGCTGGCGGTCTGCAGGAGCTCGAAGACCTGGCGCTCGTCGTCGTCGGCGAAGCCGTACAGCGTCAGCGAGTCCTCCCGTACGACCAGGGACGTCGCCAGCCGGGCCGGCTCACCGGTCCGCAGGCCCGCGATGGTGTTCGGCGTGCAGTGCACGGCCATGCCCACTCCCCCGACCTCGATGACGGCCAAGGTGGGGGCGAGCGCGGCGACCGGGCCGCTGACGAAGGCGATCATGTGGTGCGGCCTTTCAGGGCGCTGGCATGCCGGTTGACGGCCTGCTGGAGGCGGTTCTGCGCGGGGGCGCGCCAGATGTGACAGATGGCGAGGGCGAGGGCGTCCGCGGCGTCGGCGGGCTTGGGCGGGGCGGACAGCCGCAGCAGCCGGGTGACCATGGCTCCGACCTGCGCCTTGTCGGCACGACCGCTGCCGGTGACGGCGGCCTTGACCTCGCTCGGGGTGTGCAGCGCGACCGGTATGCCGCGGCGCGCGGCGCACAGCATGGCGACGGCACTGGCCTGGGCGGTGCCCATCACCGTGCTGACGTTGTGCTGGCTGAACACCCGCTCCACGGCGACGACTTCGGGCTCGTACTGGTCGAGCCACTCCTCGATGCCCTGCTCGATCGCGACGAGCCGGTGGCCCAACTCGGCGTCCGCGGGCGTCCGTACGACCCCCACGCCGAGCATCGTCAGGGGGCGGCCCGCCACCCCCTCGACGACACCGACACCGCATCGGGTCAGCCCCGGGTCAACGCCGAGTACGCGCACCCCGCCTCCCCCCTTTGCGGCCAAACCGCCGCCGCTCTCGCGGAGGTGGTGCCTCGCCGTCGTGGCTGATCAATTGATAGTTTCGGTCGCCAGACTAACGGCTGCCTATGACAACGCAGCGGGCCGACGGGGTGTGTCCCCGTCGGCCCGCTGTCCGAACGCTGTGAGCCGTTGGCGCCTGGATCAGGCGTCGACCTTCTCCATGACCTCGTCCGAGACGTCGAAGTTGGCGAAGACGTTCTGCACGTCGTCGCTGTCCTCCAGCGCGTCGATCAGCTTGAAGATCTTGCGCGCGCCCTCTTCGTCCAGCTCGACCTGCATGGTCGGCAGGAAGTTGGAGTCGGCCGAGTCGTAGTCGATGCCGGCCTCCTGGAGGGCGGTACGGACCGCGACCATGTCGGTGGCCTCGCTGATGATCTCGAACTGCTCGCCGAGGTCGTTGACCTCTTCGGCACCGGCCTCCAGCACCGTCTCCAGGACGTCGTCCTCGGAGAGCTCGCCCTTGGGCAGCAGCACGACACCCTTGCGGTTGAACAGGTACGAGACCGAGCCCGGGTCGGCCATCGACCCGCCGTTGCGGGTCATGGCGACGCGCACGTCGGACGCGGCACGGTTGCGGTTGTCGGTGAGGCACTCGATGAGCACCGCGACGCCGTTCGGGCCGTAGCCTTCGTACATGATCGTCTCGTAGTCGGCGCCGCCGGCCTCGAGGCCGCCGCCGCGCTTGACCGCGGAGTCGATGTTCTTGTTCGGAACCGAGCTCTTCTTCGCCTTCTGGATGGCGTCGAAGAGGGTCGGGTTGCCATCGATGTCGGCGCCGCCCATACGGGCCGCGACCTCGATGTTCTTGATCAGCTTCGCGAAGAGCTTGCCGCGCTTGGCGTCAACCACGGCCTTCTTGTGCTTCGTCGTAGCCCATTTAGAGTGGCCGGACATCTGCCTGTCTCCTTCGCGTCACCAACAATGTTCGCCTCAGATCCTACCGGGACGCCGTTACAGCCCCGCGCGCACCATGTCGACGAAGTACGCGTGGACCCGGTCGTCACCCGTGAGCTCCGGGTGGAACGAGGTGGCGAGGACATTGCCCTGGCGCACGGCGACGGTGTGGCCGTCGTACGTGGCGAGCACCTCGGCGGCCGCGCCGACGGACTCGACCCAGGGGGCGCGGATGAAGACGCCCTCGACGGGGCCGCCCTCGATGCCGGCGAAGTCGACCTGAGCCTCGAAGGACTCGTTCTGGCGGCCGAAGGCGTTGCGGCGCACGATCATGTCGATGCCGCCCAGGGTCTCCTGGTCCTCACGGCCGTCCAGCAGCTTGTCCGCGAGCATGATCATGCCGGCGCAGGTGCCGTAGACCGGCATCCCGGCCCGCACTCGCTCGCGCAGCGGCTCCAGCATGCCGAACAGCACGGCGAGCTTCGACATGGTCGTGGACTCGCCGCCGGGGATCACCAGGGCGTCGACCTCGGCGAGCTCCTCGGGACGCCGGACCGGCCTGGCCACGGCGTCAGCCGAGGCCAGGGCGATCAGGTGCTCCCGTACGTCGCCCTGGAGTGCCAGGACACCAATCACGGGGGTGGTCATGGTGATGACTACCAGCCACGGTTGGCGTAGCGCTCGGACTCGGGGAGGGTGTCGCAGTTGATGCCGACCATGGCCTCGCCCAGGTTGCGGGAGGCGTCCGCGATGATCTTCGGGTCGTCGTAGAAGGTGGTGGCCTTCACGATGGCGGCGGCGCGCTTGGCCGGGTCGCCCGACTTGAAGATGCCGGAGCCGACGAAGACGCCCTCGGCACCGAGCTGGCGCATCAGTGCGGCGTCGGCCGGGGTGGCGACGCCACCGGCGGAGAACAGCACGACCGGGAGCTTGCCGAGCTCGGCAACTTCCTTGACCAGCTCGTACGGGGCGCGCAGCTCCTTGGCGGCGGCGAACAGCTCGTTGTTGTCGTAGCCGCGCAGGCGGGCGATCTCGTTCTTGATCTGGCGCAGGTGACGGACGGCCTCGACGACGTTGCCCGTACCGGCCTCGCCCTTCGAACGGATCATGGCCGCGCCCTCGGCGATGCGGCGCAGGGCCTCGCCCAGGTTGGTGGCGCCGCAGACGAAGGGGGTGGTGAACGCCCACTTGTCGGAGTGGTTGACCTCGTCGGCCGGGGTCAGGACCTCGGACTCGTCGATGTAGTCGACGCCGAGGGACTGGAGGACCTGGGCCTCGACGAAGTGGCCGATGCGGGACTTGGCCATGACCGGGATGGAGACGGCCTCGATGATCTCTTCGATCATGTTCGGGTCGGACATCCGGGCGACGCCGCCGTCCTTGCGGATGTCGGCGGGAACCCGCTCCAGGGCCATGACGGCCACGGCGCCGGCGTCCTCGGCGATCTTCGCCTGCTCGGCGTTGACCACATCCATGATCACGCCGCCCTTGAGCTGCTCGGCCATGCCGCGCTTGACGCGGGAGGTGCCGATCGCCGACTCAGCGGACTGCGGGGTGGAGGGAAGCGTGCTCACGGATTGACCTCACTCGAAAGGAAGATTCAGGCGCTACTACTGGTGATCGCTACGGGCGACCTGGTGGTACTCGACCGAGGAAACCTTCTGGACCAGTCCACGGCAAGGGCCAATGTGCAGCCGGTGGCCCTTTGCGATTTGGCCATTGGGTACAAGTTACGGCCGCTCGGCCAGATCCACCGGAGGCTCGTCGTCCATCTCGAAGGCCAGCGGGAACGCCGCGTGGCCCGCCAGCCGGAACCAGCGGACCTTGCGGTGGCGGCGCAGGGCACGGGCCGCGCGGACGGCGTCGTTGAGGAACCGCCGCGCCATCGGCACCCGGCGGACCGCCGCCGCGAGCTCCTCGGCGGCCTCCGCCCCGCCCGGGGCCGCCTTCAGCGCGTCGACCTGCCCGACATCGGCGAACACCGCACGCAATGCCTGACTGAGCTCGCTCTCGGCGACCTCCCGGTGCTCCTCCTCGGCCTGCCGGGCCGCGTGCGCGGCCTCGTACAGCACGAGCGAGGAGGCGGGGTCCAGCACCCCGGAGGTCGCGACCTCCAGCACCACGGAGGCCCGCCGCACGAGCTGCGCGTCGAGCGCGGCGCGGGCGGCGTCCATCCGCGAGTGCAGCCGGTCGAGCCGCCCGGCGGTCCAACTGAGGTACACCCCGACGAGGCCGAGGCCGAGGGCAATCCAGACAAGGGTTTCGATCACGGGCCGCGACTTTACCTCTCAGCCGATCTCCCCCGGCCTCCTGCCTCGCACGAGCCAGCGGTCGACCGCCTTCTCGATCTCCCAGGGCTCGGGCACACGGGGTGTCCCGGTGCTCCAGGATGCGCAACCGGCGGCCAGCTTCTCCGCCAGTTCCCGGCTGAGGGTGCGCCGCGCAACGCCGTCCTGTGTCGTGGCGATGCGCCGGCCCCAGCGCGCCGTGTCGACGACTGCGGACTTCACCGCCTCGTAGGCGGCGTAGTAGTCGAGATCGGCCCGCCATCCGGCCCGGCAGTCCGCAGGCGCCGACCGCTCCCATCCCTCCGTCACCGTGCGCCGCTCGGAGGGTGTGTAGGACATCTTGTGCAGATGGTCGGCGAGGTCGTACACGGGATCGCCCCACAGGGCGAGCTCCCAGTCCAAGAAGGCCACCCGCCCTTGGTCGGTCAGGATCATGTTCTTCCGGTGGATGTCCGCGTGCAGCAGCCGGAAGCTGCGCCCGGCCATCTCCCTTGCCCGGTCGGCGAGCGGGCCGCACGGGTCCCGGGGGACCCCGAGCTCGTCGTACAGGCCCTGGAGTCCCTCGTCCCCCCTCCCCCGGATCTCGCGCACCAGGGCGAGCAAGCGCTCGGCGAAACCCCTCGAGTCCCGGTCCGACGGCCAGTCCGGGGGGAGGGCGGGCAGCGTGGACAGCGGTACCCGCAGCAGCTCCGCAAAGAACCCTTCGATGCCCTTCAGGACGATCTCTGGAAGCGGCTGGCCGTCCGCGGCGATTGCGTCCGTCCTCCTGCCCGCGATGAAGCCGTGGATCTGGAAGTCGGGCTCCGTTCCCGCATAGAGCAGGCGCGGGGCGGACGGCACGAGGGGGCCGATCGCCTCCAGCACCTCGGCCTCCGGCCAGAGCGTCAGGTCCATGGCATCCGAGTCGCCCGCCTTGATCCGGACGATGACAGGACCGCTATCGGTCTCCACCCTCACGTTCCGGTTGTAGTACCCGGCCAGTGCGGTACCCCGTGTACAGGCCTCTTCGTACAGGGCGACGGCGTCCATGACTATCCCTCCCACCAGGCGGCAAGGCTGAGCGCGACCCGCTCGGGGGTCAGATCCGGAGGCGATCCCCATACCCGGCGGGCCGCATTGACCTTCTTGGCCAGGCGCCCGATGAGGAAGTCGCGCTCGGGTTGTGCTGCCGCCCGCAGCTGCTTCGAGTAGCGGACCGTGTCGACGATCGCCGACTTGATCCGCTCGTGCGCCACGTAGAGATCGAGGTCGTCGAGCGGCCCGTCGGTGAAGCGCGGCTGCAGTCTGTCCCGCCATCGGTTGAGCACCGCGGCCCGCTGGTCCTCGGGGTAGTCCATCTTGTGGAAGTGGATCCCGATCTCGTACATCGGATCTCCCCACAGGGCCAGTTCCCAGTCGAGGAACCAGGTGGCCCCGTCGGCCACGATCATGTTCTTACGGTGGAGATCGGCATGGAGCACGGCGAACGGGCGCGGCGTGAGGGTGCCCCACAGGGGTTCGACCACCGCCAGCGGATCGTCCGGAATGCCGAGCTCCGCGAAGACGTCCCGGTACTCGTCCGCGTACGTCGAGTGGACGTCCTGAGTAAGACCGGCCAGGAGGCGTCCGAATCCGGGGCTGTCGCCCGAAACGGGCCAGTGCGCGGGCACCTTGGGGGCCTTCTCCTGCGGGATGCGCGCCAGCTGATCCATCAGCGTGACCACGTCGTCCAGGACGTTCATGGGGACGGAACTGCCCCGGGGCGAGAAGCTGTCCAGAACGGGCCCCTCGATGAAGTGGTGCACCTGGAACCGGGGATCCTCGGACACGTGCCGCAGCTCCGGCACCCGGCCCACGTAGGGGCGGATGGAGGTGAGGACCTCCGCCTCCCTCCACAGGCGCAGATCCATGACGTCGGCGGCCGCCAGCGGGATGCGCACGTTGACCTTGCCGTCGGGCGTCGGCACTCCCACGTTCCGGTTGTAGTACCCGGCAGCGGACTCCGTCGCCGCGAGTGCGCGGTCGTAGAGCTCCAGCCATGTCACGAGGCCACCTCGATGAACATCGACAGGACGTCCTCCGTCCGCTGCTCGAGTTCCGCCGCCGTACCCGGCAGCCGGAGGGTGGGCTGGGCCCGTTCGGCCAGCGCCGCGATCTCCTGGTTCTCCAGTCCGATCCGTTCGGATGCGCGGTGGATGGCCAGGATCAGCGAAGGATAGACCTGGCAGGCCTCGAACTCGCGGGCCGCGTGGAGCAGGAGTTCCCGTGTCGCCTCCCGCTCCCCCCGCTGCAGAAGCAGGAACGCCCGGAACATGTCGGCCCTGGCACGGCCCGACCGGTAGCCGGCCCGGTCGAGCGCCGCATTGGCGTTCTCGAAGGACTGGTGCGCCCTGTCCAGTTGCCCCAGTCGGATCTGAGCGATGCCCATGGCGGTGTAGACCTTCCCGATCTCGTGTTGGGCGCCGAGGTCGCGTTGTACGTCAAGTGCCGCGCCCGCCTCCCTGACTGCCGCCTCGGGATCGGTGAAGGCGAGCAGCTCGGCCCGGTTCGTGCGGATGTTGGCCAGGCCCATGACGGCACCGCCGGCGCGGTACTCCGCTTCCGCCTGGTCCATGAGCTCCGCTGCGCGGCCGAAGTCCATCAGGAACCGGTGTCCGAGGTGCATCAGGCGCTTCAGATCGCCCCGGAGCACCCGCTCTTCGGGGGAAGACGTCCCGTGGACCTCTTCGGCCAGGGCGAAGGCTCCCTCGAAGTCGCCCTGCCACATCCGGATGTCCGCCACGCACAGGCCCGCCGAGGTCCGCGCCTCACCGTCGTGTTCCTCCCAGACCTGCTCGAAGATGCTCGCGGCCAGGCGGCTCTCCCCCGCGATGCGCCGCGCGTTGGCCCCGGCCAGCGCCAGCCGGGCCGAGACCACCGACCGGACGGGGGCGTCGCGCACCGGCGTGAGAGCTATCGCCGCGCTCGTGTCTCCGAGTTCCAGCCTGGACTCGGCGTCGAGGCAGTCGGCGGCGTCCCGGATTCCGGCAAGAGCGTCCGGGGCCGTGTCCGTGCCGCCGCCCGCCCCCAGGTGGTCCCTCAGATCCTTGACCATGCCGTCGACCGCCTGCCGGCTGCTCATGCCGATGGCGCGGTCGGCATGCTTGAAGATCTGCTCGGGGGACAGGTTCCCGGCGTGCAGGCCGTGGTAGACCGCCTCGTGCAAGGGGGAGGAACGGGCGACGCCCACGCTCTCCACACCAGCCTCCACCCGATCGGCAAGGCCCTCCCAATGCTGCCGCAGTACTACGTGGACCCGACGCTTGACCGCCGCAGAGAGATGCCCCTGAAGAGCCGCGATCATCAGCTGGTGCAGCCGGTACCAGCCCTGCGGCAGCGGGTACGCGAAGGAGTAAGCCGTCAGCGATTCCCAGGTCAGCAGGTTCGTCGGAAGATCGAAGTCCCTGCCGATGGTCCGGAACAC
This sequence comes from Streptomyces sp. NPDC056883, assembly GCF_042788835.1. Lineage (NCBI taxonomy): Bacteria > Bacillati > Actinomycetota > Actinomycetes > Kitasatosporales > Streptomycetaceae > Streptomyces > Streptomyces sp. NPDC056883. Next base: position 302,498 of record NZ_JBHUBS010000008.1, on the reverse strand, counting down.
TTCGAGGTCGAAAGTGCGCGCGATGCTGAGCAGCTCCAGGATCCTGACCTCGTCGGGTGCCACGTGCTGGAGGAACCGCTGGACGATCTCCTCCGACGTCCCCGCGTCCTCCATCCGGCCGGGGTTCTGCACATGGGTGTCCACAGCGAGGTGGAGGTAGAACGGAACCCCCGCGCTGGCCTCGGCGATGGACCGCTGCCGCGGGATTTCCGTGATCCCCGCCTGGCCCAGCAGGGCCAGGCGGGCCGCCATCGGCAGGCCCCCGACCCGGGCCTTGCGGATCACGGTCTCCCACTCCCTGTCGTAGGCCGCCCAGGGCAGGGGCTCCCTGCTCGCGAGCACGGTCAGCCCGCCGTGCAGCTGGCCGAGCAGATCGCGTACCCAGGCATCGGTGGCGAAGCTGCGCCCTCCGGGCAGTGGCGTGGGCACCATGGCCTCGTAGGCGTCCACGAACAAGACGTACCGCCGGTCCGCGGCCGACTCGCGCATCTCCTCCGCGAACAGGTACGTCACCGCGTGGCCCAGTTCGGCGTTCGACAGGCTGTCGAGCTCCTGGAGGGTCGGGTCCGCCTCGATCCGGTGCCGGCGCTGCCGGTTGGCCATCGCCCGTCCCGTGAGCCGCACGAGCCCCGTAGCGGTACCGATGACCGGGAGGCCCATCGCATCGTCCAGGACCTGCTTCAGGATCTCGCTCTCCTCCGCGAAGGGCGTGTTCTTCCGGTCCATCTGCAGTTGAGGGTGGACGCGCTGCCAGAGGACCGCGTAGGCGATGTCGAAGCGGTCGAACTTCACGCCCTGCGCCCCAAGCTCCGTGCGCAGGACGGCGAGGGCGTCCTCCTGCTGCCGGAGGGTGGGCAGCTGTAGATCCAGCCGGGCCGTCCGGAAGGAGTCCGGCGTACGTTGGCGCAGCTCCTGGAGCAGCCGCGATTTCCCGATCCCCCCGACGCCTACGAGGTTGAGGATCCTGGGCCCCGAGGAGATCCCCCGCAGTTCCTCGTCGTACGTGGCGAGCAGTCCCTCACGATTGAAGAACTGCCGCTGTAATGCCGAAACCCGTCGGTAACGCGGCCTGATGGACATGGCGACTCCCCCCGATACTCCTGTGGCACCGAGGCGAGGTTACCCACACTCCGCGAGCACATACGGGCGGCTTTGCGTACCGAACAGCCCTGTCTCGCACTTGAGTTCGCCCGCGCAGCGGAATACCGGCACCGTCCCGCGCCCCCGGGGGCTAGCCGTCGCGGGTGAGGCCCAGGCGGGTGCGGAGGGGGGCTCGTTCGTCTTCGGCCACCGCTGCCGCGCCGTCCGTCACCGTTTCGTAGACGGCCAGGATGTCCGCCGCCACCGTCGACCAGTCGAAGCGGCGCACGTGGGCGGAGCCGCGGGTGCTCAGTTCCGCGCGGCGGGCGGGGTCGCCGAGGAGGGCGATCGCCGCGGCGGCCAGGGAGTCGGGGTCCTCGTTCGCGAAGAGCTCCCCCGCCGCGCCCTGGTCCAGGACCTGCGCGAAGGCGTCCAGGTCGGCGGCGAGGACCGCCGCGCCTGCCGAGAGGGCTTCCACCAGGATGATGCCGAAGCTCTCGCCGCCCGTGTTCGGGGCCACGTACACGTCGACGCTGCGCAGCAGCCGCGCCTTGTCCTCGTCCGAGACCATGCCGAGGAACTCGACCCGGGAGCGGAGTTCGGGTGGGAGGGAGGCGACCGCCTCCTCCTCGTCGCCGCGGCCCGCCACGAGGAGCCGTACGTCCGGGCAGGCCTCCACGATCTTCGGGAAGGCCGCCATCAGGACCGGCAGGCCCTTGCGCGGTTCGTCGATCCGGCCGATGAAGCCGAGAGTCTGGCCCGACCAGGCCGGATTCGGGTCGGCCTTGGCGAAGAAGTCCACGTCGACGCCGTTGGGGATGACCACCGCGTCCCCGCCGAGGTGCTCGACCAGCGTGCGCCGCGCGTACTCGCTCACCGCGATCCGGGCGCTGATCTTCTCCAGCGCCGGCTGCAGGATCGGGTACGCCGCGAGCATGGCCCGGGAGCGCGGGTTGGAGGTGTGGAAGGTGGCCACGATGGGGCCCTGTGCCGCCCAGCAGGTCAGCAGGCCCAGCGAGGGGGCGGTCGGCTCGTGGATGTGGACCACGTCGAAGACCCCGTCGTGCAGCCAGCGCCGTACCCGGGCCGCCGACAGGAAGCCGAAATTGAGGCGGGCCACCGACCCGTTGTACGGCACCGGCACCGCCCGGCCCGCCGAGACCACGTAGGGGGGCAGGCCGGTCTCGTCGTCCGACGGGGCCAGGACCGACACCTCGTGGCCGAGGCCGATGAGGTGTTCCGCCAGGTCACGGATGTGGAACTGGACCCCGCCGGGCACGTCCCAGGAGTACGGGCAGACGATGCCGATCTTCACGCGGAGTGCTCCTCGGGCCGGCCGGCGCCGTGGCCGGCGGTCTCGCGCGGTTCCAGGTCTTCCAGCCACAGCCGCTGGAGCATGTGCCAGTCCTGCGGGTGTTCGGCGATGCCCTGCGCGAAGGCGTCGGCGAGCGCCTGCGTCATGACGGCCGTCTTCTCCTGCCGGGTGCCCTGCTCGGGCACCTCCACCGGGGAGTGGATCCGGCCGTACATCTTCGGCGCGTCCCCGTAGTACAGGGTGGCCGGGAGCAGGATCGCGCCGGTCTGCTGGGCGAGCAGCGCCGGACCGGCCGGCATCCGCGCCGCCGAGCCGAAGAAGTCCACTTCCACCCCGGAAGCCGACAGGTCGCGGTCCGCGACCAGGCAGACGAGCCCGCCGGAGCGCAGCCGTCGCGCGAGCGTGCCGAAGGCGGCGCCGCCGTTGTGCGGGAGCACCTCCATGCCCAGGCTCTCGCGGTAGGCGACGAAGCGGTCGTAGAGGGTTTCCGGCTTGAGGCGTTCGGCGACCGTGGTGAACGGCACTCCGATGTGGGTGACGGCCCAGGCGCCTGCGAGGTCCCAGTTGGCCAGGTGCGGGAGGGCCACCACGACACCGCGTCCGGAGGCCAGTGCCTCGCGCAGGATGTGGTCGTCCTTCATCTGCACGTCGGTGCCGAATCGTTCCTTGGCCATGGTCGGCAGGCGGAAGGACTCCATCCAGTACCGCATGTAGGAGCGCATGCCCGCGTGCGACAGCTCGCGCAGCCGCTCGGGCGTCGCGTCCGGCACCACCCGGGCCAGGTTCGACTCCAGGCGCAGCACGCTCTTGCCGCGCCGCTTCCAGGTGAAGTCCGCGATCCGCTGTCCGAGGGCGGCCGCGGCCGGCTCGGGCAGCTTCTTGACCCCGGCCCAGCCGAGCCCGTAGAGCCCGTCGACCAGCTTGTCCTGTGCCTTGCCCATCAGGGCGTACCGCCTTCGGAGGGAGCACCCGCGGCAGCGGCGGCAGCGTCGGCCTCTGCCGATTCGCGCCGTACGGTCACCACGCGCTGGATCAGGGTCACGAGCGAGCCCGCCGCGACCACCCACAGCGCGATCGGCAGCAGCACGCCGATCCACGAGGGGACGCCGAAGGTCTCCAGCCCGGACAGACCGGCCGCGACCAGCGTGATCACCAGGCGTTCGGCGCGTTCGATGAGTCCGTTGACGGCGACCGGCAGGCCGATCGACTCGCCACGGGCCTTGGTGTACGAGACCACCTGGCCGCTGGCCAGGCAGAAGATGGCGACCGCGCAGAGCGCGTTGTCGTTCCCGGAACCCGCGTACCAGAGCGCGAGCCCGCCGAAGATCGCCGCGTCCGCCACCCGGTCGAGGGTGGAGTCGAGGAAGGCGCCCCACCGGCTGGAGACGCCGGCCTGGCGGGCCATGTTCCCGTCCACCAGGTCGGAGAAGACGAAGAGCGTGATGGTGATCGTGCCCCAGAAGAACTCGCCCATGGGGAAGAAGACCAGGGCTCCGGCCACCACTCCGGCCGTGCCGATGAGGGTGACCGCGTCGGGACTCACTCCCATCCGGAGCAGAAATGCGGCGAATGGCGTGAGAACACGCGTGAAGAATGCACGCGCGTACTTGTTCAGCATGGCCTTCCCGGAGGGTCGCTGGGCCGCACGGCCACCACGGCCACCGGCTGGCCCATCGTAGCCAGGGCCCCGGGCCATCGGCGCCGCGCACCCACCGGTTCACACGACGTGGGCCGTTCTCGGGCCGTTCGCCACGTTCCGCACGCCCTGTCGGACCTGTTGCGGACCTGTTCCCGGACCTGTTTCCGGGCACGTTTCCGGACACCTTCCCCGGCGGGTCCCCCCGCCTCCCCCGGGCACGTTCCCGGGCCTCGCGCCCGGGCGCCGCCCCCGCCGCCCCACCGCCTCCGGTACGACGTATGGACGGGGTGTGACGGCAGTGCAAAGCTCGTAGAAGGAATTTTCCTCTCCATCCCCTCCAAGTCGGGAGGCACGAACATCGTGGGAGCCGCATCACACCAATCCGGAGCCGCCGGAAGAGCACCGACGGCCGACCACCCGGCCTCCGTACGGAACGTCGTGCTGGTCGGCCACAGCGGATCCGGCAAGACCACCCTGGTCGAAGCCCTGGCCCTGACCGCCGGCGCCGTGAAGCGCGCCGGGCGCGTCGAGGACGGCGCCACCGTCTCCGACTACGACGAGATCGAGCAGCGCCGCCAGCGCTCCATCCAGCTCTCCCTGGTCCCCGTGGAGTGGGCCGGAGTCAAGATCAACATCCTGGACACCCCCGGTTACGCCGACTTCGTCGGTGAGCTCCGGGCCGGACTGCGCGCCGCCGACGCGGCCCTCTTCGTGGTCTCGGCCGCCGAGGACGGCGACGGGCTCTCCGGGGCCACCCGGATGGTCTGGGACGAATGCGCCGCCGTCGGCATGCCGCGCGCCATCGTCGTGACCCACCTGGAAGCCGCCCGCGCCGACTACACGCAGATGACCACGGTGTGCGGAGACGCCTTCGGGGCGGACGATCCCGACGCCGTGCGCCCGCTCTACCTGCCCCTGCACGGCCCCGCCGGCCCCGACGGCCACGCCCCGGTGGCCGGACTGCTCGGGCTGCTCTCCCAGCGCGTCTACGACTACACCTCCGGCGACCGCGTCGAACGCGACCCGGACCCCGGCGAGCTCGCCCTGATCACCGACGCCCGCGCCCGGCTGATCGAGGGGATCATCGCCGAGAGCGAGGACGAGACCCTCATGGACCGCTACCTCGGCGGCGAGGACATCGACCTCAAGACGCTGGTCGACGACCTGGAGCGGGCCGTCGCCCGCGGCACCTTCCACCCCGTCCTGATGGCCGCCCCCGCCGCCGACGGCGCCCGCAAGGGCCTGGGCACCGTAGAGCTCCTCGAACTGATCACCGGCGGCTTCCCCACCCCGCTGGAGCGCGCGCCCGTCACCGTCACCACCCCCGACGGCGGGGCCCGCCCCGCGATCACCTGCGATCCCGGCGGACCGCTCGTCGCCGAGGTGGTGAAGACCTCCTCCGACCCCTACGTCGGCCGCGTCTCGCTGGTCCGCGTCTTCTCCGGCACCCTGCGCCCCGACGAGACGGTGCACGTGAGCGGGCACGGTCTTACCGGCCGTGGACACGAGGATCACGATGTGGACGAGCGCATCGGCGCCCTGACCTCCCCCTTCGGCAAACAGCAGCGCACCCTCGCCCACTGCATCGCCGGCGATCTGGCCTGCGTGGCCAAACTCACCCGTGCCGAGACCGGAGACACCCTCTCCGCCAAGGACGACCCCCTCCTCATGGAGGCCTGGTCCATGCCCGACCCGCTGCTCCCCCTCGCCATCGAGGCCCACAGCAAGGCCGACGAGGACAAGCTCTCCCAGGGCCTGGCCCGGTTGGTCGCCGAAGACCCGACCATGCGGCTCGAACAGAACCCGCACACCCGCCAGCTCGTCCTGTGGTGCCTCGGCGAGGCCCATCAGGACCTCGCCCTCGAACGGCTGCGCACCCGGTACGGGGTCCAGGTCGACCCGGTCGCGCACAAGGTCAGCCTCCGCGAGACCTTCGGCGCCAAGGCCGGCGGCCGCGGACGGCACGTGAAGCAGTCCGGCGGGCACGGTCAGTTCGCCATCTGCGAGATCGAGGTCGAGCCGCTGCCGCCGGGCAGCGGCATCGAGTTCGTCGACAAGGTCGTCGGCGGAGCGGTTCCGCGCCAGTTCATCCCGTCCGTGGAGAAGGGCGTCCGGGCACAGGCGGCCCGGGGGCTCGCGGCCGGCTACCCGCTGGTCGACGTACGCATCACCCTGCTCGACGGCAAGGCCCACTCGGTGGACTCCTCCGACGCCGCCTTCCAGACCGCGGGCGCCCTCGCCCTGCGCGAAGCCGCCTCCGGGGCCTCCGTCCAGCTCCTCGAACCGGTCGCCGAGCTCGCCGTACTCGTTCCCGACGAGTACGTCGGCCCCGTCATGAGCGACCTCGCCGGACGCCGGGGCCGCGTCGTGGGCACCGACGCGGCGGGCACCGGCCGCACCCGGGTCCTCGCCGAGATCCCCGAGATCGAGATCGGCCGGTACGCCGTGGAGCTGCGCTCCGTATCGCACGGCACGGGCCTTTTCAGCCGTACGTACGCGCGGCACGAGCCGATGCCGCCACAGATAGCGGACAAGATGCGCGAACAGACCGAGAAGGGGAGCCAACTGACATAGCGTCACCCGGGCCGCCCATCCAACCCGCTTGCGATGGGCGGCATTTACCTGTCCCATGACCACGGGGAGGAATCGGCCGATAGGCTCGTCCGCGCGTGAGACGGGCAGAACGAACGGGTAGACCAACCGGGCGGGCCCAGCAGACGGCTCAGCTGACGGGACCGGCAGTCGGGCCCGGCAGGCAGGTCGAGCGCACAGGGCGGGAACGCCGCACCGGGAACACCACCCGGAGCGGGCGGCATCGCGGGCAGGCCCGCACACGAGCACGACGCACAGCGATGGGGGCAGCGGTGGCGGACGACGGATTCGACTTCAGGCCCGGGGCACAGATCCCGCTCCAGGGCGGCGGCGGCCAGACCGCCGCGACCAACGCCCTCGCGTCCGCCGCCTACCGGGACGGCGGACGCGACACCAAGCTGGACGAGATACTCAAGGCCAACAACGAGTACCACGAGTCCGTCGTCAAACCCGCCAAGGTGTCCCTGCTCGCCCCCAACCTCGGCGAGGCCTTCTGCCGCGCCGTCGAGGCGCGCACCGTCCCGGCCACCCGCAAACCCCTCATCCAGTCCTTCGGCGCCGACCCGCAGACCGTCGTCGAGCACTGTCTGGCCGCCTCCCGCATCCGCAAGGAGCGTGACCGCAAGCTCCGCCTGATCATGCTCGTCTGCGGGGTCGTGTTCCTCCCCGGCCTGCTGCTGTGGCTCGGCCTGTTCTGGGCCCGCAAGGCCCTGGCCGACTCCGATGCCAAGCGGGCCTCCTGGATGGGCACGGCGCTCCTGGTGGGCGTGGGCCTGGTGGTCGCCGTACTCATGTTCCGGCTCCCCGTGACCGGCGCGGCGAGCATCTACGTCCGCGCCATGGTCATCGCCCCGGTCGCCGGCTGGTTCCTCGCCCGCAGGCTCTGCGAGGCCACCGCCGAAGACCTGCGCTCCCGCTGGGACGGGCTCCTCGCGGGCGGCGGCGGGGTGGCCGCCAAGATCCCGGAGGCCGTCCCCGGCAACCCCGACGAGAAGGCCCGCGAGGACCTGCGCCACTCCCTGGCCAAGCTCACCGCCGAGGACCGCAGCAATGCCGTCTTCTACGCCGGCCCCAAGGGCATACTCGGCATGGGCACGCGCTGGGGCAGCTGGCAGATGGCCGAGGAGCTCGTCCCCAAGAACGAGGGCTCCGAGATCCACCCGTTCCGCAGCTGGGACGTCATACGCGCGATCGACACCCAGCTGCGCAAGCTGGAGCGCGGCCCCCTGCACACCGGTGGCCTCCCGCCCGCGTCGATCCAGCACTGGATCGTCTCCCCGGTCGGCGAGGGCGCCAAGGAGGTGACCCGCCCCAGCGGAGCGGACGTGGACACCTTCCTGGTCAAGCCGCACGAGATCACCCGGATCTGCAACGAGCAGCAGTTCAGCGCCGGCAACCGGCACTACCTCGGCATCCAGTACCCGCTCTGGGACGGCCAGCTCGTGATCACCATGCTGGTCACGGTCACCGTGCTCTACAAGACCCTGCGCGTGGAGGTCACCGGGCACGCGCTCGGCCCGGTGCACGGCCTGTTCACCACCAAGTCGGCGGCGCCCGTCGACGAGGTCGCCAAATCCGTGCGCTTCTGGGAAACCGTGGAGCTCAAGCGGCCCGTGGTCGACACCAGCGAGGTCGTACGCCTCGCCGTGCGCGCGCCCTTCACCTGGTACCCGCCGCTCCTGGACTTCCTGGGCGGCAAGCTCGTCCTCCCGGAGCCCTTCGGCGTCCGCCACGTCTGGGCCGGCCAGCCGTGGCGCCACCGCTTCATGGCGGACGACGCGATGCGCGCCGCGACCCCGGTCCTGCGGGCGGTGCACACCGCCGCGCTGCGGGTCCTGGAGGAGAACGGGGTCGACATCGACCGCTTCAGCAACCGCTCGATGATCGTCAGCGGTCTGGTCCAGGACGCCGCACCGCGCAAGGCGGACGCCTACGACGCGTGAGCCCGCGCGGACGTCCGCCGGGCACGCCCTAGTCGGTGGGCCAGGCGTCGGCGAGCATCTGGCGGGTGTCCGCGAGGAGTTGGGGCAGCACCTTGGTGTGGCCCACGACCGGCATGAAGTTCGTGTCCCCGCCCCAGCGGGGCACGATGTGCTGGTGCAGGTGCGCGGCGATGCCGGCGCCGGCGGCCTGGCCCTGGTTCATGCCGATGTTGAACCCGTGCGCACCGGAGGCCTTGCGCAGCGCGACCATCGCCCGCTTCGTGAGGTCGGCGAGCTCGAGGGTCTCGGCGGCGTCCAGATCCGTGTAATCGGCGACGTGCCGGTAGGGCACGACCATCAGGTGGCCGCCGTTGTACGGGTAGAGGTTCAGCACGGCGTAGACGTGCTTGCCCCGGGCCACGACCAGGCCGTCCTGGTCCGACATCTCCGGAATCCCGCAGAAGGGACAGCCGTCCCCGGCCTCCGGCCCGGTCGGCTTGTTCTCCCCCTGGATGTAGGCCATCCGGTGGGGCGTCCACAGTCGCTGGAACGCGTCCTGCGTGCCCACACCGATCTGCTGCTCCGGCTCAATCGTCATGGGATGCAGCATATGACCTTGACCCCGAGCGGCGTGTCGGCGGGGCGAACACCGGTGTGCGGGACGCGATGCTGAGCCCATGGACGATGCGACCGAGACCCGTGACCAGGCCTGGGAGCGCCGGACCGAGCTGCCCCTGTTCTACGCTTCCCTGCTCTTCCTCGCCGGCTACACGGTCTCCGTGGTGGCCTACCGGGCCCACCCGCTGTGGCGGGACATCGGCCTCGGCGTGGTCATCCTGACCTGGGCCTGCTTCATCGTGGACTACCTGGCCCGGCTGGTCCTGAGCCGCATGCGGCCGCTGCGCTTCGTCCGCGTGCACTGGCTGGACACCCTGATCGTGCTGCTGCCGCTGCTGCGGCCGCTGCGCATGGTCAAGGTCCACGACGCGATCGAGGCCCGCCACAACCGCCCGCGCCGGAACCTGTACGCGCGCGTGATGTCGTACGCGGGCCTGTCGGCCGGGCTGCTCGGCTTCGCGGGCGCCCTCGGGGTCCACCACTTCGAGCGCCAGGCCCCGGGAGCCTCGATCCTCACGCTCGGGGACGCGGTGTGGTGGGTGTGCGAGACGCTGACGACGGTGGGCTACGGGGACATGGCCCCCGTGACGCCGGGGGGCCGGATCATCGCGGGGTTCATGATGGCCGGCGGGCTGGCGCTGCTGGGCGCGGTGACGGGTTCATTCTCGTCCTGGATGCTGCAGGCCTTCCGGCGGGAGGACGAGGAAGCCCCCGGGAAGTGAGACTTCCCGAGGGCCGGTCGCCGCCGATCCCCGCCGGGGCGGGGAGCACGATCACACCTGGACGCGGCGCTCCACGACGTCCACGAGCTTCGCCAGCGCCTGGTCGCGCGGGACGCCGTTCTCCTGCGAACCGTCGCGGTAGCGGAAGGAGACGGTGCCCGCGGCCATGTCCTCGTCACCGACGATGATCATGAAGGGGACCTTCAGCTTCTGCTGGTTGCGGATCTTCTTCTGCATGCGGTCGGAGGAGGCGTCCACCTCGACGCGCAGGCCCTTCTTCTTCGCCTCGGCGGCGAACTCCTGCAGGTACTCGATGTGCGAGTCGCCGATCGGGATGCCGACCGCCTGGACCGGGGCGAGCCACGGCGGCATGACGCCCGCGTAGTGCTCCAGCAGGACGGCGAAGAACCGCTCGATGGAACCGAACAGCGCACGGTGGATCATGACCGGACGCTGCTTGGTGCCGTCGGGGCCGGTGTACTCCAGGTTGAAGCGCTCCGGCAGGTTGAAGTCGAGCTGCACGGTCGACATCTGCCAGGTGCGGCCGATCGCGTCACGGCACTGGACGGAGATCTTCGGGCCGTAGAAGGCGGCGCCGCCCGGGTCCGGGACCAGGGGCAGGCCCTGCTTCTCGGCGACCTGCTGGAGGGTGGCGGTGGCCTCCTCCCAGATCTCGTCCGAGCCGACGAACTTCTCCGGGTCCTTGGTCGACAGCTCCAGGTAGAAGTCGGTCAGACCGTAGTCGCGGAGCAGGTTCAGCACGAAGGTCAGCGTGCGGTCGAGCTCCTCCGCCATCTGCTCCTTGGTGCAGTAGATGTGCGCGTCGTCCTGGGTGAAACCGCGCGAGCGGGTCAGGCCGTGCACGACGCCGGACTTCTCGTACCGGTACACGGTGCCGAACTCGAAGAGGCGCAGCGGCAGTTCGCGGTAGGAGCGGCCGCGCGCATCGAAGATCAGGTTGTGCATCGGGCAGTTCATGGGCTTGAGGTAGTAGTCGGTACCACCGTCGAGCTGCATGGGGGGGTACATGCCCTCCGCGTACCAGTCCAGGTGGCCGCTCTTCTCGAAGAGGGTGCCCTTGGTGGCGTGCGGGGTGTAGACGAACTCGTAGCCCTCTTCCTCGTGCCGCTTGCGCGAGTAGTCCTCCATGGTGCGGCGGATGACGCCGCCGCGCGGGTGGAAGACGGCCAGGCCGGAGCCGATCTCGTCCTGTACGGAGAACAGGTCGAGCTCGGTGCCGAGCTTGCGGTGGTCGCGCTTCTCGGCCTCCACGAGGAAGTCGAGGTGGGCCTTCAGCTCCTCCTTCGACGGCCACGCGGTGCCGTAGATGCGCTGGAGCATCGGGTTCTTCTCGCTGCCGCGCCAGTAGGCGGCGGCGTTGCGCATGAGCTTGAACGCGGGGATGTTGCGGGTGGTCGGCAGGTGGGGACCGCGGCAGAGGTCCTTCCAGCACAGGTCGCCGGTCTTGGCGTCGAAGTTGTCGTAGATGGTCAGCTCGCCGCCGCCCACCTCGACGTTCGCACCGTCGTCGGTCGAGGCCGAACCCTTGATGCCGATGAGCTCCAGCTTGTACGGCTCGTCCTTGAGCTCCTCGCGGGCCGCCTCGTCGGTGACGACGCGGCGGGCGAAGCGCTGGCCGCGCTTCTGGATCTCCTGCATCTTCTTCTCGATGGCCTTGAGGTCATCGGGGGTGAAGGGCTTCGCGACGTCGAAGTCGTAGTAGAAGCCGTCCCGGACCGGCGGGCCGATGCCCAGCTTGGCCTCGGGGAAGAGCTCCTGCACGGCCTGCGCCATGACGTGCGCGGTGGAGTGGCGCAGGATGTCGAGGCCGTCGGGAGAGGAGATCTCCACGGGCTCGACGGTCTCGCCGTCCTTCACCTCGTACGCGAGGTCCTTCAGCTCACCTGCGATGCGCGCGGCGACGATGGTGCGCTCGCCGGCGAAGAGCTCTGCCGCCGTAGTGCCCGTGGCCACCACGCGCTCGTCCCGCTCGGAATCGCGTTGGATGAACACACGGACGTCTGACACCGGTCTCTCCTGACTCAGGGGGTGCGCGAGCGAACACTGCGCGCCTGAATCGTACCGAGCGGATGGGCCGCGCCGCTAAACGGTTACCGCCGGGCCGGCGGGCCGCCCCGGAAAGCGGCACCCCACGGCACCGCCCGGGGCATCCCTTCGACGGCGGGGGAACCGGCGCAGCAGGACGCGGCGTCCCCCGACGCGGAAGATCGTCAGTGAACGCAGAGGAGATCGTGATGACCGGCACGGCTACCCGCTACCTCTATCTGGTGCGGCACGGCGAGGCGGAGTCGGAGGAGAGCGGGCTGACGGAAGCCGGCCGTCGGCAGGCCGTGCTGCTCGGCCGCCGCCTGCGCGACATCCCTCTCGCAGCCGTCCACCACGGCCCGCTGCCGCGGGCGGAGCAGACCGCACGTCTGATCGGCGACCAGCTGGAGGACGTCCCCCTGCACGTCTCGGACGTGGCCGGCGACTACGTCCCCTACGTGCCGCCGAGGGAGGAGCTTCCGGCGGAATCCGCGGACCTCTTCCTCCGCTTCCTCGCCACTGCCTCCGAGGAGGAACGGGAGCAGGGACCCGGGCTGGCCCGGCGGGCGCTCGAGCAGTTCACCGGGCCGGTGGACGGCGAAGAGGACCGGCACGAGCTGGTCGTCACCCACAACTTCCTGGTCGCCTGGCTCGTCCGGGACGCCATGGACGCGCCGCACTGGCGCTGGCTCGGTCTCAACCACGCCAACGCCGCGCTCACGGTCATCCGGTACGCGCCCGGCCGACCGGCCTCCGTCCTGGTCTCCAACGACATGCTGCACCTGCCCGCCGAGCTGCGCTGGACCGGCTTTCCCCCCGAGCTGCACGTCTAGGGGGTGTCCGCAAAGTCCCGCCAGGCCTTCCTAGTCGTCCGACGGCAGCACGTCCCCGGCGTCGAGGGATTCGTCCAGGGACTTCATGAGGCGGTCCCGTTCGACCTCGTCGAGCGGCACCGGCCGCACGTCCGCGGCGTCCGTGAGCCGACGGAACCCGCCCCGCCGCTGCAAGCTCCCGCTGACCCGGATCGGCAGTCCGACCAGGTGCGCGTGGCCCGCCACCCGGTACGACTCCTCGTCGAGCACGACCCGGACGTACGGGATCTCCGCCCCGGCCAGGACCCGCAGCCGGACCGTGCCCCCGCCGCCCGGGGCCGACCTCCGCATCCGGACCACCGCTCCCGCCACCCTGACCGGCACCGCGGGTTCGTCCCTCGTGTACCGCGCGGCCGCCTCCCGGAGCACCGGGAGGTCGCCGGGCGAGAACTCCACGGGCTCCGGCCGGGCAGCGCACCCCGCCGGGACGCCCGCCGCCGGGGCCCACGCCAGGGCCACCCGGGCGCCCTCCGAGCCGTGGACCAGCGAGATGAGCGCCTCGGCGAGCTCCCGGCTGACCCCTGCCTCGACCGCGGCGTCGAAGGCTTCCATGCCGCCGGTGGCCCGCTGGTAGTCCACGGCCTCGCGGGCGGCGTGCAGCGCGTGGTGGAGCCGGATCACCGTCCCGCGGCCCCCGTCGACGGGGACGTACGCGGTCAGCCGCCGGCCGCCCGGAGCCGGCCCGACCAGGACCCCGTCCAGCGCCCGCTCCGCCTGGCCGCGGTGCCGGGCTCCGTAGTACCCGGCCCGCGCCCGGTCGGCCAGTGCCCCGGCGAGGAGCAGCTGGCGGGCGGCCGAGCGGAGCTGTTCCTGGACCGTCCAGTCGGCCTCGCCCTGGAGTCCGTACGCCCCTCGCGGGATCTCGCGGTCCCAGCGGATCTCGTCGCTCGGCACGCTGAGCCCGTACAGCACCTCGCGCGCAGAGGGCAGCGCGCTGCGCGAGAGCGCGGTGAGCGCCTCTTCGAGGAGGTCGGCGCAGTCGGGGAAGGCCCGGCTCTCGGGGACGAGGAGGCTGGTGCCGCCGCTGCCCGTGGCGTACGGGGCGGGCGGCGTCCAGCGCCCGTACCGTCCGGCCGCGCCGCCGCGGCGCAGCCAGCCGTGCCGGTGCAGCAGGGCGCCGAGCACGAGCGGATCGACCTGCGCGGGATCGGGGGCTCCCGCGGCGAACTCCGGTGAGGAGAGCGGCTCCAGGTGCGGTGACTGCCAGTTCATCAAGGTGTCCCTCCCGACCCGACCCGGGTCATGATCTCGCAGAGCGCCCGGTCGTCGAAGATCCGCGTGGTCGGGATCCGTACGGTGGTCCGGCGCCGGCCGGTCACGGGGTGCCCGGCGAGATTGGTCCAGTAGCAGCAGTGCCGCAGGTCGAGCCGGTCGTGTCCGGCGCTCAGCCATTGGTCGCGTTCCCGCGGGACGAGCATCACGACGAGGATCTTGTGCACGGCGACCGGGGTGCGGGCCAGCTTCACCAGGTGCTCGTTGTCGAGGGTGAAGCCGAAGGTGGGCCCGGCCGGTCTGGGCGGTATCTGGTAGGTCGCCTTGAGCTGGACCTTGATGGTCACCTCGTCGTCGATGACGTGCTCGGGGGCGCCGTGGCTGACGTGCCAGTCGATGCCGTTGTCGGGAAAGGGCTGGGACAGCGAGCATCCGGCCGCGGCGACGACGGCGTGCAGGTATCCCACCTGAAGGGTTTCCATGCAGGCGGTGGTGGCGAGTGTGCCGCGCAGCGGTCCGCTCCGCGGGTCGGTCCGCGGATCGATCTGCCCCGCGAGCACCCCGCCCGGTTCGGGCTGCGCGAGCGCCATGGCAGGCTCCCCATGCCTTCCGGGCTGTCCCCGTTTTCGAGCGGCCGCGTAGGGGCCGCATCAGGTCCGTGTCAGGGTGTCGGGGTTGACGACCGGTCATGTGTGCGGTCCCCCAGTTGAGTTGTCTCCGCAGTCGGAGTCCCGCAAACGGCGTACGGGGCAAAGAGCCCGGGTATCACCGTTTCGGGCAAGGTGGCGGGGCCTGGGGCGCCGTGCCCGGGTGGGGCCATCTGCCGACGGGTGACGAGGAGTTCGCCATGACACGCTGGTACGAGGGCCCGCTGGCCGCATTCGACACGGAGACGACCGGGGTGGACGTGGAGCAGGACCGGATCGTGTCCGCCGCGCTCATCGTGCAGGAGTGCGCGGGCGGCCGGATCCGCTCGACGCGCTGGCTGGTCAATCCCGGCATCCCGGTACCCCCGGGGGCCACGGAAGTGCACGGTCTGACCGATGAGCACCTCCAGCGCAACGGGCGGTGGCCCGCGCCGGTGGTGGAGGAGATAGCCCGCGCGCTCGGGGAGCAGCAGACGGCGGGGAGGCCGGTGGTGGTGATGAACGCGCCGTTCGATCTGACGCTGCTGGACCGGGAGTTGCGCCGCCACCGGGCGTCCTCGCTGGCCCGGTACCTGGACAACCGGCCGCTGACGGTGCTGGATCCGCGGGTGCTGGACAAGCATCTGGACCGCTACCGCAAGGGGCGCCGGACGCTGACGGACCTGTGCGCGCACTACGGGATAGAGCTGGAGGGGGCCCATGACGCGGGCGCGGACGCGCTGGCGTCCCTGGAGCTCGTACGGGCCGTGGGGCGCAGGTTCGCGGGCCGGCTGGAGCGGCTGACACCGGCGGAGCTGCACACGCTCCAGCAGGTGTGGCACGCGGCGCAGGCGCGGGGACTGCAGGCATGGTTCGCGCGGCAGGGCACACCGGAGTCGGTGGATCCGCACTGGCCGCTGCGGCCGGAGCTGCCCGCGGCGGCGTGAGGGGCCGTGCGCGGGAATCCGTACGCGAAGGGGCCCGTACGTGCGGAAGGCCGGTCCGTCATAAGACGGACCGGCCTGTCCCGGTGGGCGATACTGGGATCGAACCAGTGACCCCTTCGGTGTGAACGAAGTGCTCTCCCGCTGAGCTAATCGCCCGGGAACGGTGTGAACAATACAGAAGGCTCGGGGCTGGTTCAAACCGCTTCGGGCCGGGCCGCCAGATGTGCGGCGAGCCCGCGCCGCCCGGCCCGCATCATCAGGGTGTGGTTGAGGCGGAACACCGGCCGCCCGGGGAACGCGAGAAGGCGCATCAGGGGGCGGCGCACCTCGACCTCCTGCTCGTACAGGGCCCGCGTGCCGCCGGGCCGCGACCGCACGGTCCAGCGGGCCCAGCCCTCCAGGTCGCCGAGCAGGGCGACCTCCAGGATGCCGCGCACGGGGTCCCGCAGGAGCTCGGCCGCGCTCACGCGCAGGGTGTACGGGAGGGCGGAGCGGATGAAGGCGGTGCCGCTGCTCCCGTCGGCGGCGGGGGCGACGGCGCGGATCTGGGGCCACCACAGGGGGTAGGAATCGGGGTGTTCCAGGGCGGCGTAGACGCGGGCGGGTGCGGCGTCGAGGTCCCACACGCTGCGGAAGCGGTAACGGGTCCACCGGTCGGCGGGGTTGGCGGGGGCGGCGCGGCCGGCGGGGCTGGCGCCCCGCGCGGCGCCGGGGCTGCCGATGCGGCTGCTTCGGTCCATGCCTCCAGTCTTGCGCGCGGCGGGTGCCCGCACCCGGTACTCAGCCGGAACTCACCCGGAGATGAGTACGCGCACCCATGTCCTGACGGGGTGACGGGCGCCACACTCCGAACCATGGACAACCCCCTGCCGCCGGCCGAGGAGCTCGTGCTCATCGACCGCGAACTGATCCAACTCGACGCCCGGCGCCACTTCCTGCTGAGTCGCCGTGCGTGGCTGCTGGGCGCCCAGGCCCCCCAGGCGTGGGGTGCGCCGGCCCGGCCGCCGGTGCCCGTGCAGGGAGCGGAGGCCTCGGCGCCCGGCGCGCAGAACGTGCTGCTGGTCCTGGGCGCGGTGCTGCTGGCCGTCGCCGCGCTGGCGTTCACGCTGGTCAGTTGGGGCTCCCTGGGGATCGCCGGGCGCAGCGCGGTGCTCGCCGTGGTGACCGCGGCGGCGCTGGGCGCCCCGGTGGCGCTGCTGCGCCGGGGGCTGCGCTCGACCGCCGAGGCGGTGGGCGCCGTCGGCCTGCTGCTGACGGTGCTGGACGCGTACGCGCTGTACGCCGTCGGCATGCCGGAAGTGGACGGCACGGCGTACGCCGCCGCTGCTGCCGCGGTCCTGGCGGCGGGGTGGGCGGGGTACGGGCGCTCCCTGCCCGCGCTGCGGATCCCGGTCCCCGCGGCGCTGCTGACGGCGCAGCTCCCGCTGCCGCTGGCGGCGCTGGCCGCCGGGGCGGCGGGGCTGGACATGGCCTGGGCTCTGCTGGGGACGGCGGCGCTGGACGCCGCGCTCGCGCTGCTGCGGCCGGGGCGCTGGACCCGCTGGGCGGGTGCGGCGGGCTCGGTGGCGGGCGGGGCCGCGCTGCTGACGGGCCTGGTGGAGTCCGCGGCGGCGGAATCGACGGGCGCGGCGCTGGCGCCTTCGGTACGGCTGGCGGCGGTGGCCGCGCTCGCGCTGGTGGTGGCGTGGCGCGCATCCGGCATGCGGGCCGCCTTCGCCACGGCCGGCGCCCTCGCGGCGGTGGCGGCGCTGGGCGGCCCGGTCCGGCCCGAGCTGAGCCCGTCCTGGGCGGCGGTCGCGTACCTCGTGGTGGCTCTGCCCCTGGTGGGAGCCCTACGGGTCTCCGCGCTCCCGGAGCCGGTCCGGCGCGGCCTCGCCCTGGCCGGTGCGGGGGTGGCCGTCCTGCAGGCGGTGGCCTCCGTGGCGTGGGTGGCGACGGTGCTGGTGGACCGGCTGCGGGTGCTGGAGGAGGTCTGGTCGGTGACGACCCCCGCTCCGGCGACCGCGGACGGCTCGGGGTTCGCGGCGCCGGTGTCGCTGCTGCTGACGGCCGGGGCCGCGTGGTGGCTGGTCCGGGTGCTCCCGGGGCGGCCGGAGCCGGGGGTGGTGGCGGTGGTCCTGGGCTGGGCGGCGCTGTTCACGGCCCCCGTGGTGCTCGAGGCGGCCCCCGGCGCGGTCTTCGCGGCGCAGCTCGCGGTGACGCTGGCGACGGGACTGCTCGCGCTGCGCTCCACGACGACGGCGGGCGCCGACGCCCCCGCGAAGGCCGCCGCGACGGCCGCGGCGGCCGGCGGCAGCCCGACCGGCGGCAGCCCGACGGGAGCCGGGACCGCGCCCGTAGGCGACGGCAACCCCGCGGGCGCCGGAACCGCGGCAGTCGGCGACGGCAGCCTCGCGGGCGCCGGAACCGTGCCCGTCGCCGGGACCGCGCCGGCCGCGCGTCGCGGCCTCGTGGGGGTCGCCGCGGGCGTGTGCGCGCTGGTGGGGGCCCTGAGCGTGTCCGTGGCGGCCCTGGACGGCCGTCTGGCGACCTTCGGGGTGCTCGGCCTGCTGGGGGCCGCCTGCGCGGCGGGAGCGGCGTACCGGCCCGCCCCGGAGTGGGCCCGCGCGGGGGCCGCGGCGCTCGCCGTCGGGTACGCGGCGCTGCTCGCGGTGGCGCTGGGCGCGCTGCTGGAGCGGCCGGTGGCCTGGTGGGCGCCGCCGGTGCTGGTGGTCCCGGCGGCGGTGGCGGCGCTCGGGCCGCGGCTCGGCGTCGTACGGGTCCCGGCCGAGGTCGCGGCGGCCGCCTCGGGCCTCCTCGCGGTGGCCCTGGCCACCGGGGACGCTCCGGTGCTCGCGCTGGTCCTGGCCCTGGCCGGGGTGGTGTGCGCGGCGGCGGCGGTGCGGCCCGAGCGCCGGTCGGCGGCGGGCTGGCCGGCCGGGGTGCTGTTCCTCGCGGCGACCTGGGTACGGCTGGCGGCTTCGGAGGTGACGGTGCCCGAGGCGTACACCCTGCCGGTGACGGCGGCGGCGCTGGCCGTGGGGTTCCTGCGGCGGCGCCGTGATCCGCTGGCCGGGTCCTGGACGGCGTACGGGCCGGGTCTGGCGGCGACCCTGCTGCCGAGCACCCTCGCGGTGTGGGGCGATCCGCACTGGCTGCGGCCGCTGCTGCTGGGGACGGCCGCGCTCGGGGTGACCCTGGCCGGTGCCCGCGGCCGGCTCCGCGCGCCGCTGCTGCTGGGCGGGGCGACGCTGACGGCGGTGGCCCTGCACGAGCTGACCCCGTACGTGATCCAGGTCGTGGACGCGCTGCCGCGCTGGCTGCCGCCGGCCCTGGCGGGGGTGCTGCTGCTGGCGGTGGGGGCCACCTACGAGAAGCGGCTGCGCGACGCCCGCCGACTGCGGGAGGCCATCGGCCGACTGAGGTAGCCCGGCGGGGGCGGAGCCGGGGCCGGACGGGTGAAAAAGCCAGAGGCCCGGAGACTGTGAAAGTCTCCGGGCCTCTGGTCCGGGTGGGCGATACTGGGTTCGAACCAGTGACCCCTTCGGTGTGAACGAAGTGCTCTCCCACTGAGCTAATCGCCCGGACGCACCGCAAACATTACCGCATGTCAGCGGTGCTCTCCGCCATGGTCGGGCGGGCTCACTTCACCTCGTGGTTCCAGGGCAGCTGGAGCCCGTACTTCCACAGGTAGAAGCCGATCAGGACGCCCGCGATCACGAGCCCGACGCTGGTCAGGATGATGTTGCGGCGGCGGACCTTCGGGTCCAGGGCCTTCTGGGCGGCTTCGCTCACCTTGCGCTTGGTCCAGCGCAGGGCGAGGTGGGCCCAGGCGAATTCGGTGGCCCAGATCGCGAGGCCCGCGAAGATCGCCACCCACCCCGGTCCGGGCAGGACCAGCATGGCGATGCCGGCGCCGATGACGGCGAGGCCGACGACGAAGACGCCGACCTGCCAGCTCAGGTGCAGACTCCGGCGGGCCTTGATGAAGGCCGGCGCCTTGGAAACGTGCGGCGCCTCCTCGGCGGCGGATCCCGCTGCGGATGCGGCTGCGGAATCGGTTGTGGATTCGGCTGCGGACTCGTTGGTCTCGCGGTCACTCCCCGTGTTCATGGGGTCGAATCTACCGGAGGTCCCAGCACACGTGAATGGTCGTTTGGATCCGCCGTCCGAGGGACCCAGAGGTCCGCAAAACGGTCAGAGGGGTTTACAACGGCACCGTAGGTGGCATGTCGATTTCGCCGACGTGCGAATCCCCGAGCGCACACTGAGCGAAAGGCCCTGGCGCTTATGAACACCACGGTCAGCTGCGAGCTGCACCTGCGCCTCGTTGTGTCGAGCGAGTCCTCACTGCCTGTTCCCGCGGGCCTGCGGTATGACACGGCCGACCCCTACGCCGTGCACGCCACCTTCCACACCGGCGCCGAGGAGACGGTCGAATGGGTATTCGCCCGCGACCTCCTCGCCGAGGGCCTTCACCGGCCCACCGGTACCGGCGACGTCCGTGTCTGGCCGTCCCGCAGTCACGGTCAGGGGGTCGTCTGCATCGCCCTGAGCTCACCGGAGGGAGAAGCACTGCTCGAAGCACCCGCCCGAGCACTGGAGTCGTTCCTCAAGCGGACGGACGCCGCGGTCCCACCCGGGACCGAACACCGGCACTTCGACCTCGACAAGGAGCTCTCCCACATCCTGGCCGAATCCTGAGCCAGGCCTACAGAGGGAACCCTCCCCCGGCTGAGCCCGGGGGCCGTACGACACCGTCCGACTCGGGGCGACGGTGCACGGCGGACAACCACATACGGAAGTACCGGCGCTGTTCATGCGGAAGCCACCCGCGTGGACGGCGCCGGTGCGCTTTGGGGTGACCCGCTAGAGTCGGCCACCAGCGGCGGCAGCAGCCCGTCACCGCAGGCCCGGCCCTTGAGGGAGACCCCGTGCAGATCCCCCACGACACCCGTCGCGCGCTCGACGTCGTCGTCGCGCTGGTGAACACCTCGGTCGAGACCGAGCAGCCCGACGGGCTGGCCGACGTGAACGCGCTGCGCGGCTTCGTCCACGAGTACGCGATCAGCGACGTCGGCGAGCTCAGCGCCCGCGATCTCGCCGGCGTGCGCACGGTGCGCGGCAAGTTCGCCCAGATCTTCGCGGCGCCCACCTCGCGCGCGGCCTCCGTGCTGATCAACGAGCTGGTCGCGACGGCAGGCACCACCCCGCAGCTGACCAACCACGACGGCTACGACTGGCACGTGCACTACTTCGCCCCGGGCGCCTCGGTGGGCGACCACCTGGCGGCCGACGGCGGCATGGCGCTGGCCTTCATCGTGGTCTCGGGCGAGCAGGAGCGGCTGCGCCGCTGCGAGGCCCCGGACTGCCGGCGGGCCTTCGTCGACCTGTCCCGCAACCGCTCCCGGCGCTACTGCGACAGCCGTACCTGCGGGAACCGGCTGCACGTGGCGGCGTACCGGGCCCGGCGCAAGTCGGAGCTGGGCGCGGAGCCGGGCTCAGAGCAGGAAGAGATCGTGCACGGCGGCGAGCAGCAGCAAGCCGCCGATCACGCCTAGGAAGATCATCAAGGGCGGCTGGGAGAGCGCGAAGAGGCAGCCTCTCGGCTCCTCGGCGACGGGAATGGTGGCCTGCGCGGGAACGGCGGGCTCACCCGATGAAGTGTCGGGCATGTCGGGGCGATGATGGCCCAGCGGGCCCCCGCGCGCCCCTCAACACGCCAGACGGAACGCGCGAGTTCACCGGATCCCGTCAGATCAGGTGGTTCCCGTCCCGGATCGCCGCGCGGACCCGAGGCCCGGGCCCACCCGCGGACCGGGGCCGTGCGGCCGGGGGTGACGGAGTCGGCCGGGTCAGATGCCGTGCTTCTTCAAGATCGCCTCGATGTCGGAGAAGTCCTCGGCGGGAGCGGCGGCCGGGGCGGGCCGCGAGCGGGCACCGTCGCCCAGCGAGGGCGCGGAGGCTGCCGGGGCGACGGCCTCCTGTGCCGGGCGGCCCTTGGCGGCCTTCGGCTGCTTCTGCCTTCCCTCCCCCGCGCCCGCTCCGCGCCGTTCTATCGCGCGGGTGGTCACGAAGAGGAGCCAGGCCAGCCCCAGCACGGCGAACCCGGCCCAGACGGTGGGCTTGAAGACGATCCCGGTCGCCCAGGCCACGACGCCCGTCATCACCAGGCCGACGGGCACCAGCGAGTACGCCGCGATCCGCGTGGCCGCGAGGAATCGCTTGCGGTAGGCGGTCAGCGCGGCGATGCCCAGGCCCGCCGCGGACACCGCGGAGCAAATGGTCTCGGCGAGCATGCGGGGCCTCCAGGGGCGGGACGGCCTCAGCGGCCGCGGCGGACCCGGCCGGCGGGCCGGGCGTTCTGTCCCCATCCATCCTGCACCGGAGACCCTCGCCCTGGCCACGGCCGGAGCCCCCCGCGGGCGGATCTCCGGGACATCTCCGGGTCCCGCCTCCTCCCGAGGTCCCGGTCCCGGCTCATCCCCGGGGACTGGGAGACTGTCCGCATGACCGATTCCGTGATCCTCGACGTCTGGTGCGAACTTCAGTGCCCGGACTGCCACAGCGCCCTGGACGACGTGCGCGCCCTGCGGGCCCGCTACGGCGACCGGCTGGACATCCGGCTGCGCCACTTCCCGCTGGAGAAGCACAAGCACGCCTTCGCCGCCGCGCAGGCCGCGGAGGAGGCCGCCGAGCAGGGGCAGGGCTGGCCCTACGTGGAGGCCGTCCTCGCCCGCACCGCGGAGCTCGCCAAGTCCGGCGAATCGGTACTGGTCGAGGTCGCGCGTGAACTGGGCCTGGACGCCGATGAGTTCGACACCGCCCTGATCGACGGCCGGCACATCCTGATCGTGGACGCCGACCAGGCCGAGGGCAAGGCGATCGGCGTGACCGGCACCCCGACGTACGTGATCGACGGGCAGCGCCTCGACGGCGGCAAGAGCCAGGAGGGCCTGCGCGAGCGCATCGAGGAAATCGCCGACCGGCTGCTCGGCGCCGCCTAGGCCATCTCCGCCATCTCGGCCGTCTCCGCCATCCCCGCCGTCTCGGCCTAGACGAGATCCTTGGCGTAGTTGAAGTTGGTCGTCCGGTAGCCGAGGGACTCGTAGAGCCGCAGGGCCGGGACGTTGTCCGTGAAGACGTGCAGGGCGAGCACCCGGTGGCCGGCGGCGAGGGCGGTGCCCTCCGCGAGGAGCATCAGGTCCCGGCCGTGCCCGCGGCCCCGGTGCTCCTCGGCGACCGCGACGTCGTAGACGTACGAGTCCCCGCCGTTCGGCGCGACCCATACGGTGCCCACGGGGACACCGGCCGCCTCCAGCACGGAGAAGCTGACGCCCGGGCTGGCCAGGCCCAGCGGGAGCATGGACGCGTGGTCGTTCACCGACTTCGCCCGTGCGGCCTCGGCCGGCATGCCGCGGCTGACCCAGTCCTGCGCGTAGCTCTCCAGCGCCGCCGCGTGCCAGCTTTCGAACTCGGCCTCCGTCATCGGGCGCCCGGCCACCCCCTCGGACAGGGCGGGCGGCCCGGCCGGGAGCTCCTTGGCCATGTTGCGGCTGTACTCGGCGTACCCGAGGGAGCCGGCCAGCCGCAGCCCGCCCTCCGAGCCGGCCGGGACCGAGACGCGGATCCGCCGGCAGCCCCAGCCGCGCAGCACTTCCTCGGCGGCGAGCGCGGCGACCGTGGCACGGCCGCGCCGCCGGTCGGGCTCCTCGACGGCGAGGTCGCGGATCTCGGCGACCGTCGGCCCGAAGGGGGTGTCCGCGGCGAGCAGCAGGGCGCCGACGCGCCTGCTGTTGACGCGGATCTCGTACGGGCGCGAGCGCGCCCCGCCGGTGCTCTGCTGAAGCGGCCCGCTCGGCCGCAGGGTGGTGGTCATCAGTACGAGTTCTACCCGCCCTGCGGCCCGAAGCACAGCAGATATGTCCGGCCTCCGGTCAGGAGCGGGGGTCGGCGTCCTCGGCGGAGCGGGCGTCGAAGATCCGCATGGCCTCGGCCGTGACGGGGCCGGGGGTGATGCCCAGCTCGCGCCCGTCGATCCGTACGACGGCCTGGACGTCGCGCAGGGAAGAGGTCAGGAAGACCTCCTCCGCCTGCTCCAGCGCTTCGAAGGGCAGGTCGGTCTCCTTGGCCCCGCACCATTCGGTGACGAGCGCCCGGGTGATGCCCGCGAGGCAGCCGGAGGCCACGGGCGGGGTGTGCAGCTGCCCGTCGAGGACGACGAACACGTTGGAGCCGGTGCCCTCGCAGAGCCGCCCGACGGTATTGGCGAAGAGGGCCTCGGAGGCGCCGGCCCGGTGGGCGGCGGCGAGCGCGACCACGTTCTCGGCGTACGAGGTGGTCTTCAGGCCCACCACGGCGGAGCGCTCGTTGCGCACCCAGGGCACGGTGACCACGGCGGTGGTGTCGGGGCGGCGCGTGGCCCCGGCCAGCGCGACGATCAGCGTCGGGCCGGCGTCGCCGCGGTCGGAGCCGAGCGGGGAGACGCCCCCGGTGTAGGTGACGCGCAGCCGGCCGAGCGGGACCGGGTTGGCCTCCAGTACGGCGGCGCAGGCGCGGCGCACCTCGTCCAGGTCCGGGTCCGGCAGGCCGAGCCCCCGGGCGGAGCGGGTCAGCCGCTCCAGGTGTCGGGTGAGCCCGAAGGTCGTGCCGTGCTCCGCCTTGAGCGTCTCGAAGACCCCGTCGCCGACGGTGAGGCCGTGGTCGAACACGGACACCTTCGCTTCGTCGGCGTCCCGCAGTGTTCCGTCGAGCCAGATCCTCACCGTACGGTTCTCCCTCTTTCGTCGGTCCGTGCTTCCGTCGTGCCCGTCGTGCCGCCCGCACCGGTGGGACCGGCTGCGTGCGCCTCGACGGCTCCCGACGCTACCCGCAGCAGCCGGGCGGCCTTCAGCTCGGTCTCCGCCCACTCGCGGTCCGGGTCGGAGCCCCAGGTGATCCCGGCACCGGTGCCGAAGAGCAGCCGGGGGCCGCCGGGGGCCGTGCGGTCGATCCAGAAGGTCCGGATGCCGACGGCGAGCTCGGCCGTGCCCCGGTCGGCGTCGACCCAGCCGATGCCTCCGCAGTAGGGGCCGCGCGGGGCGGTCTCCAGGGCCTCGATGATCCGCAGGGCAGAGGATTTGGGGGCTCCGGTGACGGAGCCGGGCGGGAAGGTCGCGGCGAGCAGCTCGGGCCATCCGGCGCCCTCGGCGAGCTCCCCGGCGACGGTGGAGACGAGGTGGACGAGGCCCGGGTGCTCTTCGAGCGCGCACAGCTCCGGGACGGTCACGGAGCCCGTGGCGCAGACCCGGCCGAGGTCGTTGCGTACGAGGTCCACGATCATCACGTTCTCGGCGTGGTCCTTGGGCAGCAGATCGGCGGCGGTGCGGCCGGTGCCCTTGATCGGGCCGGACTCGACGCGCCGGCCGGTGCGGCGCAGGTAGAGCTCGGGGGACGCGGTGGCGATCTCGACGCCGTGGGCCGGCAGCCGAACCGTTCCTGCGTACGGGGCCGGGTTGCCGCGGGCGAGCAGCGCGGTCAGGGCGTCCACATCGGCGCCCGCCGGATCGGGGAGCGGCGCGGACATCACGCGGCAGAGGTTGGCCTGGTAGACCTCCCCCGCCTCGATGTGCTCGCGGATGCGGCGTACGCCGGCGGTGTACTCGGCGCGGTCGAGGGAGGAACTCCACTCGTCGGCGTCGGGGCCGCGCCAGGCCCCGGAGACGGGGGTGGGCACCGGGTCGGGGCGTATGTCCCCGAAGCGCGCACAGACGAGACGGCCCTCGAAATCGGCCGTCACCGCCCAGAAGCCGGTGGAGTCGAGGGCACCAGGATCACTGGTGACATCTCGGAGGTCGGTCGCGAGAAGGCCGCCGAAGCGGGCGAGGGGAGGCAGGTCGTGCACGGCTGCGAGTCTATGACCGGTGACGCCCGGGCGCCGGTGAGGCGTCCGCCGGGTGACCGGCGGTGATCGGGCGGCAGCACGCTGCGGAAACGCGTTTTTGAGCTGGCCCGGGAATCCGCTAGAGTTCAACACGTCGCCAGGGAGCGAAGGGGGAAAACCCCGGAGCGAACACGGTGACCTGCGGACGTAGCTCAGTTGGTAGAGCACCACCTTGCCAAGGTGGATGTCGCGAGTTCGAGTCTCGTCGTCCGCTCTAAGGTGGGGGATCATCTTCCCGAGGACCCCCTGCTTGCTCCATGGTGGAGTGGCCGAGAGGCGAGGCAACGGCCTGCAAAGCCGTCTACACGGGTTCAAATCCCGTCTCCACCTCCAAGGACGATTAGCTCAGCGGGAGAGCGCTTCCCTGACACGGAAGAGGTCACTGGTTCAATCCCAGTATCGTCCACTGGTCCGCAAGGATCCCCGCGCGATTAGCTCAGCGGGAGAGCGCTTCCCTGACACGGAAGAGGTCACTGGTTCAATCCCAGTATCGCGCACGCAGTATGCTTCACACTTGCCACCTGCGGTGCTCGCACCGTGAACGTGGTCCCGCGCGATTAGCTCAGCGGGAGAGCGCTTCCCTGACACGGAAGAGGTCACTGGTTCAATCCCAGTATCGCGCACCAGATATCCGGAAGCCCCGGCCGTTCCCACGGCCGGGGCTTTCGCGCGTGCGGGCTGCGGTGCCCCGCGGGGCCCGGGTCCCCGGCGGGGAGGACGGGTGGGCACCGGGTCGGTTCCGGGCCCCACCCCGCCCCCTCGGACTCAGGAGGAGAAGAGCATCCGGCCGAAGCCGCCCTTGCGGTGACCGTGGCCGTGGCCGTGACCGTAGCCGCCGTGCTGCGGGGCACCCCAGGCGGGCGCGGGGGCCGCGTGCTGCTGCGGGTACGCGACGGGGGCGGGCGCCGGCGGGGCGGCCGGGGGCGGGACCTGGCCGTACTGGGCGGTGTACTGGGACTCCAGGCGGGTCAGCGCCTCCAGCTCGCCGTAGTCGAGGAAGATGCCCCGGCAGCCGCTGCACTGCTCGATCTGGACACCGTTGCGGTTGTACGTGTGCATCATCGCGTGACACTTCGGACACTGCATGACCGGATCAACTCCTCGCCGTTCGCGTCGACACCGGATGCGTACCCGGTGCCGTGAGGCTCACCCTACGACGGAGGCTTCGGCTCCAAGTCGGGCGGGAGGGAGGCAATTCGGGCACAGGCCTCCACCATCAGCCGCTCCACGTCGTCGAGTCGGCGCCGCTCGCGGGCGGCCTTGGTGAGGGCCAGTGCGGCCGTCTGCACGGTGAGCGCGCGGGCCGCGAGGTCGAGTTCCGGCCAGGGGTCGCTGCCGGGCGGACCGGCCGCCGGGCCGCCCGCGGCGCGGTAGGCGTCGAGGAAGCGCAGCCAGGTCCCGGTGTCCAGCAGTCCGGCGGCGTACCAGGCCGCGGGCCGGGCGAGGTCCCAGGCGGGCGTGCCGAGTCCCAGGTCGTCCACGTCGATCAGCCGCCAGCCCCCGGCCGGGCCCCGGACCAGCTGCCCGAGGTGCAGATCGCCGTGGCAGAGCGCCCCGCCCGACGGCGCCGGACCCTCCCCCCGGGCCCACCCGGGGAGCGTGGCCGCGGCGGCCCGTACGAGCCGCGCCAACTCCGGGGCGTCGGCATCCGTCCCCGCCTGCCCGGCCTGGACCGCCTGCCCGGCGGGGATGGACAGAACGGCCCGACGGGCTCGGTCGGCACGGCCGGAGGACGCCCCGGCGAGCGCGGCAGCGGCCTCGGCACGGGGCGAGGTGTCGCCGGAGGGGCCTTCCCCGGCCGGGCGTCCCGGACGGGCGCCGCTCGGGCCGACGGCTTCCCCACCCGCGGGCGCAGGCATGGGCGCGGCGCGCCCCGCCGCGACCGGGGCCTCGGGCGGGTGCGCCGCGGCGAGGCGGTGGAGGGCACGGGCCAGTTTCGCCGGGCCGCGCATCGGGGGGAGCGGGTACGGGAGGTGGTGGAGCGGGGTCCGGTGGAGGGCGGCCAGGAGCTCGGCGGCGGGCTCCCAGGGGGCCTCCTCGGGGCGGTCCGGAGCGACCGGAGCTCCGTAGGGCCACAAGGAGACGGGCCGGGAGCCGACCAGGCCGAGCCCGGTACGCAGCGGGGGCAACAGGACTCCGGCCAGCGCGGGGTCCCCGGCCACGCGGATCCGTACCGCCAGGGCGTCGGGATCGCTGTCGCCCGCGTGCGCCTTGGCCACGACGTCCCCGCACCGGACCACGGTGCCGTCGTCCCGGTCCGCGAGGAGCACGTACTCCACCGCACCCGCGTACGCGGCGAGCTCGGCCGCGCTCACTCGCTCCAGCGGAACCACGCCTCGGCTCTCCCCGTGCTCCGCACCCCGGCGGGTGCTCCTCGGGACGAGCGTACGCAGCGCCGGGCCGGGCGGCAGCGGCGGCACCGCCGTCCGGGCACCAGCCGGACCGAGTCCGGCACAGGGACCCGAAGCCCGGGAAACGCGCCGGCGCCGCCGGGCGGGCGGGCGCGGCACCGTCCGACGGAGCCCGGCGACCCGAAGGGCGGAATCGCGCCCGCGCGGAGCAGCGCGAGGGGCGCGTAGAGGAGGTGTGCGCGGGCATGAAAAAGGGTGCTGCGCGTCCGGCTCCCCAGCCGTACGCGCAGCACCCTTCACCTGCCGTCCGTCGACCGCTCCCCCGTCCCCACGGGGTTCGGTCGGTGACAGTCCCGGCCCAGGCCGCTCTCCTGGGCCCGGGGCGCCGCTCAGCGCCCCAGCATCACGCTTACGGACGACGCCTGCGCCGCCACCTGGTCGAAGCCTCCGAAGAGGAAGAGCAGGACGGCGGCCAGGGGGAGCACCATGGCCGCGGCCACCAGTGGATGGCGACGACCGGACTCATGGCTGTTGAACGCGAATGCCTTGCGTCCCTGCCGTGCGATGTCCGCCATGGTCCTCTCCCTGTCGTTTGGCAGCGGCGGGTTCATGACCTCGGGGGACGAGTGACTCCACCCGCCGCTTGTCTTCAACACTAGGCGCGGGAAAGGCTCCTGGCCTCATGCCTTCGTACCCATTGCCTGGCCTCCAGGAGGATGAGGAGCCCACCCCGCGCGTACTCCCCTGGGTGGAGACCCGCCCCCCGGTCTGAGGGTCATCCCGGAGGGGATGACCGGAGCGTAGTGACTTCGCTCACTTCCGTCACTCACCGCACACGTCCAGCCTCCGACCAGGTGGTCCCAAGATCAACCGGACGGGTCCGGTCCGACCGTCGGCCACCGCTCCCCCGCCACCCCGTACCAAACCCCAATTCCCTTGAGTCCGGCTCGGCTTGACCGAACGGCCCCGCTCCGCACATGCGTCCTACCGGTGGTCCCGCGCATCCCCAAGTGGACTGCCCCGTACTGACAATCGAATCCCCCGGCGAGGGCGCGGCCTCTGAGCGCGCATGCCGGATGGTCCGTAAGCTGTGCCACGTCAACAGGACGACCGGTCAGCGGGGTGGACATGGCGATGATGCGGCTCCGGCGCGAGGACCCGCGTGTCGTCGGCTCGTTCAGGCTGCACCGGCGCCTCGGCGCCGGCGGCATGGGCGTCGTCTATCTGGGCTCCGACCGGCGCGGACAGCGCGTCGCGCTCAAGGTGATCCGGCCGGACCTGGCCGAGGACCAGGAGTTCCGTTCGCGCTTCGCGCGCGAGGTCTCCGCCGCCCGGCGGATCCGCGGCGGGTGCACCGCGCGCCTGGTCGCCGCGGACCTGGACGCGGAGCGCCCCTGGTTCGCCACGCAGTACGTGCCCGGCCCCTCCCTGCACGACAAGGTGGCCGAGGAAGGCCCCCTGACGGCCGCGGCCATCGCCGCCATCGGCGCCGCGCTCTCCGAGGGACTGGTCGCCGTACACGAGGCCGGGGTGGTCCACCGCGACCTCAAGCCCTCGAACATCCTGCTGTCGCCCAAGGGCCCGCGCATCATCGACTTCGGGATCGCCTGGGCCACCGGGGCCAGCACCCTCACGCACGTGGGAACGGCCGTGGGCTCCCCCGGCTTCCTGGCTCCCGAGCAGGTGCGCGGCGCCGCCGTCACCCCCGCCACGGACGTCTTCTCCCTCGGCGCCACCCTCGCCTACGCGGCCACCGCCGACTCGCCCTTCGGACACGGCAGTTCCGAGGTCATGCTGTACCGGGTGGTGCACGAGGAGCCCCACCTCCAGGGCGTTCCCGACGCGCTCGCGCCCCTCGTACGGGCCTGCCTGGCGAAGGACCCCGACGAACGGCCGACCACGCTCCAGCTGTCGATGCGGCTCAAGGAGATCGCGGCCCGCGAGGCGCACGGGATGGGCGACATCCGCCCGCCCGCGCAGCGTGCGCGGACCGAGCGGCCGACGGGACGGCTGCCCGAGGGCTACCTCGAGGACGTCGAGGGGTACGCCGACCAGCGCACGGAGCGCCGCAGCGCCGGCACTCCCCTCCCGGGACGTCCGGGTACGGGAACCGGAGCGGGTCAGGGGAAGGCGCAGACCAAGGGTCAGGGACCGCGCGGCGGGCCGGACTCGCGGCCCTCCTCGGCCCGGAGCACCGGCTCGCGGGGACCCGGCTCCACCGCCGGGCGTACGGGCGGCCGCCCGGCTCCCCGTACGACGGGCACCGGGCGGCGGCCGTCCCGGCCGGACCCCAAGCTGATGCGCCAGCGCCTCATCGTCTTCGTCGTGGTGACGTTGCTCGTGGCGCTGGGCATCGCGCTGGCCCAGAAGCTCTAGGACGCGTCCGGACCCTACGGACGACCGCTGGCCACCGCGTAGAAGGCGACGGCCGCGGCCGCGCCCACGTTCAGCGAGTCCACCCCGGCCGCCATGGGGATCCGTACCCACTCGTCGGCGGCGACCAGCGCCTGGGTCGACAGCCCGTCCCCCTCCGCGCCCAGCATCAGCGCGACCCGCTCCAGGGTCTGCGGGGCGGCCTCGTCGATCGGCGAGGCCTTCTGGTGCGGGGTGAGGGCCAGCAGCTTGAAGCCGGCCTCGCGGACCGAGTCCAGGCCCTTGGGCCAGGCGTCCAGCCGGGCGTACGGGACGGAGAACACCGCGCCCATGGAGACCTTGACGGAGCGTCGGTAGAGCGGGTCCGCGCAGTCGGGCGAGAGCAGGACCGCGTCCATGCCGAGGGCGGCCGCGCTGCGGAAGATGGCGCCGATGTTGGTGTGGTCGTTCACCGCTTCCATGATGACCACGCGCCGGGTGGTGGCGAGCAGTTCCTCGGCCGTGGGCAGCGGCTTGCGCTGCATGGAGGCGAGGGCACCGCGGTGCACGTGGTAGCCGGTGACGCGCTCGGCGAGCTCCGGGCTGACGGCGTAGACCGGAGCCGGGAGCTCGTCGATGACGTCGCGCATGACGTCGACCCACTTCGCGGAGAGCAGCATCGAGCGCATCTCGTACCCGGCGTCCTTGGCGCGTCTGATCACCTTCTCGCCTTCGGCGATGAAGAGACCTTCCGCGGGCTCGCGCCTGCGCCGGAGTTCTACGTCGGTCAGGCCCGTGTAATCGCGCAGGCGCGGGTCGTCGGGGTCCTCGACGGTGATGAGATCAGCCACAGGGTGATACTGCCTTGTCCTGGGTGCGGTGCCAACGGCTCTGCCGGGTTGCGGGATTGCGGGGACGTCACTCGGCTTCGGGCCGGTGCACCTTCACCACGTCGCCGATCACGATGACGGCGGGCGGCCGCACGTCCTGGGCGAGGACGGTCTCGCCGACCGTGGCCAGGGTGGCGTCCACCCGGCGCTGGGAGGCGGTGGTGCCCTCCTGGATGACGGCGACGGCGGTGTCGGCGGGGCGGCCGTGGCGGACCAGCGCCTCGGCGATCAGGCCGATCTTGTCGACGCCCATGAGGATGACCAGGGTGCCGGTGAGCTTGGCCAGCGAGGCCCAGTCCACCAGCGAGCGCGGGTCGTCGGGGCCGACGTGGCCGCTGACCACGGTGAACTCGTGGGCCACGCCCCGGTGGGTGACCGGGATGCCGGCCGCGGAGGGCACCGAGATGGAGCTGGAGATGCCGGGCACGACGGTGCAGGGGATGCCGGCCTCGGCGAGGGCCTGGAGCTCCTCCATGCCGCGGCCGAACACGTACGGGTCCCCGCCCTTGAGCCGGACCACGGCCTTGCCGGCCTTGGCGTGGGTGATGAGGGCGTCGTTGATGGCCTCCTGGGCCATGAAACGGCCGTACGGGATCTTCGCGGCGTCGATGACCTCGACGTGCGGCGGGAGCTCGTCCAGGAGGTCACGGGGGCCGAGCCGGTCCGCGATGACCACGTCGGCCTCGGCGAGGAGGCGCCGGCCGCGGACCGTGATCAGGTCCGGGTCGCCGGGCCCGCCGCCGACGAGGGCCACGCCCGGGGTGTGCGGGCGGGCGGCGGTCAGGGAGCCGTCCCGCAGCCCCTCGACGACCGCGTCGCGGACGGCGGCGGAGCGGCGGGGGTCGTTGCCGCTCAGTACGGCGACGGTGACGCCCTCCACCCGGCCGGTGGCCGGGGTCCAGGCGCTCGCGGCCTCGGCGTCGTCCGCGCGGACGCACCAGATCCGCTCGCGCTCCGCCTCGGCGGAGGCGGCGTCGTTGGCGGCACGGTCCCGGGTGGCCACGAGGGCGTACCAGGCGCCGGCCAGGTCGCCGTCCTCGTAGCGGCGGCGCTCCCAACGGATCTCACCGGTCTCCGCCATGGCGTCCACGGAGGGGGTCGCGGAGGGCGAGATCAGGACGATGTCGGCGCCGGCCGCGATGAGCGCGGGCAGCCGGCGCTGGGCGACCTGGCCACCGCCGATCACGACGACGCGGCGGCCCGTGAGACGGAGTCCGACGGGGTAGGCGGGGTGTGCCGGGTGTCCCATGGCGGTTACGGCTCCTGATGCGGCGGTGAGGGCGGGCCGCTGCGTCGCTGGAGCGGCTGATCGGGCGGTGACGTGCGGTGGCCCGTCCGGGGTCCACGATACGACCCACCTGCGCAGTGGTCGCCTCGGGGGCCATTGCCCGGCCCCGCGAATCCCGGCTCTGGCCCGGGCCAGGGGGCTCCCGCCCCATGATCCCCGGCCCCCACGCGGGCTTCGCCCAGGGCTGGCTGCGGGGCCGACGCGGCCCGACCGGCCCTGCGGGGCTTCCCCACCCCGCCCCTTCCCGAAACCGGGGCTCCGCCCCGGACCCCTTCGGGGGCTCCGCCCCCGGACCCCCGCTCCTCAAACGCCGGAGGGGCTGGATTGTGCCGGAGGGGCTGGATTGGTGGCCGGTGACGGGGACGGGGTGGGGTGTCGTCCGGGACGTAAAACGTGATGCGTTGGCGCGGAAGAAGGCCGATCATGACGCAGCGCGCACAGGGCGCCATAAATCATGAGTCCCGGACGACACCCCACCCCATCCCCGGCACCGGCCCCGCAGCCCCCGCTACTTCTCCGTGACACCCGCCGAGTCGAACGTGGCCACCTCGTGCATCGCCCGCGCAGCGCTCTGCACCAGCGGCAGCGCCAGCAGCGCCCCCGTACCCTCGCCGAGGCGCAGGTCCAGGTCGACGAGCGGGCGCAGCCCGAGCTTGTTCAGGGCGGCCACGTGGCCCGGCTCCGCGCTGCGGTGTCCCGCGATGCACGCGGACAGCGACTCCGGAGCGATCGCACGGGCCACCAGCGCGGCCGCACCGGCGCTGACGCCGTCCAGGATCACCGGGGTCCGCAGGGAAGCTCCACCGAGGAGGAGACCCACGATCGCCGCGTGCTCCAGGCCGCCGATGGCCGCCAGGACGCCGATCGGGTCCGCCGGGTCCGGCTGGTGGAGTTCCAGGGCGCGGCGCACGACCTCGACCTTGCGGGCGTGCGTCTCGTCGTTGATGCCGGTGCCCCGCCCGGTGACCTCGCCCGGGTCCACCCCGGTGAAGACCGAGATCAGCGCCGCCGACACCGTGGTGTTGGCGATGCCCATCTCGCCCGTCAGAAGGGCCTTGTTCCCCGCCGCGACCAGGTCGCGGGCCGTCTCGATGCCCACCTCGATGGCCGCGACGGCCTCCTCGCGGGTCATCGCCGGCCCGACCGACAGGTCGGCCGTGCCCGCGCGGACCTTGCGCGGGAGCAGCCCCGGCGTGGCCGGGAGGTCGCCGGCGACGCCGACGTCGATCACGCAGACCTCGGCGCCCACCTGGTTGGCGAACGCGTTGCACACCGCGCCGCCGCCCAGGAAGTTGGCCACCATCTGCGTGGTGACCTCCTGGGGCCACGGGGTGACCCCCTGGGCGTGCACGCCGTGGTCACCCGCGAAGATCGCGACCGCGGCGGGCTCCGGGATCGGCGGCGGGCAGACCCGCGAGAGGCCGGACAGCTGGGCCGAGATGATTTCGAGCATGCCCAGGGCCCCGGCGGGCTTGGTCATGCGCTTCTGCCGCTCCCAGGCCTCGCCGAGCGCCTTCGCGTCGAGCGGGCGGATGCTGGCGACCGTCTCGGAGAGCAGGTCGTGCGGCTCCTCGCCGGGCAGCGCGCGGCGCCCGTACGTCTCCTCGTGCACGACCCAGGAGAGCGGACGGCGCTGCGACCAGCCGGCCTGCGCGAGCTCGGGCTCGTC
The DNA here is from genome assembly GCF_042788835.1 of Streptomyces sp. NPDC056883. Classification (NCBI taxonomy): domain Bacteria; kingdom Bacillati; phylum Actinomycetota; class Actinomycetes; order Kitasatosporales; family Streptomycetaceae; genus Streptomyces; species Streptomyces sp. NPDC056883. The sequence continues at coordinate 268,456 of NZ_JBHUBS010000008.1, read as the reverse complement.
GGGGAACTCGTCCACGTACCCGATGCACAGGTACGCGACGACCTCCAGGTGCTCCGGCAGGCCGAGCTCGCGGACCATCTCGCGCTCGTCGAAGAAGCTGACCCAGCCGACGCCCAGACCCTCGGCGCGCGCGGCGAGCCAGAGGTTCTCCACGGCGAGGGCCGAGGAGTACGGGGCCATCTGCGGCTGGGTGTGCCGGCCCAGGGTGTGGCGGCCGCCCCGGGTGGGGTCGGCGGTGACCACGATGTTCACCGGGGTGTCGAGGATGGCCTCGATCTTGATTTCCTTGAACTGCTTGGCGCGGCCCTTGGGCAGCGACTTCGCGTAGGCCTCGCGCTGGCGCTCCGCGAGCTCGTGCATGGTCCGGCGGGTCTCGGCGGACTTGATGACGACGAAGTCCCACGGCTGGGAGTGGCCGACGCTGGGCGCCGTGTGGGCCGCCTCCAGGACGCGCAGCAGCACCTCGTGCGGGATGGGGTCCCGGCGGAAGCCCTTGCGGATGTCACGGCGCTCGCGCATGACGCGCAGGACGGCCTCGCGCTCGGCGTCGGCGTATCCGGGGGCCGCCTCGGTGACCGGGGCCTCGGGCTCGGCTTCCGGCTCGGGCTGCGGTTCGCTTCCGGCCTCGGGAGCCTCGGGGGCCTCGGCCTCCAGCGGTACGTCGGCCTGCGCGACGGCGGCCGGCTCGGGCTCGGAGGCCACGACGACGGGCTCGGCCAGGGGCTCCGGCTCCTCGGCCCGAACCACCGTTTCTGCGGGCTGCGGCTCGGACTCCGGCTCCACGACCGGCTCGGGCGCGGGCTCGACGGCGGCCGGGGCCTCGGGGGCCGCGACGGGCTCGGGCTCCGGTACGACGGCGGCCTCGGGCTCGACGGCGACGACGGGCTCGGCGACGGCCTCCGGCGCGGGCTCCACGACCACCGGCTCGGCGACGGCCACGGCAGCGGGCACGGGCACCGGCTCCGCCGCGGGCACGGACCCGGACTCCTGTACGAGGCCCGGCTCGGGCTCCGCGAAGGCGACGGGCGCCGCACCGCTCTCGGCGACGGGCTCGGCCACGGGCTCGCCGACGGGCTGGGCCTCGTGCTGGGCCACGGGCTCGACGGCGGACGCGGACACGGACGCAGACGCGGACTCCGCCGCGGCTTCCGGAGCCGGCTCCGCGGTCCACGGCGTCCCGGCCTGCACCGGGATCTCGACCGGCTGCTGCGCCGGGTTCGGTACCTGCTCGGCCCCGGCCTGCGCGAAGTCGAAGTACTCGGGCCCCGTGGTGGGCGGCCCGGACTGGCGCATCGGGATGGCCATCGCCGGGGTGCTCAGGGCCGGGCCCACGGGCTCGGGGGCGGCGGGGGAAGAGGGCACGGAGGCGACCGGGACGGCAATGGGCGCGGCCGGCGCCGGGGCCTGCAGGGGGGCCTGCGCGGGCGCCGCGGCCGGGCCCCGGTCCGCGAGGGACCGTACGACTCCGCCGGTGGCCTCGGGCACGGGCGGGCCCATGTGCAGCGGCCGCCGCACCGGGGCCGCGGCGACGGGCGCCACCGGGGGCTGGGGCTGGGACATGGCCTGCGGGGTCACGAGGCCGCCGAGGTCGAGCGCGCCGGAATCCCGGCCGCCGGCCTCGTGCGCACCGGCGCCGTAGGAGGCGTCGGCGTAGGGGGCGTCGGCGAAGGACGGCTGCGGCTGCTCCGCGAACGACTGCCCGTCGAAGGACTGCTGCGGGTAGCCGGCGGTCTCGTAGCCGAGCGGCGCCTCGGGGACCGGGAGCCCGCCCGGGTGGGGCTGCTGGTACTCCGGGGCACCCGCGAAGTCGGCGTAGGGGCCGTCCGCGTACGGGGCGTCCGCGTACGCGGAGGGCTCGGGGAACTCGGGGAAGGCGGGCACCGGCGGGACGACCTGGGGGTCGCTCCACGCGCCCTGGCTGCTCGGCATCAGCAGCAGTTCCTCGTCCTCCGGCTCGGCCGGGTTGTCCACGAGGTCCTGGAAGGCGTAGCTCCCGGTCGCCGGGGAAGACGCGGGAACCGGGGGAACCGGGGCGGGGACGCCCTGCTGATCCACCATGCCCGTGCTGTCCGGGAGACCCTCGCCCGGAACCTGGCCGGTGTCAGTCATGCGTACCCCTCGCCCATCGGTGTTGCCTCTTCGACTGCCCGGTCGCCCACGAGGCCTCACGTACGCCCGCACGACAACCAGTAAGTATTGTCCTGCCCGTTCGCCACCGTGTCGGCCATAACCGCCACGGTCCTCTGTGGACTGCGCCACGTCGCGCGTCCAGCCGGAGCCGCGTGCCCGAATCGTCCGGGCGGTGTGACGATCGGCCAGCCTACCCCGGGCTCGCGGCTAGGTACGGTCCGGGCGGTGAACGGGGCGTTCGGCGGCCAGCAGGAACACCACGGAGCGCTGTTGTTCGGTCCACGTCCGGGTGTCCAGGCCGACGGACTGGAGCAGCGCGCACTCGACGGCGTACCCGCCCTCGGCCAGGACCCGGCCGATGGCCTCCGCCTCGTCGCGCGTGGAGGCGTGGCTGACGATCCGTTCGGGACGACGGTCGGCGACGGCGGCGACGACCGGGGCTCCGCCGCCGCCGACGCGGACGACGTCGGGTTCGGGCAGGGTCTCCAGGACGTGCGGGGCGCGGCCGTTGACGACCTGGAGCTGTACGCCCCGGGCTCGGGCGGCGGCGGTCGTGCGTGCGCAGGCCTGACGGTCGGCGTCGACGGCGATGACGGCGGCGCCGAGGGCGGCGGCGTCCACGGCGAGGGCTCCGGAGCCCGAGCCGATGTCCCAGACGAGGTCTCCGGTGCGCGGGCCGAGCCGGGCGAGCTGGGCCGCGCGCAGCTGCGTGGACTCCCCTTCTCCCACGTCGATCTGCGGGTGGGCCCAGCCCCGTCCGCCGGCCGGTGCCGTGCTGCGGCCGAGCAGCCAGGCCGGTTCGGCGGCGGTCGCGGCCGGTCCCGTACCGCCGATGACGATGACCACGTTGGGGTCGCGCCAGCTGTGGTCGGCGGCCTTGTCGGAGGTGAGGACCGTGACCTGTTCCTTGTCGGTGCCGAGTTCCTCGCAGATGACGAAGGTGCGGTGGACGCCTTCGAGCAGCAGGGCGAGTTCGGCGGGGCCGGCGCCGGGCGAGGTGATGACGGCGACCTTGGAGTGGGCGCGGCAGACGTTGACGGCGCGGCGCAGGGTGCGGCGGTGGGCGACGACGACCTGGGCGTCGTCCCAGGGCATTCCGGCGCGGGCGAAGGCGGCGGCGACGGCGGAGACGGCCGGTACGACCTCCACCTCCAGGCCGTGTTCCGGGGCCCGCAGGGTCCGTACGACGCCGAAGAAGCCGGGGTCCCCGTCGGCGAGGACGACGGCGGTGCCGCGGTGGCCGGCGATCCGGCGGGCGGCGAGGGGCAGGCTGCCCAGGCGCACGCGTTCGGCCGTGGGCGGGATTTCGGGGAGTGCGAGGTGGTGGGCGGCGCCGGCCACCAGGGTGGCGGCGGAGAGCGCCGACCGGGCTGCCGCGGTCAGGGGGGAGCCGTCCCAGCCGATCACCGTGACCCGGTCGGCCATCGTCGTCAGTCTCCTGGTGTGGGAGGGGGCCCTTCCCGGCGGTGGCCGGGGCAGGGCGAAGCTTCGTCGAGGGGGGTCGGGCTTCGTGAGACTACCCGGTCATCCGGTCAGTTCCGGTCCGAGAAGAGGGCGTAGCCGTTCGCGTCGTTCGCGTTGGCGCTCGGGATCCGGTGGCCGTCGCGTGCGTCGGCGCGGGGGTCCGCGTAGCCCACGGAGTAGCCGTCCGAATAGCCGTCCCCGTAGGTGTCGGAGTAGCCGTCGGAGTAGTCGCCATAGCCGTCGGCGTCCTCGTCGAGGTCCTCGGGGACCAGGCCCCAGACGATGAGGTCGCTGCGGGTGTCGGACCAGGAGCCGTCGGGGTTCTGGGTGCGCACTATGCAGGCGTTGCGCAGGACGCCTTCACTGATGCAACCGGTCTTCTGGGCCACTTGCTGCGAGGCCGTGTTGTCGGCGGCGGTGCGCAGTTCGAGGCGTTCGAAGCGCTGGTCGGTGAAGAGCCAGCGGGCCACGGCGCGGACGGACTCGCTGGCGTAGCCCTCGCCGCGGGCCCAGGGGGCGGTGACGTAGCCGACCTCGGTGGTGCGGGTGCGCCAGTCGGTGTCCTGGAGGTGCACGATGCCGACGAGCCGGTGGGTGAGGAACTCGGTGACGGCGAAGACGATGCCGCGGCCCTCGGTGCGCTCCGCGTGGGCGGTCTTCGTGGCCCAGGTGACCGCGTCGGCGTAGGTATAGGGGTGGGGGACGGAGGTCCAGGCGGTGACGTGCTCGTCGTTCATCATCTCGGCGAGCGCGGTGACGTCTTCTTCCTCGAAGGGGCGCAGCACCAGCCGGTCCGTGCTGATGGTGACGTCCGGGAAGGTGGTAGTCATGCGCAGCTCCAAGCCTGAGACCGTGGTGCGACCGTGATGCGAGGCGACCGTGGCGCGGGACGGTATGCGCGGGGCATGCGGTCCGCAGCCGCGGGTCGTAGGCCACAGCATGCAGCATCGGCCTGGTGATGTGCAGGGCCGGGCTGCCCGGAAGCGGGCAGCAGCAGGCCCCGTACACCGGTGGGGTGTACGGGGCCGGGCCGGCCTGATCTAGGCGGCCGGCTTGCCGAAGGCCGGGATGACCGAGCCCTGGTACTTGTCGTCGATGAACTTCTTGACCTCGTCGGAGTTCAGGAGCTTGGCGAGCTTCTGGATCCGCGGGTCGTTCTCGTTGCCCTTCTTGACCGCGAGGATGTTGGCGTACGGGTTGCCCTCGGCCTTCTCCAGGACGAGCGCGTCCTTGGCCGGGACGAGCTTGGCCTCGATGGCGTAGTTGCCGTTGATGACGGCGGCGTCCACGTCGTTCAGGGCGCGCGGGACCGTGGCGGCCTCCAGCTCCTTGAACTCCAGGCCCTTCTTGTCGGTGATGTCGGACAGCTTGGCGGCGGTGCCGACACCCTCCTTGAGGGTGATGAGCTTGTTCGCGGCGAGCAGCTGGAGCGCGCGGCCCTCGTTGGTGGGGTCGTTCGGGACGGCGATGGTCTGGCCGGCCTTGATGTCCGTGAGGGCCTTGACCTTCTTTGAGTACAGGCCCAGGGGCTCCAGGTGCACGTTCACGACGGGCACGATGTCGGTGCCGTTCTTCTTGTTGAAGTCGTCGAGGTACGGCACGTGCTGGAAGTAGTTGGCGTCGACCTGGCCCTGCTGGGTGGCGGTGTTCGGCAGGACGTAGTCCGTGAACTCCTTCACCTCCAGCTTGAGGCCCGCCTTGGCCGCGAGGTTGTCCTGGACGAACTTCAGGATGTCGGCGTGCGGGGAGGGGGACGCCGCGACGACCAGGGGCTTGCTCTCGTCGGTCTTGCCGCCGTCGGCCTTGGTGGAGGACGGGTCCGAGGAGCTGCCGCAGGCGGTGAGACCGAGGGCGAGCGCCGAGACGGTGGCGGCGAGGGCGGTGAGCTTGATGTTCTTGCGCACGAAGAGTGCCTTTCTTGCGTCTTGCTTATGGATGACGGCCCAAGCACGACAAGTGCGGGCTTTCTTGGGGAAAGTTGGTTTATGTCCGGCTCAGGCCGGTTCAGGCTGTCCGACCGCGCCGGGCGAGGAGGCGTACCACGCCGTCGCCGATGAGCTGGATCACCGTGACGAGCACGATCAGCACCACGACGGTCGCGATCATGAAGCCGGTCTCGAAGCGCTGGAATCCGTACGTGATGGCCTTGGAGCCGAGACCTTCTCCGCCGACCGCGCCGGCCATGGCCGAGTAGCCGATCAGCGTGATCACGGTGGTGGTGACGGCCGCGATCAGCGAGGGCAGCGCCTGCGGGAGGAGCACCTTGCCGACGAGGGTCGGAATGCCGCCGCCCATGGACTCGACGGCCTCGATCAGGCCGTGGTCCACCTCGCGGACGGCGGTCTCGACGAGCCGTGCGAAGAAGGGGATGGCGCCGATGGCGAGCGGGACGATCATGGCCGTGGGGCCGATGAACGTGCCGACGATCGCCGTGGTGACCGGGATCAGGAAGATCAGCAGGATGATGAACGGCAGCGAGCGGCCCATGTTCACGATCACGCCGAGGATCTTGTTGACCGCGCGGTTCTGGAGCAGGCCGCCCTTGTCGGTCAGGACGAGCAGGATGCCGATGGGCAGTCCGCCCAGGATGGTCACCAGGGCGGACCACAACACCATGTAGAGGGTGTCGAAGGTGCCCTGCGTGAGCAGCGGCTGCATTTCGGACCAGGTCACTTCGCACCGTCCTTGACCAGCTCGGCCAGTTCGCCGTCGACGTCCCCGACCACGGCTGCGTCCACGTCCCCATCCGCTTCCACGACGTCCACCTGCAGGCCCTGCTCGCGCAGGAAGCCGACGGGTACGACGTTGTCCTCGTAGCGCCCGGGCAGCTCGATGCGCATGCGGCCGATCTGCCGGCCCGCGACGGTGTCCATCGCGGCGCCGAGGATCGATATGTCGATGTTGTAGGTGCGTGCCAGCTGGGAGATGACCGGCTGGGTCGCGGTCTCGCCGTGGAAGGTGACGTCGATGACCGTGTGCTCCGCGGTGGTCGCGGACCCGGTCAGCGGGAACAGTTCGTGGGCGAGCTCGGAGCCGGGGGTGGCCAGCAGCTCGGTGACGGTACCGGCTTCGATGATCCGGCCCCCCTTCATGAGTGCGGCCGAGTCGCAGACGGACTTGACCACGTCCATCTCGTGCGTGATGAGCAGGACGGTCAGGCCCAGCCGGCGGTTGAGGTCGCGCAGCAGCTGGAGGATCTGGCGGGTGGTCTCGGGGTCCAGGGCGCTGGTGGCCTCGTCGGAGAGCAGCACCTTGGGGTCGCCCGCCAGGGCGCGGGCGATGCCGACGCGCTGCTTCTGTCCGCCGGAGAGCTGACCGGGGTAGGACTTGGCCTTGTCGGCGAGGCCGACGAGGTCGAGCAGTTCGGCGGCCTTGCGGGAGCGCTCGCGGCCGGAGATCCCGAGGATCTCCAGGGGCAGCTCGATGTTGCCCTGGACGGTGCGCGAGGACAGCAGGTTGAAGTGCTGGAAGACCATGCCGATGCGGCTGCGGGCCTCGCGGAGCTCCTTGCCGGCGCGGCGGCCCCGGCCGGCGAGGGCGGTGAGGTCGACCCCGTCCACGGACACGGTGCCGGCGGTGGGGCGCTCGAGCAGGTTCACGCAGCGGATCAGGGAGGACTTTCCGGCGCCGCTCTGGCCGATGACTCCGTAGACCTCGCCCTCGCGGACGTGCAGGTCGACGCCGTCCAGGGCGGTGACCTCGCGGCCACGGGACTGGTAGACCTTCGTGAGGCCCGATGTGGTGATCACAGGATTTCCGTCGCTGTCGAGTGCGCGGCGCAGCGGGTGCCGGGCACGGGGCAAACATCTGGGGACGCGATACGGGGTGAACCATCAGAAATCGACGGCTTCGGCGCATGCGCGGGGCAGGAGCGTTCCGGGTTCACACAGGGGTGCCGGGAGCTGCTCGGCCGGTCTCGCTTCGGGGCGTGAGACCTGGGGCAGGGGCCCTCAGAAGGCGCGCATTCGACACATACAACGAGCACCGGGCGTCATCGTCGCCTCGGTCGCAAGGGTGCGGCTGCTCGTCGTGGTCATGGGCCCAGTAAACCAGACGTTCCCCGTCACCGATCAAAGGCGTCCGAATAGCGGACGGATTTCGGCCGCATAGCGGACAACACCGGTCAGGGCCGATCGTCCGTCTCGATCCTCACGCCATCGGCTCCGACCAGCACGGACACGGCCGAGAGGTCCCGTACGACCACGTCCGCCTCGAGCTCGGCGACCGGGTGCGTTGTGGTCAAGGCCACGGTGGTCATCCCGGCCGCGCGGCCCGCGGCCAGGCCGGCGGGGGCGTCCTCGAAGACGACGCAGCGGGCCGGGTCCACCCCGAGCCGGGCGGCCGCCAGCAGGAAGGGCTCCGGGTCGGGCTTGCCCCGGGTGATGTCGTCGGCGGCCACCATCTCCGGGAAGTCGACGCCGACCTCCCGCAGCCGGGCCTCGGCCAGCGGCCGGGTCGCGGAGGTGACCACGGCCCAGCGGCCGACGGGAAGGGCCGACAGCAGCTCCTTGGTGCCGGGGAGCAGCACCACGCCGCCCGCCACGTCCTCGGTCTCCAGCACCTCGATCCGGGCGAGCGCCCCGGCCCGTACGTCCTCGGGCAGGAGGTCGGCGATGATCTCCGCGGCCGGGCGGCCGTGGAGTTCCACCGCGGCGAAGTCCTCGTCGGTGATCCCGTACTCCCGGGCCCAGCGGGTCCAGCAGCGGTGCACCGATTCCATCGAGGAGATGAGCGTGCCGTCGTTGTCGAACAGCAGCGCGTCGAATTGCGGGCCGAGCTTCCCGTGCAGCAGCTTCATGTCTTCAAGGAAAGCCCCGGGGCAGGGGTGAGCGCATCGGGTCTTTCGGCCCGTAATACCCTCGCTGCATGCTCACCGCCCTGACGGTCGCCATCGGCGTGGCCGCACTCGCCCTCGCCGCCTGGTGCGGCTTCGCCGCCTGGCGGGACCAGCCGACCAAGGACTGGCACTTCATCGGCATGGCCGTGGTGGCCGTCCTGGTCCTGGCCCAGCTGGTGATCGGCCTGGTCCAGCTCGGCCGGGGCGAGAAGCCCGGCCAGGGCACGGTGCTCTTCGTGTCCTATCTGCTGGGCGCCTTCGCGACCATCCCGGCGGCGGGGTTGCTCTCGCTGAGCGAGCGGAGCAAATGGGGTTCCGTGACGGTGGCCGCGGGAGCGGTCGTCCTCGCCGTGCTCGAAGTACGGCTCTACGACATCTGGGGAAACACCGGTGCCTGATACCGACACGGACGCCACAGCCGCCGCCACCCCGCCGGCCGGGCGCAAGCGCCTGGTGACCGGGCCAGGGGTGCTGCTGGTCTGGTTCTACGGAGTGATCACCGTCGGCGCGGTCTCGCGCTCGATCTACCAGATCTCCACCGAGTTCGACCGGGCCCCGCTCGCGTACTCGCTGTCGGCCGTGGCCGCGCTCGTCTACGCCTTCATCACGTACTCGCTCGTGCGCGGCGGGGAGACGGCCCGCAAGGCGGCGCGCATCTGCTGCGCCGCCGAGCTGGCCGGCGTACTCGTCGTGGGCACCTGGACCCTGGCCCGGCCCGAGGCCTTCCCCGACGCGACCGTGTGGTCGGACTTCGGGATGGGTTACCTGTTCATCCCGGTGATCCTGCCGATCACCGGGATGCTCTGGCTCAGGGCGAAGCGCTAGGCGTCAGGCGCTGACCGCGAAGTCGGTGGCCTCCTTGGCCTCCTTCTCCAGGATCACCAGACGGACGCCGTCGGACGCGGTGCGCCCGCCGACCTGGGTGTAGCCGGCCTTGCGGTAGAGCCGCAGGTTCGACTCGCTCTTGTGGCCGGTGTGCAGCCGGAAGCGGGTGGTCGCGTCGTTGCCGGACAGGGCCGCCTCGACCGCGTTCAGCAGCCGGGCGCCGAGGCCGTGGCCCTGGAGCCGGGGGTGCACGCAGAGCTTGGCGATCTTGCCGGTGCCCTCTTCGTCGACGGTTCCGCGCACGGCGCCGACGATCTCCTCGCCGAGCCGGGCCACCAGAACGGTGTCCGAGGCCAGTTCGGCCTTGAGGGAGTCCAGGGACTGGGTGAGCGGCTGGATGCGGTAGTTGCCGTACAGCTCGGCCTCGCTCTGGAACGCCAGATACTGCAGCTTGATGATCTGCTCGGCATCCTCGGCAGTTGCCGCCGAAATGGTCACGCTCATGCCCATGTGCGCATGCCTCCCGCTCACCTGGTGGCCTTTTGGTCTACCGCTCCATTCCCCGCAGGGCGGGAGCCGCAACCTCTACGGCCAGCATTCTGCGCAGACATCCCAGGCAACGGGAACGGACGGGCCCCAAACTTCCTTGTGAGATACCCAACTCTCCTGCGATTTCACGGTAAGTGAGGTCCCTGGGCGAAAGAAGTGCCCTCATGAGCTCCGGACACCTTCCGGGCAATCGGGCGACCGCCGATCGGAGGGCCCGGTTCTCCTCGCCGTGCAGGAGGGCGTCTTCCGGTTCCGCGCCCGTGCTGGTACGGGTCCCCGCGCCGTACGGGACTTCGCGCGAGGCCCGGCGCCTCGCCCGCCGGGCCTCCCCGCGCACCGCACGGCGCAGCCAGTCGGCGGGTTCCGCGGGGATGCGCCGGTGCTCCAGCAGCCTGACCCAGACGGCTTGTTCCACATCGTCGGCGTCCACCCCGGTGCCGGCGGTCTCGGCGGCGGCCTCGGCCGCGAGCAGCGGGCGGAGCGTTTCGAACAGGTCGGGAAGATCAGCCTTCAGCAGGTCCATGCCGGGCGGGACGCGAAGGCCGTGCCGGGCGGTTTCCCCGCCGGGCACGGCCCACTCGTACGAGAAGCTCCGGTCAGGCGTTGACGCCTAGCCCTTGTCCCCGCGGCCCGGACGGAAGGCCTCCGCGGCGAGCAGCCCGGTGTCGGGCTGGTCGGTGAAGATGCCGTCGATGCCCTGTTCGAAGTAGGCCTTGAAGGCGCCGAAGGCATCGCCGTACGCCGTCGGGTCGGTGCCCTTGCGGTAGTCGGCCGGCAGGAAGTTGTTCTCGTTGCGCGCGGTGTAGGGGTGCAGGATCAGCCCCTGCGCGTGGGCGTCCGCGACCAGGGTGGTCGGGGCACCGAGCTTGCCCGCGGCGTCGCGCGGAAGGATCAGGTCCATGGTCGGCCCGATGCCCTGGGCGAAGCCGGCGATCCACCGGAGCCCCTCGGGCTTGACCAGATCGGCGACCGTCCGCGGATCCTTGGCCAGCTCGAAGTCCCACGGGCGGGTGCCCGCCGCCGAGAGGAGCACCACCCGCGGAGCGGAGACCAGCCGGGAGAGCCGCTGGATGCTGGAGGGTTCGAAGGACTGCAGGAAGAGCGGGGCGCCCCGGCCGTCGCGCCCGTAGCGGCGCAGCAGTTTGGCGAGGGGCTCCTCCAGCCCGAGGCCCAGGCCCCGGAAGTAGCTGGGGTGCTTGGTCTCCACGTGCAGCCACACGCGCTTCCCGCGCCGGCGGCCCTCGCGGTCGGCCCAGCGGAGCACCTCTTCGAAGGTGGGGACGTCCCAGCGGCCGTCGTAGAGGGTGTTGCGCTGCCGGAGGGCGGGGATGCGTTCCTTGGCGCGCAGGGTCTTCAGCTCGGCGAGGGTGAAGTCCTCGGTGAACCAGCCGGTGACCGCGACCCCGTCGACCGTCTTGGTGGTCTTGCGGGACGCGAAGCCGAGATGGTCGGCGACGTCCGTCGTGCCGCCGATCTCGTTCTCGTGGCGGCACACCAGGTGGCCGTCCTTGGTGGGCACGAGGTCCTGTTCGACGACGTCGGCGCCGAGGTCGAGCGCGAGCTGGTAGGAGCCGAGCGTGTGCTCGGGCCGGTAGCCGCTGGCTCCCCGGTGGCCGATGACCGTCGGCACCGGCAGGTCCCGGTAACCGCCGCCCGGCCCGCCCCCCGGGCCTCCCCCGTGACCGCTCTCCGCCGCCGCGGCCGAACCGCCGCCCGCCGCGAGTCCGCCGAAGGCTCCGCCCGCCGCGACGACGGCCGCACCCAGTACCGTGCGCCGTGCTGCCCCACCCTGCGTCATGAGTCTCTCTCCCCCTCGGACAAGGGCCGGGCGTCCCGGGATCTCCGGGGCCTGCGGCCCGAATCCGCGTGCCGATGGTAGGCAAGCGTCGGTGGCGGGCGGGGGTGCGCGGGCGGAACGTGGCGGAAACGTGCGTCAACACTGCGTATCCACCTCGTGAACCCGATGTGCGATCAGAGCGGACCCGCGAGTATCGTCCTCACCTGCACTACCGCCGCGTGGTGGGTGCGAGAACCCTAGCTTTTCGATGCCGGAGGGCCCACGTTGTTCCGTACGCGCCTGATCAAAGCCACTGTCGGACCCGTCATGCGCCTGATGTTCCGCACCCGCGTCGAGGGCATCGAGAACATTCCGGGCACCGGCCCGGTGATCCTCGCGGGCAACCACCTCACCTTCATCGACTCGATGATCCTGCCGCTGGTGTGCGACCGCACGGTCCACTTCATCGGCAAGGACGAGTACGTGACCGGCAAGGGGATCAAGGGGCGGGCGATGGCCTGGTTCTTCACCGGCGCCGGCATGATCCCCGTGGACCGCGACGGGGCCAACGGCGGAGTCGCCGCCCTGATGACCGGCCGCCGGATCCTCGAAGAGGGCAAGATCTTCGGCATCTACCCCGAGGGCACCCGCTCCCCCGACGGCCGCCTCTACCGGGGCCGCACCGGCATCGCCCGCCTGACCCTGATGACCGGCGCGCCCGTCGTCCCCTTCGCGATGATCGGCACCGACAAGCTCCAGCCCGGCGGCGCCGGCATGCCGCGCCCGGGCCGGGTCACCGTCCGGTTCGGCGAGGCCATGGAGTTCTCCCGGTACGAGGGCATGGACCGCGACCGCTACGTGCTGCGCGCCGTCACCGACTCGGTGATGGCCGAGGTCATGCGGCTCTCCGGCCAGGAGTACGTGGACATGTACGCGACCAAGGCCAAGGCCGCGTGACGGCCTGACGGCCCGCCTACTGCCGTTGCAGTGACCGGCTGACGCCCGCCGCGGTCGTCGTGGCGAGGATCCAGCCGGTCACGATCAGCAGGTACGACAGCCACTGGTACCAGCCGTCGGGCGCGAACGGCGCCTCCTGCCCGAAGCCGATGATCGGCAGCATCAGGTCGATCGTGTAGAACACCGGGTTGAAGTCCGGCGCCTCCCCCTGTTTCAGTTCCCGGGGCGGGTGGAGCCCGTACGCGACGGTTCCCGTGATCAGCAGCGCCAGCAGCCAGCCCGCGGCCCGCAGTGGCCGGAACCCGTAGCCCACGGTGACGTCCTGGAGCAGGCCCCAGACCCGGGCGGCCCGGGGCAGGGTGCGGCGGTGCCGCCGCAGTTTGGCGAGCAGGACGGTCCGCGCCGCCGCCTCGTCGCCCGCCGTGCGGTAGGCCGTGGCGAGCTGTTCGTAGGCGTGCGGAAGGTAGCCCGACTCCTCGCGCTCCAGCACGGGCAGCCGCTGCTCGGCGGGAACGTGCGGGCTGAGGGCGCGGTAGACGAGTCCCGCGATGCGGATCTGCGGCGGCCAGGTCTCGGGCGTGATGTGGAGCAGGTCGAACTGGGAGCGGCGCAGGTTCACACCGCCCTGGATCGTCGGGCAGTTGCGCAGCCACACCTCGCCGGCCACACAGCTGGAGGCGCGCAGGGCGACCCCGCCGGGGTTGCTGAGGCGGGCGTAGGCGAGGTTGAGCTGGCCCGGTATCCGGGAGCCGGTGAGGTTGACCCGGCCGCGGGCCTCCAGCCGCATGGCGCGCAGGTCCGTGCCGACGGTGAGGATCTCGGCGTGCAGAGCGGTCGCGCCGGGGGCGAGGAGCCGGGCGTCGTCGAAGTTGATCTGGCCGCCGACGGTGGCGCCGTTGATGCGGGTCTGGCCGTGGACGGTGAGCTCCATGGCGATGACGTCGGTTCCGATGTCGGCGTGGTTGAACTGGAGCGCCGCCTCCTGGCCCTCCTCGGCCGGGCCCGCGATGCCGATGACCGCCTTCCGCAGGAAGAGCCCGCCGGCTATCCGGGCACCCGCGAGGCGCACCGGCCCGGTGATGCGGCAGCAGGACAGTTTCAGTGCGATGTCGACGGTGACGGTGGAGGCGGTCAGGCCGGGCAGGGCCGAGTCGCTCAGTGAGACGATCCTGAGCCGGGCCCCGTAGAGGAGGGGTTTGCGCTCGAACCAGCAGGCCCGCAGCCGGATCGCGTGCTCGATGTCGGCGTACTTGAGGTTGAGCTTGCCGGTGATCCGGGCGCCCCGGACGTTCAGCCCGGGCACCTGTCCGTCGAGCGGGACCGCGCCGCGCAGCAGCAGGTGGGCGAGGACTTCGGCGCGCACGGTCCGCTCGGGTCCCCACGAGGCGCCGTCGGTGGCCTCCTCGTCCCGGTCCTCCCGGAAATCGACGCCTTCCCCGCGGGGGAAGGCGTCCCATACGCGGCGCTCCGCCGGGGTCAGGTCGTTGATCTCCATCGCCGGGATGGTGTCCCGCGCGTCGACGGACTGTCAACTCCGCGCAGGGCGCCCGTCCCTGTCATGGCGTCAGTGCTCGATGCCCTCCTGGAGCTCCTGCCCCTTGAGCAGGAACCAGGCGGCCACCGCGGTGGCCAGCAGGACGGCCGCGCCCACTCCGGAGGCCAGCCGCAGGCCGTCCACGAAGGCCTCCTGGGCGGCGCCGACCATCTGCTCGGCGGTCTGCGGGTCCAGCGACTTGGCCGCTTCGACGGCGCCGCCGAGGGATTCGTGGGCGGCGTCGGCGACGGGGCCGCTGACGGAGGCCGGGGCGGTGAAGCCCTGGTAGACGCCGGTGACGACCGAGCCGAGCAGGGCGATGCCGAGGGCGGCGCCCAGTTCGTAGGCGGTCTCGGAGACGGCCGAGGCGGAACCGGCCTGCTCCTTGGGGACGCTGGAGAGGATCACGTCGGCGGTGACGGTGAAGGAGAAGCCTGCGCCGAGGCCGACGATGAGCAGGGCCGCGCCGAGCAGCGGATATCCGGTCTCCTTGTGGATCACGGTCAGCGCGGCCAGCGCGATGCCGATGGCGGCGAGGCCTCCGCTCACGATGGCCCGCACCCCGTACTTGCGGGCGTACCGGCCCGCGACCAGGCCGGTGACCACGGCGCCGATGGCGGCGGGCAGTTCCGCGAGGCCCGCTTCGAGCGGGTCGCGGCCCTGGACCAGCTGGAGGAACTGGGAGAGGAAGAAGACCAGTCCGGACAGGCCGAAGACGGTGAGCAGGTCGGCGAGGACCGCGCCGGAGAAGCCGCGGTGCTTGAAGAGCCGCATGTCGAGGAGCGGGGACGTCAGCGCGAACTGGCGTCGTACGAAGGTGTAGAGCGCGCCCGCTCCGATGACGGCGGCGACCCACACCTCCCAGCCCATGCCGTGGGTGGCGACCTGCTTGACGGCGTAGACCACGCCGATGATGCCGACGAGGGAGAGGGCGACGCTGAACAGGTCCCAGGGGCCGGCGACCGGGTTCTTGGACTCGGGCAGCAGCTTGATGCCGACGATGACCAGGACGATCATCACGGGAAGGTTGATCAGGAAGACCGAGCCCCACCAGAAGTGCTGGAGCAGGGCTCCGCCGACCACCGGGCCGACGGCCGCGCCGGCCGAGGCGGTGGCGCCCCAGATGCCGATGGCGAGGCTGCGCTCCTTGGGGTCGTGGAAGATGTTGCGGATCAGCGCGAGGGTGGAGGGCATCAGGGTCGCGCCGGCCACGCCGAGCAGGGCCCGGGCGATGATCATCATCTCGGGGCTGGTGGCGTAGGCGTTGAGGACCGAGACGGCGCCGAAGGCGGTCGCGCCGACGAGGAGGAGCTTCTTGCGGCCTATCCGGTCGCCGAGGGAGCCCATGGAGACGAGCAGGCCGGCGATGACGAAGGAGTAGATGTCGCCGATCCACAGGAGCTGGGTGCCCGTAGGCTTCAGGTCCTCGCTCAGGGCGGGCGTGGCGAGACCGAGTACGGTGGCGTCGACGGCGACCAGCAGGACGGCCAGCACGAGCACGGAGAGCGCGAGCCAGCGCCCTCGCTTCTTCCCCTCCGCCCCCTTCGCCTGCGTCAGCTGTTCGGTTCTGCTCATTTCTCCACACTCCGTCGTGCGCCACCGAGCAGCAACTCGGTGATCATGTACTGAAAGTCCTTGGCCGCGACCCGGCCGTCCATGACGGCCCAGGCGCAGGCGCCGATGAGGCTGTAAAGGGCCTCGGTGAGCCAGGCGGGGCTCAGGTCGATCCGGATGTCGCCCTCGCGCTGGCCGCGCCGGAAGAGGTCGCCGACGCGGGCGTCGAGGCGGGCCCAGCCCTCGTTGACCTGGTCCCCCTCGAAGAGCTGGTTCTCGGTGACGAGGAAGGCCAGCAGCTCGGCGTTGGGCTCCGCCTCGGCGACGAGCCTGCGGAGCGCGTCGATCGCCGTGCCCTCGTCGAGGCGGGCGTTGTCGAAGGCCACCTCGAACTCCCGGATGCCGAGCTCTTCGAGCGCCCGTACGAGGGCGTCGCGCCCGGCGAAGTGCCGGTGGAGGGTCGCGCGGCCGATCCCGGCTGCCCTCGCGACCTCGTCCATCGTGGCGGTCGATTTGCGGGAGAGCAGGGCGGCGGCGGCGCGGAGCACCTGATCACGATCCATGGCCATGAGACAAGCATAACCCAAATGAGACGTCGTCGTCTCATTCAATCATTGATGTGCCCTTCCGGGCACGGAGAGGAATCCTGCCGAGATGAACCCGAAGCCACTGCTGCTGATCGACGTGGACGGACCGCTGAACCCCTACGCGGCCAAGCCCCAGCGGCGCCCCGAGGGCTACCGCACGCACCGGATGCGCCCGACGGGCTGGACCGGCGCCGAGAGCGCGAAGCCGCTGCGGGTCTGGCTGAATCCGGACCACGGGACGGAGCTGCTCGCGCTCGCGGAGGCGTACGAGCTCGTCTGGGCCACCACCTGGAAGGGCGAGGCGAACGAGTGGATAGGCCCGCACCTGGGCCTGCCGGAGCTGCCCTGGATCGACTGGCCCCAGATGCACGGGCGCGCACCGCGCGGGACGTTCTGGAAGACCCAGTACATCCTGGAGTACGCGGGCGAGCGGCCCTTCGCCTGGATCGACGACGACATCACGGACATGGACCGCGCGTACGTGGAGCAGCGCCACCCCGCGCAGGCGCTGCTCCTGCGGATCGACGAGCGGATCGGGCTGGTCCGGTCCGACTTCGACGCGCTGGCGGACTGGGCCTGATCCCGGACACGCCGGAGGGGGGGGGGGGGGGGGGGAAAACCCCCCCCCCCCCCCCCCCCCCCCCCCCCCCCCCCTTTTTCCCCCCCCCCCCCCCCCCTTTCCCCCACCCCCC
>NZ_JBHUBS010000008.1:0-251542 GCF_042788835.1 Streptomyces sp. NPDC056883 | reverse complement strand
GCTCTCCGGGGTTAGGGACGTGGTCCCGGCTACGGGGATAATGGGGGGGGTCGCGAACACCCCGGCCCCCCCTCCCCGCCCCTCCGGGCACCGCCGTCAGTTCTTGTGCGCCGCCCAGGCGTGCTGGATGACCAGGTCGGCCTTCAGCTCTGTGAGCTGGATCGCGACCGCCGACGGGGCGGTGCCGCCGCGGCCGTTGCGGGAGGCCAGCGCGCCCTTGACGTTGAGGACCGTGCGGACCTCCGGGGTCAGGTGCTCGGAGATCTTCGCGAACTGCTCGTCCGTGAGCCCGTCGAGCTCGATGCCGAGCCCCTCGCACTCCTTGACGCACTCGCCGGCGACCTCGTGCGCCACCCGGAACGGCACGCCCTGCTTGACCAGCCATTCCGCGATGTCGGTGGCGAGCGAGAAGCCCGCCGGAGCCAGCTCCTCCATCCGCTCCCGGTTGACCGTGAGGGTGGCCATCATCCCGGTGAAGGCCGGCAGCAGGACTTCGAGGGTGTCGCAGGAGTCGAAGACCGGCTCCTTGTCCTCCTGGAGGTCCCGGTTGTAGGCCAGGGGAAGGGCCTTCAGGGTGGCCAGCAGGCCCGTCAGGTTGCCGATGAGGCGGCCGGACTTGCCGCGCGCCAGCTCCGCGATGTCCGGGTTCTTCTTCTGCGGCATGATCGACGACCCGGTGGAGAAGGCGTCGTGCAGCGTCACGAAGGAGAACTCCTTCGTGTTCCAGATGATGATCTCCTCCGCGATCCGCGACAGGTTGATCCCGATCATCGCGGTGACGAAGGCGAACTCGGCGACGAAGTCGCGCGAGGCCGTGCCGTCGATGGAGTTGCCGACCGAGCCGCGCTCGAAGCCCAGGTCGGCGGCGACCGCCTCCGGGTCCAGGCCGAGCGAGGAGCCCGCCAGGGCGCCCGAACCGTACGGGGACACCGCGGTCCGGGTGTCCCACTGCCGCAGCCGCTCCGCGTCCCGGGACAGGGCCTGGACGTGGGCCAGTACGTGATGGGCGAAGAGCACCGGCTGCGCGTGCTGCAGGTGGGTCCGGCCCGGCATGGCCACCTCCGCGTGCGCCTCGGCGAGGCCGACCAGCGCGTCCTGGAGATCGGCGACGAGGCCGCCGATGATCCGGGCGTGGTCGCGCAGGTACATGCGGAAGAGGGTGGCGATCTGGTCGTTGCGCGACCGGCCGGCGCGCAGCTTGCCGCCGAGGTCGGCGCCGAGCCGCTCCAGCAGGCCCCGCTCCAGCGCGGTGTGGACGTCCTCGTCGGCGATGGTGCCGACGAAGGAGCCGTTCTCCACGTCGACCGCGAGCTGGTCCAGGCCGGCGATCATGCGGCCGAGCTCGTCGGCCGTGAGGAGGCCCGCCTTGGCGAGCACGCGGGCGTGGGCCTTGGAGCCCGCGATGTCGTACGGGGCCAGGCGCCAGTCGAAGTGGACCGACGCGGACAGCTTCGCGAGGGCCTCGGCGGGACCGTCGGCGAAACGGGCGCCCCAGAGCCGGACGTCACCACCGTTGTTGCTGCTCACAGCTACTGCTCCTCAAGAACGTGCATGGCTTCGGATGTGCAACCGCCTCCCCGCCGCGGAGGTAACGGGGAGGCGGTTCGTACTGCAAGGGTAGGGATCAGGCGAGGTCGCGACGGGCCGCGATCTTCGAGGACAGGCCGAAGATCTCGATGAAGCCCTGGGCCTTCGACTGGTCGAAGGTGTCGCCCGAGTCGTAGGTCGCGAGGTTGAAGTCGTACAGCGACTCGTCCGACTTCCGGCCGGTGACGACCGCGCGGCCGCCGTGCAGGGTCATCCGGATGTCGCCGCTGACGTGCTGGTTGGCCTCGTTGACGAAACCGTCCAGCGCCCGCTTCAGCGGGGAGAACCACAGGCCGTCGTAGACCATCTCGCCCCAGCGCTGCTCGACCTGCCGCTTGTAGCGGGCCAGCTCGCGCTCGACGGTGACGTTCTCCAGCTCCTGGTGGGCGGTGATCAGCGCGATCGCGCCCGGGGCCTCGTACACCTCGCGGGACTTGATGCCCACGAGACGGTCCTCGACGATGTCGATCCGGCCGATGCCCTGGGCCCCGGCGCGCTCGTTGAGCTGCTGGATGGCCTGGAGCACGGTGACGGGCTTCCCGTCGATGGCGACCGGGACGCCCTCCTTGAAGGAGATGACGACCTCGTCGGCCTCGCGCGGGAGAGCGGGGTCCGCGGTGTACTCGTAGATGTCCTCGATCGGCGCGTTCCAGATGTCCTCCAGGAAGCCCGTCTCGACGGCGCGCCCGAAGACGTTCTGGTCGATGGAGTACGGGGACTTCTTGGTGGTCGCGATCGGCAGGTTCGCCTTCTCGGCGAACGCGATGGCCTTGTCGCGGGTCATCGCGTAGTCGCGGACCGGGGCGATGCACTTGAGGTCGGGGCCGAGGGCGGCGATGCCGGCCTCGAAGCGGACCTGGTCGTTGCCCTTGCCGGTGCAGCCGTGGGCGACGGTGGTGGCGCCGTGCTTGCGGGCGGCGGCCACGAGGTGCTTGACGATGGCCGGCCGCGAGAGGGCCGAGACCAGCGGGTAGCGGTCCATGTAGAGGGCGTTCGCCTTGATCGCCGGGAGGCAGTACTCATCGGCGAACTCGTCCTTGGCGTCGGCGACCTCGGCCTCGACCGCACCGCAGGCGAGCGCCCGCTTGCGGATGACGTCCAGGTCCTCGCCGCCCTGGCCGACGTCCACCGCGACGGCGATGACCTCGGCGCCCGTCTCCTCGGCGATCCAGCCGATGGCGACGGAGGTGTCCAGACCGCCTGAATAGGCGAGTACGACGCGCTCGGCCACGGGGTTCTCCTTACACGGTGCATCCGCCGTTACGTCCAACAGCGGTAGGCATAACTATGCACTGGTCTGCATGTTTCGTCAATCGATGGAATAAGGGGAGGTCAGCGGGGGTGCCGACCACCTAGAGTGCGCGGATGGAGATGCTTCCACCCCTGTCCCGGACCGAATTCTGCTCACCCGCCGAGCGGCTGCTGCACGGCAAGAGCCCCGCGCGCGCCCTCGACGGCGACGGCCCGCGGGCCTGGGCGGAGCTCGACACGAGCGTCAGCGTCTTCACCTTCGAGCGCTACGCGGGGTGGTCCTCCTCCGGCACCGTCCGGGTGGGCATGCACTGGTTCGACGACCGGGAGATCGCCGACTGGAGCACCGCCCCGCACTGGCACGACGGGCACGGGGTGACCTGGGCCGCCGCGCCCCCGGCCGCCGCCGAGCTCGCGCTCTGCCTGTGCCACGCCGACCCCCGGGTGCGCGAGGCCGCCCTCGGGCGGGCGGCCGGCCGGCCCGAGCTCCTGGAGCTGGTGCTGATCCGGTGCGCCGACACGCAGGAGCCCGTACGGGAGCGGGCCCGGGCGGTGCTGACCGCGGAACTGGACGCGGCCGCGCCGGACCTCGTACGCACCCTGGCGCCCCTCGCCCTGTTCCTGAGCCCCCGCCGGTACGGCGCCTGGGCCTGGGAGCTGTTCCTCGAACGGCTCGGCTCACCGCCCGCCGCCCTGATCGTCGGGCTGACGCACGACCCGGACCCGGGAACCCGCTTCGCCGCCGTCCGGGCCGCGCTGGCCCACGGACTGCTCCCGGCGGACCGCGTCGCGGACCTCACCGCGGACCCCGACGCGCGCAACCGCTCCGCGGCACTGCGCTCCGGGGAGCTCCCGGCCGAGCGGACGGCCCGGCTCGTGCTCACCGGGCTGACCCCCGAGGTCCGCCGGGAGGCCCTCGGCCTGGCCCTGGAGGCCGGGTCCCTGACGCCCGGACAGCTCCTGGAAACCGCCGCGGCGAGCCGGGACCGGGTGGTGCGCAGGCGCTGCGAGGAGGCCGCCCGGGCCGCCTCGGACACCCGCTCCGCCTCCCTGCCCGGCCGCCTGATCGACTCCCTGCTCGCCCAGGGCCGCGCGTCCCTGCGCGCCACCGCCGTCCACGCCCTGCGCCCCGCGGGCCGGGGCGCCGAGGCGGCCGCACACCTGGCGGACCCCGCGGCGCCGGTACGGGAGGCCGCCCGGCACGAGCTGCGCGCCGCCGGGCAGGACCCGCTGGCCCGCTACCGCGCGCTGTGCGCGGACTCCCCCGCGCCCGGGGCGGTGTTCGGGCTGGCCGAGACCGGGGACGCCTCGGACCTGCCCCTGCTGCGGCTCCTCGCCCGGTCCCCCGAGGGGCGGGTACGGGCCGCTGCCCTCCACGGGCTGCGCAGGCACGGCGCCACGACGCCGGAAGAGCTGCTGCCCTACCTGGCCGACCCGCATCCGCCCGCCGTCCGGGCGGCACGCTCGCTGGTGGTCCCGTACGCGCGGACCCGGCCGGAGTCCTGGCTGCTGGAGCTGTTCGCCCCCGGCCGGCCCGAGTCCGTGCGGGCCGCGGCCCTGGCCCTGCTGGAACTGCGCCCGCTGCTGGTCCGGCGCCGGATCGCGCGCTCCCTGACCTCCCACCGGGACCCCGCCGTGCGCGGGTGGGCCCGGAAGCTGCTCCAGCAGCGCCTGAGGTGGGACGAGGAGACGGGCCGGCACGCGGCGCTGAACCTCGCGCACGGTACCGGGACACCGCTGGACGAAGTCGCCGACACCGAGGACCCGGCCGCCTGGTCCGCCCTGGACATCGGGGTGCGGTCCATGGCGTCCTACGGGCCCGAGGCCCTCGCCTCCCGCTCCGCGACCGCCCTGTGCCACTGGGACGGGCGGATCCGGGAGCGGGCCGTCGCCGAAGCCGCGGGCACCCCCGAGCTGCTGCCGCTGGTCCTCCTGCGCTGCGCCGACTGGGTCCCCCAGGTCCGGGCGGCCGCCCGGGGCGTCATCGCGGAGGCGCTCGGGGACGCGGGGGAGGACACCCTGCGCACCCTGACCCCGATGGTGATGCACCTGGCGAAGCGCCGGCAGGGCCGCTGGGCCGCCGAGGCGTTCGAGGCCGCGCTGCGCGAGCCCCGGTACGCGGCGGTCCGGGCGGAGCTGTGCGCCCACGGCGACCTGCGGACCCGCCGGGCGGCCGTACGGATCACCCTGGAGGCCGCGAACTCCTTCACGACCCTCGCCCTGGCCCGGCGCGCCGCCGGGGAACCGGACGCGGTCCTGCGGGACGCGTGGACGCGGGCCGCGCTGGCCGCCCTGGCCGCGCGCGGCTCCGAGGACTCCGCGGTCGACGCGCTGCTGGCCTCCCGCGCCGGGTTCGTGCGGGCGGCGGGTGTCACCGCCCTGCGCGCGGCCGGCCGGGCCGGTGAGGCCTCCCGGCACCTCGACGACGCGTCGGGGACGGTCAGGGCCTGCGCCCGGTGGCTGCTCCGGCAGGACGGGGCCGACGCGCGCGCCGCGTACCTGCGGCTGTGCGCGGACTCCCCGGCCCCGGGGGCCGTGCTCGGGCTCGCGGAGTGCGGCGAACGGGCGGACTCCGCCGTGCTGGCCGGCCTGCTCGGCGAACGGGACGGCCGGGTCCGGGCGGCGGCCGTCGCGGGGCTGCGGCTGCTCGACGGGCCCGGACCCGGCCCGGAGGCGCTGTCCGCGCTGCTGGACGACCCGTCACCGGTGGTGGTCCGGGAGGTCACCCGGTCGCTGCGGCCGGTGGCCGACCGGCTGCCGACGGGACCGCTGGTGGCACGCGCCCTGCGGGACCGGCCCGCGCACCTGCGCAGGGCCGCACTGCGGCTGCTTGCCGCCCGGGGCGCCGACGAGGGGTTGCCGGCCCTGACCGCCGCGCTGGACGACCCGGACCGGGCACTGCGGCGCGTCGCGCTGGACCTGCTGCGGACGTGGGACTGGCAGGCGACGGCCCGCCGGGAGACCTACGAGCCGGCGGAGCTGCGGGCCCTCTACCGGCAGTACTACTTCAAGCTCGACTGGAACGAGATGCGCAGGACCCGTCTCATCTGGTGAAAATGCGGCCCCACCCCGCCCTCATCGAACCGATAATCGGACCATGGGAAAGCTCTACGACCGCATTGACGGCAGGCTCCGCACCTTCATCGAGGAACAGCCGATCTTCTTCACCGCCACCGCCCCGCTGTCCGGCGACGGCCACATCAACCTCTCCCCCAAGGGCCGCGCCGGCACGCTCGTCGTCATCGACGAACAGACCCTCGCCTACCTGGACTTCGGCGGCAGCGGCGCCGAGACCATCGCGCACGTCCGCGAGAACGGCCGCATCACGCTGATGTGGTGCGCGTTCAGCGGGCCGCCGAACATCGTGCGCATCCACGGCGACGGCGAGGCCGTCTTCCGCGACGACCCTCGCTGGGACGGGCTCGTCGAACTGTTCGGGGAGGCCGACGGGCCCGCGGCGCGCGCGGTCATCCTCGTCAAGGCCCGCCGGATCGCGGACGTGTGCGGGTACGCCATCCCCTTCATGGAGTACCAGGGCGAGCGCACGCTCCACGCGGAGTACTTCGGCCGCAAGACGGACGAGGAGTTCAACGCCTACTGCGAGAAGAAGGAGTTCATCGGAGTGAGCGTCGACGGCCTGCCTGCGCTGCCGCTGCCCCTTCCGCCCCGTACCGTCTGACATGTGCTGCGCACCGCGTTCCTCGCCGCCTCACTGATCGTCACCAGCCTGCTGGTGCAGGGCCGCCCCGACAGCGGCCCGCCGCCGCTGCCCGCCCGGCTCGCCGACACCGGCGGCGGCAGCCAGCTGATCACCGCCGTGGCTCCGGCCCCCGGCTCCACGACCGGGCGCCTGACCTGGTGGGACCGGTGGGCGGGGCGCTGGTACGCGGTGGGGAGCGCGCCCGCCCGCTTCGGCGCGAACGGGCTGACGGAGGGCGCGACCCGGACCCAGGGCACGAACACCACCCCGGCCGGTCTGTACGCGCTGCCCTACGCCTTCGGCATCGCGCACGCCCCGGCCGGTACGGCGTACCGCTACCGGCGGGTGGCCCCCGACTCCTGGTGGTGCCAGGACAATGCCTCGGAGAGCTACAACCGCTGGGTGGAGCCGCTGCCCGCGGACTGCGCGCCCGGCGAGGCGGAGCACCTGACCACGTACACGACGCAGTACGCGCACGCGCTGGTCATCGCCTTCAACTACGAGCGCCCGGTACGGGGCCGGGGCGCGGGCATCTTCCTGCACGTCAACGGCAAGGGCGCGACGGCCGGCTGCGTCTCGGTCCCCGAGTACGCGATGCGCGCGGTGCTGCGCTGGGCGGACCCGCACAGGCAGCCGCACATCGCGATCGGCACGGAGTCCGGCGACCTGGCCGTCACCCGGTACTAAGACCGGTACCAGGACCGGTACCGGGAGGGGTCCCGGGCCCGGACTCTTCGGCGGACGCGTCGGAGGCCCGGTAGTGGTAGGCGTCCGCCGACCAGTCGTCGTCCCACCAGCCGTCGTCCTCGTCCGTGTCGTCGCCGTCCGCGTCGTCGCCGTCCGTGTCGTCGCCGACGGCCCGGTCGATGCCGCGCCACCTGCCGCGGTCGTCGAGGCTCCTGAGCAGGTGGAGCCGCTGCCGCTCGTCCAGGCCCTCGACGGCCGGGTGCCGCTCGTCATGGATGCGGTCCCACAGGGGGTCACCGGACTCCGTACGCGCGCGGACCGCCTTGGCGGCGCCGTCGGCGTACCAGAGCAGACCCAGACCGAGGGCGGTCACGCCCGAGGCGGCCCATTCCAGGACACCGTGCGGGTGGGACACCACCAGCAGTTCGGCCGCGGCGATCCAGCACACCACCAGCAGGACCACTCCCACACAACCGCAGCAGGCCCGGAAGCTGCCCTCTTTGACGACGGGCAGCCGCGGGCGCACGGGCAGCAGGGCCTCCCGCTCCTCGCGGTGGGCGAAGCGCACGGTCGCGTACTCCGCGTCGTGGCGCTCGATCCAGCCGATCGACACCGGCTCGGGATCATGGCGGCGCAAGGCCTCCAGCAGACCGGCGGGCACCGGGTGGGCGGGTACCGGGCCGGGGTCGCGGCCCGCCGCCGTCAGGAGCACCGCCCCTTCCGCGTCGATGTCCAGCCGGCCGTCCCGGAGCAGCTCGGCGGCCGCCGCCCCGGACTCCTCGTTCTTCAGCGCGGCGGCGTGGTACGGCTCGAACTCCAGTGTGGCGACCCGCCCGAGGAAGGCGCGCCACAGCCGGGCCCGGCGCCGCCACCGCAGGCCGATGGTCCCGTAGACGGCGAGGGCCGCGGCGAACACCGATGCGGCGAGGACGACTTGGAGCACGTCCTGAGGCTACGGCCGCGGGCGCCGGACCCGGGAGGGTTTTCCGGCGCCACGGACCGGGCGGAGCCGCGGGGGCTCAGCCCTCCTTCTGCGCCAGCCTCAGCAGGTGGTCGGCGAGGGCCTGGCCGCCCGCCGGGTCGCGGCTGATCAGCATCAGGGTGTCGTCGCCCGCGATCGTGCCGAGGATGGCCTGGAGTTCGGCCTGGTCGATCGCGGAGGCGAGGAACTGGGCCGCACCCGGCGGGGTGCGCAGGACCACGAGGTTCGCGGAGGCCTCCGCCGAGATCAGCAGTTCCCCGGAGAGGCGCCGCATGCGCTCCTCCTTAGCCGACTCGCCGAGCGGCGCCTGCGGGGTGCGGAAGCCGCCCTCGCTGGGGACCGCGTAGATCAGCTCGCCGCCGGTGTTGCGGATCTTCACCGCACCGAGCTCGTCGAGGTCGCGGCTGAGCGTCGCCTGGGTGACGCTCAGCCCGTCGTCGGCGAGCAGCTTGGCCAGCTGGCTCTGGGAGCGGACCGGCTGCCGGTTGAGGATGTCCACGATCCGGCGGTGGCGGGCGGTGCGGGTCTGCGGAACGGACTGCCCGTTCGGCTCGTGTTCCTGCGCCTGGCTCATCGTCGTCCCATTCCCCGTTTGATCATCCGTCCACGCTTGCGGCGGACTTCGCTGCGTCGAGCACGCCCGGCAGGGCCTGGAGGAACGCGTCCACCTCGGCCTCGGAGAGGACGTACGGGGGCATGAGCCGTACGACGTCGGGGGCGGGCGCGTTGACCAGGAAGCCGGCGTCCTGAGCCGCGCGCTGGACCTGCGCTGCGAGCGGCTCGGTCAGCACGATACCCAGCAGGAGGCCCGCGCCGCGGACGTGCGAGACGAGCGGGTGTGCGAATCCTTCGATTCCGCCCCGCAAGCGCTCGCCGCGCTCCTTGACCTGGTCGAGGAGCCCGTCGGCGGCGATGGTGTCGATCACGGCGAGACCGGCGGCGCACGCGATCGGGTTGCCGCCGAAGGTGGTGCCGTGCTGGCCGGGCTGGAGCAGGTCGGCCACGGGTCCGAACGCGGCGACGGCGCCGATCGGCAGACCGCCGCCGAGACCCTTGGCGAGTGTGACGACGTCGGGCTCGACGCCCTCGTGGGCCTGGTGCTCGAACCACTGGCCGCAGCGTCCGATGCCGGTCTGCACCTCGTCGAGGACGAGCAGGGTGCCGGTGGCCCGGGTGATCTCACGGGCGGCCGTCAGGTACCCGGCCGGGGGGACGACCACGCCGTTCTCGCCCTGGATCGGCTCGATGATGACGAGCGCCGTCTCTTCGGTGACGGCGGCCCGCAGGGCCTCCACATCGCCGTACGGGACGTGCGTGACGTCTCCGGGGAGTGGCAGGAAGGGGCCCTGCTTCGCGGGCTGTCCGGTGAGCGCCAGGGCGCCCATGGTGCGGCCGTGGAAGCCGCCGTCGGTGGCGACCATGTGGGTCCGCCCGGTCAGCCGGCCGATCTTGAAGGCGGCCTCGACGGCCTCGGCACCGGAGTTGCAGAAGAAGACCTTGCCGGGGCGGCCGAAGAGCTGGAGCAGCCGCTCGCCGAGCGCGAGGACCGGCTCGGAGGCGTAGAGGTTGGACACGTGGCCCAGGGTGGAGATCTGCTCGGTCACGGCGGTGACGATGGCCGGGTGCGCGTGGCCGAGGGCGTTGACCGCGATGCCGCCGACGAAGTCGGTGTACTGCTTGCCGTCCGCGTCCCAGACCTGCGCTCCGTCGCCGCGTACGAGCGCCAGCGCGGGGGTGCCGTAGTTGTTGGTCAGCGCGCCCTGCCAGCGGGCGGCGAACTCCTGGTTGCCGGTCATGCGGGGTCCCCTCCCTGGGTCTCTGCTGCTTGTGCGTCCGGCACGACCATCGTGCCGATTCCCTCGTCCGTGAAGATCTCCAGCAGGATCGAGTGCTGGACCCGCCCGTCGATCACCCGGGCGGTGGTCACCCCGTTGCGGACGGCGTGCAGGCAGCCCTCCATCTTCGGGACCATGCCGCTGGACAGCTCGGGCAGCAGCTTCTCCAGCTGGCTGACGGTGAGCCTGCTGATGACCTCGTCGCTGTTGGGCCAGTCCGCGTAGAGCCCCTCCACGTCGGTGAGGACCATCAGCGTCTCGGCGCCGAGCGCGGCGGCGAGCGCCGCGGCGGCCGTGTCCGCGTTCACGTTGTACACGTGGTGGTCGTCGGCGCTGCGCGCGATGGAGGAGATGACCGGGATCCGGCCGTCCGCCAGCAGCGCTTCGATCGCGCCGGTGTCGATGGCGGTGATCTCGCCGACCCGCCCGATGTCGACGCTCTCGCCGTCGATCTCGGGCGTGTGCTTGGTGGCGGTGATGGTGTGCGCGTCCTCGCCGGTCATGCCGACGGCCAGCGGCCCGTGCTGGTTGAGCAGCCCGACCAGCTCGCGCTGGACCTGCCCGGCCAGGACCATCCGTACGACGTCCATCGCCTCGGGCGTGGTGACGCGCAGACCCGCCTTGAACTCGCTCACCAGGCCCTGCTTGTCGAGCTGGGCGTTGATCTGCGGGCC
The DNA here is from genome assembly GCF_042788835.1 of Streptomyces sp. NPDC056883. NCBI lineage: Bacteria > Bacillati > Actinomycetota > Actinomycetes > Kitasatosporales > Streptomycetaceae > Streptomyces > Streptomyces sp. NPDC056883. The sequence continues at coordinate 240,826 of NZ_JBHUBS010000008.1, read as the reverse complement.
GCCGCCGTGGACGACGACCGGCTTCAGACCGGCCTGGCGCAGGAAGACGACGTCCTGGGCGAAGGCGGCCTTCAGGTCCTCGTCGATCATGGCGTTGCCGCCGAACTTGATGACGACGACCTTGCCGTTGTGCCGGGTCAGCCAGGGCAGGGCCTCGATGAGGATCTCGGCCTTGGGCAGGGCGGTGTGCCTGCGTGCAGTGCTCATGAGGAGTAGGCGCTGTTCTCGTGGACGTACTCGGCGGTCAGGTCGTTGGCCCAGATGACCGCGGAGTCGGAACCGGTGGACAGGTCGGCGGTGATGCGGACCTCGCGGCCCTTCATGCTCACCAGGTCGCGGTCCTCGCCGACCGAGCCGTTCTTGCACACCCAGACGTCGTTGATGGCGACGTTCAGCCGGTCCGGGTCGAAGGCGGCCTGCGTGGTGCCGATCGCGGACAGGACGCGGCCCCAGTTCGGGTCCTCGCCGTGGATGGCGCACTTGAGCAGGTTGTTCCGGGCGATGGACCGGCCGACCTCGACCGCGTCCTCCTCGGTGGCCGCGCCGATGACCTCGATGCGGATGTCCTTGCTGGCGCCCTCGGCATCGCCGATCAGCTGGCGGGCCAGGTCGTCGCAGACCGTGCGCACGGCCTCCGCGAACGCCTCGTACGCCGGCACCTGGCCGGACGCGCCGGAGGCGAGCAGCAGCACCGTGTCGTTGGTGGACATGCAGCCGTCGGAGTCGACCCGGTCGAAGGTGGTGCGGGTCGCGGCGCGCAGCGCCTTGTCGAGGGTGGCGCTGTCCAGGTCGGCGTCGGTGGTGAGGACGACGAGCATGGTGGCCAGGCCCGGGGCGAGCATGCCGGCGCCCTTGGCCATGCCGCCGACGGTCCAGCCGTCCTGGCTCACCGTGGCCGTCTTGTGCACGGTGTCGGTGGTCTTGATGGCGATGGCCGCGGCCTCGCCGCCGTCGGCGGAGAGCGCGGCGGCCGCGGTCTCGATGCCGGGGAGCAGCTTGTCCATAGGGAGCAGGACGCCGATCAGGCCGGTGGACGCGACGGCGATCTCGCCGGCGTTGACGTCCCCGCCGAGCGCCTCCGCGACCTTCTCCGCGGTGGCGTGGGTGTCCTGGAACCCCTTGGGGCCGGTGCAGGCGTTGGCGCCGCCGGAGTTGAGGACGACCGCGCTGACCGTGCCGCCGCGCAGGACCTGCTCGGACCAGTGGACGGGCGCGGCCTTGACGCGGTTGGAGGTGAAGACGCCCGCGGCGGCCAGACGCGGCCCTTGGTTGACCACGAGGGCCAGGTCCGGGTTGCCGTTTGCCTTGATCCCGGCGGCGATGCCCGCCGCAGTGAATCCCTGTGCTGCCGTGACGCTCACGGTGCGACTCCGATCGTGGAAAGACCCAGCGCCTCGGGGAGGCCGAGGGCGATGTTCATGCTCTGGACCGCGCCGCCGGCGGTGCCCTTGGTCAGGTTGTCGATGGCGCTGATCGCGATGATCCGCTGCGCGGCCTCGTCGTACGCGACCTGGATCTGAACGGCGTTGGAACCGTAGACGGACGCCGTCGCCGGCCACTGGCCCTCGGGCAGCAGGTGCACGAAGGGCTCGTCCGCGTACGCCTTCTCGTACGCGGCGCGGACCGCGTCGGCCGTGGTGCCCGGCAGCGCCTTGGCGGAGCAGGTGGCCAGGATGCCGCGGGGCATCGGCGCCAGCGTGGGCGTGAAGGAGACGGACACCCGCTGGCCGGCCACGGGGCTGAGGTTCTGCACCATCTCGGGCGTGTGGCGGTGGCCGCCGCCGACCCCGTACGGGCTCATGGAGCCCATGACCTCGGAGCCCAGAAGGTTCGGCTTGAGCGCCTTGCCTGCGCCCGAGGTGCCGGAGGCGGCGACGATCACGGCCTCGGGCTCGGCGAGCTGCGCGGCGTAGGCCGGGAACAGCGCGAGCGAGACGGCGGTCGGGTAGCAGCCGGGGACGGCGATGCGCTTGGAGCCGGCCAGGGCCGCGCGGGCACCCGGCAGCTCGGGAAGGCCGTAGGGCCAGGTCCCGGCGTGCGGGGCGCCGTAGAACTTGTCCCAGTCGGCGGAGTCCTGGAGCCGGTGGTCGGCGCCCATGTCGACGACGAGGACCTCTTCGCCGAGCTGGGCGGCCACGGCGGCGGACTGCCCGTGCGGCAGGGCCAGAAAGACGACATCATGACCGGAGAGCACCTCGGGCGTGGTCGCCTCCAGAACGCGTCCGGCCAGCGGCACCAGGTGCGGCTGGAGCGCACCGAGCGGCTGCCCGGCGTTGGAGTTGGCGGTCAGTGCGCCGATCTCGACCTCGGGGTGGGCCAGGAGCAGGCGCAGCACCTCCCCGCCCGCGTATCCGCTCGCACCGGCCACCGCTACACGTACCACCATCGGACCCTCCTCCTCGATGGCATGACTATACGTACGACCGCACGTTTATGCAAAGCAGTCGTCCGGTCTTACTCCCCCAGTGTTACTCGCTTGTCCGTCCGATGATCACGGGTTACGTTCCCCGGGCACATATCGGGGGATCACAGCAGGTGGGGGACATGAGCGACGACGGACTGACGATCTCCAAGGGCGCCGCGATACGCCAGGGCTTCATGGCCGTGGGCCTGTTCGGAGCCCTGGGACTCGCCCTCTGGGTGGGCGGGGAATCGGTGAATTCGAGCGGTGAGGCGAAGCCCGTCACCTGCTCGCACGGGGAGCCCGAGAAGAAGCCCGCGCAGACCCCGGCCGAGGCGGGGCACGTCTCCGGGGCCCAGCTGTGCGAGGCGCTGCACCGTCCCGATCTCGCGGACCTGCTGGGTACTCCGGGCGAGGTCGTGAAGAACGCGAACGGCGGCGGCAGCACCTTCAAGCCCGTCGGCAGCGACGAGGAGATCCACACCCCCTCGGGCAAGATCGAGTTCGAGACCTACACCGTGAACCTGAGGGTCGCGGACGACGGGCTGAAGGTCGCCACCGTGGCCAAGTTCCTCGGAGACGGCACGCTGCCGCTGACCGTCCTGGGGCACCCGGCCGCCTACTACTCGGACCGCACCATCAGCCTCAGCTTCAACCTGGACGGCAGCGACGCCAGCACCGGCTCCGGTGTCCCGACCCGTTCCCTCGTGGTGTCCCGGGGTACGGAGGACGGCGGCGGCACCTACGAGCTGACGCTGTGGCGCTCCGACGGCGGGATGCCCGACGACGCGGTCGTGCTGCGCCTCGCCGAGACGGTGCTGCCGACGGTCCCGGGGTGGGCCGCCGCCGGGTGAGGCCCGGCGGGAGCGCGGGTCAGCTGCTGCGGGTCAGCTGCTGCGCGGCTGGTTGAAGCGGAGCATGTTGCCGGACGGATCGCGGAAGGCGCAGTCGCGGACCCCGTACGGCTGGTCGGCGGGCTCCTGGAGCACCTCTGCGCCGGTGGCCCGAATGCGCTCGAACGTCGCGTCCACGTCGTCCGTCGCGAAGATCACCCCGCGGAGCACGCCCTTGGCCAGCATTTCCGCCATCGCCTGCCGGTCGGCCGGCGAAGCGCCGGGATCGGCGAGCGGCGGTTCGAGGACGATCTCCACGTCGGGCTGCTCGGGCGAGCCGACGGTCACCCAGCGCATCCCCTCGAAGGCGACGTCGTTGCGCACTTCCATGCCGAGGGCGTCACGGTAGAAGGCGAGCGCCTTGTCGTGGTCGTCGACGGCGATGAAGCACTGCGAGAGCTTGATGGTCATGCCCCGACGCTACGACGCGGTCGCGGATCCCGCTCCCCTATTGCCCGCGGTGTTCCGCACGGGCCGGGTGAAGACCTTGGCGACACACGCCGGGATGGCGGCGCCGGCCTCGTGCCGGCGGGCCCGGTAGGCGCTGGGGGTCTCCCCGACCAGCTCCGTGAAGCGCGAGCTGAACGACCCCAGCGAGGTGCATCCGACCGCGAAACAGACCTCGGTCACGCTCAGGTCGCCCCGGCGCAGCAGGGCCTTGGCCCGCTCGACGCGGCGGGTCATCAGGTAGCTGTACGGGGTCTCTCCGAAGGCCGCCCGGAAGCTGCGGGAGAAGTGCCCGGGCGACATGAGGGCGACGGAGGCCAGCGCCGGTACGTCCAGCGGCTCGGCGTAGTCGCGGTCCATCACGTCCCGGGCCCGCCGCAGCCGCACCAGGTCCTCGATCGTCACGCGCACCAGCATCTCACGGCCGGTGCGGGCCTAGGGGGTGTCTTGTCGATCAGGCCGGATCAGGGAGCGGCGTCTGGTGCCGTGCATCGCAAGGCGGAGGAGGGAGTCGACGCGGAGCGTCGACGAGTGACGACAACGCGGCGAGGCGCGGTGCCAGACGCCGCGAGCCCGGCCTGATCGGCAAGACACCCCCCAGGGGGCCGCGGGGAGACCGGGGGTTCCGTGAAGGGACGCCTACTTCCCGGTCTTCTCCGCGGCCTTCGCGGCCTTCTCCGCCTGCATCTGCTTGATGCGGACGGTCTCCTTGCGGACGTCGGCCTGGGTGGCGCGCTCCTTCGCGAGCCACTCCGGCATTTCCTGCTTCAGGGCCTCGATCTGCTCCGTGGTGAGCGGCTCGGTGACACCGCCGCGCGCCAGACCGGCGATCGAGATGCCGAGCTTGGACGCGACCACCGGACGGGGGTGCGGGCCGTTGGCCCGGAGGTCCTGCAGCCACTGCGGGGGCTCGGCCTGGAGGGCGGTCAGCTCGGTGCGCGAGACGACACCCTCCTGGAACTCTGCGGGGGTGGCCTCGAGGTACACACCCAGCTTCTTCGCCGCAGTAGCGGGCTTCATGGTCTGGGTGGTCTGGTGCGACGTCATGAGGTCAAGGGTATCGAGCATGTGCGCCACCTCCGACCACGGCCGGTAATCTGGCCGGGTGACAGACTCCCGGACACCCCCGTCGTTCCAGCTCGCATACGTCCCCGGGGTGACTCCCACGAAGTGGGTCCGGATCTGGAAGGAGCGTCTGCCCGACGTTCCGCTGACCCTCGTCCAGGTCACTCCGGCCGAAGCCCCCGCCCTGCTGCGCGGCGGCGGCGCCGACGCCGGGTTCGTCCGGCTGCCGATCGACCGTACGGACCTCAGCGCGATCCCGCTCTACACCGAGACCACGGTCGTCGTGATCCCGAAGGACCACCTCATGGCCGCGGCCGAGGAGCTGTCGATCGCGGAGCTGGCCGACGAGATCGTGCTCCACCCGCTGGACGACACCCTCGCGTGGGAGCAGCTGCCGGGCAAGGCGGCGCTCCAGCGCCCGGAGACCACGGCCGACGCGATCGAGCTGGTGGCCGCGGGCATCGGGGTGCTGATCGTGCCCCAGTCGCTCGCGCGGCTGCACCACCGCAAGGACCTCACGTACCGGACCCTGCTGGACGCCCCCGAGTCGCGCGTCGCGCTGTCGTGGCCCGAGGCGGAGGAGACCCCCGACCTGGTCGAGGAGTTCATCGGGATCGTGCGCGGGCGGACCGTCAACAGCTCGCGCGGACGCGGCCGCACCCAGCCCGAGCCCGAGCAGAAGAAGGCGAAGCCGGCGCGGAAGCCGGCTCCCCGCACGGGAGGCAAGCCGGCCGCCAAGAACCCGCGGTCCGGGGCCCCCAAGGGCGGCAAGGCCACGGCCAAGTCCACCGGCAAGCGCGGGAAGCCCCGGGGCCGCTAGGGCCTGCAGGAAGACTGCACGTAGGCCGACTCCCTCCCGGCTCAGCCGCCGAGCAGGTGGACGAGGGCCGTCAGCGAGCCGATCGCGGGCAGCACCGCGATGGCCACGGCGGCGAAGCCGAAGACGGCGGCCGGGGTCGCGTACGCCCGCGGGTCGGCGAAGTTCGCGCACAGCAGGAGCAGCGACGAGGGCAGGAAGACCCACGCCCCCTCCAGGAATCCGAAGAGCGACCACCCGAGCAGTACGACCGCGAGGACCACGCAGGCGGTCATGAACCGGGCCCGGTGCGCGCGCAGGGCCGCGGGAGCCGCGAGCAGGGGGGCCGGGGCGATCAGCACGAACGGCGACAGCCCCGCCCCGAGCATCTCCACCACGAACGGCACCGGGAGGATCAGCGCGACCAGCGCGATCCGCTGCTGCCACGGGTGGGCGCCCGGCGTTCCGTGCGCCGCGGCGGCGCCGTCCGCCGCTCCCCGGCCGGACCACGGGATCCCCGCCATGCCCGCCCCCTCCGGCCGCACCCACTCGACTTGAACGCGTTCAAGCTAGCGGATATTCGCACTCCCTGGCGATGCCCCGAGAGCGTTGCGCCCGCCACACGGCCGTCCCTATAGTCACTTCGTATTCATTTCGTCACAGTGAGTGAACTGGGGGCAAGGGTGTTACGTATCGGCAAGGGTCCGGCCGGCAAGGGATGGGCCGCCTCGTTCGCCGCGCTGGCCGCCGGAGCGGTCCTCGCGCTGGGAGTGGGGGCCGCACCCGTGAGCGCCGCCGAGGGCTCGTGCGCCGGCGGCGCCACCGGGCGGCTGCCGCGACTGCAGGACCAGCGGTTCTACGTCCAGTGCGCGGGCGGGGTCGCCACCGTCGTGGCCTGCCCCACCGGGCAGGTCTACGCTCCCGGCACCCAGCTCTGCGAGGCGCCCGAGCTGGTCCGGCCCGCCGTGGCCACGCTCACCACGGCCGGCCCGGCGAAGCTGAACGGGCTGCTCTTCGGGGTCAAGAACCTCAGCACCACCGTGCGGATCGCGGACGCCCCGGCCGGGCTGGACGGCGTACCGGTCACCTTCACGACCGTCGGCGGCCGGACCCTGTGCACCGCGGTCACCGACCAGTTCGGAGCCGCCCGGTGCGACACCCCGGCCCGGCTGACGATCCCGCTGGACGAACTCCTGCGCGGCTACCGGGCCACCTACGCGGGCATCGGAGGGATCTACCTCCCCTCCTCCGCCACCGCCCCCATCGCGCTCCTCTAGGCAAGCGCCCCCAGCGGATGCCGGACCCAGACGTTCGGCTCCACGTAGACCGCGAAGCCCTGCTCCGGTTCGCAGTGGACCGGGGACAGGGCACCGGGAACGCGGACCGGGCCGGCCGTGTCGAAGGGCAGGCCGGTCCACTCCCGCCACTGCTCGACGGAGCCGGTGATCGTCATCGACAGCGGGGCCACCGAGTCGATGGCGCCGCCCGCCCGCACGTGGACCCGCAGCCACGGGTCGTGCGGGAGGCCGTCCTCGCGGGTGCGGTACGCGTACTCGTGGATCGAGGTGTCCGGCTCGGCCGGCTTTCCGCTGGGCCGCACCGGGGCCACCACCTCGGTGAAGCCGCGCGCGCGGGCGGTTGCGCGCATCGCGGCGAGCATCCGGCCGGACAGGCCCTCGCCCTGCCGGTCGCTGGCGACGCTGATCTCGATCGCGCTCACGGTGTCGGGCTCGACCCCGCGCCGCAGGTCGGAGAAGGCCCACATCAGGATCCGGTCCCAGCCCTGCGCGGGGAGCACCCCGTCGCGGCCCGGCGCGTGCTGCGCGAAGGGCACGCTGAAGCCCCGGGCGACCACCGTGTCGCCGTCCGTGGCGATCAGGACGTACTCCGGGAACTCGGCCACCATCCGCGGGTACAGCAGCCAGGCCAGCGCGTCGTGCTGGGCGAACTCGGGCCACGAGTCCTTCATGTCCCAGAGCCGGGCCGCCAGTTCGGGCCGCTCGGCGATCGTGGTGATCCGTATGCCCGCGCCGCCGATGTCTGTGATCTTGTCCATGCCCGCAGGCTAGGCACCTCCCACCTGCGCCTCAACCGATTTAGCCGGCTCAGACGGGCGCCTGGAGGGAGAGGTGCCAGCTCCGCGGCCGGCCGGCGAGGGTGAGCGTGGACAGGGGGCGGACGTCCACGTTCCAGTAGGTCAGCGGTGGCGCGTTCAGGGCGTACACGAGCGCCGCCCGGACCACCGAAGGCTCCGCCACCGCCACGATCGCTCCCCCGTCGTCGGCCGGCCGGGTGTCGAGCCAGCCGCCGATCCGGGCGATGAAGGCGAGCAGGGACTCCCCGCCGTGCGGCGCGGCGTGCGGATCGGTCAGCCAGAGGTCCACGGCCGCGGGATCCCGGGCCGCCACCTCGGCCAGGGTGAGTCCGCGCCAGTACCCCATGTCGCACTCCCGCAGGGCGGGTTGCGCCATCGGGGCGTAGCCGAGGGCGGTCCCGGTGGCCCGGCTGCGCGAGGTCGGCGAACAGTAGCGGAGCTCGGCCGAGCCCAGCGGTACGAGCCCGCGCGCGGCGGATTCCACCGCGCGCCAGCCGTCCACGTCGAGGGGGCGGTCGTCGTCGAAGCGCTCGGCGAGCAGCGAGGTACTACGGGCTGCTGCGACTAGCGAAACCCGAACATGCATGCGGCGATGGTGATCCGCGTGTCGCACGAGGTCAAGCGTCGGGACGAAGCCCGGACCGCAGCCGCCGGACGGCCTCGGTCAGTTCGCCGGCGCCGGACACCCCGGCGAAGCTCAGCCGGACGAACGGACCGGGCGGTTCCGCGCAGAAGTACGGCCGTCCCGGCGCGACCGCGACCCCGGCCCGCAGGGCGGCCGCCACGAAGGCCGCGTCGTCGCCGCCCCCTCCGGGCCGCGCCCACAACTGGTAGCCGCCGCGCGGCGGATGGGGCACCTCCAGCTCCGGCAGTTCCCGCCGCAGCGCCCCCGCGAGGACGTCCCGCCGGTGGCGCAGCTCGGCGGCCACGGTCTTGAGGTGGCGCGGCCAGGCGGGTGCGCCCACCAGTTCCAGGGCGGCCTCCTGGAGAGGCCGGGGCACGAAGAAGCTGTCCACGACCTGGATGGCGCGCAGCCGGTCGAAAACCGGGCCCCGGGCCGCCAGCGCGCCCACGCGCAGGCTGGGCGAGGTGACCTTGGTCAGGGACCGCACGTGGACGACCACCCCGTCCGGGTCCTCGGCGGCGAGCGGCGCGGGCAGCGGGCCCGCGTCCTCGTGGGCCAGGGACCGCGCGTAGTCGTCCTCCAGCACGAACGCCCCGGCGGCGCGCGCGATCCGCAGGACCTCTCCCCGCCGCTCGCCGGACAGCACGGCCCCGGTCGGGTTCTGGAACAGCGGCTGGCATACGAACACCCGCGCCCCGGTGGCTTCGAAGGCGGCGGCCAGCAGCTCCGGCCGGACCCCGTCCGCGTCCACCGGGACGGGGACCGGCCGGCAGCCCGCGGCCCGCGCGAGGGCCAGCAGCCCCGGGTAGGTCGGGGATTCGACGAGGATCGGCGCCCCGGGCGGGGCGAGCGCCCGCAGTGCGGCGGCGAGCGCGCTCTGGCCGCCCGCGGTCACCAGCACGTCCGCGGCCGCGACCGCCCCGCCGATCTCCCGCGCGAACCAGTCCCGCAGCTCCGGCAGCCCCTCCACGGGCGGCCGCCCCCACACCCCGGGCCGCCGGCCGGCCCGGGCGAGCGCCGCCGCCATGGCCCGCTCGGGCTGGAGCGCCTCGTGCAGGTAGCCGCTGTGCAGCGGGATGACCCCGGCGGGCGGGGCGGCCAGGGTGACCAGCACCCCGGAGGCGTCCACGGAGCGCGGGACCACCTCGCCGGAGTCCTCGGCGCTCAGGGCGACGGACTGCCACGAGGTGTCGCCGAGCTCCTGGGTGTGCGTACGGGGCTGCGCGCGGTAGACCCCGGCTCCGGGGCGGGTGACCACCAGGCCTTCGGCGGCGAGCTGGGCGAGGGCCCGGGAGACGGTGACGGGGCTGACCCGGTATTGCTCGATCAGGGCCCGGCTCGACGGGAGCTTTCCACCCACCGAGTAGCGGTTCAGCTCGAGCCGAAGGGATTCCGCCAGTTCCGCCACACTGCTACGCTCGTACATGACAGCACAGAATAGCGCTACTCTCCCCAACGCGATAGCAGTTCGAGGAACCGACGCCCGTCGGCCCGCCCTCGGGGGCACCACGCTCGCCGCGGCCGGAGTCGTCACCTTCTCGCTGACCTTCCCCGGCACCGCCTGGGGCCTGGAGAGCTTCGGCCCGTGGTCCCTGTTCGGCCTGCGCTGTCTGCTGGCGGGCCTGACGGCCGGCGCCTTCCTGCTGGCCCTGCGCGTTCCGGTGCCGGCCCGCGCCCACTGGGCGGGGCTGGCGGTCGTCGCCGGCGGCGTGGTCGTCGGCTTCCCCCTGCTGACCACCCTGGCCCTGCAGACCTCCACCACCTCGCACGCCGCCGTGGTGGTCGGCCTGCTCCCGCTCACCACGGCGGTGGTCTCCTCGCTGCGCACCGGAGCCCGGCCCTCGCGCCGGTTCTGGGCCGCGGCCGTCGCCGGAGCGGTCGTCGTCCTCGGCTTCACCGTGGCCCAGAGCGGCGGCGCCCTCTCGGCCGGAGACGCCTTCCTCTTCGCCGCGCTGCTGGTGTGCGCGGCCGGGTACACCGAGGGCGGACGCCTGGCCCGGCTGCTGCCCGGCTGGCAGGTGATCGCCTGGGCGCTGGTGCTGTGCCTGCCCATCGGTCTGGCCGGCTCCGCGCTCGGGCTCGCGTACGAGCCGGTCGAGTTGACCGGCCGCGGGGTGGCCGGGCTGGTCTGGGTGGCGGTCGGTTCCTCCTTCCTCGGCCTCTACGTCTGGTACCGGGGCATGGCCGAGATCGGCGCGGCCCGCGCGAGCCAGCTCCAGCTCGCGCAGCCGCTGCTGACCCTGCTGTGGTCGGTGCTGCTGCTCGGCGAGCAGCTGTCCCCGGCCGCGCCCGTCGCCGCCTGCGCGGTGCTCGTCTGCATCGCGGTGACGCAGCGGCCCGATGGGCCAAAAAGGGGCTGAACGACCTAAACTGCTAGCACCGGATCGGACCGCCACCGAGGAGGTCAGCATGCGCGCGACCGAGGGCGACCAGCTGGTTCAGCACGGCAGGATCGTGGGCCAGCACGACAAGGTCGGTGAGATCACCCAGGTCCTGGGAGAGAACGGCACCCCTCCCTACCGCGTCCGCTTCACGGACGGACACGAGGCCGTCATGTCCCCCGGCCCCGACTGCGTGGTGAAGCACCCCGCCGACCACGACCACTGACGGACACCCCCCAGGGCCTGCCGTCGACGGGTCGGGTCAGCGCGGTGGCACGGCCACCGCCGTCGGATAGTGGTCGGCGACCACCCGGGCCATCGCCCCGTTGGGGTCCGCGTCCACCTGCTTCGCGGAGAAGTAGACGTGGCCGCGGACCTCCGGGTATCCGGCGGCGAACCGCAGGTGCCGGGACAGCTCGCGCGGATCGCGCCAGGCGGCCGTGGAGCTCTGCGCGTCGCAGCGGTACAGCGCCTCCCCCACGTAGAGCTGGACGCGGGTGCCGGCGACGGTCCGCGCCCACCAGGGGACGATCGCGGCGTAGTCGGCGGTCGGGTGGCCGATCTGCCAGTACGCCTGGGGCACGATGTAGTCGATCCAGCCCTCGCGCACCCACTTGCGGGTGTCCGCGTACAGGTCGTCGTACGTGCCGACGCCCGCCTGGGTCGGCGAACCGAGCGGATCGCGGTCGGAGTTGCGCCAGACGGCGAACGGGCTGATGCCGAAGCGCGTCGCGGGGCGCAGCGCCCGCAGCCGCTCGGACATCTCGCGGACCAGGGTGTCGGTGTTGTGCCGGCGCCAGTCGGCGCGGGTCGCGAAGGCCCTGCCGTACTGCTCGTAGGCGGCGTCGTCGTCGAAATCCCGGCCCTCGACGGGGTACGGGTAGAAGTAGTCGTCCCAGTGCACCCCGTCCAGGGGGTAGCGGGCGACGGCGTCGAGCATGGCGTCCTGCACGAAGCGGCGGACTTCCGGCAGCCCGGGGTTGTAGTACAGCTTGCCGCCGTAGGGCACGGTCCAGCCCCGGTTGCGGCGGGCCGGGTGCTCGGGTACGAGCAGGCTCCGGTCGGTGTGGTTGGCCACCCGGTACGGGTTGAACCAGGCGTGCAGTTCCAGCCCGCGGGCGTGCGCTTCGGCGACCGCCGTGCCGAGCGGGTCCCAGCCGGGGTCGACCCCCTGCTCGCCGGTGAGCCACTGGGACCAGGGCTCGCGCGCCGAGGGCCACATCGCGTCGGCGGTCGGCCGGACCTGGAGGATCACCGCGTTGAGGCGGCGGGCGACGGCGGTGTCGAGGAGGCCCAGCAGCTCGGCGCGCTGTTCCCGCGCGGAGAGCCCGCTCTGCGAGGGCCAGTCCACGTTCTGCACGGAGGCGACCCACATCCCGCGGAACGCCGCCGTGCCCGCCCCCTCCGCCCGCTCCTGCTCGCCTGCCCCGCCCGGCTCCGGCCGCCCGACCGCTCTCGCGGGGGCCGCCGCCACCGCCGCCAGCACCCCCGCCGCCGCGGCCAGCATCCCCCGCCTCCCGATGAACGCCATGTGACGACTCCGTTCCGCTCCGTGACATTGCCTTGAGTCCGCCTCGTGTCCGCCCAGCATGCCCGCCCCGGCACGACACGCCGGGCAAGGACGGGGGTAACGTCGGGGGGCGTGGCGGGCGCCGGAACGCAGTTACCACTGCACGAGTACGGGGGACCCGCGATGGATGAGCAGCGAAAGGCACGATGTGACGGACCTCCCAGACGACATCGCACGCGTCGGAGTAGTGGGCTGTGGCCAGATGGGCGCGGGCATCGCGGAGGTGTTCGCCCGCAGCGGTCTTGAGGTGATGGTCGCCGAGACCACCGGCGAGGCCCTGGAACTCGGGCGCACCCGCCTGCACTCCTCCCTGACGAAGGCCGCCGAACGCGGCAAGATCAGCGAGGAGGAGCGGGACGCCACCCTGGCCCGCCTGTCGTTCACCACCGACCTCGGCGAGTTCGCCGACCGCGACCTCATCATCGAGGCCGTGGTCGAGAACGAGCAGGTCAAGACGGAGATCTTCCAGGTCCTCGACCAGGTGATCACCCGCCCGGACGCGATCCTCGCCTCCAACACCTCCTCGATCCCGCTGGTGAAGCTGGCCGTCGCGACCTCGCGTCCCGACCAGGTGATCGGCATCCACTTCTTCAACCCGGCCCCGGTGCAGCAGCTCGTCGAGCTGATCCCGGCACTGACCACGAGCGACGAGACCGTCAAGCGCGCCGAGGCCCTGGTCGCGAAGGTGCTGGGCAAGCATGCGATCCGCGCCCAGGACCGTTCCGGCTTCGTCGTCAACGCGCTCCTGGTCCCGTACCTGCTGTCGGCCATCCGGATGTTCGAGTCGGGCATCGCGAGCCGCGAGGACATCGACAACGGCATGGAGCTGGGCTGCGCCCACCCGATGGGCCCGCTCAAGCTCTCCGACCTCATCGGCCTGGACACGATCGCCTCGATCGCCGACTCGATGTACTCCGAGTACAAGGAGCCCCTGTACGCCGCTCCCCCGCTGCTCCAGCGCATGGTCGACGCCGGCCGCCTGGGCCGCAAGACCGGCTCGGGCTTCTACCCGTACGGCTGACCCCGGCGACCGGCCCGTACGGCTGATCCGTACGGGCGGCCGCCCGCGGTTCAGCCGAGCCGCAGGTGATGGAGGAGCAGCAGCCCGGCCGCCATGTTGGCGGCCGGGATCTCGCCGCGCGCGATCATGTCGGGGACCAGCTTGAGCGGTACCCACTCGCGGCGCGAGGACTCGAAGTCGTCCTCGGGGTGGCCCATGTACGTGGCCCCGTCCGCCCAGTAGAGGTGGTGGCGGGCGTCGGTCAGCCCGTTGGACGGCTCGACGGTCATCAGGTGGTGCAGGGGGCCGGGCCGCCAGCCCGACTCCTCCTCCATCTCGCGGGCGGCCGCCCGCTCCACGGATTCCCCGTCCTCGACGACCCCGGCCGGCAGTTCCCAGCCCCAGCTGTCGGTGATGAAGCGGTGGCGCCACAGCAGCAGCACCTCGTTGGCCGCGTTGACGGCCGTGGCGACGGCGACCGGGCGCAGCCGGATGACGAAGTGGTCCAGGTGCCGGCCGTCGGGGAGCTCCACATCGGCGAGATTCACGTCGAACCAGCGGTTCGTGTACACGGTTTGCTCACTCAGGTTCATCCACTGCACGGTTCTGCCACCTTCCGATCGAGTAGGTGGCAACATGGCAGCAGTTCACCCCGGCCCAGGGGAACGCGCAAAGGGCGGCGCAGAGAACGCCACGGGGGATGTCACAGCGGAACGCGCAGCGCCCCGTCGATGAGCTCGGCCGTGTCCTGCGCACCCGAACAACCGCTGGTCAGCAGCTGTTCCCGGACCGCCCGCAGCCGGTCGCGCAGGCGCAGGGACTCCATCCCCTTGGCCCGCTCGGCCATTTCGGCCGCCGAGGCCACCGCCTGGTCGGCCTCGCCCTGGCGCAGCTGGATCTCGCACAGCATCGCCAGCCGGTGCACCCGGCCCCGGTCGTGCGCGGGCGTCCCGACCGCCGCCGCGGCCTGCTCGTGGGCCGCCCGCAGATCCCCCATCCCCAGCAGCGCCTCGGCCACCTGTACGTTGACCAGCCCGGGCTGCACGTACCCCGTCTCGTCCGGCTCCGTGCCGGGCCGGATCCGCTCCGCCGCCTCCTCGGCCTTGCGGATGCAGGCCAACGCGGCCGCCGCATCGCCGAGTTGGGCGTAGGCCTTGGCCTGCATGGCGTACAGGTCCGCGGCCAGGGCCGGGGTGGTGTGCCGGCCCGCGGCGCGCAGGGCCGCCTCGGCGAAGGCCACGGCCTGGCGGAACTCCCGTAGGTGCAGGCACTGGTTGACGATCAGCGCGATCACATAGGCCCCGAGCCCCCGGTCGCCGCTCGCCTTGGCCAGCCTCAGCGCCTGGTGGAAGTAGCGCTGGGCCAGCCCGTGCGCGTCCGAGTCGTAGGCGCAGATCCCCGCCACGGCCACCAGGGAGCCGCCGGCCCGGTGCAGGCTGCGGCCGAGGCCGTCGGAGTAACTGCCGCGCAGCAGGGGGGCGGTCTCGGTGCCGAGGAAGCGGACGACCCGGTCACGGGTGGCCACGCCGCCGGCCCTGCGGTACATCAGCTCGTAGTGTGCGCGGGCGGCCTTGAGGATCTCCACGTGCTCGGGTCCGACGCGGGTCGGCCCCGCGCGGGACACGTCGGCGTCCTCCGGCGGGTTCTCCCACTCCCACACCGGGATCACCGCGGGCGTACCGGTGACGGCCCCGGCGTCGGGCCCTTGGCGCCCGTTGCCGTCGCAGCGCCACAGGGCGGCCGCCCGGTCGACGAAGCCGCTGAGCGGGGACCCGTTGGCGTCGGCGGGCTGCCCGGGCACCCCGAACCCGACGTCATCGAGGGAGAGCGGCCGCCGCAGCCTGCCCCCGATGACCTCGCAGATCAGGTCCGGGACCTGTCCGCGCGGGCGCTGGCCCTTCAACCACCGCGTCACGGCGGTGTGTTCGTACCTCAGGGCGAGTCCGCGGGTGCGGCCCGCCTGGTTCACGTGCGCGGCGAGTCCGGCGTGGGACATGCCCGCCTCGGCGAGGAGGGCGTCGAGCAGGGCGTTGGGCTGCATGGGCCCCTCCAAGGGCTCGTCGCAACCAGGCTAGTGGGTGCGCGCTTCACACGGGGTGTGAACGGAGTACGCGCATAAATGCGATACGCACCCTGCCGCGGAGGGCCGGGCGAGCGCTTCACTTAAGGGCCTCGCCAAGAGGTAGCTCGGGTCGTCGGCTCCCCCTCGTACAGTGCGACGACCCGTCAACCGCGCCGCCCGTCCTGTTGTCTGCCCGACACTCCACGGCAGGCGGGCGGCGCGCTTCGGCTCCGCCGGGTCCTGGTTGGTCGCCGGGCCCCGGCCGGGCCGGACCGAGCGCGCGCCGGGCCCACCCACCGGGCCCGGCCCGCGTGGTCCCCCCTTCCGGCCCGGACGTCCGCGCCCCAGCCGCACGGACGTCCGCGCCCCGGGCCCGGACCCTGCGGGGCTGGTCCCCTACGCCGGCGAGGCTGGATTTTTCCGGCACAGCCGGAAAACCCAGCCCGTCCGGCGTTTGAGGACCGGGTCCGGGCGGAGCCCGGGGAACGGTGGAAGGGCGGGTAGGGGAACTCCGCCCCGCAGGGCCGCCCCGCCACCCCGCGCGGCCGGGTACGACGGAGGGGGTACACCCCGGACGGACCGGGATGCACCCCCTCGACACCGAGCGGCAGCGGCTACGCGCCGCGCAGCACCGCCCCCGTACGCTCGCCCGCGAGGGCGACCGCCGCGTCACGCGCCGCCGTCGACTCCTCGGCCGTCAGCGTCCGGTCCGCCGCGCGGAAACGCAGCGCGTACGCGAGGGACTTCTTGCCCTCGCCCACCTGCTCGCCCTCGAAGACGTCGAACAGCCGCAGGGACTCCAGCAGTTCGCCGGCGCCCTTGCGCAGCGCGTCCTCGACGGACGAAGCCGGCACCGACGCGTCGACGATCAGCGCGACGTCCTGGGTCGCCACCGGGAAGGAGGCGATCCGGGGCGCCTGGAGGGCCTCGCCGCCGGCCGCCGCGAGGCGGTCCAGGTCGAGCTCCATGGCGCTGGTGCGGGCCGGCAGGCCCATCGCCTTGACCACGCGCGGGTGCAGCTCACCGGCGTGCCCGATGACCGTCTCCACCCCGTCCAGGGTGACGATCAGCTCGGCGCAGCGGCCCGGGTGCCAGGGACCGTACTGGCCCTGGCGCACGACGAGCTCCGCACCGGCCTCGACGGCCAGAGAGCGCGCCGCCTGGACCGCGTCCGCCCAGTCGGCCGGACGGCCCTTGCCCCACCAGCCGGCCTGCTCGCGGGCACCGGCGAGCACGACCGCGGCGTAGCGCGGCTGCGCGGGCAGGGCCGCGTTCAGGGTGGCGATCTCCTCGTCGGTGGGACGCCGGTCGACGCCGAGGCGTACGGCGACGCCCGGCTGCGCGGCGGCCCGGAAGACCGAGCCGGTCTCGAAGAGGGCGAGGTCGTGGCTGCCCCGGCTGTCGTTGCGGCGCAGCGCGCCGAGCAGACCCGGCAGCAGCGTGGTGCGCAGCGCCGGCTCCTCGTCGGAGATCGGGTTGACCAGCTTGACGACCTGGCGGGAGGCGTCGTGCGCGGGCAGCTGGAGCTGGTCGAAGACGCCCTCCCCGATGAAGGGGTAGCTGAGCGCCTCGACGTAGCCCGCGCCGGCCAGCGCGCGGCCCACCCGGCGGTGCAGCTGCTGCCGGGCGGTCAGACCGCGGCCGGAGGGCACCTGCGGGAGGGTGGAGGGAAGGTTCCCGTAGCCCTCCAGCCGGATGACTTCCTCGGCGAGGTCGTTGGGCTCGGCGAGGTCGGGCCGCCACGAGGGCGCCGTGACGACGAGCTCGTCCTGGCCGTAGACGTCGCAGCCGACCTCCTGCAGGCGGCGTACGACGGTCTCCCGGCCGTACTCCATGCCCGCGACCTTGTCGGGGTGGTCCGCGCTCATCGCGATGGTGCGCGGGGCGCCCGGGGCGGTGAGCTCGGTGACGCCGGCCTCGGCCGTGCCGCCCGCGAGCAGCACGAGCAGGTCGACGGTGCGCTGCGCGGCAGCGGCGGCGGCCTGCGGGTCGACGCCGCGCTCGAAGCGCTTGGACGCCTCGGAGGACAGCTTGAGGCGGCGGGCGGTGCGCGAGATCGACACGGAGTCGAAGTGCGCGGCCTCCACGACCACCTCGGTGGTGCCGGTGACGGCGCCCGTCTCGGGGTCGGTGACGGAGTCGGCGATCTCGGTGTTGGCACCGCCCATGACACCGGCGAGCCCGATCGGGCCGCTGTTGTCGGTGATCACCAGGTCCTCGGCGTCGAGCGTGCGCTTGACCCCGTCCAGGGTGGTGAACTTCTCGCCCTGCTCGGCCCGGCGGACGCCGATCGCGCCGTCGATCCGCGAGCGGTCGTAGGCGTGCAGCGGCTGGCCGAGCTCGAGCATCACGTAGTTGGTGATGTCGACGGCGAGCGAGATCGGGCGCATGCCCGCCTTCTGGAGGCGGCGCGTGAGCCAGATCGGGGAGCGCGCCTCGGGGTCGAGGCCGGTCACCGTGCGCGCGGTGAAGCGGTCGCAGCCCTGCGGGTCGTCGATCTTGACGGCGTAGCCGTACGAGTTCGGCGCGGGCACGTCGAGCAGCGCCGGGTCGCGCAGCGGCAGGCCGTACGCGGTGGCGGCCTCGCGGGCCACACCGCGCATGGACATGCAGTAGCCGCGGTCCGGGGTGATGTCGATGTCGAGGACCTCGTCGACGAGCTCCAGGAGCTTGATCGCGTCGGTGCCGACCTCGTGCTCGTGCGGCAGCACGATGATGCCGTGCGTGCCGTCGTCGCCCATGCCCAGCTCGTCGCCGGAGCAGATCATGCCGTGGGAGGTGCGGCCGTACGTCTCGCGCGCGGCGATCGCGAAGTCGCCGGGCAGCACCGCGCCCGGCAGGACCACGACGACCTTGTCGCCGACGGAGAAGTTCCGGGCGCCGCAGACGATCTCCTGCGGCTCGCCGGTGCCGTTGGCCGAGCCGACGTCCACCGTGCAGAAGCGGATCGGCTTGCGGAAGCCTTCGAGCTCCTCGATGGTCAGCACCTGGCCGACGACGAGCGGGCCCTTGAGCCCGCCGCCGAGCTGCTCGACGGTCTCGACCTCGAGGCCGGCGTCGACGAGCTTGTGGGCCACGTCGCGACCGGTTTCACCCGCGGGGAGGTCGACGTACTCCCGCAGCCAAGAAAGCGGGACGCGCATCAGATCTCACTCCCGAACGGCCGGGTGAAACGAACGTCACCCTCGACCATGTCTCGCATGTCTTCTACGTTGTGGCGGAACATCAGCATCCGCTCGATGCCGAAGCCGAAGGCGAAGCCGCTGTACTTCTCCGGGTCGACACCGCAGGCGACGAGCACCTTCGGGTTGACCATGCCGCAGCCGCCGAGCTCGATCCAGCCCTCGCTGGAGCAGGTACGGCACGGGCGGTCGGGGTTGCCCACCGACTCGCCGCGGCACACGTAGCACTGCATGTCCATCTCGGCGGACGGCTCGGTGAAGGGGAAGAAGTGCGGGCGCAGGCGCGTGGTGGTGCCCTCGCCGAACAGCTCCTGGACCATGTGGTCCATGGTGCCCTTGAGGTCCGCCATGGTCAGGCCCTCGTCCACGGCGAGCAGCTCGACCTGGTGGAAGACCGGGGTGTGCGTCGCATCGAGCTCGTCGGTGCGGTACACCCGCCCCGGGCACACGATGTAGACGGGGGGCTTGCGCTCCAGCAGCGAGCGCGCCTGCACCGGGGAGGTGTGGGTGCGCAGCACGACGCCGGACTCGTCGCCTTCGGTGCCCTCGGGGCCCTTGACGAAGAAGGTGTCCTGCATCTGGCGCGCGGGGTGGTCGGGCGTGAAGTTGAGGGCGTCGAAGTTGAACCACTCCGCCTCGACCTCGGGTCCCTCGGCGACCTCGTACCCCATGGCCACGAAGATGTCCGCGATGCGGTCCATCAGCGTGGTCAGGGGGTGCCGGGCGCCGGCGGGCACGCGGTCGTAGGGCAGCGTGACGTCCACCGCCTCCTCGACCAGCACCCGCTCGTCGCGCTCGGCTTCGAGCGCGACCGTGCGGGCCCCGAACGCCTTGTTCACGGCGCCGCGGGCCTGGCCCACGATCTTGCCCGCCGCGGCCTTGGCCTGCGGGGGCAGCGCGCCGATCTCTCGGTTGGCGAGCGCCAGGGGCGAGCGGTCGCCCATGTGCGCGGTCTTCGCCTCGCGAAGTTCGTCGAGGTCGCCGGCGGCGGCGAAGGCGGCGAGCGCCTCGTCCCGCATGCGCTCGATCTCTTCCGGTTTCAGTGCCTCGACCTCGACAGGGTCGTACGACTTGTTCGGTGCCGACATCTCTTCCCGTACTTCCGATGGCTGGCTGGTGGTCCCCCGCGCGACGCGCAGGACGCGCTCGGCACTCGGACACAAAGGTGCCAAAGGTCGAGTCTAAAGGTCGCCGGGGGTGAAGGAGCCCGTGGGCCGCCTGGCGAGACGCTCCGCAGGTCTACTGCGTGAGGTAGGCCGGGGCGCCGACGGGCAGGATAAATCGGAACTCGGCGCCGCCGCCGGGGCCGCGGCCGACCGTGATGGTGCCGCCGTGGGCTTCGACGATGCCCTTGACGATGTAGAGGCCCAGGCCCGTGCCGCCGCGCTTGCTGCCGCGCCAGAAGCGGGTGAAGACGCGCTTCATCGACTCTTCGGGGATACCAGGGCCTTCATCGGTCACGGTGACGGCGGTTCCCTTCTCGGTCTTCCCCGCGGCGTTCGCGAAGCTGGTCGGCGTCACGTCGATGGTGACGGTTCCCTCGCCGTGGCGCACCGCATTTTCGAGCAGGTTGCCGAGGATCTGGTCGATTTTGTCCGGGTCCGCCCACAAGTCGGGCAGCGGTCGGCTCACACTGACCAGGAACCGCTCCGGGGCCTGCCCGTTCGCGGTGAGTGCCTGGACGTGGCGCCCCACGGCCGTGGTGATGTCGACCGGCTGGCGGCGCACCTCAAGGCGGCCCGAGTCGATGCGGGAGATGTCCAGGAGCTCGGCGATGAGCCGGGTGACGCGGTTCGCGTCGGCGTCGACGGTCTCCAGCATCAGGCGCTTCTGGTCGTCGGTGAACCGCTCCCACTTGGCGAGCAGGGTCGCCGTGAACCCCTTCACGGAGGTGAGCGGGGAGCGGAGCTCGTGCGCGACGGTGGCGATCAGCTCGGCGTGGCTGCGCTCGGTGCGCCGCCGGGCCTCGGTGCCCCGCAGGGTGATCACGAGCCGGCGCACGGGGCCCTTGGGGTGGGTGCGCACGTACCGGGCGGAGACGAGCACCTCGCGGCCGCCGGGGAGCAGCAGGTTGCGCTCGGGCTGTCCGCGCCGGGTGGCGAGGCCTCCGTAGGGGTCGGTCAGCGCCCACCAGCGGCGGCCTTCGAGGTCCTCCAGCGGGAGGGCGCGCTCGATGCCCAGGCCGAGGGCCTCGCCCGCCGGGAGGGCGGTGATCCGGGCGGCGGCGGAGTTGAAGCAGACGACCCGGCCGGCGGCGTCGGCGATGACGAGCCCGTCGGGCAGGTCGTCGGGGTCGATCCCGAGCGCGGCGTACTCGCCGTGCCCGTCCGAGTCCTCCGGCACGCTCCGGTCCCGTGAGGGCGGGGCAGAGGCTCCCTGGGGCTGCTGCACGGGCACCCGGGCGGCGGGGGCGGCCAGCTGGGGCACGGTCGCCAGGACCGGTGCACCGGCCGCCCTGGCGGCACCTGGCGAACTGTTCGTACCGACGGTCATGTCCCCGTACCCCACATCTCCGAGTACCACAGTGGGCCCCCCGGGCCGCCACATTACTAGCTGGGGGTCACGGAGCGGCACCCTCCGGGCGCCCGCTGTGCACGCGCGGAGGCGTACAGGCACACGGCGGCGGCCGTGGCGAGGTTCAGGCTCTCGGCCTTTCCGTGGATCGGGACCCGTACGACCGCGTCGGCGAGCGCCCTGGTCTCCTCGGGCAGGCCCCAGGCCTCGTTGCCGAAGATCCAGGCCGAGGGGGTGCCCATGGTGCCCGCGTCGAGCTCGGCGTCGAGGTCGTCCGTGCCGGCCCCGTCCGCGGCGAGGATCCGTACGCCGGCCGCGCGCAGCCCCTCGACGGCCTGCTCCACGGGCACGCCGACGGCCACCGGGAGGTGGAAGAGGGAGCCCACGGAGGCGCGTACCGACTTGGGGTTGTACAGGTCCACGGAGGCGTCGGTCAGCACGACCGCGTCGGCTCCGGCGGCGTCCGCGCAGCGCAGCACCGTACCGGCGTTGCCGGGGTCGCGGACGTGCGCGAGGACGGCGACGAGCTTGGGCCGGGCCTTGAGGATCTCCTCGAACGGCGAGTCGAGGAAGTGGCAGACGCCGACCAGGCCCTGCGGGGTGACCGTCTGCGAGACCTCCGCGAGCACCTCGTCGGAGGCGTAGTGGACGCGGGCCCCGGCGGCGTACGCGGCGTCGACGATGTCGGCGTAGCGCTCGGCGGCCTCCACGGTCGCGAACAGCTCGATCAGCGTGGACTCGCCGCCGGCGCCGCGGTGCTCCACGGCCTCGCGCACGGCCTGCGGGCCCTCGGCGATGAAGCGGCGCTCCTTGGTGCGGAAATTGCGTCGCGCCAGGCGCCTGGCGGCGGCCACCCGGGTGGACCGGGGGGAGATCAGCTCGGCGGGGGTGCCCATGCGGTCGGCTCGCTTCCGTACGTACAGCGGGTGGAACTCAGTCGAACTCGGTGATCAACGCACCGGACCCGCAGGCTCGAGGCCTGCGGGTCCGGGCAAAGTACTGCGGTTACTGCGGCCTTGAAGGCGTGCTGCTTAGGCAGCGACCTTCGGGGCGTTGACGTCGGCCGGGAGGGCCTTCTGCGCGACCTCGACCAGCGCGGCGAACGCGTTGGCGTCGTTGACGGCCAGCTCGGCGAGGATCTTGCGGTCCACCTCGATGTTGGCGGCGTTCAGACCCTGGATGAGGCGGTTGTACGTCATGCCGTTCTGGCGGGCAGCCGCGTTGATGCGCTGGATCCAGAGGCGACGGAAGTCACCCTTGCGCTTCTTGCGGTCGTTGAAGTTGTAGACCAGGGAGTGGGTGACCTGCTCCTTGGCCTTGCGGTACAGGCGCGAACGCTGACCGCGGTAGCCCTTGGCCGCCTCGAGGATTGCCCGGCGCTTCTTGTGCGCGTTTACTGCCCGCTTGACGCGTGCCACTTTGTACTCCTTGTAGCGGGGCCGTGGATGACTTCACACGACCCGAATTCGATGGGGTCCCGGTCTTGACGTGCTCCCGCTCCCGGAAGGGGAGCGGAGGACGTCACTTGCCGAGAAGCTTCTTGATCTTCGCGGCGTCGCCGGGGGCCATCTCCGCGGTGCCGGTCAGGCGGCGGGTGACACGGGACGACTTGTGCTCGAGCAGGTGGCGCTTGCCGGCGCGCTCGCGGAGCACCTTGCCGGAGCCGGTGATCTTGAAGCGCTTCTTGGTCCCGGAGTGCGTCTTGTTCTTCGGCATAGCGCCGTTATCTCCTCGTCGGTGGCGCCCCCACCGGCCCTGGTGGGGGCCGGCTCGCGGGAGCGTCATGTTGTATCGGTGATCCGAGACGGGCTGCCTCGGAATCAGGCCTGGGCAGAGGCCTCGTCCGAGGCGGCTGCCTCGTCGGTGCCGGCCTCGGCCACGTCGGCCGCTTCGTCGGAAGCGTCCTCCACGTCCTCGGCTTCGAGTGCGGCGTTCTCCGCCTCGAGCGCGGCGTCGGCGGCCAGGGCCTCGTCACCACTCTCGTCGCTGACCGCAACACCCTGGCGCTCGGCCTTGCGGGCGGCCTGCGCCTCGCGGGCTTCGGCCATCGCCTCGGTCTTCTTCTTGTGCGGACCGAGAACCATGATCATGTTTCGGCCGTCCTGCTTCGGGTTCGACTCGATGAAGCCGAGCTCCTCGACGTCCGAAGCGAGACGCTGCAGCAGTCGGTAGCCGAGTTCCGGCCTGGACTGCTCGCGACCACGGAACATGATCGTGATCTTGACCTTGTCGCCCTGCTTGAGGAACCGAACGACGTGACCCTTCTTGGTGTCATAGTCGTGCGGGTCGATCTTCGGCCGGAGCTTCATTTCCTTGATGACCGTGTGCGCCTGGTTCTTGCGCGCCTCACGGGCCTTCATGGCCGACTCGTACTTGAACTTGCCGTAGTCCATGAGCTTGCAGACCGGCGGGCGTGCGGACGCCGCGACCTCGACCAGGTCGAGGTCGTACTCCTGCGCGAGCTCAAGCGCCTTGGCAAGCGGCACGATGCCGACCTGCTCGCCACTCGGGCCGACGAGTCGTACCTCGGGAACGCGAATCCGGTCGTTGATGCGGGGCTCGGTGCTGATGGATCCTCCTCGGTAGCACCACACGGCTGCCTGGAGGGCAGCCGCTGACGTTTTTCCGTCAGACCGACCGCGGCGGAGAATCAAAAAAGCCCCGCCGGGCACAGACGAGGGCTCCAATACAACCGGAGCACCGTCGCGTGCGAACCGCGGGGCGCAAAATCGGGCAGCTTTCCATCGTCCGTACGGAACGATGGATACCACCTGACCGGTGACCCGCCTCCCGCGAGGGTGGCTGGGTGGGAGAATCGGAGCCTCCACTTGTGGGCCGGGCACATAAGTGTCCGGCCGGTCGAAGTACATACTAGCACCCGCGTTGCAAGCCCGCCGCACGGCATATCGTGTGGCACATGACTGACGCGACACCCTCCGGTTCCACGCCCGAATCCGCTGCATCTTCAGCAGCCCCCGACTACGACGACCTGACCCGCGACATCGCGGACGTGCCGGCCGTGGAGGTCATCACCACCGTGGCCGTCCACCTGCTCAGCGCGGCGGCGGTCAACCTGGGCCTGGACAAGCCGGACTCCGAGTACAAGGACCTCGACGAGGCCCGCAAGCTGATCACCGCCCTGGCCGGGCTGGTCACCGCGAGCGCCACCGAGATCAGCTCCTTCCACGCCGCCCCGCTGCGCGACGGCCTGAAGTCCCTCCAGCTCGCCTTCCGCGAGGCCTCGCTGGTGCAGGACGAGCCTGGGCAGGGCCCGGGCGAGAAGTTCACGGGTCCCGTGTACGCGTAACTCCCGTGCACGCGTGACTCCGGAAACAGCAGGAAGGGCGCCTCCCGATGCCGGGAGGCGCCCTCGTGCGTTCCGCGGTCAGCGCGTGAAGAGCGGCTCGCCCGGCGGGACCGGGGCCCCCTCCGGGAGCAGCGCCAGGTCCAGTCCGCCTACGAGGCGTGCGCGCAGGGTCTCGTCGGCCGCCAGGGCCTCGGCCACCCGGCGGGCGGCCGCCGCGGCCTGCGGGCCGGCCGCGAGCACGATCGCCAGGGTTCCGTCGGCGTCGGCGCCGCCCGGGCCCAGGTGGGCGCCGAGCACGGCCGGTTCGGCGGTCACGACGGCCCGTACGGCCTCCCGCACGGCGGGGTCGGCGAGCGGACCGGCGTCCGTGCGGCCCTCGGCGAGCGCGAGCAGCGCGGGGCCCGCGAGCTGATACGGGACCGGTCCGGAGAGGTCGAGGACGATGGTGTCGGCCTTCTCGTGCGCGGCGGCGGCCAGCGCCTGGTGCAGCGGCACCGCCACCGGGCGGGCGGCCGGGTCCCACAGGGCCAGCGAGGCGATGGAGGTGAAGGCGGGCAGGGCCCGCCGGTCGCCCGCCCGCAGGGTGGGGACGGCCATGTCGCTGGTCTTCTCGCGCTTGAGTCCGGTCTCGGGGTCGGTCTCGACCTCACCGAGGACCGCGACGACGGGAACCAGCAGGCGGGCGTCCTTCAGGGCCGCCAGCACCTCCGGCTCCTCGGCTCTGTCCACGGCCCAGGCGGCCAGGGCCGCGCTCAGCCGGGGATCGGCGGAGCCGTCGTCGTCGGAGAAACCGGGGTCGGGAATGTTTTTGTTCGCCACAGTTCCCCGAGCCTATCCCGCATCGGGATCCCACCGTCCGGCCCGGGGCCGCCGGGCCAGTACGCCGGCCACCACGAGCAGGACCAGCCCGCCGGCCACGCCCGCCGGGGCTCCGAAACGGCCCCAGGGCCCGCGGTCGGGCACCGGGTCGGGGCCGGCACCGAAGTAGCGGCTCGCGGCCGCGACGGGAACGGGCAGCACCGGTTCGGGGGCCATCCCGTCCGCGGCCTGGAGGGCGGCGGCCGGGTCCACCAGGCCGAAGCCGCGGGAGTCGTCGCGGCCGCCGGGCGGGGAACTGGAGGCGGTGTCCTCCAGCAGGTTCTTGATCTGCGCCGGGGACAGGTCGGGGTGGGCGGCCTTGAGCAGGGCGACGGCGCCGGAGACGAAGGCGGAGGCCGCGCTGGTGCCCCAGCCCTCGTAGTAGGAGCGGTTGGGGTCGGCGATGACCACGTCGACGCCCGGGGCGCTGACGGTGGCGTACCAGCTGCGGGTGGAGAAGGGCGCCTTCTTGTTCTTGCGGTCGACGGCCGTGACGGCGATGACCCCGGGGTAGGCGGCCGGGTACGAGATGCGGTCGCCGTCCTTGCCGCCGTTGCCGGCGGAGGCGACGACGACCGCGCCCTTGCCCAGGGCGTACTGGACGGCCTCGTCCTCGGCGGCCTCGTGGTGGGCGGAGCTGCTGTCGTCGCCGAGCGAGAGGTTGATCACGTCGGCGCCGTGGTCGGCGGCCCAGCGGATGCCCTCGGCGAGGGCGCCGCCCTTGTTCTCCCGGGCCTGGTCCCGGCTGGGGTCCTTCTCCTCCAGGATCACCCGCACCGGGAGGATCTTCGCCTGGGGGGCGATGCCGAGGACGCCTCCGAGGCCGAGGGAGCCGTGGCCGTGCCCGGCGATGATCCCCGCCATGGCGGTGCCGTGGCGGGCCCAGGCCTGGTCGCCGCGTCCGGCACCCATGCCGACGAGGTCGGCGCCCTCCAGGACCTGGCCGACCAGGTCGGGGTGGGTCGGGTCGACCCCGGTGTCGAGGACGGCCACGGTGACCCCGTCGCCCTTGGTGGTGCCCCAGGCCTCCTCGGCGCGCAGGGCCGTCAGCCCCCACTGGCGGTCGCGGATGGCGTCGGCGGCGGCCGGCGGCGCGGCGGTGACGACGAACAGGGCTCCGAGCGCGAGGGCGGCCGGGAGCAGGGCGCGGCGGGTCATCGAGCGGCCTCCCGGGTCGCCGTCGGGGCCTGCTGGGTCTGTGATGTCTGCGGTGGCTGCGGGTCCGATGCCTGCGGATCCGTGGGCGGATCCTGTGACGTCGGTGACGTCTGCGGGACCGGCCGGCCCTGCGGGGAGACCGCGAGGCCGCGCAGGGTCCGTTCGATCAGGTCGGCGACGGCCTTGGCCTCGTGCCCGAGGCCCGCCTTGGCCACGCGCCCCCTGGCGTCCTCGGCCATCTTGTCCTCGGCGGGGCTGGGTGCACCGAGACGGCGCCCGTCGGCGAAGGCTGAGACGGTGTAGACGACGACCGGGGCCTCGGCGAGCACGGAGGCGGTCCAGGCGGCGCGGCGGTTGTCGGGGAACCCGTAGCCGGTCGGGGCGGTCAGGCGGCCGCGCAGCGAGTCCATGGTGGTGGCGTCCGCGGGGGTGAAGACCATGCCGACCGTGACGAGGGAGCTGCGGGTGGCGTCGGTGTAGGTCGCGCGGAGCACGCGGGTGCACCCGGTTTCGGCGAGCAGCGCCTGCCAGTCGGCGGCGAGCGCCTCGGTGCAGGCGGCGTCGGCGGCGGGGGCGATACGGGTCCACGTGCGGTCGGCGCCGCCCGGCCCGGCGTCCTGTCCGTCGAGGACGGGCGGGAGCAGCGTGTCCACGGGGGTGCTGTGCCAGAGGGACGCGGCCTTGCGGTACGCGGCTTCGGGGGTCAGGGCCCGCTGGGCGGCCCGGTGGTCGGTGACGGCCTTGTAGCCGGCCGCACCGGTGAGACCGAGGCCGAGGAGGCCGCACAGGGCGGCGGCGAGGACCGTTCCGCGGCGCCGCCGTGGCGGCACCGGGTTCCGGTCGGGCGCGGTCAGGACCCCGCCGTGCGGTGTGGACGTACTCATCCGGCGGCTCAGCCCCCCGTTCCCGTCGGCTGCCTGCCCTTACTTTACGCGCCCGTCGGAGCCGCAATGTCGACCGGGGAGGAGCGAGGGCACACACACGGGCGAACCGGCGTCTCCCCGTCCCGAAGGGGGATCGGGCGGTCGAAACCGAGCCGTGACCCCGGCGACCTCCCCGGCCTCTGACCTGGCCGGCGGTCGCGCGGCCTCCACGAACCCCCTACCCACGAGTACACCCATCTGGCAGGCTGCCGCCCATGAACTCCCCCGCCGCCGACCGGGCCCGTTACGACCGGGCCACCGCCCATCTCGACGCTCCGCTCGCCCTCGTGGATCTGGAGGCGTTCGACGCGAACGCCGACGACCTCGTGCGTCGCGCCGGCGGGAAGCCGGTCCGGGTGGCGAGCAAGTCCGTACGGTGCCGCGCGCTGCTCGAACGGGTCCTCGCGCGGCCCGGGTTCGCCGGAATCATGTCCTACACCCTCGCCGAATCGATCTGGCTGGCCCGCTCGGGCTTCGAGGACGTGCTGCTCGCCTACCCGTCCGCCGACCGCGCCGGCTTCGCCGAGCTCGCCGCGGATCCGAAGCTGGCCGCCGCGGTCACCGTGATGGTCGACGACCTCGCGCAGCTGGAGCTCGTGGACCGGGCCCGCGACGGCGGCGCCCAGGAGATCCGGGTCTGCCTGGAACTGGACACCGCCCTGCACCTCTTCGGGGGCAGGATGCGCGTCGGTGCCCGCCGCTCCCCGCTGCGCGAGCCCGCGCAGCTCGCCGAGCTGGCCCGCGCCGTGAGCGCGCGGCCCGGCTTCCGGGTGGTCGGGCTGATGGGCTACGAGGGCCACGTGGCCGGGGTCGGCGACGCGCTCGCGGGCCGGCCGCTGAGGTCGCGCGCCATCCGGCTGATGCAGGGCACGGCCCGCAAGGAGCTGGCCACCCGGCGGGCCGAGGCCGTACGGGCCGTGCGCGCGGTGGTGCCGGACCTGGAGTTCGTCAACGGCGGCGGCACCGGCAGCGTCCAGCAGACCGCCGCCGAGGACGCGGTCACGGAGATCGCCGCCGGATCGGGGCTCTACGTGCCGCGGCTGTTCGACAACTACACCTCTTTCACCGGCCGCCCCGCGGCGCTCTTCGCCCAGCCGGTGGTCCGCCGGCCCGGCGTCGGGGTGGTCACGGTGCTCGGCGGCGGGTACCCGGCCTCCGGCGCGCCCGGCGCGGACCGGCTGCCGGTCCCGTACCTCCCCGAGGGGCTGCGCTACGACCCGCAGGAGGGGGCCGGCGAGGTGCAGACCCCGCTGCTCGGCAGCCCGGCCGACGATCTGCTGATCGGCGACCGGGTCTGGTTCCGGCACGCGAAGGCCGGTGAACTGTGCGAGCGCTTCGACACCTTGCACCTGGTCGAAGGCGACCGGGTGACGGCCACCGCCCCGACCTACCGGGGCGAGGGCCGCACCTTCCTCTAGGCCTCGGGCCGCGGGCCTAGAGGCATCGGGCCTTAGAACACGGAGTCCGTCTGGTCCGGGATGACGCTGGTGTCACCCCGGAGCACGGGCCCCGGGGTGCCGTCACGGCCGGTGAAGCCGGTGGTCGCGCACGGGTACGGCGCGGCCTTCTGCTTCTTGGGCTGGATGAACATCGGGTTCACGATCCACTTGCCGTCGCTGTTGTCGTACGCGCGGCACATCAGCTCGTTCTTGTTGCGGTTCACGACGAGCCGCAGCACGGTCGCGTCGCGGAGGAACGAGATGTCGGTGTCGGAGTCGCCCGCGGCGAACACCTGGCGGCGGGCGGCCGGCTGGACCTTCTCGGCCGCGGCGCCGCGGACCCCGAAGATCTCCTTGTTGATCCAGCAGCGCTTGCCGTCGATGTAGGTGATCATCGTGTCGGCGCCGTCCGCGACGGACCCACAGCCCTGCAGGTGGGAGGTGAACTTCCCGCCGTACGTGGTGGTGTTGCGGATGCCGATGACGTGCCGGGCGTCGATGCCCACGCCCTCGGCCCACACCTCGACGACCGGCTGCGGCGAGGCCGAGCTGATCCAGACGTCGAAGCCGGCCTTCTGCAGACCGGCGATGAGCTCCTTCTGCTGGTCGTAGTAGCGCACCCAGCCGGTGGCGGTGGTGGAGCCGACCTGCTGCTTGGCGTCGACCGGGGCGGCCAGGTTCTCGGCCCGCGCGGCGGCGGTGAAGCCGCGGATCTCGCGCGCGGTCCAGCCCTGCATGAGCTGCGGCAGCCAGGCGTAGGCGGGCTCGGTCGTACGCCGGTCCCAGCCGGCGAAGGCGGGGGCGGCCGCGCGGGTGGCCGCGGTGCCGTAGACGGCGTTGATCTCGTCGGCGCAGCCGGCTCCCTCGGCGGTTCCGGTGGGCAGCGGGGCGCCGGGCTTCGCCAGGGCGCCGCAGGCCTCGGCCAGGGCCTGCGCGGCGGCCGGGGTCAGGAAGCGGCTGGTGCCGGTCCAGTCGCCCCCGGCGGGCTGGCGGATCTTGCCGTTGCGCAGCAGCCAGAACATCTGTGCGTCGCCCACGTCGTTCTTGACGACGGTGTTGTCCCAGTCGAAGACCGCGACGGGCTTGTTGCGGTTCGGCCGGTACGGGTTGCAGCTGCCGTAGTCGTCGATGAGCTGCTGCAGCCGGGCCTGGTTGTCCCCGTACCAGGCTGCCTTGAGCTGGGGGGTGGTGCAGTGACTGCCGGGGCGGGCCGCCTGGGCGGCGGGAGCGGCGGCCACGAGGGTGCCGGCGGCTATCGCGACGGCGGCGCAGACGGCCTGGAGCCGGCGAACGGAACTGGGTCGGGTCACTGAGGTGGGTTCTCCTGGTTCTCTCTCACAAGATCATCACGATCAAGATCGTCGCGGACGGTAGAGCACGACAGCCGGGCGTCGTGCGACGCCCGGCTGTCGGGTGGGTGGTGGGGAGGTGAACGTTTAGAGAGGAGTGACGTACGCGCCGGAGATGCCGCCGTCGACCAGGAAGTCGGTGGCGTTGATGAAGGAGGAGTCGTCGCTCGCGAGGAAGGCGACGGCGGCGGCGATCTCGGTGGGCTCGGCGAACCGGCCCAGCGGGATGTGCACGATCCGGCGGGCGGCGCGCTCCGGGTCCTTGGCGAACAGCTCCTGCAGGAGCGGGGTGTTGACGGGCCCCGGGCAGAGGGCGTTGACGCGGATGCCCTCGCGGGCGAACTGCACGCCGAGCTCGCGGGACATGGCGAGCACGCCGCCCTTGGAGGCGGTGTAGGAGATCTGCGAGGTGGCGGCGCCCATCCGGGCCACGAAGGAGGCGGTGTTGATGATGGAGCCCCGGCCCTGGCGCTGCATGTAGGGCAGGGCGGCCTTGCAGCAGAGGTAGACGGAGGTCAGGTTGACGTCCTGGACCCGCTTCCAGGCCTCCAGGCCGGTGGTGAGGATCGAGTCGTCGTCCGGGGGCGAAATGCCGGCGTTGTTGAAGGCGATGTCCACGGAGCCGTAGGTGTCGAAGGCCGTCTTGAACAGGGCCTCGACCTCCTCCGGGCTGGTGACGTCGACCTTGACGAAGGTGCCGCCGACCTCCTCGGCGGCGGCCTTGCCCGCGGTCTCGTCGATGTCCCCGCAGACGACGTTGGCGCCTTCCGAGGCCAGCCGGCGGGCGGCGGCGAGGCCGATGCCGCTGCCGGCTCCGGTGATGACGGCGGTCCGTCCGACCAGGCGGCGGCAGACGATCTCTTCGGTGGGCTCGTTGCTCATGGTGTTCAGGCCTCCGTGCTGATGAAGACGTTCTTGGTCTCGGTGAAAGCGGTGAGGGAGTCGGGTCCGAGCTCGCGCCCGAGTCCGGACTGCTTGTAGCCGCCGAAGGGGGTCCAGTAGCGGACGCTGCTGTGGGAGTTGACCGACAGGTTGCCCGCGGCGACGGCGCGCGAGACGCGCAGCGCGCGGCCCACGTCGCGGGTCCACAGGGAGCCGGCGAGGCCGTAGTCGGTGGCGTTGGCCAGGCGTACGGCGTCCTCCTCGTCCTCGAAGGGCAGGACGACGGCGACCGGTCCGAAGACCTCCTCGGTGGCCACGGCGGCGGTGGGGTCGACGCCGGTGACGAGGGTCGGGGGGTACCAGAAGCCGGGGCCCTCGGGGGCGGTGCCCCGGACGACCGTGAGGTCATCGGTGACGTAGGACCGTACGCGGTCCAGCTGCACCCGCGAGATCAGCGGCCCGAGCTGCGTGTTCTCGTCGTACGGGTCCCCGACGACCACCTTCTCGACGGCGGGGGCGAGCAGCTCCATGAACCGGTCGTACGCGGAGCGCTGTACGAGGATCCGCGTGCGGGCGCAGCAGTCCTGCCCGGTGTTGTCCAGGAAGGACATCGGGGCCGAGGCCGCCGCCGCCTCCAGGTCCGCGTCGGCGAAGACGATGTTGGGGTTCTTGCCGCCGAGTTCGAGGGTGAGGCGCTTCACCCGGTCGGCGCACTTGGCCATGATCCGCTTGCCGATCCGGGTGGATCCGGTGAACACGATCTTGGCCACCCCCGGGTGCTCGACGAGGGCGTCGCCCGCCACCTCGCCCCGGCCGGGCAGCACCTGGAACAGGTGCTCGGGGAGTCCGGCCTCCAGGGCGAGCTCGGCGAGGCGCAGCGCGGTGAGCGGGGTGGTCTCCGCGGGCTTGAGGATGACCGCGTTGCCCGCGGCCAGCGCCGGGGCCAGGCCCCAGGCGGCGATCGGCATGGGGAAGTTCCAGGGCGCGATCACGCCGATGACGCCGAGGGGTTCGAGGAACGTGACGTCGATGCCGCCGGCGACGGGGATCTGACGGCCGGAGAGCCGTTCCACTCCCCCGGCGGCGAAGTCGAGCACGTCACGGACGTTGCCCGCTTCCCAGCGGGCGTTCCCGATGGTGTGGCCCGCCTCCCGGACCTCCAGCAGGGCCAGTTCCTCGATGTGCCCGTCGACGACCGCGGCGAAGCGGCGCAGCAGCCTGGCCCGGTCGGCGGGCGCGGCCGCCGCCCAGGCCCGCTGGGCGGCGGTGGCCCGCGCGACGGCGGCGTCGACGTCGTCCCGTGTGGCGGCCGGGACGACGGCGACGAGTTCCTCGGTGGCCGGATTCAAGACTTCCAGCGCATCGGACACGTGGTGGCCTTTCAGACGTTCGGGTGCGGTGGGTGCGGTGGTTCCGGTATGGGGTGCACGGGGATCCGCGGGGATCTCGGGGATCCGCGGGACGGCTCCCGGGCTCCTAGAGGCGTTCGAAGGAGCGGCGCAGTTCCCAGTCGGTCACGGCGGAGTCGTACGCGTCCAGTTCGACGCGGGCCATGTTCCGGTAGTGGGCGACGACCTCGGGGCCGAAGGCGGCCTTGGCGATCTCGCTGTTCTCCCAGAGCTCGGCGGCCTCGCGCAGGGTGGTGGGAACGTGCGCGAAGTCGGCCGTGTAGGCGTTGCCGGCGCAGGGCTCGGGCAGCTCCAGGCGGTTCTCGATGCCGTAGATCCCGGCCGCGACCAGGCCGGAGACGGCGAGGTACGGGTTGACGTCGCCGCCGGGCAGGCGGTTCTCGAAGCGCATGGAGCGGCCGTGACCGACCACCCGGAGCGCGCAGGTCCGGTTGTCCACGCCCCAGGCCACGGCGGTCGGCGCGAAGGATCCCGGCCGGAAACGCTTGTAGGAGTTGATGTTGGGGGCGTAGAGAAGGGAGAAGTCGCGCAGCGCGGCGAGCTGGCCGGCCAGGAAGTGGCGCATCACGGGGGACATACCGCCGTGGTCGTGCGCGTCCGGCCCCTCACCGGCCATCGCGTTGCGCCCGTCGGCGTCGTTGAGCGAGAGGTGGATGTGACAGGAGTTGCCCTCGCGCTCGTCGTACTTGGCCATGAAGGTGAGCGAGACGCCCTCCTGCGCGGCGATCTCCTTGGCCCCCGTCTTGTAGACGGAGTGCTGGTCACAGGTGGTCAGCGCCTCGTCGTAGCGGAAGACGATCTCGTGCTGGCCGAGGTTGCACTCGCCCTTGGCCGACTCCACGACCAGGCCGGCGGCCTGCATCTCGTTGCGGATGCGGCGCAGCAGGGGCTCGACGCGGCCGGTCCCGAGGATGGAGTAGTCGGTGTTGTACTGGTTGGCGGGAGTCAGGCCGCGGTAGTCGGAGTTCCAGGCCTGCTCGTAGGTGTCGAGGAAGAGCATGAACTCCAGCTCGGTGCCCACCATGGCGGTGTACCCGAGCTCGCCGAGGCGCTCGAGCTGGCGGCGCAGGATCTGCCGGGGCGCGGCGACCACGGGCGAGCCGTCGTTCCAGGCGAGGTCGGCGAGGACGAAGGCGCTGCCCGGGTTCCAGGGGATCCGGCGCAGGGTGGCGAGGTCGGGGTGCATGGCGAAGTCGCCGTAGCCCCGGTCCCAGGAGGACATCTCGTACCCGTCGACGGTGTTCATGTCCGTGTCGACGGCGAGGAGGTAGTTGCAGCCCTCGGTGCCGTGCTCGAGGACCTCGTCGAGGAAGAACTGTGCGGCGAACCGCTTGCCCTGGAGGCGCCCCTGCATGTCGGGGAAGGCCAGGACCACTGTGTCGATTTCACCGCTGGCGACGAGAGCGCGGAGCTCCTCGGGCGAAAGCGGCGGCTTGCGGTCTACCACGGGATTCTCTCCTTCGGTGAGCCGAGGGGGCCTAAGGTATTGAATAGAACCATTGCTTGGGAAGGGGAGGAGGCGAGATGACCGATACGGCGAGCGAGGACGAGGCCGCCCGGAGGCTCAATCCCGTACTGCGACAGGTGCGGGCGGGCAACGGTTTCGAGGAGGCGCTGGAGCAGATCCTCCAGGTGGTCCGGCTCGGACTGGTGCCCGGCGGGGAACGGCTGCCGCCGGAGCGCGAGTTGGCCGAGCGGATGGGGATCAGCCGGGTGACGCTCCGCGAGGTGCTGAAGGTACTCCAGGACCAGGGCCTGGTGGAGGCCCGGCGCGGACGGTACGGCGGAACGTTTGTCCTGCCCCGCCCCGACACGCCGGCCGGGGGCACCGAGGAGGAGCTGCGGCGCCGGGTCGCGGGCGTGGACATCGAGGACGTGCTGCGCTTCCGCGAGGTCCTGGAGGTGGGCGCGGCCGGACTGTGCGCCTCCCAGGGGCTGTCGGAGCGGGACACCGACCGGCTGCTCGGCGCGCTGACCGCCACCCACGACGCCCCGCTGCCCGACTACCGCCGCCAGGACACGCTCTTCCACCTGACCCTGTGCGAACTCGCCGGATCCGCCACCCTGACGGCCCAGTACGCGGCCGTCCGGGCCACCGTGAACGACCTGCTGGACTGCATCCCGCTGCTGGTGCGCAACCTGGAGCACTCGCAGCAGCAGCACAGCACGCTGGTGGAGGCGGTCCTGGACCGGGACCCGGAGGCGGCCCGCGAGGTGATGCGCGAGCACTGCTGCGGCACGGCCGCGCTGCTGCGGGGGTTCCTGACCTGATCGGACCCACCCCGACCGAGAGGCATTCGTAACCCCTGTTTAACGCAGGGGTCTTGCGCCCGCCACGCCCGAGCAGCAAAGGTACGCCCCACAACCATTGCCCTAGGCAGGAGCGCACATGGCCGACGACACCGGCGCACGGCTGGCAGCCGTACCCGAACCCACTCCGTCCCTCGAGAAGGCGGACCCCGAGAACGGCACCGACGGCTACCTGGAGCGCCGCACCCTGCGCCGCGGCAGTGCCGGCTGGCTGCTGCTGACCGGTCTCGGCGTCGCGTACGTGGTCTCCGGCGATTTCTCCGGCTGGAACATCGGCCTCGCCCAGGGCGGTTTCGGCGGCCTCGCCATCGCCACCGTCCTGATGGGCGCGATGTACGCGTGCCTGGTCTACTCCCTCGCCGAACTGTCGGCGATCCTGCCCACCGCGGGCGGCGGATACGGTTTCGCCCGCCGGGCGCTCGGCACCTGGGGCGGCTTCCTCACCGGTACCGCGATCCTCATCGAGTACATCCTCGCCCCGGCCGCCATCGCCATCTTCATCGGCGACTACGTGGAGTCGCTCAACCTCTTCGGCCTCACCTCGGGCTGGCCGGTCTACCTCGCCTGCTTCGTCGTCTTCATCGGCATCCACCTGTGGGGCGTGGGCGAGGCCCTGAGCTTCTCCCTGATCGTCACCGCCATCGCCGTGATCGCGCTGATCGTCTTCGCCGTCGGCGCGTTCACCCAGTTCGACCCCGCCAACCTCGACAACATCGCCGTCGACACCACCGCCGCGGGCGCGAGCTCCTGGCTGCCGCTGGGCATCCTCGGCATCTGGGCCGCCTTCCCCTTCGGCATGTGGTTCTTCCTCGGGGTCGAAGGCGTGCCGCTGGCCGCCGAGGAGGCCAAGGACCCGGTCCGCTCGGTCCCGCGCGCCCTGTCGATCTCCATGGGCATCCTGGTCCTCCTGGCCCTGGTCACCTTCCTCGCCTCGACCGGTGCGCGCGGAGCCGACGCCATCAAGGACGCGGGCAACCCGCTGGTCGTCGCCCTGGAGGGCGACCCCGACCTGTCCTGGCTGAAGACCTTCGTCAACTACGCCGGTCTCGCAGGCCTGGTGGCCTCCTTCTTCTCCCTCATCTACGCCGGCTCCCGCCAGCTGTTCGCCCTCTCCAGGGCCGGCTACCTCCCCCGCTTCCTGTCCCTCACCTCGAAGCGCAAGGCCCCGTACCTGGGCCTGCTCATCCCCGGCGCCATCGGCTTCGCCCTGGCCGCCGCCACCGGCAACGGCCCGCGCATGCTGAACATGGCGGTCTTCGGGGCGACCATCAGCTACGCCCTCATGGCCCTCTCCCACATCGTGCTGCGGCGCCGCGAGCCCGGCCTGGAGCGCCCGTACCGCACTCCGGGCGGCATCGTGACCTCCACGGTGGCCTTCGTCCTCGCCCTCTCGGCCCTGGTCGCCACCTTCCTGGTGGACAAGGACGCGGCATTCATCGCCCTGGCCGTGTACGCCGTCGCCCTCGCCTACTTCGCGTTCTACAGTCGGCACCACCTGGTGGCCTCCGCCCCGGAGGAGGAGTTCGCGGCACTGGCGGAAGCAGAGGCCGAGCTCTCCCGAGACTGACCCACCGCTCTCCTCGTCGCTCCCCTCGGAGGTACTCCCTTGCCCAGGCCGCTCATCGGCATCACCACCTACGTCGAGAAATCCACCCGCTACGGGGTGTGGGACGTCCCCACCGCCCTCATCCCCACCGGGTACTACGAGCTCGTCCAGGCCTCGGGCGGCACCGCCGTCCTGCTCCCGCCGGACGAACCGGAGGCGGCGGCGGAGGTGCTGAGCCGGCTGGACGGCCTGGTCGTCGCGGGCGGCCCGGACGTGGACCCGGTCCGGTACGGGGCTCCGCGCGATCCCCGTACCGGACCGGCGGCCACCGTCCGCGACGCGTGGGAGCTCGCGCTCATCACGGCGGCGCTGTCCTCCGGTACGCCCCTGCTCGGCATCTGCCGTGGCATGCAGGCGCTGAACGTGGCCCTGGGCGGCACCCTGATCCAGCACATCGACGGCCACGTGCTGAGCCCCGGCGTGGTCTCCTGGCACCCGGTCCGCCCTGTCCCCGGCACGCTGTACGCGGCCCTGGTCCCGGAGGAGTCGGAGGTCCCGACCTACCACCACCAGGCCGTGGACCGCCTGGGCCGGGGCCTGATCGCCTCCTCCCACGCCGCCGACGGCACGGTGGAGTCCATCGAACTCCCCGGCGCCCCCTGGACCCTGGGCGTCCAATGGCACCCGGAACTGGACAAGGACACCCGCGTCATGTCAGCTCTGATCACAGCAGCCTCCACCCCACCCACCGCCTGACCTGGGCGCAGCCATTCCAGCCGTCCGGCGCTTGAGCACCGGGTCCGGGCAGCGCCCGGGGCCACACCCAGCCCCGCCGGCGTTTGAGGCGCGGGCCCGGGCAGCGCCCGGGGAACGGTGGAAGGGCGGGTAGGGGACTTCGCCCCGCAGGGCCCGCCCGCCGCGCCCCGACTCGGGGACCCGGCTGCGAGGGCCGGCGCGGAACTGTCCCCTACCCACCCTTCCACCGTTCCCCGGGGCTACGCCCCGGACCCCGTGGGCGCGAGCCCCCGCCGGCCCCCGGCACTCTGGCCGGGCCCAGGACTCTGTCCGGGCCGGATCAGAGTCGACTCGGCGCCGCCTCGGCGGCGGGGCAGCGCCCGGCCCGGGCCGGACCACAGGCGACTCGGTCCCGCCTCAGCGGCGGGTCAGGGACAGGAGGTCACGTGCGGGGCCCGCCGGACGGGCCCCCGCGGGCCACACCGCCCGGAGCTCCCGCTCCAGCCCCGCCCCGAGCACCGGCACGGACACCAGCCGCCGCCCCGCCATCTCGTCCCCGACCGCCAGTTCCGACAGCACGCACGGCCCGGCCCCGCTCACCGCCGCCGCCTTCACCGCGGTGGTGGAGGCCAGTTCCAGCAGCGGCTCCGCCAGCCCCCCGCACCCGGCCAGCGCCGCGTCCAGGACCTGCCGGGTCCCCGACCCCCGCTCCCGCAGGATCAGCGGTGTCGCCGCGAGCTCCGCCGGCTCCACCCCGCGGGTGCGCCGGGCCCAGGGGTGCCCGGGGGCCACCGCCACCACGAGGCGGTCCTGCGCGATGACCACCGAGTCCAGTCCCTCCGGCACGCTCAGTCCCTCCACGAAGCCGAGGTCCGCCTCGTGCGCGAGCACCCGTTCCGCCACCACCGCCGAGTTCCCCGCGTGCAGCGACACCGCCGTGTCCGGGCGCTGCCCGCGCAGGGCGATCAGCCAGCCGGGCAGCAGGTACTCCGCGATGGTCATGCTGGCGGCAACCCGCAGCCGGGAGTCACGGCGGCCCCGCAGCGCCTGCGCGCCCGCGTCGAAGGCCTCGGCGGCCTCCACCACCCGCCGGGCCCAGTCCGTGACCAGCGCGCCCTCCGCGGTCAGCGTCGACCCGCGCGGGGAGCGGTCCACCAGTGCGACCCCGAGCCGGGTCTCCATCGCCCGGATCCGGCTGCTGGCGGCGGGCTGGGTGATCCCGAGCCGTCGCGCGGCGGCGCTCAGACTGCCCACGCGCGCAACCGCGAGCAGCAGCTCCATGGCCCCCAGGTCCGGGACCCGGTGCGCCAGGGGAAGCTGCCCCTCGACCCACTCCTCATTACCGTGCCCATTACCCATAACCTCAGTTTATGCCCTCATAGGAAGATCCCCTCTGCCGTCCGGCCCCGCCCGGCGTGATGCTGGACCCATGGCCACCACCCTCGTACGCCCCGGCCCCACCACCCCTGGGACCCCCACCGCCCCCACCGGCCCTGCACCCCTCGGCGCCGGCACCCACAAGGCACCTTCCCTGCGGCACCTCGGCCCCAACTGGTACGCCTCCGTCATGGGCACGGCGATCATCGCCAATGCCGGCGCGACCCTCCCGTACCAGCTCCCCGGCCAGCGCGTGGTCTGCCAGATCTTCTGGGTGCTGGCCGCCACCGCCCTCGCGGTCCTGCTGACCGCCCGGGCCGGCCACTGGCTCCACCACCGCGACCAGGCCCGCACCCACCTCCTGGACCCCGCCGTGGCCCCCTTCTACGGCTGCCTCTCGATGGCCCTGCTGGCCGTCGGCGGCGGGGCGCTCATCGTGGGCAAGGACCTCATCGGCCTCCCCGCCGCCATCGCCGTGGACACGGTCCTGTTCACCGCAGGCACCGCGATAGGCCTCCTCGCGGCCGTGGCCGTCCCCTACTTGATGGTGGTGCGGCACAAGGTCGAGGCCCACCAGGCCACCCCCGTCTGGCTGCTCCCGGTGGTCGCGCCCATGGTCTCCGCCGCGCTCGGCCCCCTGCTCATCCCCCATCTCCCCGCCGGCCAGGCCCGCGAGGCCATGCTGCTCGGCTGCTACGCGATGTTCGGCCTCAGCCTGCTCGCCACCCTGCTGCTGCTCCCCCTGATCTTCGGCCGGCTGATCGTCAGTGGCCCCCTGCCCCTGGCCCTCACCCCGACCCTGTTCCTGGTCCTGGGCCCCCTCGGCCAGTCCACCACCGCCGTGAACTCCCTCGCGGACATGGCTCCCGAGTCGAACGCCGGCGCCTACTCCGGCGCCTTCTCCGCCTTCGCGGTCGTCTACGGCGTCCCCGTGATGGGATTCGCCCTGATGTGGCTGGCGCTGGCCGCGGCGATGCTGCTGCGGGCCGCCCGGGACGGCATGGGGTTCGCCATGACCTGGTGGGCGCTGACCTTCCCCGTCGGCACCTGCGTCACCGGCGCCGCCGGACTGGCCCGGCACACCGGCCTCACCGCCTTCTCCTGGCTGGCCGCGGCCCTCTTCCTGGCCCTGCTGACCGCCTGGCTGCTGGCCGCGGCGAACACCCTGCGCGGCCTGGCCACCGGCCGCCTGCTGGCCGCGCCCCGCTAGGGGAGCGAGGCCCGCAGGGCCGCCCCCAGCACCTCCGGGGCCGTGGCCAGCGAGGGTCCGTACCAGGTCAGGTGGCGGCCGTCGACGAACGCCGCCGGGATGCCGGGGAAGGCCTCGGGCCCGTCCCCGGGCGTGAACCGGTACGGCTCGTCCGGGAACACCACGAGCTCGCAGCCGGCGGCGGCCAGTTCGGCCGCCGGGATCCTCGGGTACCGCTCCGGATGCCCGGCGTAGGCGTTGCGCACGCCGAGGCGGGCCAGCAGGTCCCCCGCGAAGGTGTCGCGGCCCAGCACCATCCAGGGCCGGCGCCAGACCGGCACGAAGGCCGTCCGCG
The DNA here is from genome assembly GCF_042788835.1 of Streptomyces sp. NPDC056883. Lineage (NCBI taxonomy): Bacteria > Bacillati > Actinomycetota > Actinomycetes > Kitasatosporales > Streptomycetaceae > Streptomyces > Streptomyces sp. NPDC056883. The sequence goes on along the minus strand of NZ_JBHUBS010000008.1, from coordinate 200,958 downwards.
GCTCTCCGGCCGGCTCTGCGCGGGCCCAGGCGGCCTCCGCTTCCGCCAGCCACCGGGGCCGCTCCAGCCCCATGGCCCCCACCAGCACCCGGTCCAACTCGGTGAACGCCTGCGGGAGGTCCCGTACCTCGGTGACCAGGACCTCCAGCCCGGCTTCCCGCAGCGCCGCCAGGTCCGGGGCCCGGTTCTCCTCCTCGTTGGCGAGGACCAGATCCGGGCGCAGCTCCGCGATCGCCCGTACGTCGGGGTTCTTCGTCCCCCCGATGCGCGCCGCGTCCCCCAGAGCGGCCGGGTGCGTGCACCAGTCGGTCACCCCGACCAGCGCCCCGGGCGCGCTCACGGCCACCGCCTCGGTCAGGGACGGCACCAGCGAAACGACCCGCATCCGGTCAGTGTCCCGGCGAGGGCGGCTCGGAGGTCGCGTGGATGTGTTCGCCGACCGCGACGATCAGGATCCGGGTGTCCTCGGTGACGGCCCGCCAGCGGTGGCGCACCCCGCCGGACAGGAACAGCGCGTCGCCGTTCTCCAGCCGGTACGCCCGCCCCTCGGCCTCCACCTGGCAGGCGCCCGAGACCACGTACATCAGCTCGTCGTTGCGGTGCTGGTACTCGCGGCCCGCGTCCTGGTCCCCCGTGAACTCCAGGGCGTGCAACTGGTGGTGCCCGCGTACGAGGGGCCGTACGCCCGGGACGGGGGTCAGCGCGGAATCGTCGCCGGCCCGTACGAGGTCCACGGTGCGCGCGGTGTCGGAGGCGGCCAGCAGATCGACGGCCGTGGTCTCCAGCGCGTCGGCGACCCGTTCGAGGGACCGCATGCTGGGCCGGGCCCGCTCGTTCTCTATCTGGCTCAGGAAGGGGACCGACAGTCCGCTGCGCGCGGACACCGCGGCGAGGGTCAGGTGCAGGGCCCGGCGCCTCTTGCGCACGGCCACGCCGACCCGGAGCGGTTCCTTGGAGTCCTTGTCCCGGTCCCGCTCCTTGTCGTCCGCGCCGGTCGTCGCGCTGGTGCCGTGCTCGCCGTCGGTGCCGTCCCTGTCGTCCATGGCGGGGCTGCCCTCCCCTTTGTTTCGGTTGGCCCGGCCTTGTTTCGGTTGGCCCGGTCCCTCGCACATCGCACATCGCACATCGGTGTGCTGTAAGCACCTTACGCAGCAACCGGCCCCGGTTTCGCGCTCACGGGCAGAGGAGGCCGTACCTGCGCCACTTTCCGTTTGCCCTCAGTGCATCATCGTGACCGTGACGACGACACGACGCCTGATGCTCCTGGACACCGCTTCCCTCTACTACCGCGCGTACTTCGGCGTGCCGGACTCCGTGAAGGCCCCCGACGGCACTCCGGTCAACGCCGTCCGCGGACTGCTCGACTTCATCGGCCGCCTCGTGCAGGACCACCGGCCCGACGACCTGGTGGCCTGCATGGACGCCGACTGGCGGCCCCACTGGCGGGTGGAGCTGATCCCGTCCTACAAGGCCCACCGGGTCGCGCAGGAGACGGAGAGCGGCCCGGACGTGGAGGAGACCCCGGACACCCTGGCCCCGCAGGTCCCGATCATCGAGGCGGCCCTGGACGCCTTCGGCATCGCCCGGGTGGGGGTCGCCGGGTACGAGGCCGACGACGTGATCGGCACCCTGACCGGCCGCGCCACCGGCCCGGTGGACATCGTCACGGGCGACCGGGACCTGTACCAGCTGGTCGACGACGCGAAGCAGCGCCGCGTGCTGTACCCGCTGAAGGGCGTGGGCACCCTCCAGGTGACCGACGAGGCGTGGCTCCGCGAGAAGTACGGGGTGGACGGCCCCGGATACGCCGACCTGGCGCTGCTGCGCGGGGACCCGAGCGACGGTCTGCCGGGCGTCCCCGGCATCGGCGAGAAGACGGCGGCGAAGCTGCTGGACGCCTACGGGAACCTGGCCGGAATCATCGCGGCGATCGAGGACCCGAAGTCGAAGCTGACCCCCACCCAGCGCAAGCGGCTGGACGAATCGAGGCCCTATCTGGCGGTGGCCCCCAAGGTGGTCCAGGTCGCCTCGGACGTTCCGCTTCCGGCGTTCGACCCGGCGCTTCCGGCCACCCCGGCGCAGCCGGATCTGGTGGCGGCGCTGGCTCACAGGTGGGGCCTGAGTGGAGCCGTTGAACGTCTGGGCAGCGCACTCCGCCCCTGAGGTGCTAACTTAGGTAATCCTAAGCTTCACGGAGTCAGGGTCGGAAAGTCAGGGAGACGTCGTGGCAGAAGGACGCGCCCGCAAGGTCGGCACCGCAGTCGTCGTGCGGACCGAGCGGTTGGGTCCGCACATGGTGCGGATCGTGTTGGGCGGTGCCGGTCTGGCCGGATTCGGTGCGGGCACGTACACCGACCACTACGTGAAACTGCTCTTCGCACCGGACGGCGTCACGTACACCACCCCCTGGGACCTGGACCGGATCCGGGCGGACCACCCCCGCGAGGAGTGGCCGCGCCAGCGCGCCTACACGGTGCGCGCCTGGGACCCGGCCCACCTGGAACTGACCCTCGACTTCGTGGTCCACGGAGACGAAGGACTGGCCGGCCCCTGGGCCGCCCGCGTCCAGCCGGGTGAACTCGTCCGCTTCCTCGGTCCGGGCGGGGCCTACGCCCCGGACCCGGTCGCGGGCTGGCACCTCCTGGTCGGCGACGAGAGCGCCCTGCCGGCAATCGGCGCGGCGATGGAGCGGATGCCCGCCGGGGCACTGGTCCACGCGCTCGTGGAGGTCGAGGGCCCGGACGACGAGCAGAAGATCGCCACTCCCGACGGCATCGTCCCGGTCTGGATCCACCGCGGTTCCCGCCCGATCGGCGAGGCGCTGACCGAGGCCGTCCAGGCCCTGGCCTTCCCCTCCGCCGACGTCCACGCCTTCGTGCACGGCGAGGCCGGCTTCGTCAGATCCCTGCGCCACCACCTGCGCATCGAGCGCGGCATCCCGCGCGAACGCCTGTCGATCTCCGGCTACTGGCGCCTGGGCCAGACGGACGAGGGCTGGCGCGCGATCAAGCGGGACTGGAACGCTGAAGTCGAAGCCGAGCAGGAACGCCCCCTGGCCTCCGCCGCGTCCTGACCCACCACCCCGGGGCCGTCCCCTACCCGCCCTTCGCCCGTTCCCCGGGCTCCGCCCGGACCCGTACGTGCGCTGCGCGGCAAAATCCAGCCCCTCCGGCGTTTGAGGCGCGGGGTCTGGGGCGGAGCCCCAGGGAACGGGCGAAGGGCGGGTAGGGGACGAGCCCACCCCGCCCGCACGGGCACCCCGCGGCGAGCGTCCACCGGGGCACGGGGCGGCCCGGCCACCGGACCCCGGCCGCCGCCGGGCGGCCCACGCGAGGCGCCCTCACCCGTTCAGCGGCACAATGGCCCCATGCGTACGCTCCGCGCATTCACGGCAGCCGGAGCAGCCGCCCTCCTGGCCACGGCCGGGACCGCGACCGCCGCGCCGAGCCCGCCGCCCGCGCCCACCGCCCAGCTCACCGACGCCCAAGTCGACACGGCCGTGCGGCGCCTCGACGCCACCGTCGCCGAGATGATGCGCCGCACCGGGGTCCCCGGCGTCTCCGTCGCCGTCGTCCACGACGACAAGGTGGTCTACCTCAAGGGCTTCGGCGTGCGCCGCGTCGGCGACCCGGCCACGGTGAACCCCGACACCGTCTTCCAGGTGGCCTCGCTCTCCAAGCCGATCTCCTCCACCGTCGCCGCCGGGGTCCTCGAGGACCCCGCCGACTTCGACCGGCACACGGAGCTGCCCGGCTTCGCCCTCAAGGACCCGTGGGTGACCTCCCACGTCAGCACCGCCGACCTGCTCTCCCACCGCAGTGGTCTGCCCGACCACGCCGGCGACCTCCTCGAAGACCTCGGCTACGACCAGGCGTACGTCCTCGACCACCTGCGCCTGGCGCCCCTGGCCCCCTTCCGCGCGAGCTACGCCTACACCAACTTCGGGTTCACCGCCGGCGCCGAGGCGATCGCCCGTTCCCGCGGCACCACCTGGCAGAAGCTCAGCGCCGACACCCTCTTCAAGCCCGCCGCCATGACGCACACCAGCACCGAGTTCCAGGCGTTCGTCGACGCCCCCGACCATGCCGCCACCCACGTGAAGAACGCGGACGGTACCTGGAGCCCCCGCTTCGTCCGCGACCCCGACGCCCAGGCCCCGGCCGGCGGGGTGAGCAGCACCGCCCGCGACATGTCCCGCTGGCTGCGCCTCCAGCTCTCCGGCGGCACCCTCGACGGCAAGCGGATCATCCCCGCCGACACCCTCGCCCGCACCCACCTCCCCGAGATCGTGTCGCAGCCGCCCGCCTCCCCCACCGGCCGCACCGGCTTCTACGGGCTGGGCTGGAACGTCGGCTACGACGACGCGGGCCGCCTGCGCCTGAGCCATTCCGGCGCCTTCGAGCTCGGCGCCAACACCAGCGTCGCCATGCTCCCGCTGGAGAAGCTCGGCATCGTCGTGCTCACCAACGGCGCCCCCGTCGGCCTCCCCGACGCCGTCGCGGCCGACTTCTTCGACACCGCCGAACACGGGAAGGCCACCACCGACTGGCTGGCCCTGACGGGCGCCCTCTACGCCCGGATCAACGCGGAGGGCCGCTCCCCCACCGACTACGCCCACCCGCCCACCGGCGCGAAGCCGGCCGGGGAGGACTCCGCGTACACCGGCACGTACGAGAACCCCTACTACGGCAAGGCGACCGTGGCGGCCACGAGCGAGGGCAAGCTGACGCTGTCCCTCGGGCCGGAGCCGATGGTCTTCCCCCTCAGCCACTACGACGGGGACACCTTCAGCTTCGAGACCGCCGGGGAGAACGCCGTCGGCCGCACCGGGGTGTTCTTCTCCCCCTCCGACCGCACGGTCCGCATCGAGTACCTGGACGCCGACCACCTGGGGACCTTCACCGGCGGCTAGGCCGTCCCTTCCGGATCGCGCCGGGCCTCGGCCGGCCGCATAGCCTGTACCCGGTGAAGCGCAGATCCCACATCCCCGACGCACCCCTGCCCCAGGTCTCCGGCATCGACCCGGTCCGCATGCGGCTGCCCCCCGACCCGGACGGGACCTGGCCGGACCTCGGCTCGTACCTCACGGCACGCTACGAGGGCACGCGCGGCTCCGAGTCCATGGCCCGCCTGCTGCGGGACGGCCGGGTGCTGGGCGTCGGCGGCCGGGTGCTGCGGCCGCAGGACCCGTACGAGCCCGGCGGCTTCCTGTGGTTCCACCGGGACATGCCGCCCGAGCCCGTGGTGCCCTTCCCCATCGGGGTCGTGTACCGCGACGAGCACCTGCTGGTGGCCGACAAGCCGCACTTCCTGGCCACCACCCCGCGCGGCAGCCACGTCTTCCAGACGGCCCTGGCCCGGCTCCGGGTGGAGCACGGCCTGCCCGCGCTGAGCCCCGCGCACCGGCTGGACCGGATGACCGCCGGGCTGGTGCTGTTCAGCATCAGGCCCGAGGACCGGGGCGCCTACCAACTGATGTTCCAGGAGCGGCGGATCCGCAAGGAGTACGAGGCGCTCGCGCCCCACGACCCGGCGGTGGAGTTCCCCCGGACCCTGCGCAGCCACATCGAGAAGGTCCGCGGGGTGATGGCGGCGACGGAGGTCGCGGGCGCCGAGCCCAATGCGGAGACCCTGGCCGAACTCCTCGCGGTCCAGGGGGACATCGCGCGCTACCGGCTGACCCCGCACACCGGGCGCACCCACCAGCTGCGGGTGCACATGAACAGCCTGGGCCTGCCGATCCTGGGCGACCCGGTCTATCCGAGGGTCCGCGATCCGGCGCCCGACGACTACCGGCGCCCGCTCCAGCTCCTGGCCCGCACCCTGGAGTTCACCGATCCCGTCACCGGGATCGCGCACCGCATCGAGAGCGCCCGCAGCCTGCGGGCCTGGGAGGACCGGCCCGGCTGGGAAGCGGGGTCCGAAGACCGCACCTAGACGGCGGGACACCCCCTAACGGTCGGCGCCCGCGATCCGCAGGGCCGCGTCGGCGGTGGCCTCCGCGAAGGCGGCCACCGGGCGCCCCGGATCGGAGCGGTGGATCAGCATGACGCCTTCGATGAGGCCGAAGACGAGGTCGTTGCGGAGCACCAGCCCGGCCCGGTCACCGGCGAGTTCGGCTCCGACGCCCGTACCGTCGAGCAACTCCCGGTAGATGTCCTTGAGTTCCTGGCGCATCCGGCGGAAGCGGGCGAAGCGGGCACCGGCGACCTCCGGCAACAGGTAGAGCGCGCCCAGGTTGTAGGGCCCCCCGCACAGCAGCATCACGTCCGAGCGGCACAGCTCCCAGAGCCGGCGTCCGGCGGGCCGCTCCGTGTCCCGGGCCAGCCGGCGGGCCAGCTCCAGGGAGGGCGCGACCGTGGACTCCAGGAGTTCGGCGAGGAGTTCCTCCTTGCCGCCGAAGTAGTGGTACATCGTGGCCTGGCGCATTCCGGCCCGTTCGGCCACCGCCCGCGTGGTGGTGGCCGCGTACCCCTTGACCGTGAACAACTCGGCCGCCGCGTAGAGGAGTTCCTCGCGCGGCGGCCGCCCGCTCGCCGGCCTCAGCTGATCGGCGCGCGGCCGACCGACCCGTCTCGGCCCCTCGTCCGTTCCCCCAGTCATGTTCCGATTTTCTCACGGGGACACGCCGAAGCGATCATGGCAAGAGGTGAGATCCGGCCACGATCACTTCTGGAGGAAGCTACAAATCGGCTAGCCCACCGAACTGTAGGCCACCACACCACGCAGCAGCGCGTCCACCGCCTTGCGGGCATTGCGGGCCACCGTGCTGCCGCCCTCGGACGAGGAGGGCGCCGCGGCGGCCACCTGCCCCAGCACGTCGATGACCTGCTTGCACCAGCGCACGAAGTCACCCGCCGGCATCTCCGCCTCGCGCAGCACCTCGTCCAGACTCTTGTCGGAGGCCCACTGGTACACCGCCCACGCGAAGCCGAGGTCCGGCTCGCGCTGGCCCACACCCTCCGCCTGATTGATGCCGTGCTCCTCCTCCAGCGCGTCGAGCCGGCCCCAGATGTGGACCATCTCGCCGAGCGCGGCCTTCGCCGCGCCGCCCGGCACCTTCGGCGCCACCGCGTCGTCGGACTGCCGCGCCTCGAAGACCAGCGCCGAAATGCAGGCGGCCAGTTCGGCCGGGCTCAGCCCCTCCCAGACACCGGCCCGCAGGCACTCCGACGCCAGCAGGTCGAGCTCTCCGTAGAGCCGCGCGAGCCGCCGCCCGTGCGGGGTCACCTCGTCCTCGCGCAGGTAGTCCAGATCCGTCAGCAGCGCGTGGATCCGGTCGAAGGTGCGGGCGATGGTGTTCGTCCGGCCCTCGATGCGCTGCTCCAGCTGCCGCGTGTCCCGCTGCAGCCGGTGGTAGCGCTCCGCCCAACGGGCGTGGTCCTCGCGCTCGTCGCAGCCGTGACACGGGTGCGCCCGCAGCGCGGTGCGCAGCCTCGTGATCTCCCGGTCGTCGGCCGCGGCCGCCCGCCCGCGGGGTGCCCGAGCAGGCCTGAAGTCGCCGGCCTTGGTCCTCAGTTGCGAAGCCAGGTCCCGACGGGACTGCGGAGAGCGGGCATTGAAGGTCTTGGGGATCCGCATCCGGTCGAGGGGCTCCACCGGCACGGGGAAGTCGATCGCGGCGAGCCGCTTGACCTGCCGCTCCGAGGTGAGCACCAGCGGGCGCGGACCCTCGGTGTACTCGTGCCCGCGGTGCCCGTTGGAACGCCCGGCCGGCACCCCCGGATCCAGCACCAGCGCCAAACCAGCGAACTTGCCCGTCGGCACGTGGATGATGTCGCCCGGCTTGAGCTTCTCCAGCGAGGTGGCCGCCTGCGCCCGCCGCTGGGCCGCACCCTGCTTGGCCAGGTCGTTCTCGCGGTCCTTGAGGTCGCGGCGCAGCCGCGCGTACTCCTCGAAGTTCCCCAGGTGGCAGGTCATGCCCTCCCGGTAACCGTCCAGGCCCTCCTCGTTGCGCTGCACCTGCCGGGAGATCCCGACGACCGAGCGGTCGGCCTGGAACTGCGCGAAGGAGGTCTCCAGCAGCTCACGCGACCGGTGCCGCCCGAACTGCTGGACCAGGTTGACGGCCATGTTGTACGAGGGCTTGAAGCTGGAGCGCAGCGGATACGTACGGGTACCCGCGAGCCCGGCCAGGCCCGCCGGGTCCATGCCCCGCTGCCACAGCACCACCGCGTGGCCCTCGACGTCGATGCCGCGCCGCCCGGCCCGGCCGGTGAGCTGCGTGTACTCGCCGGGGGTGATGTCGGCGTGCTGCTCGCCGTTCCACTTGACGAGCTTCTCCAGGATGACCGTGCGCGCCGGCATGTTGATGCCCAGCGCCAGGGTCTCCGTGGCGAACACGGCCTTCACCAGACCCCGTACGAACAGCTCCTCGACGACTTCCTTGAAGGTGGGCAGCATGCCCGCGTGGTGCGCGGCGATGCCCCGCTCCAGCCCTTCGAGCCACTCGTAGTACCCCAGGACGTGCAGGTCCTCGGTGGGGATGGAGGCGGTCCGCTCCTCCACGATCTCGCGCACCTTGAGCCGCGCGGTGTCGTCGTTGAGCCGCAGGCCCGCGTACAGGCACTGCTGGACGGCGGCCTCGCATCCGGCCCGGCTGAAGATGAAGTTGATGGCGGGCAGCAGCCCGTCGCCGTCCAGCCGGGCGATGACCTCGGGCCGCGAAGGGGTCCAGATCCGGCCGCGGGAGCGCCGCTCGCGCTCGCGGTCGGCCTCGCGGACCATCTTTCCGCGCCGCCGGTCCTTCGGGTTGTACCGGCTGCTGTTCTCCTCGCGCGCCATCCGCAGCAGGTCGGGGTTGACCTCGCGGCGCGCGGAGCCGCGGCCGCCGTGGTCGGACCCCTCCTCGAAGAGGTCGTAGATCCGCCGGCCGGCCATGACGTGCTGCCACAGCGGTACGGGCCGCTCCTCGGAGACGATCACCCGGGTGTCGCCGCGCACGGTGTCGAGCCAGTCGCCGAACTCCTCGGCGTTGGAGACGGTGGCGGACAGCGAGACCAGGGTCACCGACTCGGGGAGGTGGATGATGACTTCCTCCCAGACGGCTCCGCGGAACCGGTCGGAGAGGTAGTGCACCTCGTCCATCACCACGTATCCCAGGCCGTTGAGCGCCTGCGAGCCCGCGTACAGCATGTTGCGGAGCACCTCGGTGGTCATGACGACCACCGGAGCATCGGCGTTGACGCTGTTGTCGCCGGTGAGCAGGCCGACCTTGTCCGCGCCGTAGCGCTTGGCGAGGTCGGCGTACTTCTGGTTCGACAGGGCCTTGATGGGCGTGGTGTAGAAGCACTTGCGGCCCTGCTGGAGGGCCAGGTGCACGGCGAACTCGCCGACGATGGTCTTGCCCGAGCCGGTCGGCGCGGCGACGAGGACGCCCTTGCCGGCCTCCAGTGCCTTGCAGGCCTCGATCTGGTAGGGATCCAGGTCGAATTCGTACATCTCACGGAAAGGCGCCAGGGCCGTGGCCTCTTCGGCGGCGCGGATCCGGGCAGCGGCGTACCGCTCGGCGGGAGAAAGTTCTTCGGTCATCTTGTCTTCGAGCCTACCCGCCGCCTCTGACAACAGTCGCGATCTTTTGCGCGGGCCCGGCGGCCCTACGTCAGGAGCCGCAGGGCCGCCGGGACGCACTGCGCGGTCACCGGGAGGGGGCCCAGCGGCTCGCCGTCCGCGTAGGCGGTGATGCCGGCCGCCTCCAGGGTCACCTTCGCGGCCCGGTGGACGGTGACCTTCGGATGGTCGAGGTGGGTGCCCTTGTAGACCCGGGGGAAGACCTTCAGCAGCGTGGTGCGGGTGCAGTCGCCGACGACTATGACGTCGAACAGCCCGTCGTCGGGCACCGCGTCCGCGCAGATGCGCATGCCGCCGCCGTAGGAGGAGCCGTTGCCGACGGCCACCAGCGTGGCCTCGGTCTCCAGGACCCGGCCGCCGTCCAGGGTGATCCGGTACGGGAAGGGCCGGAAGGCGGCGAGTTCCAGGGCCATCGCCAGGTCGTACTTGAACCGGCCGAGCGGCAGCCGCATCCGGTTGCCCCGGTCGTTGACCCGCGAATCGAAGCCGGAGCACAGCACGGTCCCGTACCAGGTGCCGCCGGCACCGTCCCGGGCCCCGGCGCCTTCCCCGGCGCCTTCCCCGGCGCCTTCCCCTGCCCCGGCCACCCGGCCGAGGTCGATCTCGCGGACCCGGCCCTCCTTGAGCGCCTCGGCGGCCAGCCGGCCCGCCCGCGCGGGTTCCCGTACGGGCAGTCCCATCGCGCGCGCGAAATCGTTCCCGGTGCCCACCGCGACCACCCCGAGCGGCACCAGCGTGCCCGCGAGCGCCTGGAGCGCGAGGGAGACCATCCCGTCCCCGCCGACCGCGATCACCGCTCCGGTGCCCTCGCGCACCGCGGTGCGCAGCCGCGCCAGGGCGTCGGGGGCGTCGCCTCCGACGACGGTCCGCACCGAGAAGCCGGCCTCACGAAGCGCGGAAGCGGCCGGCTGCGCTGCGTGCGCGGCCCGGCCGCTTCCTGCGGTGGGATTGACGAAGAGGGTGATCTCAGCACTCACCCGCGGGAATGTACCCGCCCATGCGGACCCGCGTCGATCAGGTGGCGTCGTCGTAGCCGTTGATCCGCTGGCGTCCGCCGTCGGCCTGCTCGGGCAGGGCACCCGGAGCCGCCACGGGCTCGACCGCGCCCACCGCCGCCGGGGTCAGGTCCACCTCGGAGGCCTCGTCGTCGTCGAGACCCGCGTCGGGGTTGTTCCGCGCCCGCCGGCGGTCGTTGAGGTAACAGACCAGGAGGGCGATGAAGTAGAGGGCGACGATCGGCGCGGCCAGCGCCAGCATCGTCAGCGGGTCACCGGTGGGCGTCGCGAACGCCGCGAAGACCGTGATGCCCAGCACCATGGCCCGCCACCAGCTCGCCAGCCGCTTCGCGGTCAGCACCCCGGTGACGTTGAGCAGGATCAGCAGCAGCGGCAGCTCGAAGGCCAGGCCGAAGACCACGACCATGCGCGTGATCAGGTCGAGGTAGTCGTCGACCGGCAGCAGGTTGCTCGCGTTCTCGGGGGTGAACTCCAGCAGGATCACCGCGGTCTGCGGCAGGACCTTGTACGCCAGGACCGCACCGGCGCCGAACAGCGGTGCGCCGACCCCCACGAAGGCCACGGCGTACTTCTTCTCGTGGTTGTGCAGGCCCGGGGCCACGAAGGCCCACAGCTGGTACAGCCACACCGGCGCGGAGAGCACGAGACCCGCGGTGAGCGAGACCTTCAGGGCGATGGAGAACGGCGCGATGAGGCCGTTCACCGTCATCGCGGCGCAGGCCTTCCCGTTGCGCTGCGTGACCACGCCGTTGGTGCAGCCGACGGAGTCCAGGATCGGCTTCATCATGAAGTCGATGAGGTCCTTGTAGAAGAACGCGGCCACGATCGTGATCACGAGGATCGCAAGGACGGCCTTCAGCAGCCGGTTTCTCAGCTCACGCAGGTGCTCGACGAGAGGCATCCGCCCTTCGGCGTCCTTTGCCTTCTGGTCCTGCTTCTCCTGCTTGCGGGCAGACTTGAGCAACCCACGTCCCTTGTCTCGTTGCAGTTGACTGGTACGAGCGCGACCGGCGAGCCGGCCGCGGTCAGCCCTGCGTGGTGTGGTTGGGCTCGTTCACGGGGCGGGCGCTGGTGACGTCGCCGGGCGACGCCTGGATCGTGCGCGGGGCCGTGGCCTGCTGCTGGGGGGCCGGGTCGGCGACGGAAGCGGCGGTGGCGGCGTCCTCCGCCTCCCCCTCCTTCTTCATCGCCTTCGCCTCGCTCTTGAGGATGCGGGCGGACTTGCCGAGCGAGCGGGCCATGTCGGGAAGCTTCTTGGCACCGAACAGCAGGAAGATCACGGCGACGATCAGGAGGATCTCGAGGGGCTTCAGGTTGCCGATCATGTGTGTCTTCCTTCTCACCGAAACGGCTGGTTGTGGTAGTCAAGACGGCCCGACCGAGATCGGTAAGCCGTTCTGACAAGGATCGTAACCCCCGGGGGTTAACGCCGGGCAATGCCCCGGGGCATCACCGCTTGCGTGGTCAGACAGTACGACGGTTGCCCGACGATGGCTATGGCCGCACGGAGCGCCCGGCCCTGGCCAGGCCCGTCGCGGCCCGCTCCAGGTCGGCGGAGGCCTCCGAAATCCGCCGCCCGGCGTCCGCGACCTGGACGGACAGCCTGCGCACCTCCACGAAGACCCGCACGGCGAGCACCCCGAGGACGGCGAGCCCGAGGAAACCCAGAGCGATTGCGAACATCGGCCACAGCATGCGACGAGCCTAGGCCACCGCGCGGCTCACACGCTGCGCAGGGTGCTCACGCCGCCACCGGTCAGCAGTTCCACGATGCGCTCACCGGCCGGCTTGCGGACCGGAGCCCCGCACTCGGGACAGGTGAAGGAGTAGAAGGTCGTACGCCGGCTGCCGCCGATGGCCAGCCGCAGGGCTCCCGCATCCAGCTCGAAGCGGGCCCGGCAGTCGGGACAGGACGCCTTGAACGCGACCGACATCGCGCGGATCCCCCCTCGGCCCCTCAGCCCCGTTCCCCGCCGGTGCCGCTCCCGGCAGCCACGTCCACGGCCGCGCCGCCCTCGTACGCGGCGAGCGCCTCCCGCGCCGCCCGGCGGGCACTGTCCGCCAGCTCCACGGGGGCCACGATCCGCCCCTCGCGGCCCAGCCGCAGCGCCAGACGCCGCAGCGAGCCCGGGTCAGGGGTGCGCAAGGTGATCCGCAGGCCGCCCTCGGGCAGCTCCTCGGCACTGTCGTGCGGGTAGTACTCGGCCACCCAGCGCCCGCCGGGACCGACCTCCACCACGACCTCCGGGTCCTCGGCGGCCGGCTGGACCAGCCCCTCGGACAGATCACGGGGCTCGATGGCGGGCGGGTCCGACCGCTCGTCGAGCAACCGGATCTCGGCCACCCGGTCCAGCCGGAAGGTCCGCCGGGCCTCGGAGAGGTGGCACCACCCCTCCATGTAGGTGTGCCCCACGGCGAACAGCCGGATCGGGTCGACCTTGCGTTCGGTGAGCTCGTCGCGCGCGGGCGAGTAGTAGCGCAGCCACAGCCGGCGCTGCTCGGCGATGGCCCGGTCCACATCGGCGAAGACCCCGCCCTCGGACTCGAAGGTCACCGACAGCCGGGAACTGGCCCCGGCCACCTCCCCCGCGGCCGCCTCCAGCTTGGCGGTGGCCCGCAGCAGCGCCTGGCGGTCCCCCTCGCGCAGCCCGGGCAGCGTCGCCACCGCTCTGGCGGCCACCAGCAGCGCCGTCGCCTCGTCGGCGGCCAGCCGCAGCGGCTCGGCGGTGGACTCCCCCGAGGCATCGGGGTTGCGCCACCAGATGCGCTCCCCGTCGGTGTCGATGTCGAGCAGGTCACCGCCCCGGAAACTGGTCCCGCACATGGGCAGCACGTCGAGGTCCGAGATCAGCTCGTCCTCGGTGATCCCGAAGGCCCGGGCCACGTCCGCGATGTGCGCACCCGGGCGCTCGCGCAGGTAGGTCACCAGGGACAGCATCCGGCGCGTCTGGTCGATGGCGTTGGCAGCCATGCTGGTACGTCTCCCCCTCAGGGCGTTGCTCGATGTTCTTGCCCGGTCCACCCGCTCCCGCGCGGCTCCCGCACGGGTCCCGCGCGGCCGGATCAGCCCTTGGCCACGGCCCGCAGCCGGTCCACCACGTCGGCCCGCAGATCGGCCGGCTCCAGCACCACGACATCGGGGCCGAACTCCACCAGCCAGGCGTCCAGCCCGTGCCCGTACGGGATCTCCAGCTCGTCCCAGCCCTCGCCGCCGGCCCCCTCGCGCACCGCCGTGGCCTTGGACCGCAGCGGATAACCCGCCCCCGCCCGCAGCCGGATCAGCGCGGAACGCTCCGCGCTCTCCCCGGCCCAGCGCGCCACGGTCTCCCGTACGGTCACCACGTCCGGGACCTCGGCGGTGTACTTGGCCGCCCGCGAGCGGACCTTGCCCGTGATCCGGGAGAGCCGGAACACGCGCTCCGCCCCGCGGTCGCGGTCGAAGCCCGCCAGGTACCAGTGGCCGCGCCAGCACTCCAGGGCCCACGGCTCCACCTGCCGGGTCTCGGGACGGGCCGCGGTGGACTTTCGGTAGTCGAAGACCACCGGACGCCGATCGCGGCAGGCCAGCATCAGCGGCTCGAAGGCCGCCTCGTGCACCGGGATCCGCGGCTCGATGGCACTGTGCTGGCCCTCGTACGGATCCGAGGCCTCCGGCATGCCGCCGGCGCGCAGCTTCTGCAGGGCGCCACTGGCCGCCCCGGCGAGCCGCGCCTGCTGCCAGACCTTGGCGGCGAGCCCCAGGGCCGCGGCCTCCTCGGCGTCCAGCGCCACGGGCGGCAGCCGGTTGGAATCGCGGCGGGCCAGATAGCCGGTGTCGCCGTCCAGGTTCTCGACGGTCTCGATGACCAGCCCGAGCTCCCGCAGATCATCCTTGTCCCGCTCGAACATGCGGTTGAAGGACTCGTCGTTCCCGGCTTCCATGTAGGCCTCGATGGAACCGCGCAGTTCCCGCTTGCTGAGCGGCCGACGCGTCCCCAGCAGACACAGCGCCAGATTCATCAGCCGCTCGGCCTTGGCAATCGCCATCGACGCCCATCCGCCCTTCCAGACCTTCGAGTCGTGTCCCCGGTACACCCTCGTGACCGCTGACCGTACCGCCCCGACGGTCCTGGGCAAAAGCGAGGGCCCCTGCCTTCACGACAGGGGCCCCGCACGCCTCACGGCGTCACATCACAGCGTCACATCGCCGGGAACCGATCAGGCGCCCATCAGGTCGCACACGAAGATCAGCGTCTCGCCCGGCTTGATCGCGCCACCGGCGCCACGGTCGCCGTAGGCGAGGTGGGCCGGGATGACCAGCTTGCGACGGCCGCCGACCTTCATGCCCTGGATGCCGGTGTCCCAGCCGGAGATGACCTGGCCGACACCGAGCTGGAACTGCAGCGGCGCGCCGCGGCCCCAGGAGGCGTCGAACTCTTCACCGGTCGAGTAGGCCACGCCCACGTAGTGAACGGAGACCCGGGAACCGGCCTTGGCCTCGGCGCCCTCGCCCTCCCAGATGTCCTCGATCACGAGGTCCGCCGGGACCGGGAAATCGGGGAAGTCGATCTCGGGCTTCTCGAGCTTGTCGCTCACGGAACTGCTCCTCAAAAACTTACGAACAGGGGGGTACAACCCGGACAGTCTTACACCACGGCCAGGATGTCGAGGCTGAACACCAGCGTCGAGTTGGCCGGGATGGTGCCCTGCTCCTTGTCACCGAAGCCCTGGTCCGGCGGGATGACCAGCAGGATGCGGCTGCCGGCCTTCTTGCCGACGATCCCGTCCTTCAGACCCTTGACCGACAGCTCCGCCAGCGGCCACGTCACCGACTGGTCGGAGGTGTAGGTGCTCTCGAAGGTCTTGTCGTCCTTCCACGTCTTGCCGTGGAACTTGACCACCACGCTGTCGGTGTCCTTCACGACCGCGCCGTCGCCCTCCAGGACGTAGTTCGACACGAGCTTCGTCGGCGCCGCACCGTCCTTCGGGACGGTCACGGAGACCTCCTTGCCGTCCGTGTTCGTACCGACCTTCGGCAGGGCGGCGTCCGTCTGCGGGACCTCCTTGCCCGTGGCGGAAACCGGAACGGAGGTGGCCTTGACGATGTCCACGACGAAGACCAGCGTGGCGTTCGCCTTGATCTTCTCGCCCGAGCCCTGCTCGCCGTAACCGAGGTCCGGCGGAATCACGAGCTCCAGCCGGCTGCCGACCTTCTTGCCCTCGAGGCCCTGGTCCCAGCCCTTGATGACCTGGCCGGCGCCGATGGTCACGTCGAACGGCTTGCCCTTGCCGAAGCTCTGGTCGAACGGCTCCTTGCCGTCCCAGACCTGGCCCAGGTAGTTGACCTGGGCGATGTCGCCCTTCTTCAGCGCCGGGCCGTCACCCTCGCTGATGGTCACCACCTTCAGTTCCTTCGGCGGGGTACCCGCCCCCTTCGCCAGGGTGGGGGTCTCACCGAACTTGGCACCCTTCGTGATCGCGGGCGCCCCGTTCTTCATCTCGGCGGAGTCGGAGCCGCTGTCGCCACAGGCCGCTGTCGACAGCAGCAGAAGGGGTACGACAAGCAGGCCGGCAAGTCGGCGCACGTGTTCCTCAGATCTCAGACGGCACATAGGTCGTCGCCACTCTAAGGCGTGGACAGGGCCCCGTACGAGATCCGTACGAGGCCCTGGCCAAGATCAGTGCGATGTCACACGGCGCCAAGCACCGCCCTACATCCCCGCGATCAGCTTCTCCACCCGGTCGTCCACCGACCGGAACGGGTCCTTGCACAGCACCGTGCGCTGCGCCTGGTCGTTCAGCTTCAGATGCACCCAGTCGACCGTGAAGTCCCGCCGCTGCTCCTGCGCACGACGGATGAAATCACCCCGCAACCGCGCCCTCGTCGTCTGCGGAGGCACCGACTTGCCCTCGAAGATCTTGAGGTCGTTGCAGATCCGCGCCGCCTGCCCCTTGCGCTCCAGCAGGTAGTACAGCCCGCGCCTGCGGTGGATGTCGTGATACGCGAGGTCTATCTGAGCCACCCGCGGATTCGACATCGTCATGTTGTGCTTCGCCCGGTACCGCTCGATCAGCTGGTACTTCATCACCCAGTCGATCTCGGTCCCGATCCGGTCCAGATCCTCCGCCTCGATCGCGTCCAGCGTCCGGCCCCACAGCTCCAGCACCTGGTCCACGACACCCTCACGGATGCCCCGGCGCTCCGCGAAGTCCACCGCCTTGTCGTAGTACTCCCGCTGGATCTCCAGCGCGGAAGCCTCCCGACCACTCGCGAGCCGCACCTTGCGCTGACCCGTGATGTCGTGACTGACCTCCCGGATCGCCCGGATCGGGTTCTCCAGCGTCAGGTCCCGCATCACCGTGCCCGCCTCGATCATGCGCAGCACCAGATCGGTCGCCCCGACCTTCAGCAGCATGGTCGTCTCGGACATGTTCGAGTCGCCCACGATCACGTGCAGACGCCGGTAACGCTCCGCGTCCGCGTGCGGCTCGTCCCGGGTGTTGATGATCGGCCGCGAACGGGTCGTCGCCGAACTGACACCCTCCCAGATGTGCTCGGCCCGCTGACTCACGCAGTAGACCGCACCCCGAGGCGTCTGCAGCACCTTGCCCGCACCGCAGATCAGCTGCCGCGTGACGAGGAACGGGATCAGAATGTCCGCCAGCCGGGAGAATTCCCCGTGCCGGGCCACCAGGTAGTTCTCATGGCAGCCGTACGAGTTTCCCGCCGAGTCGGTGTTGTTCTTGAACAGATAGACGTCGCCCGCGATTCCCTCCTCGTGCAGGCGGCGTTCGGCGTCGACGAGCAGGCCTTCGAGAATGCGCTCGCCGGCCTTGTCGTGGGTGACCAGTTCGATCAGGTTGTCGCATTCGGGAGTTGCATACTCCGGATGCGAACCCACGTCGAGGTAGAGGCGGGCGCCGTTCCGCAGGAAGACATTGCTACTGCGGCCCCATGACACAACACGGCGGAAGAGGTAGCGCGCCACTTCGTCAGGAGACAGTCGGCGCTGTCCCCTGAACGTGCACGTGACGCCGTACTCGTTCTCCAGCCCGAAAATGCGGCGGTCCATGACTGAACATTACGCCTTCTGCTCTGTTCTGAAACCGAGTTCGCAGGCGCCGTTTCGATCATTTTCCCGAGAGACCACCCCACCGACCGCCCGCCGGCCGCCCCTCACCCGCCCCCCACCCGCACGCAGGCCCGCCTAAGACCCCGTCACCGACGCCTCCGCAGAGCCCTCCAACGGCCCCGCCGCACCCGCCGCGGACCCCGCCGCCTCACCCGGCACGGACCCCGCCACCGACCCCGCCACCGCACGGCTCGCACCCGGACGCGCCAGCACCCGCTGAGTCACCGTCAGCACCAGCAACGCCGCGGCCCCCGCCACGCTCGCCACCGCGAACCCCGCCGCCGTACCCCCCGCCTCCACCGAAGGACCCGCCGCAGCCGTACCGATCGCCGCACCCACCCCGAAGAACGTCACCAGCCACGAGAACGCCTCCGTCACCGTGCCCACCGGAGCATGCCGGTCCACCACGATGAACGCACACGCCAGAGCCGGCGCCAGGAACACCCCCGCCAACGCCGCGAACCCCGTCATCGCCACCACACCCGGCACCAGCATCAACGGCAGGTAACACACCGCCAGCAACGCCACCAGCAAACGCAGCCGCCGCTCCGGCGCACCCGCCCACTGCCGCGCCCCGTACAGCACACCACCGAACAGCGCACCCAGACCCAGCGCCGCCATCAGCCAGCCGTACACCGCCTGACCACCGTGCTCGTCCGCGTACGCCACACCCGCCACCGTGATCGACCCCAGCGCCGTCCCCACGAAGAAGAACGCCCCCAGCAACGCCAGCAGACCCGGCGAGCGCAACGCCCCCAGCCAGTGCGCCTCCCGCGGCTCCGAACGCCACGTACGCGAAGGCTCCGACACCACGACCGACAGCGCCCCCAGCACCCCGATCCCGTTGATCACCAGCAGCGCCGCCGCCGGATCCCACAGCGCCACGCACAAGGTCACCAGCAGCGGCCCCACCGTGAACATGACCTCCTGGGCCACCGCGTCCATCGCGTACGCCGCGTGGACCCGCTCCTCCTTGCCGCCCAGCACACTCGGCCACAGCGCCCGCAGCCCGCCCTCCAGCGGAGGCGTGAAGAGCCCCGCGATCACCACCGCCGCATACGCAACCGCCACCGACCCGGTACCGGCCAGCGCCAGCCACACCATGCCCAGCGCCGACACCACCGCCGCCGGCAGCTGCACCCGCGGCTGCCCGAACAGGTCCACCGCCCGCCCCAGCAACGGCTGCCCCACCGCGTTCGACACCCCGTACGCGGCCGCGAGCGCACCCGCCAGGCTGTAGCTGCCACCCTCCGCCCGGGTGAACAGCACGATCGCGATCGGCCCCGTCCCGTTCGGCAGCCGGCCTATGAGCGTGCCCACCAGCAGCCTCGCGGCATGCCGGGTCCTGAGCAGCTCCGCGTAACCCGCGGCCATGTCCGCCCCCTTCTGCCCGGAACCAGCCGGGAGTACCAAGTAATACGTATAACGTGACCGGTCATACGTACCATGACCACAGTCGGACGGTCCACCCAACCGACACCCACACCCCCCGTGACCTCGCACTACAGGAGCACCGTGTGACGAGACCCACCAGCCGCGACGTGGCCACCGCCGCCGGAGTCTCCCAGGCCACCGTCTCCCTCGTCCTCGGCGACAAATGGCGCGGCCGCGTCTCAGAACGCACCGCCGACCACGTCCGCCACACCGCCACCGAACTCGGCTACCGCCCCAACCTCGCCGCCCGCAACCTCCGCCTCGGCTCCACCCGCACCGCCCTCCTCGTCGTCCCCGCCCTCACCAACGAATTCTTCGCCCGCGTCTACACCGGCGCCGCCCGCATCGCCGCCGAACACGGCTTCGGCGTCGTCCTCTACCCCTCCCCCGACGGCACCGGCCCCGCCCGCGACCCCTTCGCCTCCGCCCGCGCCGCCCTCGACGGAGTCATCGCCTCCTCCATGGCCGCCGACGCCCTCCACGCCCTCGGCGGCGACACCCTCCCCCTCGTCATGCTCGACAGCGACCCCACCGCCGACACCGCCGACGCCCACGTCAACCTCGCCATCGCCGACGGCATGCGCCAAACCGCCGAACACCTCCTCACCCACGGCCACCACCGCTTCCTCCACCTCGCCTCGGCCATCGACTCCTGGACCTTCGACGTCCGCGCGAACGCCCTGGCCGCCCTCCTGCCGCCCGGCACCGAGCTCCGCACCGTACGGGCCGACCTCAGCGTGGAAGCCGCCCGTACGGCCATGGAAGCCGCCCTGGACACCCCCGCGGACCGCCGCCCCACCGCCGTCGTCTGCGACGACGACATCCTCGCCGCCGGCGCCTGCAAAGCCGCCCGCCGCCTCGGCCTGCGCATCCCCGAAGACCTCTCCGTCACCGGCTTCGACGACCTCGCCCTCGCCACCGCCGTCGAACCGGAACTCACCACCGTCCACCTCCCCGCCGAACGCGTCGGCGAACAGGGCATGACCGCCCTCCTCGCCGTCCTCGAAGGCAGCCCAGGCAACCTCCTGCCCCCGGTCGACATCCCCGTCCACCTCGTCGTCCGCGACTCCACGGGCCCGGCGCCCACCTCCTGACCCCGGACACGCGAAAGCGCCCCCGACCCGAAGGCCAGGGGCGCTCACACCGCACAGCGGACTTGCTCTACTCGGCTTCCTCTTCGGGAGCCTCGTCGTTCGACACGGCATCCGCCTGAGCGGCCGCCGGAACGTCCGCCTCCAGCAGCCGCGACAGCTGCCGGCCACGGATCCGCTTGAACTTGCGCTGCTGAGCCCGCGTACGGTCCAGCACCGCCACCTCCAGCCGCTCCGCCGGAATCGACTTGTCGGTCCCGTTCGCCTGGCTCGACAGCGCCTGCACCGCCAGCTTCAGCGCCTCGGACAGGGTCATCCCGTCCTGGTGCCGCTGGTCGAGGTAGGTACTGATCTGCTCGGCGTTGCCGCCGACCGCCACCGAACCGTGCTCGTCGACGATCGAACCGTCGTGCGGCAGCCGGTAGATCTGGTCACCGGCAGCGGTCGCCCCGACCTCGGCGACGACCAACTCCACCTCGTACGGCTTCTCCCCCGCACTCGAGAAGATCGTGCCGAGCGTCTGCGCGTAGACGTTCGCCAGCCCACGGGCCGTCACATCGTCACGGTCGTAGGTGTATCCGCGCAGATCCGCGTACCGCACACCGCCGATCCGCAGGTTCTCGTACTCGTTGTACTTGCCGGCGGCCGCGAAGCCGATCCGGTCGTAGATCTCGCTGAACTTGTGCAGCGCACGGGACGGGTTCTCACCGACGAACACGATGCCGTCGGCGTACTGGATCACAACAAGGCTGCGACCGCGGGCGATGCCCTTGCGGGCGTATTCCGCCCGGTCGGCCATGGCCTGCTGGGGTGACACATAGAACGGAGTCGACACCGGCTTTCCGTCCCTTTCTTCTGGACGACGAGGAGGTCAGAGCGGGCTGGTCACAGCAGAGCGGCGCGCGGACCGTCGGGCTGCTCCAGCCGACGGTTCGTGATCTTGCGGGCCAGCTCCGAGGACTCCTCGTCGGTCAGCCTGCGGAATCCCTCGTCGGTCATGACGGTGACGATGGGGTAGATGTGGCGGTAGAGGTCCGGACCGCCGGTGGCCGAGTCGTCGTCGGCAGCGTCGTACAACGCCTGCACGACGAGCGTCGTGGCCTCCTCCTCCGTCAGCTTCGAGTGGTACAGCTTCTTCATCGATCCCCGGGCGAAGATCGAGCCCGAACCGGTGGCGGCGAAGCCGTGCTCCTCCGAGCGGCCGCCGGTCACGTCGTACGAGAAGATCCGGCCCTTCTCCTTGGCCTCGTCGTACCCCGCGAAGAGCGGCACGACGGCCAGCCCCTGCATCGCCATCCCGAGGTTGCTCCGGATCATGGTGGAGAGCCGGTTCGCCTTGCCTTCGAGGGAGAGGGTCGCCCCCTCCACCTTCTCGAAGTGCTCCAGCTCCAGCTGGAACAGCTTCACCATCTCCACGGCCAGACCGGCGGTGCCGGCGATGCCGACGGCGGAGTACTCGTCCGCCGGGAACACCTTCTCGATGTCCCGCTGCGCGATCATGTTCCCCATGGTCGCCCGCCGGTCACCGGCGAGGACCACCCCGCCGGGGAAGGTGGCAGCCACGATGGTCGTCCCGTGCGGCGCCTCGATGACCCCGTCGGGCAGCTTCCGGTTGCCCGGGAGCATCTCGGGCTGGTGCGCGCCCAAGAAGTCCATGAAGGACGACGACCCCGGCGTCAGGAAGGCTGCCGGTAGACGCCCTGTGCCACGATTGTTGGCTTCCACGCGTGTCCCTCCAAGTATGAGACGACCCGACGAGCAGCGTCGGGATCGTCACCCAACTTGCCGATGGCCGTATTGCAGTTGAAGCACAGTACGCCTCGGACCTTACCCGTCGCGTGGCAGTGATCCACATGTACGGCCGGGGCCTTTAGGCAGATACAGCAGACGCCACCTTGCGCCGCGATCATCTCGTCTCGATCGGCTTCAGTCATGCCGTACGCGCGCTTCAGATGACCCGCTCGACCCTCAGCCGCGCGACACACCTTGCATCGCGTCGACAGGCCGTCCGGAGCCGTCGCATTCCGATGCCATTCCGAATGGGGCTTGACCTCGCCGCAGCGAAGGCAAACCTTGTGCCCTTCCGGCACTTCTACCCGGGGCCGAACCTTCCGGCCTTGGGCAATCTGGCGGTCACGGTGATAGTGGGCCATGCAATCGCGGCATTCACGTTGCAGGCCATCCAGGTTCGACCGCTTGATTGCGAAGGCTGTACGCGGCCGTTCCTCGCCGCACCGCGTACAACGCTTCGCATCCGACCCTCCGAGCACCCACCCCACCCTTCACCTTCGATTCGAAGGTCAAATGGCCTTACTGCCCACCTTTTTGAACGAAGGAGCGCACGAAATCCTCGGCATTCTCCTCCAAGACATCGTCAATCTCGTCAAGTACGGAGTCGACGTCGTCGGAGAGCTTTTCCTGTCGCTCCTTGAGGTCGGTCGATTCTTCGACCGCGGCCTCCTCGACCTCCTCGGTCGAGCGCTGCGCCTTCTGCTGTCCGCCGCCGGTGTCCTTGGTCGCCATGTCTAGCTCACCCCGCTCGGTTCGCACGCTCACGTGAAAGACCCCGCGAATTCGGGATCCCTCAAGATCAGACTCTACGTCGGACCCTACAAGGAGGGCCCGACATCCGTCCCGGTACTTTCATAACGTCCGGGTGTCTTCATGATTCCCGGGCCGGAGGCCTTTCAGCCCCCGCCCGGGGGGCCGGAAAGGGCCTACCGCCCCGACAGCACCCGGACCAGGTCCTCCGCCGTGCGACAGCGGTCCAGGAGCTCCTTCACATGGGCCCGGGTGCCCCGCAGGGGTTCCAGGGTCGGGACGCGCTGGAGGGAGTCGTGGCCCGGCAGATCGAAGATCACCGAGTCCCACGAGGCCGCCGCCACATCGTCCGCGTACTGCTCCAGGCACCGCCCCCGGAAGTACGCCCGGGTGTCCTCCGGCGGCTTGCTCTGCGCCCGCTCCACCGCCGGCTCCTCCAGCAGCCGCTTCATCTTGCCGCGGGCCACCAGGCGGTTGTACAGCCCCTTCTCGGGCCGTACGTCCGCGTACTGGAGGTCCACCAGGTGCAGGCGGGCCGCGTCCCAGCCGAGGCCGTCCCGGCGGCGGTAGCCCTCGAGGATCTCCCGCTTGGCGATCCAGTCGAGCTCCCCCGACAGGCTCATCGGGTCGGTTTCCAGCCGGCCCAGCACGTCCTCCCAGCGGGCCAGCACATCCTTGGTCTGCTCGTCCGCGTCGGAGCCGAAACGCTCCTCCACGTACTTCCTGGCCAGCTCGTAGTACTCCATCTGAAGCTGTACGGCGGTCAGCGTCCGCCCGCTGCGCAGCGTGATGAGGTGCTGGAGGTCGGGGTCGTGGGAGACCTGGTGGAGGGTGCGTACGGGCTGGTCCACGGCGAGGTCGACGTTGATGTAGCCGTCTTCGATCATGGACAGGACGAGCGCGGTGGTGCCGAGCTTGAGGTAGGTGGAGATCTCGGAGAGGTTGGCGTCTCCGATGATCACGTGGAGCCGGCGGTACTTCTCGGCGTCGGAGTGCGGTTCGTCCCGGGTGTTGATGATGGGGCGCTTGAGGGTGGTCTCGAGGCCGACCTCGACTTCGAAGTAGTCGGCGCGCTGGCTGATCTGGAAGCCGTGTTCGCGGCCGTCCTGGCCGATGCCCACGCGGCCGGCACCGGTGAAGACGAGGCGGGAGACGAAGAAGGGGGTGAGGTGGCGCACGATGTCCGAGAAGGGGGTTTCCCGCTTCATCAGGTAGTTCTCGTGCGTGCCGTAGGAGGCGCCCTTGTTGTCGGTGTTGTTCTTGTAGAGGTGGATGGGCTGGGCCCCGGGGAGCTGGGCGGCCCTGACGGCTGCTTCGGCCATGATCCGCTCGCCGGCCTTGTCCCAGAGGACGGCGTCGAGCGGGTTGGTGATCTCCGGGGAGCTGTATTCGGGGTGTGCGTGGTCGACGTAGAGGCGTGCGCCGTTGGTGAGGATGACGTTGGCGAGGCCGATGTCCTCGTCGGTGAGCTGGCTGTTGTCGGCGGCCTCGCGGGCGAGGTCGAAGCCGCGGGCGTCCCGCAGCGGGTTCTCTTCCTCGAAGTCCCAGCGGGCGCGTCGCGCCCGGTGCATCGCCGCCGCGTAGGCGTTGACGATCTGGGACGAGGTGAGCATGGCATTGGCGTTCGGGTGCCCCGGGACGGAGATCCCGTACTCCGTCTCGATCCCCATTACTCGCCGTACGGTCATGCGGCCCTCCTTGCCCGGCGGCGCTCCCGTTCGGGAGCGGCGCTCAAGTACCGCTGGTGCTCCGGTGCGTCATGTGCGGTGCCCGTCCCCGCACTGCGCGACCTGCGGTATGGAAGAGCCTAGAACCACTCCGCGCTGGTGGGGAGATCATTTCAGTCATTGACTTTGCCCTGTCACCGGCTGAAAAGAGCGTTTGGTAAAGCAGTCGGCTGCGGGTGCCCTTGCCGGGCGCCCGCAGCCGGCCCGCTTTGTCAGAGGTACTGACCGGTGTTGGCCACCGTGTCGATGGAGCGTCCGGTGTCCGCGCCTTGCTTTCCGGTGACGAGGGTGCGGATGAATACGATCCGCTCGCCCTTCTTTCCGGAGATTCGGGCCCAGTCGTCGGGGTTGGTGGTGTTGGGCAGGTCTTCGTTCTCCTTGAACTCGTCCACGCAAGCCTGGAGGAGATGGGCGACGCGAAGGCCCTTCTGGTTGTGCTCGAGGAAGGCCTTGATGGCCATCTTCTTCGCACGGTCCACGATGTTCTGGATCATCGCGCCCGAGTTGAAGTCCTTGAAGTAGAGGACTTCCTTGTCGCCGTTGGCGTACGTGACCTCGAGGAAGCGGTTCTCCTCGGTTTCGGCGTACATCTGCTCGACCACGGTCTGGATCATGCTGTGGACGGTTTCGGCGGTGGATCCCTGGTGCTCGCCGAGGTCGTCGGTGTGCAGGGGCAGGGTGGCCTTGAGGTACTTCGCGAAGATGTCCTTGGCGGCCTCGGCGCCGGGGCGCTCGATCTTGATCTTCACGTCGAGCCGGCCGGGGCGCAGGATGGCCGGGTCGATCATGTCCTCGCGGTTGGAGGCGCCGATGACGATGACGTTCTCCAGGCCTTCCACGCCGTCGATCTCGGCGAGCAGCTGGGGGACGATGGTGTTCTCCACGTCCGAGCTGACTCCGGATCCGCGGGTGCGGAAGAGGGATTCCATCTCGTCGAAGAAGACGATGACGGGGGTGCCCTCGCTCGCCTTCTCCCTCGCACGCTGGAAGACGAGGCGGATGTGCCGCTCGGTCTCGCCGACGTACTTGTTGAGGAGTTCGGGGCCCTTGATGTTCAGGAAGTAGGACTTCCCGGTGGGCTGGCCGGTGACTTCGGCGACCTTCTTGGCAAGGGAGTTGGCCACGGCCTTGGCGATGAGCGTCTTGCCACAGCCGGGGGGGCCGTAGAGCAGGATGCCCTTGGGGGGCCGCAGTTCGTGTTCCTTGAAGAGGTCGGGGTAGAGGTAGGGGAGCTCGACTGCGTCGCGGATCAGTTCGATCTGGTCGCCCAGGCCGCCGATCTTGTCGTAGTCGATGTCCGGGACCTCTTCGAGGACGAGGTCTTCGACCTCGCTCTTGGGGACGATCTCGTAGACGTAGCCGGAGCGGGGTTCGAGCAGCAGGGAGTCGCCGGGGCGGATGGTGACGTCCAGGAGCGGCTCGGCGAGCCTCACCACCCTTTCCTCGTCGGTGTGCCCGACCACCAGGGCGCGCTCGCCGTCCTCAAGGATTTCCTTGAGGGTGACGATGTCCCCGGCCCGTTCGAACTCCATGGCCTCGACCACGTTGAGGGCCTCGTTGAGCATGACCTCCTGGCCGCGCCGGAGGTCTTCCGGTTCGACGCTGGGGCTTACGTTCACTCGGAGCTTTCGGCCGCCGGTGAAGATGTCGACGGTTCCGTCTTCGTTCGACTGCAGGAAGACTCCGAAGCCGGCCGGCGGCTGTGCGAGCCGGTCGACTTCTTCTTTGAGGGCCACGATCTGGTCGCGGGCCTCGCGCAGGGTGTTCGCCAGCCGCTCGTTCTGTGCGGAGACGCCTGCCAGGTTTGTCTGGAGCTCGACGATCCGCTCTTCGAGAATCCTCGTGTGTCGCGGAGAGTCGGCGAGCTTACGTCGCAGGACGGCGATTTCCTGCTCGAGATAGGCAACCTGGCCGGCGGGGTCCTCAGACCCTCGCCCGGGCCGGATGCCGCGGTTGATGTCGTCGTCGTGGGCTGCCACGGTCCTCACCTCCTCCAAGGGGAGCTGGACGCTTTCTGACCCTACCTGGGCTGGTGGTGATTGAAACCCCTAGATCACAAAGACGGTAGGGGTGTGTCCGATCTTCACCCTTGCGTACTCCCTCCCGTCAAGGAAATACCCACCCATCAACATCGGAAAGCAGCCGGTTGTAAGGTCGAACTGTTCAACACCCGTCAGAGCTCGTGCGACTTGCTGCGCGTTGTGACCGGGATGGATCACTCAGAGCAGGGAACGGCAGGAGATATGACCGTGCAGCAGGAGGCAGCCACCGGGCAGGACGGGGGTGCCGCCGGCGTGGCCGGAGAGCCGCTCGAGGTCTGGATCGACCAGGATCTCTGCACTGGCGACGGCATCTGTGTGCAGTACGCACCGGAGGTGTTCGAGCTGGACATCGATGGTCTGGCGTACGTGAAGAGCCCTGCCGACGAGTTGCTCGTGGAGGCGGGGGCGACCACTCCGGTTCCGCTGGTGCTGCTGCAGGACGTGGTGGATTCCGCGAAGGAATGTCCCGGGGATTGCATCCACGTAAGGCGGGTTTCGGACAGGGTCGAAGTTTTTGGTCCGGACGCCGAGTGACGGTTCAAACACCTGTGGGGGTCGAGTCCGTAAGCTCCTGGCGGAATTTTCCGCCGGTCCAGCGCCACTTGGCGAGCTGCTTGGTGTCGGGGCTGTAGCGGGGCACTTCGGGCGAGGAGTACCCGAGGAGGCTCGCGGTGACGAGGCCGTCGCGGACGGTGAGGTCGGTCGCGGTCTGCTTGCGGCCGGCTTCGAGGAGTGTGGCGACGACGCGGGGGCTCGCGGTCTTCGCCGGGTCCTGGGCGAGGACGTAGATCGCGTGCGGCGGGGTGCCCGAGCCGGTGTCGCAGCGGACGGCCGCCACGGTTTCGGGGCGGCCGTCGCCGTCGAGGTCGCCTTCTGCGGTGGCCGTGACGGCTTGCGGGGCGCCCTTGCAGTCCAGGGGGTACGTGAGGGCGTGCGCGTCGGGAGCGGCCGCGGTGGCGGCCTGTTGGCCTTGGTCCGGGCTCGCGTGGCCCGTGGTGCGTACCGGGTCCGCGGAGGCTCCGGTGGCCGGGGCGGGTTGCAGGACTCCCGCGCCGGCTATGACGGCGGCGAGGGCCGAGGCGGTGGCCAGCCAGTGGACGGGCCGGGCCCGGTGGTGCGCCGGGGCGGGTGTGCTCGGCGCCGGCTCGGCGGGGCTGTGCGGCACGCGGGGTGTCTCCTGTGCGAAGGGTGACGGGGAGCCAGCATCGTGCCACACCTCACATCGGGGTGGAACGGGTGGGTCCGGACCGGTCGGGGCGCTCGCGCGGGACCGGCCCGTAGGGCAACGAAAAGACGCCGTGCCGCAGTTCCCGGATGGTCCGGGGGAACTGCGGCACGGCGTCTTCGTGTTGTCGGTGCGGGTCGCCCTGCCGGGTGGCGGGGCGGTCCTCAGGCCCTCGGGTCCTCGGGCCCTCAGCGGCTAGCGGCTCAGGCGGCGTCGCCGCTGTCGGCGGTCTCGACCGAGGCCGTGGCGGCCGTCTCCGCGGTCTTGGCTGCGGACTGGCTGCCGGGGCCTTCGTAGTCCTCGCCGTAGGCGCCCTTGGAGGGGCGGCGGCGGCGCATGGGCGGCTCGACGCCGTCGGCGAGGCGCCGGGCGGTGACGAGGAAGCCGGTGTGGCCGATCATGCGGTGGTCCGGGCGGACGGCCAGGCCCTCGACGTGCCAGTTGCGGATCATCGATTCCCAGGGCTGCGGTTCGGCGTAGCAGCCGAACTCGCGGATGGATTCGACGGTCCGGGAGAGCTGGGTGGTGGTGGCCACGTAGCAGCAGAGGATGCCGCCGGGGACCAGCGCCTTGGAGACGGCCTCCAGGCACTCCCAGGGGGCGAGCATGTCGAGGATCACGCGGTCGACGTCCGTGTCGGACAGGTTGTCCTGGAGGTCGCCCACGGTCAGCTGCCACGCGGGGTGCGGGCCGCCGAAGTAGCGCTCGACGTTGGCCGTGGCGATCTCGGCGAAGTCGGGGCGGCGCTCGTAGCTGTGGAGCATGCCCTGGTCGCCGATGGCGCGCAGCAGGAAGCTGCTCAGGGAGCCGGAGCCGACGCCTGCTTCCACGACGCGGGCGCCGGGGAAGATGTCGGCGAAGGCCAGGATCTGGCCCGCGTCCTTGGGGTAGACCACGGCGGCGCCGCGGGGCATGGACAGGACATAGTCGGGGAGCAGGGGACGCAGCGCGAGGTAGGCGACGTTGCCCGTGGTACGGACGACGCTTCCTTCGGGGGAGCCGATCAGCTCGTCGTGCGGGAAGGAACCCTTGTGGGTGTGGAAATTCTTCCCGGCTTCGAGCGTGAACGTGTAGTGGCGGCCCTTGGGGTCGGTGAGCTGTACCTGGTCCCCGACCTCGAAGGGCCCGCGTCGGCGGGCGGCACCGGTCGGTTCGGACATGTGACCAGTGTATTGGCTTCAGGACTGGGGCCGCGCCATGGCCTTCACGAAGGCCTTTTCGACGTCGAGGGTGGAGAGGACGCCGTAGATGGCGCCGTCGGGCTGGAGGACGAGGTATTCGGTGGCGGGGGTGGTGCGGAGGTGGTCGAGGAGTTCTTCGCCGGTGAGGTCCGCTGAAACCTTCATGCCGTCGGTGAGGTCTTGGGCGAGGGTGCCGGCGGAGACCCAGGGGCGGCGGTGTTCGGGGACGGAGGCGATGGCGCTCTCGCGGACGATGCCGGTGGGGTCTCCGAGTCCGTCGACGATGACGAGGGCGCGGGCGCCGGCTTCGTTGGCGCGGCGGAGGGCTTCGGAGAGGGGGGTGGCGTTCTCCACGGGGATGGCGCGGCGGGTGAGTTTGCGGGCGTGGAGTTCCGGGAGGTGTTCGCGGAGGCGGGCGACGCGGAGGCTGTTGCCGGCGCCGGTCCAGATGATGGCGGCGAGGATGGCGGCGAGGAGGGCGTCCATGACGGTGTCCATGCCGCCGATGTCGTCGGTGGGGTTGCCGAGGGTCCCGGTGTAGTTCAAGAGGGGCAGGCCGAGGAGGACGGCGACGGCGAGGGCGCGGCCGGCCCAGGCGGCGGCGATGGTGCCGGTCATGGGTTTGCCGGTGATGCCCCAGATGACGGCGCGGAGCATGCGGCCGCCGTCGAGGGGGAGGCCGGGGAGGAGGTTGAAGGCGGCGACGAGGAGGTTGGAGATCATGAGGCCGGCGAGGAGGACGCCGGGGACGCTGGCGGGTTCGACGGATTTCATGCCGAGGTAGAAGGCGCCGGCGAGGAGGAGGGAGAGGAGGGGGCCGACGAAGGCGAGGACGAATTCGCGGCCGGGGGTTTCGGATTCCTTCTCGATCTCGGAGACGCCGCCGAAGAACTGGAGCTGGATGCGGCGTACGGGGAGTTTGAAGCGGAGGGCGGCGATGGTGTGGGCGAGTTCGTGGACGAGGACCGAGGCGTAGAAGGCGACGGCGAAGAAGAGGGCCACGAGGTAGCGCAGGATGCCGAGGTCGGGCAGGATCCGGTCGAGCTGGTCGCCGAAGACCCAGGTGATGAGGGCGGCGACGAGGAACCAGCTGGGCGAGACGTAGACGGGCACGCCGAAGGGGCGGCCCATGAGGAGTCCGCCGCCCGGTCCTGAGCGCCGGCCCGCGCGCTCGCCGGTTTCGTCGGTGTCTGCCACGGTTGTCCTTCGTTCGCTGCTGTCCGGTGCGGTGGTGCGCCGGTGGTTCTGGTGTCTTTTTCCCGTGGTGTCGGGGTGCGCCGTTGCGCGGTGTGATGCTCCGATCATGCAGTGCGAGGGGGGTCGGCGTCGATGGTATGCGCGTGCTGTCGGTGGCGGGTCGTAGGGTTTTGTCTATGACGACGAGCCCCGGCAGCGGTCCGGACGATGCAGTGACCTCTCCCGTGCCTGGTTCCGTACCCGGTTCGGTGCCCGCGCAGGCGGTGGCCGCGCAGGCGGTGGCCGCGCAGGCGGTGGCCGTGGCGCCTACGTCGCTGTCGCCTTCGCGGGCGAGCGATTTCATGCGGTGTCCGTTGTTGTACCGGTTCCGTGTGATCGACAAGTTGCCGGAGAAGCCGAGTGCGGCGGCGACGCGGGGGACGTTGGTGCACGCGGTGCTGGAGCGGCTTTTCGATCATCCGGCGGCGGAGCGGACGGCGCCGCGGGCGAAGGCGTTGATTCCGGGGCAGTGGGACCGGCTGGTGGAGTCGAAGCCGGAGTTGCTGGAGCTGTTCCCGGGGGGTGACGAGGGGGCGGGGCTGGCGCGCTGGCTCACCGAGGCCGAGGCGTTGGTGGACCGGTGGTTCACGTTGGAGGACCCGACGCGGCTGGAGCCGGTGGAGCGGGAGTTCTTCGTGGAGACGGAGCTGGAGTCGGGGCTCCGGCTGCGCGGGATCATCGACCGGGTGGACGTGGCGCCGACGGGTGAGGTGCGGATTGTCGACTACAAGACGGGGAAGGCGCCGCGGCCGGAGTATGCCGAGGGTGCGCTGTTCCAGATGAAGTTCTACGCGCTGGTGGTGTGGCGGCTGAAGCGGGTGGTGCCGCGGCGGCTCCAGCTGGTGTATCTGGGCAGTGGGGACGTGATCACGTACGACCCGGTGATCGAGGATCTGGAGCGGATGGAGCGCAAGCTGCTGGCGCTGTGGGAGGCGATCCGGGAGGCGACGGAGACGGGTGACTGGCGGCCGCGGCAGTCGAAGCTGTGCGGCTGGTGTGATCATCAGGCGGTGTGTCCGGAGTTCGGTGGTACTCCCCCGGTCTATCCGCTGGCGTTGCCGTCCGCCGGGCGGGGCGAATCCTGATCTTGGTGGCAGGGCAGAATGGGCGGGGTTCCCCGTTGGGGTCCGACCGAATCCGATGAACGCGAGGTAGACCCCGTGGCGATCCGCGTACTGCTGGTCGACGATCAGCCGCTGCTGCGCACCGGTTTCCGGATGATCCTGGAGGCCGAGGAGGACTTGGCGGTGGTCGGCGAGGCCGGGGACGGTCTGCAGGCGCTGGATCAGGTGCGGGCGTTGCAGCCCGATGTGGTGCTGATGGACATCCGGATGCCGCGGATGGACGGGGTGGAGGCGACGCGGCAGATCACGGGTCCGGGTCGGGACGGTCCGGCGAAGGTGCTGGTGCTGACGACGTTCGATCTGGACGAGTACGTGGTGGAGGCGCTGCGGGCGGGGGCCAGTGGGTTCTTGCTGAAGGATGCGCCGGCGGCGGAGCTGGTGCAGGCGATCCGGGTGGTGGCGGGTGGCGAGGCGATGCTGGCGCCGAGCATCACGCGGCGGTTGCTGGACAAGTACGCGGGGCATCTGCCGTCGGGTGAGGACAGCGTTCCGGACATGATCGCTTCGTTGACGGAGCGTGAGGTCGAGGTGTTGAAGCTGGTGGCCCGGGGGCTGTCGAATGCGGAGATCGCGGCGGATCTGTTCGTGAGCGAGACGACGGTGAAGACGCATGTGGGTCATGTGCTGACGAAGCTGGGTCTGCGGGACCGGGTGCAGGCGGCGGTGTACGCGTACGAGAGCGGTCTGGTGCGTCCGGGGGCCGGTCAGTAGGCGGCTCGGGTCGCTGTGGGCGGGCGGCTCGGGTCGCTCCGGGAAGGCTGCTCGGGCGCCTTATCGCAGGTACGGGTACGGGCCCGCTTCCGCTGGTGCGGAGGCGGGCCCGTCGTCGTGCCGGGGGGGTGCTCAGCCCTTGCTGATCTCCCAGAAGCGGAAGACGGTGGAGGCGTCGAGGGACCACTGCAGGCCGGTCACGTTCTGGCGGGTGACGGCGTACTGCTTGCTCTGCCAGAGCGGGAGGATCGGGACCTCGTCGGCGACGATGTCCTGGAGGCGGGCGTAGTCGCCGCTGGCGGAGGAGCGGTCGGACTTGGCGGAGGTCGACGGGATGATCGTCCCGGTGATCTCCTTGTTGTCGTAGTTGTTGTGCAGCACGTTGTCGGGGCCGAAGAAGGGCTGCGTGAAGTTGTCGGCGTCGGGGTAGTCGGGGACCCAGCCCTTGACGTAGACGCCGTACTTGCCGTCCTGGATGTCCTTCTCGTACTGCTCGAACTCGACGGACTTGACGTCGGCTTCGAAGAGGCCGCTGTCGTTGAGCTGCTTGGCGATGAGCTGGAATTCCTGGTCGGTCGACGGGCCGTAGCGGGTGGGCGTCGAGTACAGGGTGATCTTGACCTTGTCCTTGATGCCGGCTGCGCGGAGGACTGCCTTGGCCTTCTCGGGCTGGGGGGTGCCGCCGTAGCGGTCGAAGAAGGCGGTGGTGTGGGAGGCGATGCCGGCCGGGACGATGGAGTAGAGCGGGGTGGCGGTGCCGTCGTAGACCTCGCGGACGAGGGCTTCGCGGTCGACGAGGTAGGCGATGGCCTTGCGGACGGGCAGCTTTCCGGCCACGGGGTCGGCCGTGTTGAAGACGAGGTGCTCGACTTCGGCGCCGGCGCCCTGGACGACCTCGACCTTCTGGTCGCCGGTCTGGGTGGCGAGGCCGGCGATGTCCTTGGCGGCGAGGCCGCGGAAGGCGAAGTCGACGTCTCCGCTTTCGAGGACCTTCTTGAGGGCGGCCTGGTCCTCGTTGAAGAACTTCATCGTGACGCCGCTGTTCTTCGGCTTGGCCTTGCCGCTGTAGCTGTCGTTGACGGAGAAGGAGGCGCTCTTGTCGTTGATGGAGTCCAGCTTGTAGACGCCGGAGCCGAAGGCCTTGCCGTCGGTTCGGAGTTTGTCCGCGGGGTACTGGGTGTGGTCGACGATGGAGCCGGCGCCGGATGCGATCTTGCTGGGGAAGGTCGCGTCGGGGGCCTTGAGGTGGAAGACGACGGTCTTGTCGTCGGGGGTGTCGATGGTGCCGATCGACGCGAGCATGACGGCGGGGCCGTTCTCGTCGTTGATCTTGAGGGTGCGCTCGAAGGAGTACTTGACGTCCTTGGAGGTGAGGCTGTTGCCGTTGCTGAACTTCAGGCCGCCGCGCAGGGTGCAGGTGAAGGTCTTGCTCTCGCCGCCCTCGAAGCCGCAGGACTGTGCGGCGTCGGGTTCGGGGTTGGTGCCGCCCTTGGGGAAGCTGAGCAGGGACTGGAAGACGTTGTTGAAGAGCAGCCAGGAGCCGGGGTCGTAGCCCGAGGCGGGGTCGGTGGCCTTCACCTTGTCGGATATGCCCATGACGACGCCCTTGCCGCTGCCGGCGTTGGAGCCGTCCGTCGCACCGCAACCGCTCAGCAGCGCGGCGGCGGTGGCCGCTCCGAGGGGGGCTGCCAACCACTGGTTCCGTGTCTTCACGCGAACATCCTTCTCAGTCTTACTGGCTCGTCTGGTTCTGGTGCCCGGGGGGTGGGCACCGGGCCTGGTGCCGGGGTGTCAGCCGCTGACGCCGCGGCCGAGTTCCCACAGCTGGAGGTCGGAGATGGCGTTGACCGACCACTCCACTCCGGTGATCCCGTCGCGTGCGGCGACGTACTGCTTGCCCTGCCACAGGGGCAGGACGGGTACGTCCTCGGCGACGATGTCCTGCATCTCCGCGATCGCGGGTCCGGCGACGCCCCGGTCGACGGCGCGGCGCGATTCGGGGATGAGCTTGGTGCGCACCGTGGTGTTGGCGTACGGGGTGCCGAGGAAGTTGTCCTGCTCCAGGAAGGGGGCGAGGAAGTTGTCGGCGTCGGGGTAGTCGGGGAACCAGCCGAGCCCGTAGGCGGCGTAGTCGCCCTTCTTCTGTGCGGGCCTGAAGGCGGCCCAGTCGGCGCCCTGGACGGTGATGTCGAAGAGCTGGGTGGAGTTCAGCTGGGCCTTGAGGGCTTCGAACTCGGCCGCGGTGCCGTCGCCGTAGTGGTCGTTGGTGTAGTTGAGGGTGAGCTTGACGGGGGTTTTGATCCCGGCGGCCTTCAGCAGGTCGGCGGCCTTGGCGGTGTTGGCTTCGCCGTACTTGTTGAAGAAGGAGTTGACGTGGCCGCTCACGGTGGTGGGGACCAGTGAGTACAGGGGCTGCGCGGACTTGCCGTAGACCTTGGTGATGAGGGCGTTGCGGTCGACGGCTGCGGCGAGGGCCTGGCGTACGGCCTTGTCCTTGACTCCGGGGGCGTCGGTGTTGAAGCCGATGTAGCGGATCTCCAGGCCGGGCATGGGGACGAGCTTGATGCCCTTGGGGGGCTTGGCGGAGAGTTCGGTGATCTGGGCGGGCGACAGGGTGCGCGAGACCATGTGGACGGCGCCGCGCTCCAGGGCCTTGCCCATGGCGTCGGAGTCGTCGAAGGCGCGCAGTTCGGCCTTGTCGTTCTGGAGTTTCAGATCACCCTTGTAGTGCGGGTTCTTGGTGAAGACGGCGCGGACGAGGCGGTTGTCCTTGACTTCGGCCTTCATCGTGTAGGGGCCGGAGCCGTCGACGGTGAAGCCGGTGCGGAGCTTCTTGGCGTCGTACTTCTTGGCGCTGACGATGCCCGCGGCGGGGGTGGAGAGCTTCTGCGGGAAGGTGGCGTCGGCGGTCTTGAGGTGGAAGACGACGGTGTCGGCGCCCTTGGTCTCGACGGTGTCGACGGTGGAGAGCAGCGAGGAGGGGCCGTTCTCGTCCTTGATGGCGAGGACGCGTTCGATGGAGAACTTGACGTCCTGCGCGGTGAGGGGGCTGCCGTCGGCGAAGGTGAGGCCGGGGCGCAGGACGCAGCGGTAGCTCTCGTTGCCGGTGTCGGTGAAGCGGCAGTCGTGTGCTGCTTCGGGGACGGGCTGGCCGCCGCCTCGCGGGGTGTGCATCAGCGTCTGGACGGTCTGGCGGAGGATGTTCCAGGTGCCGGCGTCGTAGGCGTAGGCGGGGTCGAGCGGGGCGGGGGCGTAGTCGGCTGCCTCGAACCGGTCGGTGGTGCCGACGACGATCGTTCCGGATCCTGCTCCTGCGCCGCTGGTGCTGCCGCAGGCGGTCAGCGCGGGGGTGAGCAGTCCGGCGGCTGCCGTCAGCGCCATGGTCTTGCGGTTCATGCTGGAAGTACTCCCTCGACCCGGCACTTGTTCAAAGCTGGCGTGGAGGGCATCGCGGCGGTCGCCCGGTCTGGGCGGAACGATCGGGCCGGTGGTGTGACGATCGGTCCACGCGGTTCCGGAACAGGGGTGTGTGTCCGGGACGGCTGAGGTGCGGCGCAGTGCCCGTATCGACATTAGTGGCCTGCGGAGGGGTGGCTTGAACCGTGTGGAGCGGGGGTGTTGTCGCTCTGTTGCGGGAGTTGACCGGGCGGTGTGCGCGGGGTGGTGCGCAGATTCGGTCAGGTGCTGATCAATGGGGACACAAGGGGTGGTGCGGGAGGGCGCGCAGTGGTGCGAAGGGGTCTTTGCGGGTGACAAAGGTCACCCGGGACAACTCCCCCGGCAGGGATGGAATTTCGGCCTCCGGGGAAGTGCGCGGGAGATCCGCCCGCGGGACCTTGGTCCTGGGGTCGGATCTCCCGGTACGGAGCGTGCGCGGTCAGTTCAGCGGAGTGATGAGGGAGCGCAGGAAGGGCAGGTCGACGTCTTCGAGGGAGCCGACGATGGTGCGGCCCGGGGCGGGTGCGATCTGGCCTACGGAGGGGATGGCGACGACCCTGCATCCGGCGGCTTCGGCGGCGGCGACGCCGGTGGCGGTGTCCTCGATGACGGCGCAGCGGGAGGGGTGGGCGCCGAGGGTGTGGGCGGCGAGGAGGTAGGGGTCGGGGTGCGGCTTGGTGCGCGTGACCTCGTCGCCGGCGACGGTCATGGTGAAGCGGTCGCGGCCGAGGGTGAGCAGGACCTGGTCGATGACGCGCCGGTGGGAGGCGGAGACCAGGGCGGTGGGGACGTTGTGCCGGGCCAGTTCGCTCAGGAGGCGTTCGGCGCCGGGCATGAGGGGTACGCGGTCGGCGATGCGGGCTTCGAAGCGCTCGTTGAGCAGGACGGTGAGTTCGGCGAGGCCGATGTCGGCGCCGGTGGATTCGATGAGGAAGCCGGCGCTGCGGGTCATGGGGCCGCCGACGACGACGTCGCGCCAGGATTCGTCGAGGCGGTGGCCGAGTTCGGCGAAGACGCCGACTTCGATCTCCCACCAGAAGCCCTCGGTGTCGACGAGGGTGCCGTCCATGTCGAGCAGCACCGCCTGCAGGGCGTGTCCGTCTGCCGTACGGGCGACGGGGGCGGGGACTGTGCTCGTCATGCGCGCACCTTTCGGGGGGTCCGTTGGGGACGAGAAGGCCGGTCACCTCACCTCCGGGGGCGTGCCCGGGGGAACAGGTGACCGGCCTGTATGGGACCGACTAGTGTACGCCGGTCCGTCTCGATGTGCGTTGAATTACGTCTCGGCGTGCGCGGTGGTGCGTCTCGGTGTGGGTCGAGGCGTCTCAGCGTGCGTTGAAGTACTTCGCTTGGGGGTGGTGGATGACGATGGCGTCGGTGGACTGCTCGGGGTGGAGCTGGAACTCCTCCGAGAGGTGGACGCCGATGCGCTCGGGCTGGAGGAGGTCGGCGATCTTGGCGCGGTCCTCCAGGTCGGGGCAGGCGCCGTAGCCGAGGGAGAAGCGGGCGCCGCGGTACTTCAGGTCGAACATGTCCTCGACCTTGGCGGGGTCCTCGCCGCCGAAGCCGAGCTCGGCGCGGACCCGGGCGTGCCAGTACTCGGCCATGGCCTCGGCGAGCTGGACGGAGAGGCCGTGGAGCTCCAGGTAGTCGCGGTAGGAGTCGGACTCGAACAGCTTGGCCGTGGCCTCGCCGATCTTGGAGCCGACGGTGACGACCTGGAGGCCGACGACGTCGGTTTCGCCGGACTCTTCGGGGCGGAAGAAGTCGGCGAGGCACAGGCGGCGGCCGCGGCGCTGGCGCGGGAAGGTGAAGCGGGTCCGCTCGTTGCCGGCTTCGTCGAGGATGATCAGGTCCTCGCCCTTGGACACGCAGGGGAAGTAGCCGTAGACGACGGCGGCTTCGAGGAGGTTCTCGGTGTGCAGCTTGTCGAGGAGGCCGCGCAGGCGCGGGCGGCCCTCGCTCTCGACGAGCTCCTCGTACGTGGCTCCGCCGGCGCGCGCCTGCTTGAGGCCCCACTGACCCTTGAAGAGGGCGCCTTCGTCGAGCCAGGAGGCGTAGTCCTTGAGCGGGATGCCCTTGACCACGCGGGTGCCCCAGAACGGCGGGGTGGGGACGGGGTTGTCGGTGGAGGTGTCGGAGCGGCCGCCGGGCTCTTCGGTCTCCTCGACGAGGGCCGCAGTGTCGCGCTTGGCGACGCGGCGCTGCTTGAGTTCGGGGAGGCTGGCGCCGGGGACTCCGCGCTTGACGGCGATGAGGGCGTCCATGAGGCGCAGGCCCTCGAAGGCGTCGCGGGCGTAGCGGACCTCGCCCTCGTAGATTTCGTGGAGGTCTTGTTCGACGTAGGCGCGGGTGAGGGCGGCGCCGCCGAGGATGACCGGGTAGTCGGCTGCCAGCTTGCGCTGGTTGAGCTCCTCCAGGTTCTCCTTCATGATCACCGTGGACTTGACCAGCAGACCGGACATGCCGATCACGTCGGCCTTGTGTTCCTGCGCGGCTTCGAGGATCGCGGAGACCGGCTGCTTGATGCCGATGTTGACCACGTTGTAGCCGTTGTTGGTCAGGATGATGTCGACGAGGTTCTTGCCGATGTCGTGGACGTCGCCGCGGACGGTGGCCAGGACGATGGTGCCCTTGCCCTCGTCGTCGCTCTTCTCCATGTGCGGTTCCAGGTGGGCCACCGCGGTCTTCATGACTTCGGCGGACTGGAGGACGAAGGGCAGCTGCATCTGGCCGGAGCCGAACAGCTCGCCGACGACCTTCATGCCCTCCAGCAGGGTGTCGTTGACGATGTCGAGGGCGGGGCGGGTCTGGAGGGCCTCGTCGAGGTCGGCGTCCAGGCCGTTCTTCTCGCCGTCGATGATCCGGCGCTGCAGGCGCTCGTCCAAGGGCAGCGCGAGGAGTTCCTCGGCGCGGCCGGCCTTCAGCGACTTGGTGTTGACGCCCTCGAAGAGGGCCATCAGCTTCTGGAGGGGGTCGTAGCCCTCGGCGCGCCGGTCGTAGATCAGGTCGAGGGCGGTGGTGACCTGCTCGTCGTCGAACCGGGCGATCGGCAGGATCTTGGAGGCGTGGACGATCGCGGAGTCCAGGCCGGCCTTGACGCATTCGTCGAGGAAGACCGAGTTCAGCAGGACGCGGGCGGCCGGGTTGAGGCCGAAGGAGATGTTGGAGAGGCCCAGGGTCGTCTGGACTTCGGGGTGGCGGCGCTTGAGCTCGCGGATCGACTCGATCGTGGCGATGCCGTCCTTGCGGGACTCTTCCTGGCCGGTGCAGATGGTGAAGGTCAGGGTGTCGATGAGGATGTCGGACTCGAGGATGCCCCAGTTCCCGGTCAGGTCGTCGATGAGGCGCTCGGCGATGGCGACCTTGTGCTCGACGGTGCGGGCCTGGCCCTCCTCGTCGATGGTCAGGGCGATCAGCGCGGCGCCGTGTTCCTGGGCGAGGCGGGTGACCTTCGCGAAACGGGACTCCGGGCCGTCGCCGTCCTCGTAGTTCACCGAGTTGATCACGGCGCGGCCGCCGAGCTTCTCCAGACCGGCCTGGAGGACGGGGACCTCGGTGGAGTCCAGCACGATGGGCAGCGTCGAGGCGGTCGCGAAGCGTCCGGCCAGCTCCTGCATGTCGGCGACGCCGTCACGGCCGACGTAGTCCACGCACAGGTCGAGCATGTGCGCGCCCTCGCGGATCTGGTCGCGGACCATTTCCACGCAGTCGTCCCAGCGGGCCTCGAGCATGGCCTCGCGGAACTTCTTCGACCCGTTCGCGTTGGTGCGCTCACCGATCGCCATGTAGGAGATGTCCTGGCGGAACGGGACCGTCTGGTAGAGCGAGGAGGCGCCGGGCTCGGGGCGGGGGTCGCGGACGGCCGGGTCCAGGCCGCGGACGCGCTCGACGACCTGGCGCAGGTGCTCGGGGGTGGTGCCGCAGCAGCCGCCGACCAGGGAGAGGCCGTACTCGCGGACGAAGGTCTCCTGGGCGTCGGCGAGCTCGCTGGCGGACAGCGGGTAGTGCGCGCCGTTCTTGCCGAGGACGGGCAGGCCGGCGTTGGGCATGCAGGAGAGCGGGATGCGGGAGTTGCGCGCCAGGTAGCGCAGGTGCTCGCTCATCTCGGCGGGGCCGGTGGCGCAGTTCAGGCCGATCATGTCGATGCCCAGCGGCTCCAGCGCGGTCAGCGCGGCGCCGATCTCCGAACCCAGGAGCATCGTGCCGGTGGTCTCCACCGTCACCGAGCAGATCAGCGGGACGGAGACGCCGAGGGCCTCCATGGCGCGGCGGGCACCCACGATGGAGGACTTCGTCTGCAGGAGGTCCTGGGTGGTTTCCACGAGGAGCGCGTCGGCGCCGCCGGTGATCAGGCCTTCGGCGTTGATCTGGTAGGCGTCGCGGATGGTTCCGTAGTCGATGTGGCCCAGGGTGGGCAGCTTCGTGCCGGGGCCCATCGAGCCGAGGACCCAGCGCTGCTGTCCGGTGGAGGCGGTGAACTCGTCGGCGATCTCGCGGGCGATCCGGGCACCGGCCACCGACAGCTCGTGGTTCCGGTCGGCGATGTCGTACTCGGCGAGCGCGGCATAGTTCGTGCCGAACGTGTTCGTCTCGACGCAGTCGACACCGGCCTCGAAGTACTCGCGGTGCACATTGGCCACGATGTCGGGGCGGGTGACGTTGAGGACCTCGTTGCAGCCTTCGAGCTGTTCGAAGTCTTCCAGGGTGGGGTCCTGGGCTTGGAGCATGGTTCCCATGGCTCCGTCGGCGACGACCACGCGGGTCTTCAACGCCAGGCGGAGGGCATCGGCCCGGGTCTGGGTGTCTGCGGGCGGGTTCGGCAACGAGGCCATGGTTGAGCTCCCTGGGATGCGACGGCTGTCGGCTTTGCACCCCCTCTGTGTCAAGGGTGCACGCGGCCAGGGTAACGGTGCATACCCGGCCCCGGTGAGGGTGTCCCACGTGGCGGACTGCATTCTGTGCCCGGAGGGCGGCGACTTCCGGCCGGGGTGTCCTGGGCCACTCGTATCGGTGGACTCTGCCCTCATCATGCACAAAGTCGGCATCGACCGATAGTGTTCAGCATTGTCGAACTACGTCAGCAGGAGGCTGCGCGATGGCACGGAACATCCAGTCGCTCGAACGAGCCGCTGCGATGCTGCGGCTCCTGGCGGGCGGCGAGCGCCGGCTGGGGCTCTCGGACGTCGCCTCCTCCCTTGGCCTGGCCAAGGGCACGGCGCACGGGATCCTGCGCACGCTGCAGGCCGAGGGTTTCGTGGAGCAGGACCCGGCTTCGGGCCGCTACCAGCTCGGCGCGGAGCTGCTCCGCCTGGGCAACAGCTATCTGGACGTCCACGAGCTGCGGGCGCGCGCCCTGGTGTGGACGGACGACCTGGCCCGCGCGAGCGGGGAGAGCGTGTACGTGGGGGTGCTGCACAAGAGCGGGGTGCTGATCATGCACCACGTGTTCCGGCCCGACGACAGCCGTCAAGTGCTGGAGGTGGGGGCCATGCAGCCGCTGCATTCCACGGCCCTGGGCAAGGTGCTGTCGGCGTACGACCCGGTGGCGCACACGCAGGTCCTCGAGGTGGAGCGGGAGTCCTTCACCCCGCGGACGGTCACGGACGGCGCCGGCTTCGAGGAGGTCCTGGGGCTGATCCGGGCCCGCGGCTGGGCCAGCGACGTCGAGGAGACCTGGGACGGGATCGCCTCGGTGGCGGCCCCGATCCACGACCGCCGCAGGATGCCGGTCGGTGCGGTGGCCGTCGCGGGCGCCGTGGAGCGGGTGTGCGGGGACTCCGGAGAGCCCCGGGCGTCGCTGGTGGCCTCCGTACGGGACTGCGCGCGGGCGGTTTCGCGCGATCTCGGGGCGGGCCGGTTCTGACCTTGGCATGACCTCATCGCTCCGCCCGGACCACCCAACGGCCGCGTCAAAGTGGCATTTGGGTGGTTTTTGGCGTTTGATGATCAACGAATGGCCTAATTTGTTCGATCACACCGGCCGGTAACGATCCGGCTCATTGGCCTGGTCAACTCTTGACGCCCGCTTCACCTGGGCGGAAAACTGCCGTTCATCGGTCGGCAATGCCGAACACCTACCGGCAATACGCGCTAGGGTGTGGCAAGGCCAAGGACCGGTGCAGCACTCACCGAGTGCGTGGACCGCCGGAGGGACCCGGCGGCCACCACCCCTGAACGACAAAGGAGTCGCGGGTGTCCAGCTCCGACATCTTCATCGGCGAGACCATCGGTACCGCCCTGCTCACCCTGCTCGGTGGCGGCGTGTGCGCCGCACTGACCCTCAAGAGCTCCAAGGCTCGGGGCGCCGGCTGGCTCGCGATCACCTTCGGCTGGGGTTTCGCCGTCCTGATCGCCGCCTACGTCTCCGCACCGCTCTCCGGTGCACACCTGAACCCGGCGGTCACCGTCGGCATCGCGATCAAGACCGGCGAGTGGGGTGACGTTCCGGTCTACTTCGCCGGCCAGCTCCTCGGCGCCATGATCGGCGCGGTTCTGATGTGGCTCGCCTACTACGGCCAGTTCCGGGCGCACCTGTCCGACCCGGAGCACATCCGTGACGCCAAGCTCGGTCCCGAGGACCCGCACCCGCACGACGTGGCCGGCCCCGTGCTCGGGATCTTCTCCACGGGCCCCGAGATCCGCAACGTCGTCCAGAACCTGACGACCGAGATCATCGGCACCGCCGTCCTGGTCCTGGCCATCCTGACCCAGGGCCTGCAGGACGACGGCAAGGGCCTCGGCGTGATCGGCGTCCTGATCACCTCGTTCGTGGTGGTCGGCATCGGCCTCTCGCTCGGCGGCCCGACCGGTTACGCCATCAACCCGGTGCGCGACCTCGGCCCGCGCATCGTCCACGCCCTGCTGCCGCTGCCCAACAAGGGCGGCTCGGACTGGGGCTACTCCTGGATCCCGGTCCTCGGTCCCCTCGCGGGTGCCGCGCTCGCCGGCGGTCTGTACAACATCGCGTTCGCCTGATCAGCAATCGGCACCACGGCACCTCCCGCACCGCCATTCTGATTCCGCCTACTTCGACACCTGCCAGGAGCAGCCACCATGACCACCAGCACCGGCCCCTTCATCGCCGCGATCGACCAGGGCACCACCTCCTCCCGCTGCATCGTCTTCGACCGTGACGGCCGCATCGTCGCCGTCGACCAGAAGGAGCACGAGCAGATCTTCCCGAAGCCGGGCTGGGTGGAGCACGACGCCACCGAGATCTGGGCCAACGTCCAGGAGGTCGTCGCCTCGGCCATCGCGAAGGCGGAGATCACCGCGGCGGACGTCAAGGCCGTCGGCATCACCAACCAGCGCGAGACCACCCTGCTGTGGGACAAGAACACCGGCGAGCCGGTCCACAACGCGCTGGTCTGGCAGGACACCCGCACCGACGCCCTGTGCAAGGAGCTCGGCCGCAACGTCGGCCAGGACCGCTTCCGCCGCGAGACCGGCCTGCCGCTGGCGAGCTACTTCGCCGGCCCCAAGGTCCGCTGGCTGCTCGACAACGTCGAGGGCCTGCGCGAGCGCGCCGAGGCCGGGGACATCCTCTTCGGCACCATGGACTCCTGGGTCATCTGGAACCTCACCGGCGGCGCCCAGGGCGGTGTGCACGTCACCGACGTCACCAACGCCTCGCGCACCATGCTGATGAACCTGCACACCCTGGCCTGGGACGAGAAGATCGCCGAGTCCATGGACGTACCGCTCAACGTCCTCCCGGAGATCAAGTCCTCCGCCGAGGTCTACGGCCACGTCAAGGAGGGCGTCCTCGCGGGTGTCCCGGTCGCCTCGGCGCTCGGTGACCAGCAGGCCGCGCTGTTCGGCCAGACCTGTTTCGCCGAGGGCGAGGCGAAGTCCACGTACGGCACCGGAACGTTCATGCTCATGAACACCGGCGACAAGATCATCAACTCCTACAGCGGCCTGCTGACCACGGTCGGCTACCAGATCGGCGACCAGCAGCCGGTCTACGCGCTGGAGGGCTCCATCGCCGTCACCGGCTCGCTCGTCCAGTGGATGCGCGACCAGATGGGCCTGATCAAGTCCGCGGCCGAGATCGAGACCCTGGCCTCCTCCGTCGAGGACAACGGCGGCGCGTACTTCGTGCCGGCCTTCTCCGGCCTGTTCGCCCCGTACTGGCGCTCCGACGCCCGCGGCGTGATCACCGGCCTCACCCGGTACGTCACCAAGGCGCACATCGCCCGTGCCGTCCTGGAGGCCACCGCCTGGCAGACCCGCGAGATCACCGACGCCATGACCAAGGACTCGGGCGTCGAGCTCGCCGCCCTCAAGGTCGACGGCGGCATGACCTCCAACAACCTGCTGATGCAGACGCTCTCGGACTTCCTGGACGCCCCCGTGGTGCGCCCGATGGTCGCCGAGACCACCTGCCTCGGCGCGGCCTACGCC
Source organism: Streptomyces sp. NPDC056883 (assembly GCF_042788835.1). NCBI lineage: Bacteria > Bacillati > Actinomycetota > Actinomycetes > Kitasatosporales > Streptomycetaceae > Streptomyces > Streptomyces sp. NPDC056883. The sequence goes on along the minus strand of NZ_JBHUBS010000008.1, from coordinate 157,101 downwards.
GCCGGCCTGGCCGTCGGCTTCTGGCCCGACACCGACGCCCTGCGCGCCAACTGGCGCCGCGCGGCGGAGTGGACCCCGCGGATGCCCGCCGAGCAGCGGGAGCGCGAGTACAAGAGCTGGCTCAAGGCCGTCGAGCGGTCCATGGGCTGGGTCGACGACGAAGACGCCAGCTGACCGCACGGCCGGCGCACTGCGACGAGTAAGTAGGAGTCAACGGATATGAGCACCCTGCAGAGCGTTCCCACCCTGGGTACGCACCCGACCGCCGGTTCGAACGCGAGCCGTGCCGAGACCCGTGAGCAGCTGGCCAAGGCCACGTACGACCTGCTGGTCATCGGCGGTGGCATCCTGGGCATTTCGGTGGCCTGGCACGCCGCGCAGTCGGGTCTGCGGGTCGCCATGGTGGACGCCGGCGACTTCGCCGGCGCCACCTCCTCGGCCTCCTCCAAGCTCGTCCACGGCGGCCTGCGCTACCTGCAGACCGGTTCGGTCAAGCTGGTCGCCGAGAACCACCACGAGCGCCGGGTGCTGGCCAAGGACGTGGCCCCGCACCTGGTCAACCCGCTCACCTTCTACCTCCCGGTGTACAAGGGCGGTCCGGTGGGTGCGGCGAAGCTGGGCGCGGGCGTGTTCGCGTACTCGGCGCTGTCGGCCTTCGGCGACGGCATGGGCAAGATCATTTCTCCGGCCCGTGCCGCCGCCGACAACCCGGGTCTGAAGACGGACGACCTCAAGGCCGTCGCGGTCTACTACGACCACCAGATGAACGATTCGCGCGTCGCCGTGATGACGGTCCGCGCGGCCGTCGAGTCGGGCGCGGTCGTCCTGAACCACGCCGAGGTCACCGGTCTGCGCATGACGCGCGGCCGGGTCTCGGGCGCCGAGCTCAAGGACCGCCTGGACGGTACCGAGTTCGGTGTGGACGCCCGTGTCGTGCTGAACGCCACCGGCCCGTGGGTGGACCACCTGCGGCGCATGGAGGACAAGCACTCGATGCCGTCCATCCGCCTTTCCAAGGGCGCGCACATCGTGATGAAGCGCAAGTCGCCGTGGAAGGCCGCCATGGCCACCCCGATCGACAAGTACCGCATCACCTTCGCCCTGCCGTGGGAGGACCAGCTGCTGCTGGGCACCACGGACGAGGTGTACGAGGGCGACCCGGCGGACGTGCGCGCCACCGAGGCCGACATCCAGCAGATCCTGGACGAGGCGGCCTTCTCGGTGAAGGACGCGGATCTGGACCGCTCGTTGATGACGTACGCCTTCGCGGGTCTGCGCGTGCTGCCCGGCGGCCCGGGCGGGGTCGAGAAGGCCAAGCGCGAGACGGTCGTCTCCGAGGGTGCGGGCGGCATGCTGTCGGTGGCCGGCGGCAAGTGGACCACGTACCGGCACATCGGGCGCGTGGTCATGGACAAGCTGGCCAAGCTGCCGGGCAGCCCGCTGACCGAGGACATGGAGCCGGTGAAGTCGCTGGTACGCCGGATCGCGCTGCCCGGTGTCGCCAACCCGAACGCGGTGGCGCACCGGCTGCTCGTGGACCGCGAGCCGGGCTCCCGGATGGACCCGCTGACCGCGCGGCACCTGGCCTCGCACTACGGTTCGCTGGCCTTCGACATCGCGCGCCTCGCCAACGAGGACCCGGCGCTGGCCGAGCGGATCCACCCGGACGGGCCGGAGATCTGGGCGCAGGTCGCCTACGCCCGGGACAACGAGTGGGCCGAGACGGCGGACGACGTGCTGCGCCGCCGTACGACGGTGACGGTCCGCGGTCTGGACAACGCGGAAGTGCGCGGCCGGGTCGAGGAGATGCTGGCCCACAAGGCATAAGCAGGGGCGTGAACGGGCAGAGGGGCGGTTCCAGGGGAACCGCCCCTCTGTCGTGGGCTGTGGCCGGTGCCTCATCAAGGCTTAGGCTGACCCACGTACACAAGGGAACTTCGGAAGGAGACCTGGGTGATCGAGCTTGAGGGCGTGCCCGAGCTGATCGACCCGGTCATGGTGGCCGCGTTCGAGGGCTGGAACGACGCGGGTGACGCGGCCTCCGGTGCGGTCGCACACCTGGACCGGGAGTGGAAGGGCGAGGTCTTCGCGGCTCTGGACGCCGAGGACTACTACGACTTCCAGGTCAACCGGCCGACGGTGTGGCTGGACAACGGGGTCCGCAAGATCACGTGGCCGACGACCCGGCTGTCGGTGGTCCGGATCGGCGGGACCAAACCGCGCGACCTGGTGCTGGTGCGGGGCATCGAACCGTCCATGCGGTGGCGTTCGTTCTGCAACGAGATCCTGGGCTTCGCCCACGAACTCGGCGTGGAGATGGTCGTCATCCTGGGGGCGCTGCTGGGCGATACCCCGCACACCCGGCCGGTGCCGGTCAGCGGGGTGACCTCTGACGCGGATCTGGCGCGGACGATGGACCTGGAGGAGACCAAGTACGAGGGCCCGACCGGGATCGTGGGCATCCTCCAGGAGGCCTGCACCCATGCCGGGGTGCCGGCGGTGTCCCTGTGGGCGGCGGTGCCGCACTACGTGTCCCAGCCGCCGAACCCGAAGGCCACGCTGGCCCTGCTGAACCGCCTCGAGGATCTGATCGACATCCGGATCCCGCTGGGCGAACTCCCCGAGGACGCGCGGGCGTGGCAGCTGGGCGTGGACCAACTGGCCGCGGAGGACTCCGAGGTGGCGGAGTACGTCCAGACGCTGGAGGAGGCGCGGGACACCGCCGACCTGCCCGAGGCGTCCGGGGATGCGATCGCCCGGGAGTTCGAGCGGTACCTGCGGCGGCGGGATCCGTCTGCCGGGGCGGAGCCGGGGGACGGGTCGTATCTGCGGGACACCTCCGGCGGGCTGACGCGGCCGCCGAAGCGGAAGCCGGAGCCGTCGGTGGACGAGCCTCCGGCGGTCTCGCCGGACGAGGACGAGACGCCTCCGGAGGCGTAGCCGTACGAAAGGGCGGGGCGGGGATTTTCTCCCCGCCCCGCCCTTTCGCTGTTTCCCGGGGCGCTGCCCCGGACCCCGCTCCTCAAACGCCGGAGGGGCTGGAATTTCCGGTTACAGGGCCACGCCCAGCAGCGCGTCGACCGTGCGGGACACGAGGCCCGGGGCCGACTCGTCGTCTCCGTCGGTGACGAGCTGGCGCTCGACCCAGCGGTCCACCGCCGCGAGGGCGGCAGGGGCGTTCAGGTCGTCGGAGAGGGCCTCGCGGACCTCCTCGACCAGGTCGTCGGCCGGGATGCCGTCGGGGCGGGAGACGGCCGCGCGCCAGCGGCCCAGTCGGGCCACCGCCTCCGCGAGGACCTCGTCGGTCCACTCCCAGTCCGCGCGGTAGTGGTGCGAGAGCAGGGCCAGGCGGATCGCCGCCGGGTCCACGCCCGCACGCCGCAGGGCCGATACGAAGACCAGGTTGCCCTTGGACTTCGACATCTTCTCGCCGTGCAGGGCGACCATCCCGGCGTGTACGTACGCCTTGGCCATCGGGAACTCGCCCGTCAGGACCTGGGCGTGCGAGGCACCCATCTCGTGGTGCGGGAAGGCCAGGTCGGAGCCGCCGCCCTGGATGTCGAAGGTCATCCCCAGGTGGTCCAGGGCGATGGCCACGCACTCGATGTGCCAGCCGGGCCGGCCGCGGCCCAGCGAGCCGCCGTCCCAGCTCGGCTCGCCCGGGCGGGCGGCCATCCACAGCATCGGGTCGAGCGGGTTCTTCTTGCCCGCGCGGTCGGGGTCGCCGCCCCGCTCGGCCGACAGCAGCCGCATCGCCTCGGCGTCCAGGTTGGACACCTTGCCGAAGTTCGGGTCGGACTCCACCGAGAAGTAGACGTCGCCGTCCAGCTCGTAGGCGGCGCCCGCATCGCGCAGCCGCTCGACCAGCGGCACGATGCCGGGTATGGCCTCGACGGCGCCGATGTAGTGCTGCGGCGGCAGCATCCGCAGAGCGGTCATGTCCTCACGGAAGAGAGCCGTCTCGCGTTCGGCGAGCTCGGTCCAGTCCTGGTTGTCGCGCAGGGCCCGCTCCAGCAGTGGATCGTCGACGTCCGTGACGTTCTGGACGTAGATGACCTGCCGCTTGGTGTCGAGCCACACGCGCTGCACGAGGTCGAACGCGTTGTAGGTCGCCGCGTGACCGATGTGCGTCGCGTCGTACGGGGTGATCCCGCAGACGTAGATACGGGCGACGGGACCGGGGGCGAGGGTGATCGCCCCTTGGGTCGCGGTGTCGTGGATCTGGAGGTCGCGGCCCTTGCCAGGCAGGGCGGGGACCTCAGAAGCGGGCCAGGCATGCATGTCTCGAGCCTAACCGGACGGGTGTTCCGAAAACTAACCGGACCTGCACTGTTGTCCGGATCGGCGCTCTTGCGCCATGGCCGGTTCTGTGCGTGGGTCCCGCTGCGGGCCCCGGCCCGGTCAGACGGGCGGCCAGGGGATCGCGGGCCACTGCCCCGAGGGCTGCGGATGCTTCCCGGAGCGCAGCAGCAGGGCCACGCGGGCCCGTACGGCGGCCAGCTCGGCGGTGGTGACCAGTTCGGCCAGTCGGGTGGCGAGGGGCTGTCCGGAGGCCAGTGCGGCCTCCAGGGCGGTCAGGACGGACCCCGCTTCCTCCGTCAGCGGCTCCCCGGCCCAGCCCCAGAGCAGGGTGCGCAGTTTGTCCTCGGTGTGGAAGGTCACGCCGTGGTCGATGCCGTAGAGGCGTCCGTCGGGGGCGGGCAGCAGGTGGCCGCCCTTGCGGTCGCCGTTGTTGATCACGGCGTCGAGGACGGACATGCGGCGCAGCCGTTCGTCGTCGGCGTGCACGAGGAGCGCGGTGCGGCCCTCGCCGACCTCGGCGAAGGCGACGGGCTTCCAGCCCTCCCCCGCCTCCTCGCCGTCCACGAGCGCGAGCAGCTCGGCCTCCGGGGACTCCCCGGTCTCGATCCACTGCTGGACCATGCCCTCGCCGTACGGTCCGTCGCGCAGCACGGTCGGGGGCACGAGCCCCCAGCCGGTGGCCTCGGAGACCAGGTAGGCGGCGACTTCGCGCTGGGCGAGATTGCCGTCGGGGAAGTCCCACAGCGGGCGCTCGCCCTTGACCGGCTTGTACACGCAGTCGGTGCTCGTGCCCCCGTGCGTGACGGTGCACAGCAGGACGGCGTTGGACGCCTCCCGGATCCGGCCGACGACGGTGAGTTCCCCGTGGGCCAGCAGTGCTTCGAGTTCCGGCGTTCCCCCCGTTGCGTTCACGCTTGGCGCCGGTAGCCGTTCTGGCGCGGGCAGACGTGCCCTTCGGGGTCCAGCGGGAGGCTGCACAGCGGGCACGGCGGCCGGCCCGCGTTGACCACGTCCAGGGCCCGCTTGGTGAAGGCCCGGGCCTGGGCGCCGGTGAGGCGGACCCGGAGCATCGGCGGACCGTTCTCCTCGTCCTGGAGCAGCCGCTCCTCCGCCTCGGCGAGATCCTCCTCCGAGTCGGCGTCGAGTTCCACCAGGGCCTGCGCCTCGACGATCATGCGCTGGTCCTCGCCGTCCCAGGCCAGGGCCATGGTGCCGACGCGGAACTCCTCCTCGACGGGGACGTCGAGGGGGGCGGTGTCGGTCGCTTCGGCGGGTGCCACGGCCGGGACGGGGGCATTGCCCCCGGTGCGCCGCACGACCTCGTCCAGCAGCTCTTCCATCCGCTCCGCGAGCGCCGCCACCTGGGTCTTCTCCAGGGAGACGGAGGTGACGCGGGGGCCGGTGGAGGCCTGCAGGAAGAACGTACGGCGTCCAGGCAGGCCGACCGTGCCGGCCACGAAACGGTCCGGTGGGTCGTAGAGGAACACCTGACGGGGCACGTCCAGTCTCCAAGCGTCGGCAGCAGGGGCAGGGCTGCGCCCATGGGTTGGCCCGTCCACCCTACTGCTCCGTTCGATCACACCGCGCCCGCACCACCCCCTACGACCGCCTCGCCGCCCGCTTCCGCGGCGTCCTGGGCCGCCGCGGCGTCCGGCGAGGCCTTTTCGCGGGGTGCGAAGGAGGCGAAGTCGCCGGTGTCGCCGAGCCGGAGCAGGAAGGGCCGGGTCGGCGTGTAGCGGATCGCGGTGACCGAGCAGGGGTCGACGTGGATCCGCTGGAAGAGGTCCAGGTGCATGCCGAGGGCGTCCGCGACAAGGGACTTGATGATGTCGCCGTGCGAGCACATCAGGAACACGGCGTCGGCGCCGTGCTCCTCCTCGATCCGCGCGTTCCAGTCCCGTACGGCGTCCACGGCGCGGGCCTGCATGGCGCGCATGGACTCGCCGCCGGGGAAGGCGGCGGCCGAGGGGTGCTGCTGGACGATGCGCATCAGCGGTTCTTCGGACAGTTCGGAGAGTTTGCGGCCCGACCAGTCGCCGTAGTGGCACTCGCCGATCCGCTCGTCGGTGTGCAGGGCGAGTCCGGGCCGCGCCGCCAGCAGCGGGGCCAGGGTCTCGGCGCACCGCTCCAGCGGGCTGGTGACGGCGGCGGCGAGGGGCACGGCGGCGAGCCTCCCGGGCAGCGCGGCGGCCTGTGCGGCTCCGTGCTCGTCGAGGGTCACCCCCGGGGTCCATCCGGCGAGCAGCCCTGCGGTGTTGGCGGTGGACCGCCCGTGTCGTACGAGGATCAGCGTGGCCATGGCAGAAGGGTAAGCGGTGCCGTCGGCGTGCGGTCGGGGCCGGGGCAGGGAACAATGCGCGAGTGATTGTGGACTGCGCCATGTACCGCGAAGGCCGCCGCTCCGCGGCGCCCGACGACTTCTCCGATGCCCTCGACGAGGCGCGGGCCACCGGTGACGCCTTCCTCTGGGTGGGCATGTACGAACCGACGGAGAAGGAGTTCGAGCACGTCAGCCACGAGTTCGGGCTGCACCCGCTGGCGGTGGAGGACGCGCTGACCGCGCACCAGCGGCCGAAGATGGAGGTCTACGACGATTCGCTGTTCGTGGTCCTGAAGCCGGTGATGTACGACGACGCGTCGGACACGGTGAGCACGGGCGAGCTGATGCTCTTCATCGGCGACTCCTTCGTCGTCACGGTCCGGCACGGCGAGGGGGCCGCGCTGGCCGCCGTGCGCCACCGGCTGGAGCACGAGCCCGAGGTGCTCAAGCACGGCCCCACTGCGGTGCTGTACGCGGTCGCGGACGCGGTGGTGGACCACTACATCGAGGTGGCCGCCGAGCTCCAGGGGGATCTGGAGGAGCTGGAGGCGGAGGTCTTCGCTCCGAACCCCTCGGACAGCAAGAACACCGCCGCCCGGATCTACGGGTTCAAGCGGCAGGTCCTGGAGTTCCGCCGGGCCACGAGTCCGCTGCTCGCGCCGATGGACCGGCTCGCCTTCGGGAACGTGCCCTTCGTGCACGAGCACGCCCAGCCGTTCTTCCGCGACGTCGCCGACCACCTGACCAAGGCGAACGAGTACATCGAGGGTCTGGACCGGCTGCTCTCGGACGCGCTGGCCGCGCACCTGGCGCAGATGGGCGTCCGGCAGAACGACGACATGCGCAAGATCTCGGCCTGGGCCGCCATGGCGGCGGTGCCGACGATGGTGGCGGGGATCTACGGGATGAACTTCGCGCACATGCCGGAGCTCAAGCACAAGTGGGGCTATCCGCTGGTGCTGCTGGTGATGGTGGCCCTCTGTCTGGGCCTGCACCGGATGTTCAAGCGCCGCGGCTGGCTCTGACCGTCCCTGCCTCCCTGTCCCCCGGCCGGCCCGCTACGCGAACTCGGCCGCCGTGGTCACCGGGCCGCCCAGCGCGTTCGAGCGGGCCGGCTCGCGCAGGGAGACCATCCGGTGCCAGCCGGCCAGCCTCTCGTACGCGTACATGCCCCGGATCCCGGCGGCCAGCGCGGCGGCCTTCGGTGCGGGCCAGTGCAGGAGCCGCCCCATGTGGCCCATGACGGCCAGGCTCACGTCCCGGTAGACGCCGATCTCGACGAGCGCGCTCTCCCGCAGCACCTGCTGGATGGTGCGGCCGTGGCCCTCCCGGGCCAGGCGCAGCAGCTCCTCGTGGCAGTAGGCGAGGTGGTTGTCCTCGTCATGGCTGATCATGCGGATGGCCTTGCCGACCTCGGGGTGGTCTCCGAAGTACTTGACCAGCATGTCCATCTGGTCGGCGGCGCGCTGTTCGGTGACCCGGCTGTGCGCGAGGTAGACGGTGATGTCGCGCTCGGTCAGGGGCTCGTCGCGGCGGAGCTTCTCGTGCGCGAGGCCGATGCCGCGGCGCTCCAGCAGCATCGTGTAGTCGGTCTCGGGCGGGACCGGAACGGGCGGCAGGCCGCGCTTGCGCAGCAGGGCGTTGAAGATCCGGCCGTGTTTGTCCTCGTCGGCTCCGTGCCGGGTGATCTTGGGTGCGAGATCGCGCATGCCTTCGGGCACCAGGGCCGCGATCCGGGCGTTCTCCCAGCCGCCCTGGGATTCCCCGCTGGCGGCGATGGAACAGAACAGCTGGAAGGAGTCGTCGTTCTCGACGATCTCCTGGAACAGGCTGCGGGCAGAGAGCATGCACCGAGTCAAACTCCGCCCGCCCGGGCGGGCAACCCGCGGGACGCGCTACTCGTCCGAATGAACGAAGCCCCCGAGATGGCCCCCGGCGCGTAACCCGGGGGCCGTCCGGCGCGTTGTCTGCTGTGTCGGCCGTGGCGGGGAAGACCCCCCGAGCCCCCACCACGGCCGCAGACTTCCGCTCCGCCCTCAGGCCAGTCCGGCGAGCTCCATGGCCTCGACACCCGCCCGCAGCGCGGCGGTGCGCTCCTCCAGGGTGAAGCCGGCCGGGGCGAGCGTCAGGGTGGTGACCCCCGCCTCGGCGTAGGCCCGCATCCCGTCGGCGATGCGCTCCACCGGGCCCAGCAGGGTGGTGGAGTCGATCAGCGAGTGCGGGACCGCGGCGGCCGCGCCCTGCTTGTCGCCGGCCAGGTACTTGTCCTGGATCTCGGCGGCTTCCTTCTCGTAGCCCATGCGCTGGGCCAGCTGGTTGTAGAAGTTCTGCTTGCGGCTGCCCATGCCGCCCACGTACAGGGCGGTGTACGGGCGGAACATGTCGGCGAGCCCTTCCACGTCCTCGCCGAGGGCCAGCGGCACGGTCGGGCAGACGTCGAAGCCGTCCATCGTCAGCCCGGCCTTCTCGCGGCCCGCCCGGATGTGGGTGAGGGCGGTGGCCTCCAGGTGCTCGGCGGCCGGGAAGATCAGCAGGGCGCCGTCGGCGATCTCGCCGGTCTGCTCGAGGTTCTTCGGGCCGATGGCGGCGATGTAGAGCGGAATGTGCTCGCGCTCGGGGTGCACGGTCAGCTTGAGCGGCTTGCCCGGCCCGCCGGGCAGCGGCAGCGTCCAGTGCTCGCCCTCGTACGAGAGCCGCTCGCGGGTCATCGCCTTGCGGACGATCTCCACGTACTCGCGGGTCCGCGCGAGCGGCTTGTCGAACTTCACGCCGTACCAGCCTTCGGACACCTGCGGTCCGGAGACGCCGAGGCCGAGCCGGAAGCGGCCCTTGGTGAGGGAGTCGAGGGTGGCGGCCGTCATGGCCGTCATGGCGGGCTGGCGGGCCGGGATCTGCAGGATCGCGGAGCCGACGTCGATGCGCTCGGTCTGGGCCGCGACCCAGGCGAGCACGGTCGGCGCGTCGGATCCGTAGGCCTCCGCGGCCCAGCAGACGTCGTAGCCGAGGCGGTCGGCCTCCTGCGCGACGGCCAGGTTGTCGGCGTCCATGCCAGCGCCCCAGTAGCCGAGATTGATGCCGAGCCGCATGTGTGGTCCCCTTGCCTGTTTACCGATCAGTAACGTGGGTCTGCGGGGACTGTAGCGCGCCCGGGTGCCCCGCGTCAGCGCCGCAGTAGTCTCAGCCCTCATGGAGCAGAGGCATCTCGGCCGCACCGGACTGCGCGTCTCCCGGATCGGTCTCGGCACACTGACCTGGGGCCGGTCGGCGGACGGACCGGACGAGGCGGAAGCGGCCGCTCAGTTGAAGACGTTCTGGAACGCGGGCGGCACGCTCGTGGACACCGCCGACGTGTACGGGGGCGGGGAGGCCGAGTACCTCCTCGGGCAGTTGATCGGTTCCGTGGTCCCGCGGCGGGACCTGGTGATCGCGACGAAGGCGGGCGGGGTCGCTGACCCGGACCGCCGTTTCGACGCCTCGCGCGGCCACCTCCTCGCCGCCCTGGACGATTCCCTGTCCCGTCTGGACACGGACTACGTCGACCTCTGGCAGGTCCACGCCTTCGACCCCTGGACCCCGCTGGAGGAGACCCTCCAGGCCCTGGACATCGCGGTGAGCAGCGGCCGGGCCCGGTACGCGGGCGTGTCGAACTTCAGCGGCTGGCAGCTCGCAAAGGCGGCGACCTGGCAGCTCGCGGCGCCGGGGGTACGGACCCGGCTGGCCTCGACGCAGATGGAGTACTCCCTGCTCCAGCGCGGCGTGGAACGGGAGGTGGTCCCGGCGGCCCTGGACCTGGGCCTGTCCCTCCTGCCGTCCTCCCCCCTCGGCCGGGGCGTCCTGACGGGCAAGTACCGGTCGGGCACCCCCGCGGACTCCCGGGGCGCCTCGGAGACCCTGGCCGCGTTCGTGGACCCCTACCTGGATGAGGCGGCGAGCCGGATCGTGGACGCGGTGGCGACGGCCGCGCACGGCCTCGCGGTGACCCCGCTCCAGGTGTCCCTGGCCTGGGTCCGGGACCGCCCCGGGGTGGCCGCGCCGATCGTCGGCGCGCGCACGTCGGCGCAGCTCGGGCAGGCCCTGTCGGTGGAGGCCCTTAGTCTTCCGGAGGAGATCCGCCGAGCGCTGGACGACGTCTCGGCGCCCGTCCACCGCTACCCCGATCACGACTGGAGCACCTTGTGAGCGACACCGCCGCCGCCGACGCCGCCACCGCGGAGGCCCCGGCGCCCGCCGCTGCCCCCACCCCGGAACCCCCGGACGGGGACACAACCGTCGCGGACGGCTCGGCCGAAGCCGGGGCCGTCGCGGACGCCTCCGGCGAGGCCGAGGCCGAGCCCCCGGCGGCGGACCACGCCCCGGCAGACCCCGAGGACACCTCCGACGGGGAGGCAACCGTCGCGGACGCCTCCGGCGAGGGCGGAGCCGCGGACCCGGACGGGGGTCCGGGGGCGGAGCCCCCGGTTTCGGGAAGGGGCGGGGTGGGGGAAAGCCCCGCAGGGCCCACCACCGGCGAAGCTGTCGCCGAGGAGGACCCCGAGACGGACGCGGAAGCGGACGCCGACCCGGAAGCGGAAGCCGCCGACGGGACTGCCGGTACCGCCGCCGCGGACGGGACCGCCGAGGCCGCGCCCCAGCTCAGCGAAGCCGCGGCGGAACTGGCCGCCCAGAAGATCGAGCGGGAGCGCATCGCCCGCCGCAAGGCGGAGCGCGAAGCCCCCGTGGAGGCCGGCGCCAAGCTCAGCGGCACGGCCGCCGACCTGCTGGCCGCCGTACGGGCCGTGGAGAGCGGCGGCAAGCCCCCCGCCGCGTTCAGCGCGCCGCCGGCGCCCCGCACGCCGTCCCCCGCGCCCGCGCCCGCCCCGGCGCGCACCCCGGCATCCGCACCCACCGCCGCACCCGCGCCGCAGGCCGCCGCCGCCCCCTCCCCCGACGCCGTCCAGGCGATCCGCGCCGTCCTGGCGCGGGGCGGAGCCCCCGAGTCACTCGCCCCGCAGGCCGCCGTCGCCCTCGGCGAGGACGCCGCCGCGCAGCTCGCCGAGTCCCCCTGGCGGCTGCTGGCCGTCGCCGGGGTCCGGCCGACCCAGGCCGACGGGTTCGCCCGCGCCCTGCTCGGCGCCGAGGCGACCGGCCCCGGGGACGAGCGGCGGGCCGCCGCCCTGGTGAGCTGGCTGCTGGCACAGGCCGCCGCCAAGGGCCACACCGTGCTGGAGGCCCCCACCCTGGAGTCGGCCCTCGCCCAGTACGGCGTGCCGGACCCCGCGCAGGCCCTGGAGGCGGCCGTCGGCGAGGGCGCCGCGCTGGCCTTCGAGGAGCCGGTCGGGCCGCCTGGCGGTGAGTACGCCGAAGAGGACGAGCAGCCCGTACGGATCCTGGTGGGCCTGGAGGGCTCCGCCATGGCCGAGGAGAGCCTCGCCGAGGGGCTGGCCCGGCTCGCCAACACCTTCACGGACCCGGCCGACTGGGACAAGGCCGCCACCGGCCCCGGCGCCGAGCTGATCCGCGCCGCCGCCGGGCACGGTCTGGTCACCCACTCCGGCGGGGAGGCCGCCCGCGCCGAGCCCCGCGCGCTGTTCGCGGCCGCCCGGGAGTTCGGCCTGCGGGTCTGCCTGGCCGCGCACGCCCCGGCCGAGGGGGCCGTCACCGTGGCGGGTCTGCTGTCCGGCGCCGAGGGCCCGGGCCGGGACGCGGACGGGCAGTTCGCACTGGACCTGCTCATCGTCCTGGACGCCCCGCAGCTGGACGTGGAGACGGCCGCCCTGCTGGTGGAGTCCGTCCCCGACGGGGCCCGCCTGGTGCTGTCCGGCGACCCCTCGGTGCTCGGCTCCGCGGGTCCCGGCCGGGTCTTCGCCGATGTGCTCGCGGCCCGCACCTGCCCGCAGCTCGTCTCCCGGATCCCGGACCCGGGCCCGATCGGCGAGCTGGTCTCCGGCATCGCGGTCGGCGAGCTGAACCAGGTCGACGCCCCCGGCAAGGAGGTCGTCATCGTCCCGGTCCGCGACGCCGGGGAGGCGGTGCACCGCACCGTGCAGCTGGTCGCCGAGTCGGTGCCCCGCGCCTTCGGGATCCCGGCGGACGCCGTCCAGGTGATCACCCCGGGCCACGGCGGCCCGGCGGGCACCCGCGCCCTCAACGCGGCCCTCAAGGAGCGGCTGAACCCGGGCCCCGGCCGGTTCGGCGGCTTCGACCCCGGTGACCGGGTGGTGCACGTGCCCTCCGCCGGGCGGGCGCTGCCGGCCCGGGTGGTGTCGGCCGACGCGCAGGGGCTGCACCTGGCCGGAGCCGCGGGCGCGCGGATCGTCGTACCGAAGGAGCGGGTGGAGTCGCAGGTGCGGCACGGCTGGGCGGTGACGGCGCACCAGGCCGTCGGTTCGCGCTGGCCCGCGGCGGTCGTCGTGCTGCCCGGGGACGCGGCTCAGGCCCTGTCCCGGGACTGGGTGTACACGGCCTTCGGCCGGGCCGAGCGGCACCTGTCGGTGGTGCACGGGGTGGACCAGGCACTGCCGCGCGCGGTCGCCGAGGTGCCGGCGAAGCCCCGTACGACCCGCCTGACGGGGCTGCTGCGGGGACTCTTCGTATCCGAGTCTGCGTCGCAGCCCGAGTAGCGGACGCGCCGCGGCCCCCGTCCCGGGTGGGACGGGGGCCGCTGTGCGTTCCGTACGGGGTGTCGCGCGGGGCGGGGTCAGGCCGTGGTCAGGCCCCGCTCGGCGGGCTCGCCGTCCCCGGCCTCCTCGTCGTCGCCCTCGTCGCCCTCTTCGTCGTCGAAGACCGAGCTGACGTCGAACCGGTGCATCACGTCCTGCGGATCGATGTGCGCGAACGGCGCACCGAGCCACTCCCCCGGTTCCGCGACCTCCTCCGAAGCGGCGATCCACAGCGTGGAATCGCCCTCCTCCAGCCCGAAGTCCTTGGCGCGGGAGGCGATTTCATCGGGCTCGTACTCGCCGAAGAGCACGCCGAGCGCATCGGCGGTGCCGCCGTCGTGGGCGAGTTCGGCCTCGCGGTCGTGCGCGACGACGCGTTCGGCCTGGGCGATCAGGCGCGCCGGTTCGACGACGGCGTAGTCGCGGCGGATGAGCACGCTGAAGGCGGCGGGCTCGGCCGGGCCGGTGTACGGGAGCCCGTCCTCGGGAGTGGGGATCTCGAACGGGGTGACCTCGTCGTAGCGGTCGTAGAGGAGCTCGTCGTACTCCTCGGCGGCGGCGGCGAGTTCGTTGAACGCGGCGTAGACGTCCGGATCATCGTCCCCGATCCTGCTCTCGACCGCGGCGAGGTGACGGTCGAGCGCGGCCTTGACCGCCTCGGCGGCGGCGCGTACCTCGGCAACAGTGGGCAGAGCGGCATCAGACATAGTGCAGACGCTATCCGTAGCAGGGCTCTGCCCGCACGCAGAATGCGAGTGAGCTGGCGCTCAGGAGCGGAGCGCCGCCTGCGGGTCCGTGTTCAGGCCGTCGGCGCATCCCACCATGAGGGAGTCCATCCGGGGCTGATCGGGGTATAGGTCCCGCAGGACTTCGGCCTTCCTGCACTGGGACAAGTCGTCCACGTAGTCGTTGGTGTTCTTCACGTAGTGGCGCTGGCCCCAGTTCCACCCGCGCCGGTACGCGTCCACGAGCGGTCCGGCCTCGACGGCGTGGGTCACGGTCACGGTGGGAGTCGGCTGAGGAGTACCGGTGGAGCATCCGGTGGCGAGGGCGGCTATGCAGACGAAGGCGGCGGCGGCTTGGGTTCTCAACGGGGTCCCGTTCGTGATCGTGGTGCTGGTGTCGGCCGCCAGTTCAGCACGTCAGGGCCCGGTGCCGCGCCCGGTGTTCAGCCTGTGAACAGGGGGCCGCCGACGGGTACAGGGCTTCATGGGCGCGCCCTTGACACCCCGAGCAGAATGGATGCGATGTCGGAATACGAATTCGTCGACCTGTACGTGCCCCGCGGGGTTCCGCGCCAGGAAACGACCCGCCTGCTGACCGAACACGCCGAGTACGGGCACTGGGAGCTCGACCGGCTGACCCTGCTTCGGGACGGCAGTCGCCGCGTGCGACTGCGCCGCCGGATCATCCGTCAGGTCCGCGCGACCTGGTGACGCGGGTCCCCGGGAGGGACCCGCGTCATGAGGCACCGTCAGGCTGCGTTGCGCGCCCGGCGGTAGAGCACGGCGCCGGCCAGCAGCATGCCCGCGGCCAGGGGCAGTCCGGCGGTGAGGACGTCACCGGAGCCCGTGGCGGCGAGTCCCCCGGCCGGGGTCGAACCGGTTCCCGTACCGGTGCCGGTCCCCTGGGCGGGGTGCGTCACCGGGGTCACCGATCCGGTGCCGGGAGCCGTACCGGTACCCGCGCCGGGCCCGGCGGGAGTTCCGGGCTGCTGCCCGGCACCCGGACCGCCGGGGGCTCCGTTGCCGCCGGGACCGCCGGGATTGCCGTTGCCACCCGGTCCGCCCGGGTTCCCATTGCCGCCGGGGCCGCCCGGGTTCCCGTTGCCTCCCGGTCCGCCCGGGTTGCCGTTGTCACCCGGACCCCCCGGGTTTCCGTTCCCTCCCGGACCGCCCGGGTTCCCGTTGCCACCCGGACCGCCCGGGTGTTCCGGATGCCCCGGGCCTGTGTCCTCGTCGCACGGTTCGTGCGGGTTGCCCGGGTGTTCGGGGTGGGTCGGGTGCTGCGGGCGGCCCGGGAGGTTCGCGCAGTGGTTTCCGAAGGCCGGGTTCAGGGCCCCCACCACCGTCACCGTGTTCCCGCAGGCGTTCAGCGGTGCGTCCACGGGGGCCTCGAGGGCGTTCCCCGACAGCAGTCCCGGTGAGTGTGCGGCACGGCCGGAGGCGCCGGAGTCCGCGTGTGCGTAGCCCCCTCCGAGCGCGAGCAGACCCCCCGCGGCCGCCATGGTGATCAAGGTCTTCCTGCCGGTGACCTGTACCTGTCGTCGCATCTGTACTTCGTCCCCTGGTGTGTGCGTCGTGCACGCGCACGCACGTGCACTCCCGGTCGGCGCACTGGCCGCTCAGGCTCCCCCGCCTGGTACGCCGAAAGATCGTCATCGGGCCCTTAAAGCCCGGCAGCCCCGGAGCGCTGGAATGCACTCCGGGGCCGAGAACTTCAGAAACGTCAGGCGTTGACGCAGGTGTTGCCGAAGGCCGGGTTCAGCAGGCCGATCACGGAGATCGTGTTACCGCAGACGTTCACGGGAACGTGGACCGGAACCTGGACGACGTTGCCGGACAGGACACCGGGCGAACCGATGGCCGCACCCTGGGCACCAGCGTCGGCGACAGCCAGACCCGCACCCGCGAGAACCAGACCACCGGTGACAGCCGCAGCGGCGGCAACCTTCTTGAGCATTGTTCCTCCTAGTAGGCAAGCGCGGTCCCAGCCGCGGACCGCACCACCTGTAACGAGGAGGGATCACCGGGGCTACGAGCGTATGAGTGCATTCACTCTTCTCAGTGGATTCCGCACACCTTCCCGATTCCCGTGCGTTAGGTACGCCCCCTTCGGTCGCCCGCGCGCCTCAGGACTCGTCGATGAACCGGTCGAGCACCCGGACGCCGAACTTCAGACCCTCCACCGGCACCCGCTCGTCCACCCCGTGGAACATCCCGGCGAAGTCCAGCTCCGGCGGAAGCTGGAGCGGGGCGAAGCCGAAGCAGCGGATCCCGAGGTCGTCGAAGGACTTGGCGTCCGTACCGCCGGAGAGCATGTACGGGACCGCGCGGGCGATCGGGTCGTGCGCCTTCAGGGCGGTCTGCATGGCGTCCACGAGCTTGCCGTCGAAGGCCGTCTCCAGCGCCTTGTCCGCGTGGACGTCCTCGCGCTTCACGCGCGGCCCGAGGATCCGGTCGAGGTCGGCGAAGAACTCCTCCTCGTAGCCCGGCAGGAAGCGGCCGTCCACGTGGGCGGTGGCCTGGCCGGGGATGACGTTGACCTTGTAGCCGGCGCCGAGCATGGTCGGGGCGGCGGAGTTGCGCAGGGTCGCGCCGACCATCTTGGCGATGCCGCCGAGCTTGGCGAGCGTGGCGTCCATGTCGTCCGGGTCCAGCGGGGTGCCCAGCGCGTCCGAGAGCTCGTCCAGGAAGTGCCGGACGGTCTTGGTGACCCGCACCGGCCAGGTGTGGCGGCCCAGGCGGCCCACGGCCTCGCAGAGCTCGGTGATGGCGTTGTCGTTGTTGGTCATGGACCCGTGGCCGGCGGTGCCCTCCACCGTCAGGCGCATCCAGTGCATGCCCTTCTGGGCGGTCTCCACCAGGTACAGCCGCAGGTTCTCGTTCACGGTGAACGAGAAGCCGCCGACCTCGCCGATCGCCTCCGTGACCCCCTCGAAGAGGTCGGGGTGCTTGTCGACGAGGTACCGGGCGCCATAGGTGCCGCCCGCCTCCTCGTCCGCGAGGAAGGCCAGCACGATGTCGCGCGGGGGCTTGCGGCCGCTGCGCATGCGGTCGCGGACGACGGCCAGCGTCATCGCGTCCATGTCCTTCATGTCGACCGCGCCGCGGCCCCACACGCAGCCGTCGGCGATCTCGCCCGCGAAGGGGTTGTAGGTCCAGTCGGCGGCGTTGGCCGGGACCACGTCGGTGTGCCCGTGGATCAGCAGGGCCGGCCGCGAGGGGTCCTCGCCCTCGATCCGCGCCACGGTCGAGGCGCGTCCCTTGTGCGATTCGAAGATCTGCGGCTCCAGCCCGACCTCGGCGAGCTGCTCGGCGACCCACTCGGCCGCCTTGCGCTCGCCGGGTCCCGAGTGGTCCCCGTAGTTGCTGGTGTCGATCCGGATGAGGTCCCGGCAGAGGTCGACGACCTCGTCCTCGCCGGAGACTGTCCTGCCCGCGCCCGATTCGCTCACGCTGCTTCCTCCCACTGATCAGTACCGAACTGACTCCATCCTCGCGCCCCGGGCCGCTTCCCCCAAGGGCCATCCCCGGCCGCCGGGGGGTGTGATCGAGGACCCCGGAATGTTTGGTAATGTTTTCCACGTCGGAACGGCCCGCGAGGGACGCGAGACAGACACCTTGTCCGGGTGGCGGAATGGCAGACGCGCTAGCTTGAGGTGCTAGTGCCCTTTATCGGGCGTGGGGGTTCAAGTCCCCCCTCGGACACCAAGCGAAAACCCCACTTCACGTGGGGTTTTCTGCGTTGGGCGGCAGATTCGGTGCAGAGGATCCCGGTGGGCGGTTCGGGATATTCTGTCCGGGTGAACGAGAATCTTCCTCCTTGCCCGAAATGTTCCTGTGAGTACACCTACGAGATGAACGCGCTCGTGGTGTGCCCCGAGTGCGGTCACGAGTGGGTGCCCGCCGAGGGCGGCGCCGAGGGTGGCGCGGACGCCGGGGAGCAGGTCGTGAAGGACGCCGTCGGGAACGTGCTGAGCGACGGCGACACCGTGACCGTCGTCAAGGCGCTCAAGGTCAAGGGCAGCCCCTCGGGGATCAAGGCCGGCACCAAGGTGCGCAACATCCGGCTCATCGACGGGGTCGACGGGCACGACATCGACTGCAAGATCGACGGCTTCGGTGCCATGCAGCTGAAGTCCAGCGTGGTCAAGAAGGCCTGAGCCGTACCGGACGCACGAAGAGGGGCCCCGCCGTGGCGGGGCCCCTCTTCTTCTGCTTCGTACGTCTCCTACGGATCAGCCGCGCGGGGCCGGGATCGCGGCTTCGGCCGACTCGGCCGCCTGGTCGAGGCGGAAGGCCTCGTTGCCCAGGCCGATGCGGGCGTGCACCGCGGGGCGGCCGGAGCGCAGGAAGAGGCCGTACGCCAGGCCCACGAGCGCGGCGGCGGCGATGATGCCGGGCAGGGCCCAGCTCAGCGCGGAGCCCTCCTGGGCGCCGACCAGGACGCCGAAGTCCTTGACCGTGTAGACGGCGATGGCGAGCAGCGCGAGGCCGGCGAGGCCCGCCGCGCCGAGCCGCCAGAGCTGGGCGCCGGCGGTGCCGCGGCGGACGAAGAAGGCGATGACCGCGAAGGAGGCGGTGGCCATGAGGAGGGTCACGCCGAGGGCGCCGACGCTGCCCATCCAGGTGAACAGGTGCAGGACGGGCACGGTGGGGTCGCCGGCCGGCGTGTCGTCGGTGAACGCGAAGGCCAGGACGACCACGACGGAGATCACGGTCTGCAGGAGCGAGCCGGTGGCGGGGGCGCCGGTGCCCTTGTTGGTGCGGCCGAAGGCTGCCGGGAGCAGTCCCTCGCGGCCCATGGCGAAGGCGTAGCGGGCGACGACGTTGTGGAAGCTGAGCATCGCCGCGAACATGCCGGTCACGAACAGGACGTGCAGGACGTCGGTGAAGGTGGTGCCCAGGCGGCTCTCGGTGAGCTGGAAGAGCAGGCCGGGGCCGGCCTCGGCGGAGGCCTTGACCACCTCGCCGGGGCCGGTGGCGACGGAGAGGGCCCAGGCGCTGAGGGCGAAGAAGAGGGCGACGAAGCCGACGGCGAGGAACATCACCCGGGAGACGACGATGTGCGGCTTGCTGGTCTCCTCGGCGTACACCGGGGACTGCTCGAAGCCGACGAAGGCGGCGATGCAGAAGCACAGGGCGGTGCCGAGGCCCGCGCCGGTGAGGGTCTCGGGGTTGAAGGCGTGCAGCGAGAGGCCTTCGGGGCCGGGCTTGCCGAGGGCGGCGACGTCGAAGACGACGACGAGGAGCACCTCGATGAGCAGGAGGACGCCGAGGACCTTGGCGTTGAGGTCGATCTTCAGCCAGCCGAGCGCGCCGGTGAGGGCGACGGCGGCCAGGGCCGGTATCCACCAGGCGAGTTCGGTGTCGAGGTAGGTGGCGAAGAGGCCGGAGATCTCGAAGCCGAGGATGCCGTAGACGCCGACCTGCATGGCGCTGTAGGCGACGAGGGCGACGAACGAGGCGCCGGCGCCCGCGGTGGGGCCGAGTCCGCGCGCGATGTAGGCGTAGAAGGCGCCGGCGTTGTGGACGTGCCGGCTCATCTCGGCGTAGCCGACGCTGAAGAGGGCGAGGACGGCGCCGAGGATCACGAACAGCAGGGGCTGCCCGACGATGCCCATGACCCCGAAGGTGGTGGGCATGACGCCCGCGACGACCATCAGGGGCGCGCTCGCGGCGAGCACGGAGAGCAGCAGGCCCGCGGTGCCGAGGCGGTCGGCGCGCAGGGCCCGGTCCTGGCCCTTGTACGTACGGATCTCGGCCTGGCCGGCCGGGTCGGTGAGCGTGGTGGATCTGCCCGTCGGCATGGCGGGGGTGTCCTTTCAGGTGGGGACTGAGCGGCACTTGCTGAGCGGTACGTGCTGAGTGGTTCTGGCCGGGCGGTACTGGCTGAAGCTCTTCGTGCTGGCGGTACGGGCCGAGCGGAGGTCAGGCGGTGCCGAGCGCGGCGCTGCGTGCGGCGAGGAAGGCCTTGTGCGGGTCGCGGTCCGGGTAGGACCAGGGGGCCTGGGTGGCGTGGCTGCCGATGCGCTGGAAGAGGGCGGCGGCCTCGGCGGGGCGGCCCTCGCAGAGCTTGGCGTGGGCGAGGAAGTTGAGGTCCACCCGGTTGCGGGGGTGGTCCTCGCGCTCCCACTCCAGCCACCAGTCGAAGGCCGAGCGCAGCACCTGGCGGGCGCGGCGGCCGGACCAGTGCTCGGCTCCGGCGTCGGGGCCGTGGCCCTGCCCGGCGGCGAGGACGCGGTAGCGCTCGGCGTGGGCGATGACGGGGAGGACGGCGAGCGGGGAGTCGGCCGGGGACTCCTCGGCGGCCCAGGCGGCGAAGTCGTAGACCTCGTGGAGCGGGTCGCTGCCTGCGGAGGGGGCGCGTTCGGCCAGTCGGGAGACCATCAGGTGGTGGGCGTGGTGGTGTTCGCGGTGGCGGGCCCGGACCTGGTCGAAGTGGCGGCTGAACTCCTCCTCGGTACCGAAGGCACGGGTGAGGAGCAGCAGGCCGAGCCAGGGGGTGGGGTCGGCCGGGAGCAGGGCCGCGGCGCGACGGCAGGCCTCCTCGGCGGCCTCGGGGGTGCCCTTGCGGCGCAGGGCGCCGAAGACGGCCGCGCAGGCGAGGAGGGTGACGGCGTCGGCGCTCTCCGGTTCGGCGAGGAGCCATTCGCGGGCCCATGCGGTGGCGGCCGGGGTTTCGGCGAGGACCACGAGCCGGTGCCCCCGGCGGTCCCAGTCGTCCCCGGTGGCGACGAGGAGGGAACGGGCCTTGGCCCAGCGGCCCTGGGTGAACTGCGCGCGCACGTCGACGAGTTCCGTGTCGCAGAGGGCGGGGTCGAAGAGCTGGGCGTCCCGCTTGCGGGCGCGGCCGAGGGGCGGCGGAGGGGGCGACATCCGCGGTTTTCCCTCCAGGACGCGGGCGGTTGGGCGGTGTGGCTGGAAGATCACGCACAGCAAAGCGGTACGCACAGCTCCGCGTCAAGGTCCAGTCCACCGGGTGGCTCGTTTCAACTGGTCTTTCGGGCGGGCGAGTTGGCGCGCTTGTGACGGTTCGCGGCATGTTTCCGGCCGGACGCGTCCCGGTGCGGGCCGGGCCGCCCGCAGGACCGTAGGCTGGGTTCCATGACGGCCTACGCAGACCTCCCGCCCATCGAGTTCGCCTTCCCCGGGCCGCTGCGCGACAGGCTGGTGGCGGCCGTACTGAGCGGCGCCAAGACCACGACCACGGGCGTCCTGGCCGATTACGAGGCGGCGGGGGACCCGCTGCCCGTGGCGGGCGAGCGGATGGTGATCGTGGACTCCGCCGGGCGTCCGGTGGGTGTCCTGGAGGTGACGGACGTACGGGTCCTGCGGCTGGCGGACGTGGACCTGCGGCACGCGCTGGACGAGGGCGAGGGGTTCACGTCAGTGGCCGAATGGCGTTCGGGTCACGAGGAGTTCTGGCACGGCCCGCAGATGCGGGAGGCCGTCGGCGACCCGCACTTCACGGTCGACGACGACACCCCGGTCGTGGCGGAGCGGTTCCGCCTGGTGACCCGCCTGCCCCTGCCGTAGGGATCCTTGCCGGTGGCGCCGGATCAGGGAGCGGCGTCGGGCGCGTCCGCCGGCAGTGCGGCGACCACGAGGGAGATCGCCTCGGCCGCGCCCGTGGCCTCCCCGGCGACAGCACGCGCAGCCGGGGTTCGGCGAAGGCGGCTTCGACCAGGTCCCGGATGCCCGACCGGTCCCGGACGGCGATCCGCTCGCGCAGCCCCCGCCACCGCTCCTCCACGGTGTACCCGAGGCCGTCGCTCGGATACTGCGGGGCGGGCCCGGAGGTCCGGGTCAGGAGACGGCCTCGGCCGCCGCGCGGCCGGCCGCGCGGCCCGAGAAGATGCAGCCGCCGAGGAAGGTGCCCTCCAGGGCCCGGTAGCCGTGGACGCCGCCGCCGCCGAAGCCGGCGGCCTCGCCCGCCGCGTAGAGGCCCGGGAGGGGTTCTCCGGTGGCGGTCAGGACCCGGGAGGAGAGGTCGGTCTCCAGGCCGCCGAGGGACTTGCGGGTCAGGATCGAGAGTCTGACGGCGATCAGCGGGCCCGCCGCGGGGTCCAGGATCCGGTGCGGGGCGGCGGTGCGGATCAGCTTGTCGCCGAGGTACTTGCGGGCGCCGTGGATCGCCGTGACCTGGAGGTCCTTGGTGAAGGGGTTGGCGATCTCCCGGTCGCGGGCCACGATCTCGCGGCGGACCGTCTCCTCGTCGAGGAGTCCGTCCTTGGTGATCGCGTTCATGCCGCGCACCAGCGCGGAGAGGTCCTTCTCGACCACGAAGTCGGCGCCGTTGTCCATGAAGGCCTTCACCGGGCCCGGGACGGCCTGGCGCGCCCGGTCGATGACCCCGCGGACCGACTTGCCCGTCAGGTCCGGGTTCTGCTCGGACCCGGAGAGCCCGAACTCCTTGCCGATGATGCGCTGGTTGAGGACGAACCACGTGTGGTCGTGCCCGGTCTTCATGATGTGGTCGAGCGTGCCGAGGGTGTCGAAGCCCGGGAACAGCGGTACGGGCAGCCGCTTGCCGGTGGCGTCCAGCCAGAGGGAGGACGGGCCGGGCAGGATGCGGATGCCGTGCCGGGACCAGATCGGGTTCCAGTTCTCGATGCCCTCGGTGTAGTGCCACATCCGGTCCTTGTTGATGTGGCTGGCGCCCGCCCCTTCCGCGATGCCGAGCATCAGTCCGTCCACGTGGGCCGGGACCCCGGAGAGCATCCGCGCGGGAGGGGTGCCGAGGCGGGCGGGCCACTGGGCCCGTACGAGGTCGTGGTTGCCGCCGATGCCGCCGCTGGTCACGATCACGGCCTGGGCCCGCAGGGAGAACTCCCCGGTGGCCTCGCGGCCGCTCGCGGTGCCGCGTACGGCGTCCGAGGGGGCCAGGACCTCGCCGGTCACGGTGTCGAGGGTGCCCGCCGTACGGGAGAGCCCGGTGACCCGGTGGCGGAACTTCAGCTGGACCAGCCCCCGGGCCACCCCGGCCCGTACCCGGCGCTCGAAGGGCTCCACGAGGCCGGGGCCGGTGCCCCAGGTGATGTGGAAGCGGGGGACGGAGTTGCCGTGGCCGTTGGCGTCGTAGCCGCCGCGCTCCGCCCAGCCGACGACGGGGAAGAAGCGGACGCCCTGGGCGTGCAGCCAGGGGCGCTTCTCGCCGGCCGCGAAGTCCACGTAGGCCTCGGCCCAGCGGCGCGGCCAGGCGTCCTCCTCGCGGTCGAAGCCGGCGGTGCCGGACCAGTCCTGGAGGGCCAGCTCGCGGGTGTCCTTGATCCGCATGCGGCGCTGTTCGGGCGAGTCGACGAAGAACAGGCCGCCGAAGGACCAGTGGGCCTGGCCGCCGAGGGACTGTTCGGGCTCCTGGTCGAGCAGGATGACCTTGCGGCCGGCGTCGACGAGCTCGGCGGTGGCCACGAGGCCCGCGAGCCCGGCCCCGATCACGATCACGTCTGCGTCGTACGTCATGTGGAACCCGTCCTCCGTCGATGGTGGGGCGATCCTTTGCTACGGAGCGGTAACCAGTCAACAGGAGCGGAGAGATCACGGCATGAGCGCGGCCGACGAGGTACTGGACGTGGTGGACCGGGAGGACCGGGTGACGGGGCGCGCGCCGCGGGGCGAGGTGTACGCGGCCGGGCTGATCCACCGCTGCGTGTTCGTGCTGGCGCGGGACGGGGAGGGGCGGATCTTCACGCACCGGCGGACGGATTCGAAGCTGGTCTTCCCCTCGTTCTACGACATGTTCGTGGGCGGGGTGGTCGGCGCCGGCGAGAGCTACGCCGAGGCGGCCCTGCGGGAGGCGGAGGAGGAGCTGGGGGTGGCGGGGCTGGGGCAGCCCGAGCCGCTGTTCAAGTTCCTGTACGAGGGCCCGGGCGGTGCCTGGTGGAGCCACGTGCACGAGGTCCGCTGCGAGCTGCCGGTCCGGCCGCAGGCCTCGGAGGTGGCCTGGCACGCGTGGCTGCCCGAGGACGAGGTGGCGCGGCGGGTCGCGGACGGCTCCTGGCCGTGGGTGCCGGACGGGCTGGAGGCGTACCGCAGGCTGGTGGAGTTCCGCGGATCCGCTCCGGGGGCCGGTGGGGCGGGACGCCAGTAGATTGGGCGGGTGATCGACTTCGTCAAGGACGTGCGGCTGTGGTTCGCGCCGGCTCGGGTGAGGGACGAGGGCGAGACCCCCGACTACCGCTTCTCGCTGGCCAACGAGCGGACCTTCCTGGCCTGGATCAGGACCGCCCTGGCCCTGATCGGCGGCGGGTTCGCCGTGGACCAGTTCCTGCCCGACCTGCGGTGGGCGGTGCGCGTGGCGATGGCCTTCGCGCTGCTCGCGGTGGGCGCGGCCTGCTCGCTGCGCGCGGTGAACCACTGGGTGCGGTGCGAGCGGGCCATGCGGCGCGGCGAAGACCTGCCGATGTCCCGGTTCCCGGTGGTGCTGAGCCTGGGGGTCGGGCTGGTCGCGGTGGCGATGGTGGTGGTCGTCCTGCTCGGCTGGACGAAGGGGCGATGAGCGCCTCGGCCGACCGCGAGGGCCCTGGCGGCCGTGACGCGGGGCTGCAGCCGGAGCGGACCCGGCTCGCGTGGCGGCGTACGACCCTGTCCTGCGCGGTGGTGGCCGTACTGGCGCTGCGCCAGGTCCTGCACGGGTCCGGATCCCTGGTGGCGGCCGCCGGGTGCGCGGTGATCGCGCTGCTCTGGCTGGCCTTCATGGGGGTGGCGCACCGGCGGGTGCGGGAGCTGGCGGCGGCGCGGCCGGCCGGGCTCGCGGTGGGTGCGGCGCTGGCCGCGACGGCGTGCACGGTGGGCCTGGCCGTGTTCGCGATGACACTCATCGTGTGAGCCGACGAACCGATGGTCCGCCTTGTGACGCCACTCCGGCGCGTAGCGGACACAAGGGGCGAAGCGGGGTGTTCCGCACTAGCGTCGGCGTCATGACGACTCTGCACCAGGAACACCCCGCGCAGGAGCACGCCCACGCCCACGGGCCCGACTGCGGCCACCAGGCGGTCGAGCACGGCGACCACGTCGACTACGCGCACGACGGCCATCTGCACCGCGAGCACTCCGGACACTGGGACGAATGCGAGCCCTCCGGGCACGCGCCGCACACCGCGCACGAGCACGCCCACGGCGCGGACTGCGGCCACGGCTCGGTCCGGCACGGGGACCACGTCGACTACCTGCACGACGGGCACCGGCACGCGGAGCACGACGGACACTACGACGACCACTGACGGACGCTGACGGACGCCGACGACCGCCGACGTCCGAACTCCCCCTCCCCCCGGGCCCGCCGTGACTGGCAGGATGCCGAAGGCCCGTCACAGCAACCCGGGGAGAGCGCAGATGCCCGCCGAAGAGCCCTACGTCGTCCAGCCCGCGCCCGGGGTCTACGCCTACGTGCAGCCGGACGGCGGCTGGTGCCTCAACAACGCCGGTTTCGTGACCGGCGGCGGCCGGACCCTGCTGGTCGACACGGCGGCCACCGAGCGGCGGGCGCTGGCCCTGCGCGCGGCGGTGCTGGCCGCGGGGGCGCCGCTCCCCCGCACGGTGGTCAACACCCACCACCACGGCGACCACACCTACGGCAATGGCGTGTTCGCCCCGGAGGCGCTGGTCCTGGGGCACGAGAACGCGCGTTCCGAGCAGCTCGCCGCCGGGCGTCAGTTGGAGCTGATCTGGCCGGCGACCGACTTCGGCTCGCTGGACATCACCGCGCCCGATCTGACGTACGGCGACCGGATGACGCTGTACGTCGGGGAGACCGAGGTGCGGGTCCTCCACCCGGGCGTCGCGCACACCACGGGCGATTCCCTCGTGTGGCTGCCCGAGCAGCGGGTCGTCTTCACCGGTGACCTGGTCTTCGCGGAGGGCACGCCGTTCCTGGCGATGGGCTCGCTGGCCGGTTCGCTGCGGGCACTGGAGCTGCTGCGCTCGCTGGGCGCGGAGACGGTCGTACCGGGCCACGGCCCGCTGACGGATCCCGGTGCGTACGAGGCCACCGAGCGCTATCTGCGGTACGTGGCCGAGCTGGCCCGGGAGGGCCGCGCGAAGGGGCTGACCCCGCTGGAGACGGCCCGGCAGGCCGATCTCGGGGAGTTCGCCGGCTGGCGGGAGAGCGAGCGGCTGGTGGCCAACCTGCACCGGGCGTACGCGGAGCTGGCCGGGGAGCCCGAGGGGATCCCGCTGGACATCCTGGCGGTGCTGAAGGACATGACCGTGATGAACGGCGGGACGCCGATCCTCTGCCACGCCTGATCGCGGCGGCGGGCCGGGGGTGTCCCGTGGCCCGTCCCCGCTTCCTCTTCCCTCCGCCTACTGGACGGCATACCGACTGGTCGGCATGATGGGTCGCGTCCGTTCCGTCGTCGTCAACCCCGTACGGAGGCGCGCACCATGACCTCAGCCCCAGATCCGGCCCCGTCCGGCCCGCGAGGCCTTGACCTGGAACGGCTGCGCGGTCATCTCGACCGGGTGCTGCCGGGCCTCGTGGCCGGGCCGCTGACCGGCCGGCTGATCGAAGGCGGCCGCTCGAACCTCACGTACGAGGTGGGCGACGGGAGCTCCCGCTGGGTGGTGCGCCGGCCGCCGCTGGGGCACGTACTGGCCACCGCGCACGACATGCGGCGCGAGCACCGGGTCATCGCGGCGCTGCACGGCACCGCGGTGCCGGTGCCCGAGCCGCTGCTGCTGTGCGAGGACGAGGCGGTGCTGGGCGCGCCGTTCTACGTGATGGAGTACGTGGACGGGGTGCCGTTCCGGACGGCCGCCGAGCTCGCCGCGATCGGCCCCGAGCGGACCCGGCGGGCGGTGCTGGGCCTGGTGGACACCCTGGTCGACCTGCACGCCGTGGACCCGGAGGCGGTGGGCCTGGGCGATTTCGGGCGGCCCGAGGGCTTCCTGGACCGGCAGCTGCGCCGCTGGGGCAAGCAGCTCGCGGCGTCCCGGGGGCGGGAGCTCGCCGGGATCGACGAGCTGCACGGCGCCCTCGGGTGCGCCCTGCCCGACTCCCCCGCGCCCACGGTGGTGCACGGGGACTTCCGGCTGGACAACGTGCTGATCGGAGGCACCCCCTCCGGCACCGATGAGATCCGGGCGGTGCTGGACTGGGAGATGTCCACGCTCGGCGATCCGCTGACGGACCTCGGGCTGCTGGTGATGTACAGCTCCGACCTGGGGCTGACCGACTCCCCGGTCAGCACGACGAGCGCGGCCCCCGGCCACCCGGCTCCCGCCGAGCTGATCGAGCGGTACGCGGCCCGCTCGGGCCGGGACGTCTCGCAGGTCGCCTGGTACACGGCCTTCGCCTGGTTCAAGCTCGCGGTGATCCTCGAAGGCATCCACTACCGCTTCACGCTCGGGCAGACCGTCGGCGCGGGCTTCGACCGGATCGGCGAGCTGGTCCCGGTCTTCATCGAGCACGGTCTGACCACCCTTCAGGAAGGCTGAGGAACCCCCGATGGACTTCGCATTCGACGCCCGTACCGAGGAACTCCGAGGACGGCTCCTCGCGTTCATGGACGAGTACGTCTACCCGGCCGAAGCCGTCGCCGCCGAGCAGCGCGCGCGGCTGGCCTCGCCCTGGGACACCCCGGCCGTGTTCGGCGAGCTGAAGGCAGAGGCGCGCCGCCAGGGGCTGTGGAACCTCTTCTTGCCCGATGCCGAGTACGGCGCCGGGCTGACCAACCTCCAGTACGCCCCGCTCGCCGAGATCACCGGGCGCAGCCCGCACCTGGCGCCGACGGCGACGAACTGCGCGGCTCCGGACACCGGGAACATGGAGCTGCTCGCGCAGTTCGGCAACGAGGAGCAGAAGAAGCAGTGGCTGGAGCCGCTGCTGGCCGGGGAGATCCGGTCCGCGTTCGCGATGACCGAGCCGGAGGTGGCCTCCTCGGACGCCACGAACATCGAGACCCGGATCGAGCGTTCCGCGAGCGGCGACGAGTACGTGATCACGGGGCGCAAGTGGTTCATCTCCGGGGCGATGAACCCGGACTGCAAGGTCTTCATCGTGATGGGCAAGACCGATCCGGGGGGCGCCGACCCGCGCCGCCAGCAGTCCATGGTCCTGGTGCCCCGGGATGCTCCGGGGGTCGAGATCCGGCGTGCGATGACGGTGTACGGGTACGAGGACCACGACCACGGCGGTCATGCCGAGGTCGTCTTCGACGGGGCCCGGGTCCCGGCGGGGAACCTGATCGGCGAGGAGGGCGGCGGCTTCGCCATCGCCCAGGCCCGGCTCGGGCCGGGGCGGATCCACCACTGCATGCGGCTCATCGGCATGGCGGAGCGGGCCATCGAGCTGATGTGCCGGCGCGCGGTGGGACGTACCGCCTTCGGCAAGGAGCTGGCCGCGCAGGGCGTCGTACAGAACTGGATCGCGGACGCCCGGGTCACCGTGGAGCAGCTGCGGCTGCTGGTGCTGAAGACGGCCTGGCTGATGGACACGGCCGGCAACCGGGGCGCGCACACCGAGATCCAGGCCATCAAGATCGCGACCCCGCGGGCGGTGGTGCGGATCCTGGACGACGCGGTGCAGCTGCACGGCGCGGGCGGGGTGAGCCAGGACTTCCCGCTGGCCGAGCTGTGGGCGGCGGCGCGGACGCTGCGACTGGCGGACGGGCCGGACGAGGTGCACCAGCGCTCGCTGGCGCACCGGGAGCTCAAGCGCTACCGCTGAGTCCGGGGCGGGGGCAGGGGCGGTGGCGGGGTGCCCGGCCGCCCGGCCCGGGGCCCCCGCGCGGGCTCCGCGGGCGGGCTCCGCTGGCGAGTCGCTCAGCGCGGCCGCCGGGTGAGCCGGCCCGGCCGAGGCCCATCGGCGGGACCGGAAGGGGCCCTTCGGCCCGCCCCACACGGCCCGAAGTGGTCCAGACCAGCCCGAGATGTCCGATATCTTGGAGCGTCCCCCACTGAAAGTGCCCCGTCATGCCCAGCACCACCCTGGCCGCCCCCGCCACCGCACAGCAGGCCACGGCCACCCCCGCCGCCGCGCCGCAGGCCATGGCCAACCCCGGCCCGCTCGGCCTGGCGGCGTTCGCCCTCACCACCTTCGTGCTCAGCCTCTTCAACTCGGGGCTGATCTCGAACGCCGCGCTCAGCGCCGTCGTGCTGCCGCTGGCGCTGTTCTACGGCGGTCTCGCACAGTTCGTCGCGGGCGTGATGGAGTTCCGCCGCGGCAACACCTTCGGGACCACCGCGTTCGTCTCGTACGGCGCGTTCTGGATGTCCTTCGCCGGCTACGTGAAGTTCGTCGTCCCGACGCTGCCGGCCGACCAGGCGCACGTGGCGACCGGCTGGTTCCTCGTGGCCTGGTTCATCTTCACCGCGTACATGTCGATCGCCGCCATGAAGCTGGACGTCGCGCACCGCGTGCTGTTCGTCTCGCTGGCGCTGACCTTCCTGTTCCTCGCCCTCGGCGACCTGGCGCAGAGCACGGCACTGGGCCACACCGGCGGCTTCCTCGGCCTCTTCACCGCGGGCGTCGCCTGGTACGTCTCCTTCGCCGTGGTCGCCAAGGAGACCTGGGGCCGCAAGGTCGCACCGCTCGGCTAGGACGTCTCCACGGCCATCGGCCCGGCGGCGGACACGGTCCGGCCGGCCGCCGCGTCGATGACCTCGTCCAGCACCTCACGGGACCGGAGCAGATCGGCGATCAGCCGGTCGATCCGGTCCCGTTCCGTCGTCAGCTCGGCGACGAGCGCGGGCGTGGCCCGTACGTTCGGCCCACCGTCCGCATCGCGCATGCAGGGCAGGATCTGCCCGATCTTCGCGCTGTGCAGTCCGGCCGCGTAGAGCTCCTGGATCCGGATGACCCGGTCCACCGCCCGCTCGGTGTAGTCGCGGTGGCCGCCGGGCGTCCGGTCGGAGACCAGCAGTCCCTGGGTCTCGTAGTAGCGCAGCGAACGCTCGCTGACCCCGGTGCGCGCCGCCAACTCCCCGATCCTCATGTGCACTCCGTCCCGAGTCCCGACTTGAATCTGACATCAACGTCAGGTTTTACGGTACCGGCATGACGCAGACGCAGCAGGTCCCCACCTCATCCCCTCTCTTCCGGTCCGCCACCCTCGGCGGGCTCGAACTCCCCAACCGCCTGGTGATGGCGCCCCTGACCCGCCACCGGGCGGGCGCCGACGGAGTCCCCGGTCAGCTGATGGCCGTCCACTACGCCCAGCGCGCCTCGGCCGGTCTGATCATCGCCGAGGGCACCACGCCGAGCGCCGTCGGCAAGGCCTATCCACACATCCCCGGCATCCACACCGCGGAGCAGATCGCCGGCTGGCGCCGCGTCACCGACGCGGTGCGGGCGGGAACCGACGGACGGGGCGGCGGCGCGGCGATGTTCCTCCAGCTCGAACACGGCGGCCGGGTCGGTCACCCCGACACCAGCGGGCACGTCCCGCTCGCGCCCTCCGCCGTACGGCTCCCCGAGCAGCTGCACACCCCCGGCGGGCTGCGGGACGCCGCCACTCCGCGCGCCATGACGGCCGAGGACATCCGTGCCACCCTCGCCGACTTCAAGGCCGCGGCCCGCAATGCCGTGGAGGCCGGTTTCGCGGGGGTGGAGGTGCACGCCGCCAACGGCTTCCTGCCCCACCAGTTCCTGGCGCAGGGCACCAACCTGCGGACCGACGCGTGGGGCGGCCCGGTGGAGAACCGGATCCGGTTCACCGTCGAGGTGGTCCGGGCCGTCGCCGAAGCCATCGGCCGGGACCGGGTCGGCATCCGGATCTCGCCCGGAGTGACGGTCAACGGCATCGAGGAGGGCGACACCGAGGAGATCTACCCCGCGCTGCTGGCCGCCCTGGCGGAGATCGACCCGGTCTATCTCCACATCCTCTACGCCGGCGAGCAGCGGGACCGCTTCCAGGAGCACCGCAGGGCCTGGCCGGGCACGCTGATCGCCAACCAGCTGCTCTCCCGGGAGCAGTTCGCGGCCGACGGCGGCAAGGGCGTCGCCGAACGGCTCCTGGCCGAGGGCGCCGACCTGGTCTCGCTGGGCCGGGGCTTCCTCGCCAACCCCGACTTCGTGGAGCGGCTGCGCGTGAACGCCCCGCTCAACGAGATCCGCTCCGAGTTCCTGATGCACGTACAGGGGGCGGAGGGGTACAACGACTACCCCGCGCTCGCTACGGGCGCAGCGCCCGCATCAGCAGGTCCGCGAGGTGGTCGGCTACCTGCTGCGGCGTGAGCGGGCCGCCCTCGTGGTACCAGGTCGACAGGTGGTGGACGGAGCCGAAGTGGTAGTCCACCACCAGGTCGGCGGGGGTGGCGTCGGAGAAGACCCCGGTGCGCTGGCCCTCCTCGACCAGCGCCCGGAAGCGCTCGTGGTAGCGCCGGCGCTCCGCCCGGACCTGCTTGGACTTCTCCGGGCTCAGCTGGTGCATGGAGCGGAAGAAGATCGCCGCGTCGTCCAGGTTCTCGATCGTGGTGACCACCACGTCGGCGGCCGCGGCGCGCAGCCGCTCCTCCACCGGGGCGTCGGAATCGGCCACCGCGTCGAGCCGCTGCTGCTGGAGCCGCAGCATGCGCGCGTACACCTCGTGCAGCAGATCGTCCTTGGATCCGAAGTAGTGGTAGAGCGCGCCCTTGGTGACCCCGGCCGCCTCGACGATCTCCTGGACCGAGGTCCGGTCGTAGCCGCGTTCGGCAAACAGCCTGGTCGCGGCGGCGAGCAGCCGGCGCGGTACCGGGGCCTCGTGCGCCCCGACGGTCTCCGTCGTGGTCTTTGCGGCCATGGCTGTCGCCTCCCTTTCGTGGTCCTCGCGTGTGCGGGTCGTACGGACGTGGCCGGCCGTTTTCAGCCGTCGTCGCGTTCGCGCAGTTCCCGTCGCAGGATCTTGCCACTGGTCGTCTTCGGAAGGACAGGCAGGATCTCCACCCGGCGCGGGTATTTGTACGCGGCGAGGCGCTCGGCGCAGTACGCGGAGAGTTCCTCCGGGTCGGTTTCGGCCCCGGGGCGCAGGCTGACGTAGGCCTTCACGCTCTCCCCGCGGTAGGGGTCGGGGACGCCGACGACGGCCGCCTCGCGCACGGCGGGGTGGGTGTAGAGCACGTCCTCCACCTCGCGCGGCCAGACCTTGAAACCGGAGGCGTTGATCATGTCCTTCTTGCGGTCGACCACGTAGAGCCAGCCCTCGGGGTCCATGAAACCGACGTCTCCGGTGCGCAGTTCGCCGTCCGGGAAGGCCTTGGCGGTGTCCTCGGGCAGGCCCCAGTAGCCGGGGACGACCTGGGGTCCGCGTACGGCGATCTCCCCGGTCTCGCCGAAGGGGACCTCGGCGCCGCTCTCGTCAAGGATCCGTACGAGGGTGTCGGCGCCGGGCACGCCGACGGAGAGGGTGCCCGAGGCCGGGTCCACGGGGGCCTCGAGGTGGACGGGTACGGAGGCGCAGGGGGCGGTGCATTCGGTGAGGCCGTAGCCGTTGCGCAGGTAGAAGCCGTAGGCGGCGCGCAGGCGTTCGACCAGGGCGGGCGGCAGCGGGGCGCCGCCGGAGGAGACCACCCGGAACGAGGCGAAGTGGTCGCGGGTGGCCCCGGGGTGCGCGGCGAGCGCCATGAAGGCGGTGGCCGGGCCCACGGTGTAGGCGGGGCGGTGTTCGAGGAAGGCGTCGAGGACGGCTCCGGCGTCGAAGCGGTGGGCGAGGACCAGGGTGCCGGCGTTGGTGAAGCAGGCGGCGAGCTCGCACACCATGCCGGTGATGTGGAAGAGCGGGGCGAGCGCGAAGTAGCCGGACCCCTCGGGGAGGGGGTGGCCGGTCACCTGGCGGACGGCGTTGTGGGTGAGCGCGCCGTGCGGGTTCATGGCGCCCTTGGGGGTGCCGCTGGTGCCGGAGGTGTAGCTGATGAGGGCGGTGTCGGCGGCCGTGAGGTCCGGGTCGGGCGGGGCGGGGTGGCCCTGGCGGGCCACGGTGAGCAGGTCGGCGGGGCCTGCCCCGTGGGGCCCCGGTGCCCCGTCGGCGTGTCCGGCCTCGGCGGCTTGTCCGGCCCCGTCGGCGTGTCCGGACTCGTCGGCGAGCGGGTGCGCGCGGGGGGACCCGGGTGGGGCGGTGGCAGGCGCGGGGAAGACCCGGGGGTCGTTTCGGGTCTGGAAGTCCGTGTCGTGCGCCGTCAGGGCGACCCGTACGCCCGTCCCCCGTACCGTCTCGCCCAGGTACGCCTCCCAGGCGCGGGCCTCGCAGACCAGGGCGGTGGCCCCGGAGTCGCGCAGGATGTGGCCGACCTCGCCGGACTTGTACATGGGGTTGAGCGGGACCACGACCGCTCCGGCCTTCCAGGCGGCCAGGACGGCGAGCACGAAGTGCGGAGTGTTCTGGAGCATGACCGCGACCCGGTCCCCGCGGCGGGTGCCGTGGGCGGCGAGGTGGCCGGCGAGGGAGTCGGAGAGCGCGTCGGCCTCGGCGTAGGTCAGGCGGCCGTCGAAGTAGGCGAGGGCGGTGTGCCCGGGCGCGCGGGCGACGGCGGCGCGGAAGGCGTGCAGCACGCTGGGCGGGGGCGCGATCGGGGCCCGCTGGACCGGGCTGAGCAGGCCGAGCCAGGGCTTGGCGGCGTAGCGGGAGGCCGAGGCGGACGGGTCCGGGGAGGCCGAGGCGGACGGGTCCGAGGAGGCCTGGGCGGACGGGTCCGGGGCCGGGGCGGACCGGTCCGGGGCCGGGGCGGACCGGTCCCGCGACGGGTCCGGGGCCGGGGTGTGTGCGGTCACCGGGTCTCCCACGTGCGCTGGAGGTGGTTCATGCCGCTCAGCCAGCGGTCCGGGTCGGTGGCCCGGGCCGCGTAGTAGTCCGCGACCTCGGGGTGCGGGAGGATCAAGAACCGGCCCTTCTCCATGCCGTCGAACAGTGCGTCCGCGACCGCTTCCGGCTCGATCGCGGTCGGTGCGAGGACCAGCTCGCCCGCCGATCCGGCGGCGGTGAGCATGTCGGTCCGGACCCCCTGCGGGCAGATGGCGTGGACCTGGAGCCCGCGGTGGCGGTAGGTCAGCGAGAGCCATTCCGCGAAGGCGAGCGCGCCGTGCTTGGTGACACTGTACGGGGCCGCTCCGATCATGGTCAGCAGCCCGGCGGCCGAGACGGTGGACACGAACCGGCCGCTCCCGCGCTCCAGCCAGTCGGGCAGCAGCAGCCGGGCGGCGCGGACGTGGGCCATGACGTTGACGTCCCAGGCCGCCTCCCAGACGGCCTCCTCGGCGAAGGCGTCGCCGCCGGAGGCGAGGCCCGCGTTGGCGCAGTAGACGTCCACGGTGCCGCCGAGCGCCTCGCGGGCCTGCGCGGCCACGGCCGAGGCGTCGCCGGGCACCGCGACGGCACGATCGCCGATCGCGTCCGCGACCGCGGCGGCCTTGGCGGGGTCGAGGTCGTTGACCGCCACGGTCGCCCCCTCGGCGGCGAAGCGGTGGGCGAGGGCGGCTCCGATGCCGCCGCCCGCGCCGGTGACGACGACTCGCTGGTCCTGGAACGCGTTCACGGGTCCGCCCTTCGTGTGGTGGTGCCTCGATGTCTGCGCGGCCTGCTGGCGCCTGCCGGATCACGGGCAGACTAACCAGTCGGTATGTCCGGGTGGAAGGGTGCGGAGCCCTACTTTGGCGCGATGACACTGTCGCGACGCGGGTTGCTGGGTCTGGCCGGGGCGGCGGGCGCCGCGGGCGCCCTGGGGGCGGGAGCCCGGGAGACGGGAGCCCCGGGGGCCGGGGCCCGGTCCGGATCCGGCGCCGCGGGCGCCGCTGGCGGGCGGGTGCGGACCGGGTTCGAGCGGCTCGCCGCGGACGGGTACGCCGTACTGGCCGGTCAGCGGGTCGGCGTGGTCACCAACCCGACGGGGATCACCGCGGACGCCCGCCACCTGGTCGACGTGCTGCACGCGGACGAACGTGTGGACCTGGTCGCGGTGTTCGGCCCCGAGCACGGTTTCCGGGGCACGGCCCAGGCGGGCGGTTCGGAGGGGGCCGGGCGGGATCCGGCGACCGGGCTGCCCGTGTACGACACGTACGACAAGAGCGGGCAGCGGCTCGCGGACGTGTTCACGGCGGCCGGCGTCGACACCGTCGTCTTCGACATCCAGGACGTCGGCGCCCGCTTCTACACCTACATCTGGACCCTCTACGACTGCATGCGCGCGGCCGCCCTCGCCGGCAAGGCGGTGGTGGTGCTGGACCGGCCCAACCCGGTCGGCGGCCTGCGGGCGGCCGGACCCGTCCTGCAGCGCCCGTACGCGAGCTTCGTGGGCCGGGAGCCGATCGCGCTGGCGCACGGGATGACGGCGGGCGAGCTGGCCGGGCTCTTCGCGGGCGAGTTCCTCCGGGAGGCCGGCGCCGCCCCGCGGCTGGAGGCGGTGCGGATGGCCGGGTGGCGGCGGGAGTCCTTCTTCGAGGAGACCGGGCTGCCCTGGGTGCCGCCGAGCCCGAACATGCCGACGCCGGGCACGGCCCTGGCGTACGCCGGGACCTGCCTGTTCGAGGGGACGAACCTGTCGGAGGGGCGCGGCACCACCACCCCCTTCGAGCTGGTCGGCGCGGAGGGCGTCGACCGGAAGTGGGCGGAGGCGGCGAACGCCCTGGAGCTGCCCGGGGTCTGGTTCCGGGAGGCCTATTTCACGCCTTCCTTCTCCAAGTACGCCGGGAAGACCTGCGGCGGGGTCCGGCTGCTCGTCCACGACCGGGAGGCCTTCGATCCGGTACGGGCCGGCATCGGGCTGCTGGTCACCGCCCGGCAGGTGTGGAGCGGCTTCGCCTGGCGCTCCGACCAGTGGATCGACCGGCTGACGGGCTCGGACCGGGTCCGGCGGATGGTCGACGCGGGGGCGGGCGTGGAGGAGATCGCGGGCGACTGGGCTGCGGGGCTGGCGGGGTTCGCGGCGGCACGGGAGCAGTACCTGCTGTATCCGTGAACCGGTGGGTGCACAGGGGCTGGCCGGGCGGCCCGTTCCGCAGGATGCTGCGGACAGGGACACGGCGTGGAGGGGGGCGTCATGGTGCACATCGGCGGGGCGGTGCCCGCGGGGGCTGCGGGGGCGACGGGGACGGCGGTGGGCATCGGGGCCCGCCCGTACGTGGAACTGACCTTCGACGCGCAGGGCGACGCGGGCCCGGGCGCCCGGGAGGCGGTCTTCGGGATCGAGGCCACGGACCTGCTGGTCTTCGCCCACGGATGGAACTCCGACCGGTCCACTGCGATCCGGCTCTTCGACCGGTTCTACGGCCCCTTCGCGGATCTGGTGGGGACCGGGGTGCGGCTGGGGTACGTGGGGGTCGTGTGGCCCTCGATCCGGTTCGCGGACGAGCCGATCCCCGACTTCGACGCCCGGGGCGCCGTGGAAGGTGCCGGGGAGGGTGCCGGGGAGCCGGGCCACGGAACGGCCCTGGACCCGGTCACCCGCAGGGCCCTCGGCGCGTTCTGGCCGGGGCGGGCGGCGGAGCTGGACCGGATCGCCGAGCTGCTGGAGGAACGGCCCACGCGGGAGGGCGACTTCACCGAGTTCGGTGCGCTCGTACGGGAGCTGGCCGGGGTGGACGGGGTGGGCACGGGCGACGATCTGGCGGCGGCCTTCGCCCCGCGCGAGGTGCCGGACTTCCTCGGTGGTGACGTCCTGCGGGTGTGCCGGGAGTTCACCGACGCCCTGGCCGAGGCGGGCGCCACCTTCCCCGGGGACTCCCCGGGCTTCTCGGCCGGCGGCGGGGTGCGGACGCTGTGGAGCGGCGCCAAGGAGGTGCTGCGCCAGGCCACGTACTACCAGATGAAGGCCCGGGCCGGGGTGGTCGGCGAGCACGGCCTCGGGCCGCTGCTGGCGGAGCTGGCCGGCCGCCGCCCGGCCCTGCGGGTGCACCTCATCGGCCACAGTTTCGGCGGCCGGGTGGTCTCCTTCGCACTGCGCGCACTGCCGTCCGGGGCCCGGAACGTGAAGTCCCTGACCGTCCTCCAAGGGGCCTTCTCCCACTACGCGTTCGCCGACAGCCTGCCGCACGACCGGGGGCGCGGGGGCGCCCTGCGCGGACTGCAGGACAGGGTCGACGGTCCGCTGACGGCCTGCCATTCCCCCTACGACTCCTCCCTCAAGGTGTTCTACCCGCTGGCCTCCCGGATGGCCGGAGATTCGGCCGGTCTGCTCGGTTTCGACGAGCGGTGGGGCGCGATCGGGCACGACGGGGTGCGGGGGGTGCCGGGAACCCCGCGGCTGACGCTGGACGCGGCACTGCGCGACGGCCTGCCCGCCGCGGGCTGCGTGAGCGTGGACGCGGGCTCCGTGGTCCGCCGCGGCGGGGCTCCGTCGGGGGCGCACAGCGACATCTGCCACGAGGAGCTGGCCCGGCTGGTGGTGGTCGCGGGGCGCATGGGGCGCTGAGTTCCGGCCATGTGCCACCCGTACGCCTCGACCGCCCCCGCATGCGCCCGCACCGGGCCGGGCATGTTGGGCACACGGCGCCGGTCCTGTGGGGAACACAGCGCGGCGGGCACGGCGCCCGGTGCTGGGCGCTCTGCGGAGGTGAAGGTGTGATGGCGGGATTCCGGAGTCTGGCCCATCAGGTGCGCGACGCGCGCAACGACAGGGCCCTGCGGCGCCATTCGCTGCGGCGCTGTCTGGAGCGGTTCGCCCCGTACGGGCACCGCGCGACCTGGTGGCACCTGTGCGACCGGCACGGCATCGGTCCCGAGGACCGGGCGGCCGACCCCTCGCGGCTGGTGGCCGCGCTGGAGGAGCTGGAGGAGGCGCGGGCGGTCTGGCTGGAGTACGAACGGCAGTTCGCGGCGCGCCGTCGGCGCGAGAAGCACGACGGGCTGCGGCGGCCCGAGTGGGCATGGAGCGGCAGCGGGGACGCGGTGGTGCGGTGCGCCGATCCGGGTGTGCGGCCGCAGGGGGCGCTGGGCGAGGTGTTGAGACGGCTGGTGGACGCGCTGGAGTCGGAGCCGGGGACGGGGTGTCCGGTGTGCGGGGCGCGGGAGTTGCACTGGCCGGTGCGGGTGCCTCCGGCGGTGGCGGCGAAGGCGGTGGCCCGGGCGTCGGGCCCCGCCCAGGCCGGCGGGGCCGGAGGGCCGGCCGGCTCCCCCTCCAACGCCGGGTGGGCGTGGGACGGGCCGGTGTGCGCGGGCTGCGGAATCGTGGTGCCGAGACCGGCGCTCGCGGACACGGCCCTCCAGGGGGCCGATCTGGCGGGCGCGGCGTGAGCGGGTCCTCGGCGGGGGCCGGAGCGGGAGCCGGGGCCGGGGCGGAGCCGACTCTGGTGGTGTCGCTGAACGGGGCTCGGGGCGCCGCCGACGGGGCGGCCGTCCCCATGAGCCCCGGGGATCTGGTGGATGCCGCGCGGGCGGCGGTGGCCGCGGGGGGCCGGGAGGTGCTGGTTCATGCGCGCACGCCGTGTGGCCGCGAGAGCCTCTCGCCCCGGGTGGTGGGGCCGCTGCTGGAGGCCCTGCGCGACGCGGGCCTCGGGGCCGGGCCCGGCGGCGGGGTGGCCGTCTCCGTGGCCGTGAGCGTGGGGTCCGAGCCGGATCACGCGGGGCGGTCGGCGCGGGTGCGGAGCTGGACGGTGCTGCCCGACCGGGCGGTGGTGCGGTTCGCGGAGCCGGGAGCCCGGGAACTCGCCGAAGAGCTGCTGGAGCGCGGGGTGGCGGTGGACGCGGAGGTCCCGGTGGGCGGGTCGCCGGAGCCGCTGGCGCGGTTCCTGGCCTGGCCCGTACGGGACCCCGCGCGGGTCCGGCTCGTCGCCGAGCCGGCCTCCGCCGACCCGGGGCCGGTGGCCGAGCTGCTGCGCCGGCTGCCCCCGGTGCCGGTGCTGCTGTTCGGGCGGGGGCCGGCGGCCTGGCCGGTGCTGCGGCTGGCCGCGCGGTACGGCACCGGGGCGCGGATCGGCGTAGGAGACGTGCTGCACCTGCCGGACGGGCGGGCTGCGCGGTCGAACGCCGAGCTGGTCGCGGCGGCGGTCCGCGCACGGAACCTCACATCAGCCGGGAACCGGTGAGGCGTTCGCCGAAGACGTCGTCGGGGTTGGAGAGCGCACAGTTCTCCAGGGAGAGGCATCCGCAGCCGATGCAGTCGGTCAAGTGGTCGCGCAGGCGGCCGAGTTGGGCTATCCGCTGGTCGAGCTCGGCGCGCCAGCTCTCGGAAAGCCGGGCCCAGTCCTCGCGGTTGGGCGTGCGCCCTTCGGGGAGCTGGGCGAGTGCGTCGCGGATGCTGGCGAGGGGGATGCCGACGCGCTGGGCGGCCCGTACGAACGCCACGCGGCGCAGGGCGTCTCGGGTGTAGCGGCGCTGGTTGCCGGAGGTGCGGCGGCTGCTGATCAGGCCCTTGGTCTCGTAGAAGTGCAGTGCGGAGACGGCCGCGCCGCTGCGGGCGGACAGCTGGCCGACGGTGAGTTCATGGACCTTCTCGGGAATCTGCGGCACACCGCCGAGGGTAATCGGCCGGGCCGGGATTCGGTGCCCGGTACGTCGTTGACAGATCCACGACGGCCCCAGCATGCTGAGCAAGCGCTTATTCGCCAGGGAGAGGTACGGGTATGTCCGAGCCGAGGATCTTCACGTCCGCCGAGGAGCTCACCGCCGGGATCGGCGCACCGCTCGGCCCGAGCGACTGGCTGGAGGTGGACCAGAAGCGGATCGACCTCTTCGCGGACGCCACCGGGGACCACCAGTGGATCCACGTGGACCCGGAGCGGGCGGCGTCCGGACCCTTCGGCTCCACGATCGCGCACGGATACCTCACGCTGTCGCTGCTCCCGAGCCTGGTACCGCAGATCATGCGGGTCGAGGGCATGCGGATGGGCATCAACTACGGGGTGAACAAGGTGCGTTTCCCGGCGCCGGTGCCGGTCGGTTCGCGGCTGCGCGCGACCGCGCTGATCACCGAGGTGGTGGAGGCGGGCGGCGGAGTCCAGGTGTCGGCCACCGTGACGGTCGAGCGCGAGGGCGGCGACAAGCCGGTGTGCGTGGCCGAGTCGGTGTCCCGCTACTACTTCTGAACCGCGCCCACCATGCGGAGCACGAGGCCGGCGTAGAGCGCGCCGACCTCGTCGGGGGTGCGGCGGCCGTCCGCGCTGAACCAGCGGGCGACGTCGATACAGAGCGACAGCACGGCCAGGGTGGTGCCGGGGACGTCCGGGACGAAGAACTCACCGGCCGCGACGCCGTCGGCGAGGATGCGGCGGATGGCCGCGTCGCTCTGCCGGCGCAGGGCCACGATGTCGGAGCGGTGCTCCGGAGCGAGAGCATCGAGCTCGTACTGGACCACGCGCGCGGTGGTGTGATGGGCCGCATGCCAGCGCACGAAGGACCGTACGGCCGCGTCGAGCCGCTCCGCGGCGCTGCCGGGGCCGGAAGCCGCGGTGTCCAGGATCTCCAGGGCCTTGTCGTGGCCGATCCGGCTGATCCGGTGGAGCAGCTCTTCCTTGGTCTTGTAGTGGATGTAGAGCGCGGCCGGGCTCATGCCGGCCCGCCCTGCGATGTCCCGCGTGGTGGTGGCGTGGTACCCGCGCTCCGCGAAGGCCTCCACGGCGGCGACGAGCAGTCGCCGCGCGGCGTCGGGAGTGACCTCCGACCACGGCCGGTAGCCGCCGATCTCCTCCACGCTGTCCATCACTCGCTCACCCTCGTCGGCCTGTAGGAATGAACAGCTTACCGGAGGGTGGTGAGCAAGCGCTTAGCGATCCTGGGGAGTGGGCTGCTTCGGGACGGCGAAGGGATCGTAGCCCGTCATGATCTTCTCCATCCTGGCCTGGTCGACCCGGGTGACGATCTGGGTGACCTCCTGGCGGTCGCGGATCACCTTGGCCAGGGTGAAGGCCGAGGTGGTGAGGTAGAGGACCGCGATGCCGAGGAAGGCGCGGACCCAGCCGTTCGCCTCCAGGTTGTAGATCCCCAGGGCGACCGCGCCGATGGCGATGCCGAAGGAGGCGACGGCCTGGCCGTAGTAGGCGCCCGTGTTCTGCTGCTTGACCGGTGTCTCGTTCATGGGTCCAGCTTCGGGCGGGCGGGGCCGCCGCACATCCGTGCGCGTACTCACGTACGTACTCAGGAACTTCGGTCATCCCTGGGGAACTTCGGGCTCAGAAGGCGGAAACCCCCGTGCGGGCGCGGCCGATGAGGAGCTTCTGGATCTGACTGGTGCCCTCGTACAGGGTCATCACGCGGGCGTCGCGCAGCAGCTTGTCGGCCGGGTACTCGTCTATGTAGCCGTAACCGCCGTGCACCTGGAGGGCGTTGCTCGCGGCGCGGACGGCGGCCTCGGAGGCGAAGAGCTTGGCGGTCGAGGACTCGGTGGCGAAGGGCAGTCCGCGGTCGATCAGATCGGCGACCCGCCAGGTCAGCAGCCGGGCGGCGTCCACGTCCACGGAGATGTCGGCGATCAGCTCCTGGACCAGCTGGTGGTGGGCGATCGGCTTGCCGAACTGCTCGCGCTGGGCCGCGTAGGAGACGGCCGCGTCCAGTGCGGCCTGGGCGATGCCGACGCAGCCCGCGGCCACGGACATCCGGCCCTTGGCGAGGGCCGACATGGCGACGGAGAAGCCCTTCCCCTCGGGGCCGAGCATCGCGGAGGCGGGCACGCGCACGCCGTCGAGGGCGAGTTCGGCGGTGGCCTGGCCGCGCAGGCCCAGCTTGCCGTGGATCTCGCGGCGGGTCAGGCCCGGGGCGTCGGCGGGCACGAGGAAGGCGGAGATCCCGCGGTGGCCCGGCTCCTCGTTCGTGCGGGCGAAGAGCAGGACCACGTCGGCCCAGGTGCCGTTGGTGATGAACATCTTGCTGCCGCTGATCACGTACGCGTCGCCCTCGCGCCGGGCCCGGGTGGTGAGGGCGGCGGCGTCGGAGCCGGTACCGGGCTCGGTGAGCCCGAAGCAGCCGAGGGCTTCGCCCGAGCACAGGCGGGGCAGCCAGGCGCGCTTCTGCTCCTCGCTCCCCCAGGCGGCGACGGTCTTGGCGACCAGGCCCAGGGAGACGGAGACGATGCCGCGCACGGCGGAGTCCCCGCGGCCGAGCTCCTCGGTGACCAGGACGTAGGAGAGGTGGTCTCCGCCGGAGCCGCCGTACTCCTCGGGGACGGTCAGGCCGAGGAAGCCGACGGAGCCGAGCTTCTTCACGATGGCCCGGTCCACGCTCTCGGCGCGGTCCCACTCGGCGGCGTACGGAGCGATCTCGCGCTCGGTGAACGCGCGGGCGAGATCACGAACGGCGGACTGCTCCTCGCTGAGCTCCAGATTCACCGGGCACCTCCGGGTGGGGACGGGATCGACCGTTAATTACCACCGCTAGTTTAATTGCGGCAGGCCTTACTATGTGGCGCATGGCCAGACCGCGCAAGCCCCTCCTCAGCAGATCCCGCATCGTCGAGGCGGCCGGCGCTCTGGTGGACGGCGAGGG
This sequence comes from Streptomyces sp. NPDC056883, assembly GCF_042788835.1. NCBI lineage: Bacteria > Bacillati > Actinomycetota > Actinomycetes > Kitasatosporales > Streptomycetaceae > Streptomyces > Streptomyces sp. NPDC056883. The sequence goes on along the minus strand of NZ_JBHUBS010000008.1, from coordinate 114,794 downwards.
GCTGGAGGCCGTCTCCACGCGGCGGCTGGCGGCGGCGCTGGGGGTCAGCGGACCTTCGCTGTACAACCACTTCCGCACGAAGGACGAGATCCTGGACGCGGTCGCGGACGCGGTGAGCGCGCGGGTCGACCTGTCGATGTTCGACGCCGGGGACGGCCGGGAGTGGCAGGTCGCCCTGCGCGACTGGGCGCACTCGTACCGGGCCGCGCTGTCCGACCATCCGAACATCGTGCCGGTGCTGGCGCGGGGGCCGGGCCGCAGGCCGGCCGGACTGCGGGTGGCGGACGCCGTCTTCGGGGCCATGACCGCGGCCGGCTGGCCGCCGGCGCAGGCGACCCGGATCGGTGCGCTGATGCGGTACTTCATCCTCGGCTCGGCCGTGGCTTCCTTCGCCGGTGGTTTCGTCGACGACGAGGCGGCATACGACCCGTCGGACTATCCGCACCTGGGCCAGGCCCACCTGTTGGCGGAGCGCCGGCGCGAGGTGGACGAGGGCGCCTTCGAGACGGGCCTGGCGGCACTGCTGGACGGCCTGGCCCTCCAGTACGCAGCACTGCGGGAGCACGCCTGACGGGCGGCCGGCCTGGGGTCCTTCAGCCGTGCGGCCCCAGAGGCCCGGGGTTCGGGCCTTTCCAGCCGTCCGGCGCTTGAGGACCGGGGTCCGGTCCTTCCAGCCGTCCGGCGTTTGAGGACCGGGGTCTGGGGCGGAGCCCCAGGGGGTCCGGGCGCAGCCCGGGACCCCCTTCCAGCCCGTCCGGCGTTTGAGGACCGGGGTCCGGGCAGCGCCCGGGGAACGGTGGAAGGGCGGGTAGGGGAACTCCGCCCCGCGGCCACCCGGGGCCCGGCCGGGCCCTAGAAGATCACCAGGGAGCGGCCGCCCTTGCCCGCGAGCATCGCGTCGAAGGCCGCCGGGATGCCGTCGAGGGTGATGCGGTCCGTGACGAGCGCGCCGAGGTCCATGCGGCCGGCCAAGACGTGGGCGGCGATCACCGGGAGGTCGCGGGCGGGGTCGCTGTTGCCGTAGACGCAGCCGGTGAGGGTGCGGGCGAAGTGGAAGATCTCCAGGGCGTTGAAGGTGACCTGCTGTTCCTTGCCGCCGATGCCGACGACCGTCGTACGGCCGCCGCGCCGGGTGGATTCCCAGGCGGCCCGGATGCTCGCCGCCCGGCCGGCGCACTCGACGGCCACGTCCGCGCCGTGGCCGCCGGTGAGCGCGCGGATGTCCTTGGCGGTCGTCTCGGAGGCGAGCAGGAACTCCGTGGCCCCCGCCGCCCGGGCCAGTTCCTCCTTGTCCGGGGAGACGTCCACGGCCACGATCGGGCCCGTCGTCGCGATCCGGGCCGCCTGCAGGGCGGCCAGACCCACGCCGCCGACTCCGAAGACGGCCACCGACTCGCCGGGGCGGACCTGGGCGCTGTGGTGGACCGCTCCGTAGCCGGTGAGGACCGCGCAGCCGAGCAGCGCGGCCTCGGCGAGCGGGATCCCGGCGGGGGCGGGCAGGACGCAGTTGGCCGCGACGACCGTCTCCTCGGCGAAGGCGGCCACGTTCAGCCCGGGGTGCAGCTCGGCGCCCAGGGCGTCGTGGGCGTACACCGCGCCGACCCCGGTGAGCGCCTTGGCGCAGAGCCAGACCTCGCCGATCGAGCAGTGGTGGCACTGCCCGCAGGACGGGGCCCAGTTGAGCACCACCCCGTCGCCGGGCGCGACGTGGGTGACCCCTTCGCCGACGGCGAGGACCGTGCCCGCGCCCTCGTGGCCGAGGACGGCGGGTACGGGGACCCGCATGGTGCCGTTGGTGAGGGAGAGGTCGGAGTGGCAGACACCGGCGGCGGCGAGCCGCACCCGGACCTGGCCGGGGCCGGGTTCGGGCAGCACGATGTCCCGTATCTCCAGGGGGGCTCCGACGGCGGGCAGGATGGCGGCGCGGACCATGTTCGTCGTCTCCGTGTGTGCGTTGCGGGGCTGGAACCGTGGGGGTGCGGGTCTAGAACTGCAGGGACTTGGTCTGGAGGTACTCGGCGAGGCCGTGCGGGCCCAGCTCGCGTCCCACGCCCGACTTCTTGTACCCGCCGAAGGGTGCGAGCGGGTTGAAGCGGCCGCCGTTGATGTCCACCTGGCCGGTGTCCATCAGGCGGGCGAAGGCCACGGCCGTCGCCTCGTCGGCAGCCCAGACCGCCCCGCCCAGCCCGTAGTCCGTGCCGTTCGCGATGGCCAGGGCCTCGTCCTGGTCCGCGTAGGGCAGGATCGACAGCACGGGACCGAAGATCTCCTCCCGGGCGATGGTCATCTCGGGCGTGACGTCGGCGAACACGGTCGGGGCGATGAAGTACCCCTGCTCGTGCGGCGCCTCGGGCCCGCCCGCGACGAGGCGCGCACCCTCCTCCACGCCCTGGGTGATGAAGCCGCGGACGCGGTCGCGCTGCTTGGCGCTGACGACCGGGCCGAGGCGGGTGCCCGGGTCGAGGGGGTCGCCTGAGGCGTACTTGGCCGCGGCGGCGGCCGCGAGGGAGACCGCCTCCTCGTACTCGTCCCGGTGGACGAGCATGCGGGTGAGCGCGTTGCAGCTCTGGCCGGAGTTGTTCATGACGTGGCCCACGCCCGCGGCGACGGCCTTGGCGAGGTCGGCGCCGGGCAGGATGACATTGGCCGATTTGCCGCCCAGTTCCAGGGCGACCCGCTTGACGGCGGCGCCGGCCGTGGCGCCGATCTGCTTGCCGACGGCGGTGGAACCGGTGAAGGAGACGAGGTCGACTCCCTCGTGCGCGGCCAGGGCCTGGCCGGTGACCGGGCCGGTGCCGGTCACCAGGTTGAAGACCCCCGCGGGGATCCCCGCCTCGTGCACGGCTTCGGCGAAGAGCTGTGCGGTCAGCGGCGTGTCCTCGGCGGGCTTGAGGACGATGGTGCAGCCTGCGGCGAGAGCGGGTGCCACCTTGGCGACGATCTGGTGCAGCGGGTAGTTCCAGGGGGTGATCGCCCCGACGACGCCGACCGGCTCCAGCAGCACGGTCGAGTTCCCGATCCGCTCCTCGAAGGCGTACGAGGCCCCGAGCTCGGCGTAGGAGGAGGCCACGGCGATCGGCGCCCCAACGTGGACCATCTCCGAGAACCCCAGCGGCGAGCCGAGCTCGGCGGTGATGGTCTCGGCTATCTCCCCCTTGCGGGCGACCAGCACGTCGCGCAGGGCCCCGATGAGGGCGGCCCGCTCGGCCGGAGGCGTGGCCGCCCAGGCCGGGAAGGCCGCGCGGGCCGCGCGTACGGCCGCGTCCACGTCCTCGGGCGTTCCGGCCGGGACCGAGGCGATGGGCCGCTCGTCGGCCGGGTTCAGGACCTCGATGCGGCCGTGGCCGAGGGCGGCCCGCCACTCGCCGCCGATGTACATCCCGTCATGGGCCTTCATGGCAATCCTCCCGAGCACGCACGATCCTGACGTCGCCAACACCCTACAAACTAGCGCCGGTAGTTTTGTGTCGCCAGGGGCGGGCGGGGTCAGATGATGCCGAAAAGCATCCCTGCCGCCAGGACCACCAGGGAGGTCAGGGCCGCCCATTTCACGGTGAACCGGGTGTGGTCGCCGAATTCGACCTTGGCCATGCCCACGAGGACGTAGACGGCCGGAACAAGCGGGCTCGACATGTGCAGGGCCTGACCGACCAGGGAGGCGCGGGCGATTTCGAGCGGGGAGACCCCGTGGGCGGCGCCGGCCTCGGCGAGGACCGGCAGGACGCCGAAGTAGAAGCCGTCATTGGACATGAAGTAGGTGAGGGGGAGGCTGAGCAGGCCGGTGACCAGGGCCATGTGCGGGCCCATGCCCTCGGGGATCGCGCCGACGAGCCAGTCGGCCATGTGCTTGACCATGCCGGTGCCGGTGAGGACGCCGGTGAAGACGGCGGCGGCGAAGACCATTCCGGCGACGTTCAGGACGTTCTCGGCGTGGGCGGCGATCCGGGCCTTCTGGTCGGGCATGTGGGGGAAGTTGACGGTGAGGGCGAGGGCGGCCCCCAGGAGGAAGAGCACCGGGATCGGGAGCAGTTCCATGATCATGGCGGTGAGCAGGGCGACGGTGAGGCCCGCGTTGAACCAGTAGAGGCGGGGACGCAGGGTCGGGCGGTGCGGGTCGAGGCCCTGGAAGCCGTCCTCGGCGGGGGTGGCGCCTTCGGTCTGGGTGACGCCGTCGGCGGGGGCGGCGCCTTCGGTGGGGGCGTGCGGGGCGGGGGCGTGCGGGGCGGGTCCCGTGGAGCGGGGGGACGGGAGGGAGGCCCCGGGGCTCCCGGCGGCGGCCGGGCCGCTGCCGGCCGCGACCAGGAGTTCCCCGGCCGGCTCCGCCGACCGCTCGGTGCCGGCGGGGAGGGTCAGCAGGCCGAGGCGGCGGCGTTCCTTGAGGCCGAGGACGTAGGCCAGGACGAAGACGAAGAGCAGGCCCACCGCGAGCGCGGGGATCATCGGTACGAAGATGTCGGCGGCGTCGAGCTTGAGCGCGGTGGCGGCGCGGGCCGTGGGGCCGCCCCAGGGCAGGGTGTTCATGACGCCGTTGGCGGTGGCCGCGACTCCGGTCATGACCACCAGGCTCATCCCGAGGCGCTTGTAGAGCGGGTACATCGCCGAGACGGTGATCATGAAGGTGGTCGAGCCGTCGCCGTCGAGCGAGACGATGGCGGCGAGGACGGCGGTGCCGACCACGACGCGCATCGGGTCGGCCCTGCAGAAGCGCAGGATGCCGCGCACGATCGGGTCGAAGAGGCCGACGTCGATCATCACGCCGAAGTAGACGATGGCGAACATCAGCATGGCGGCGGTCGGCGCGAGCTTGCCGACTCCGTCGATGACGTAGCCGCCGAGCTGCGCGCCCTGTCCGGCGAACACGCAGAAGAGCGCGGGGATGAGGACGAGCGCCGCGATGGGCGACATTTTCTTCAGCATGATCAGGACCAGGAAGGTCGCGATCATGGCGAAGCCGAGGAAGGTCAGCATGTGGGGGAACCTAGGCGCCTCCTCCTGGGGCCAACAAGACGTCCACGCGTGAGCAATACGAGCAAAACCCCAGCTCAGGGGATGGGTGTCAGTTCGACGGGGAAACCGTTGAGCACGGCCGTACCGGAGAGCGGGTCGAGTCGGCTGCCGTCGAGGAGCTGGTTGACGTTGACTCCGGGCACCGCCCCGGCCACCGACAGGCGGGTGCCGGGGCGGTCGTGGCCCCAGCCGTGCGGGAGGCTCACGACTCCGGTGCGGAGGGTGTCGGTGACCTCCACGGGAACCTCCAGGCTGCCGCCGTCGGCGGTGATCCGGGCCGGGTGGCCGTCGGTGAGGCCGAGCCGGGCGGCATCGTCCGGGTGGACCTGCAGGGTGCAGCGGTTGGAGCCTCCGGCGAGGGCCGGAACGTTGTGCAGCCAGCTGTTGTTGGACCGCAGGTGGCGGCGGCCCACGAGCACCAGGGCGGCGGGGCGGTCGGTGAGCGTCCCGCGCAGCCTGGGGAGTTCGGCCGCGATCGGGTCCGGGAGGAGCTCGATCCTGCCGCTGCGCGTCCTCAGCAGGCCGGGGAGCCGGGGGCGCAGCGGGCCCAGGTCGATTCCGTGCGGGTGGGCGCGGAGCCGCTCCAGTCCGAGGCCGTCGCCGAGGCCGTCGCCGTCGCCGTCGCCGTCGGAGGCCGCGGCGAACCGGTCTCCGTAGGGGCCGAGCCGGAGCATCAGGTCGAGGCGGCGCTCGGGGCCGCTGCCGCCCGCGAGCAGCCCGGCGAGGCGCGCCGGATCCTGTCCGCGCAGCGGAGAGTCCGGGTCGGCGCACTCCCGGGCGAGGGTGGCCCCGATGGCCAGGTCGTCCACGGCTCCCGGGTCGGTTCCGTGCATGCCGGAGACGGCGAGCACGAGACGGGCGTGGATCTCGCACTCGTCCATGCGCCCGTCTTCGAGCGGGACGGCGGGCGGCGAATAGCGGACCTGGTTGCGGATGGCGAAGGTGTTGAAGGAGAAGTCGAAGTGGGCGCTCTGCGAGGGCGGCGCGGGAGGCAGGACTACGTGGGCGTGGCGCGAGGTCTCGTTGAGGTAGGGATCGATGCTGACCATGAAGTCGAGCCCGGCCAGGGCCGCGTCGAGGCGCCGGCCGTCGGGGGCGGACAGCACGGGGTTGGCCGCGATGGAGACGAGGGCCCGGATCCGCCCCTCCCCCGGGGTGTCGATCTCCTCCGCCAGCGCGGCCAGCGGGAGTTCGGCCTTGGCCTCGGGGTGGCCGCTGACCCGGCTGTGCCAGCGCCCGAGGCCGAAGCCCTTGCCGGGTCCGGCCGGCCGGGGTGCGCGGTCGGTCGCGGACAGCGGGAACAGGGCTCCGCCGGGCCGGTCGAGATTGCCCGTCAGGACGTTCAGCACGTCGACCAGCCAGCTGGCGAGCGTGCCGTACTCCACGGTGCAGCTGCCGATCCGCCCGTAGACGGCGGCGGTCGGCGCGGCCGCGAGATCCCGGGCGAGCGCGCGGATCTCCTCGGCCGTGAGGTCGCAGGCGGGGGCAACGGCCTCGGGAGTGAAACCACCGAGCGCTTCGGAAAGTTCCCCGAGGCCCTGCGCGTGTTCCGCGAGCACGCCCGGATCGGTCAGCTCCTCCGCGAGCAGGGTGTGGGCCAGGGCGGCGAGCAGCAGCGCGTCGCTGCCGGGGCGCGGCGCGAGGTGGCGGTCGGCGAGCTTGGCGGTACGGGTGCGGCGCGGGTCGACGACGACGAGGGTGCCGCCCCGTGCGCGCAGCGCCTTGAGCCGGCCGGGGAAGTCGGGTGCGGTGCACAGGGAGCCGTTGGACTCGACCGGGTTCGCGCCGAGGAGCAGGAGGAAGTCCGTGCGGTCGAGGTCCGGGACGGGAATGGCGAAGGGATCCCCGAAGAGCAGGCCGCTGGAGACGTGTTTGGGCATCTGGTCGAGGGTGCTGGCGGTGAAGAGGTTGCGGGTGCCAAGGGCCTTGAGGAGCAGCGGCGGGTAGAGCTGGCCGGCCATGGTGTGGACGTTCGGGTTGCCGAGGACGACGCCGACGGACTGGGGCCCGTACGCCCGCACGAGGGCGGGGACCGCGTCGGCGATGGCCTGGAAGGCCTCCTCCCAGGTGGCCTCGCTGAGCCGGCCGTCGCGTCGCACGAGGGGGGTGCGCAGCCGGTCGGGGTCGGCGTCGAGGCCACCGAAGGCGGCGCCCTTGGGACAGATGAAACCGCGGCTGAACACGTCGTCACGGTCCCCTCGGGCCCCGGTGACGGTGGTGCCTTCGATGGTGAGCGTGAGGCCGCAAGTGGCCTCGCAGAGGGGGCAGATGCGCAGGGCGGTGCGGGGCATGGGCCCTCCAGGGGCAGCAGGCTGCGGCACGGGGCACGGGCGCCGGACCCGCGCGAGCGGCACCGAGCATACCGACCGGTAGGCACGGTGGGGAGGGTCTGCGGCACACCGAATCCGGGGAGGGGGTGCGGGGGCTGCCGCCGCCCCGCGCCCCGACCGTTCTCCCCCCTGGTCAGCTGCGCCCTTTGGTCCTTCTGCTGACGCAATTCGGCGCCCTTGGTCGGGAAAGCGCATTGCCCCTCCCGCGTGGGGACGGTTTGGATTGCCGGATGACATCCACGCTCGACGGCTGTACGCCCTGGCCCGAGGAATTCGTCGACTACTACTGGGCGTCCGGCCACTGGCGGGGCAACACGCTGGACAACCTGCTGCGCGGCTGGGCCCTGCAGTACGGACCGCGGACCGCGCTCGTCCACGGCGACACCCGCATCACGTACGCGGCCCTGAACCGCCGCGTGGGCCGGATGGCCGCCGGGTTCCGGCTGCGCGGCCTGCGGTCCGGGCAGCGGGTCCTCGTCCAGCTGCCCGCCCTTCCCGAGCTCGTCGTCACCGTGTTCGCCCTGATGCGCGCCGGCGCGGTCCCCGTGCTCTGCCCGGTCTCGCACCGCGCGCCCGAGGTGTCCCACGTGGTCCAGGTCTCCGAGGCCACCGGCTACGTCGGCCCCTCGACGTACCGGGGCTTCGACCACACGGCGATGGCCGCCGAGATCGCGGCGCAAGGCCCCTTCCTGCGCCGGGTGTTCACCTTCGAGCCGCCGGGCACCTCGGACCCGTACGGCGGCTTCACGACCGACACGGCGGGCTGCCACTACTTCCCGCTGGACTCCCTCGACTCGCCGCCCGAACCGGCGCTCGCACTGACCGCCGGCCAGGTGGCGTTCTTCCTGCTCTCCGAGGGTCCCGGCGGGGCGCCCGAGCTGGTTCCGCGCACCCACAACGACTACGCCTACCAGGCGCGGGCCGCGGCCGAGCTGGTGTCGCTCACCCAGGACGACGTGTACCTCGCCGCGCTGCCCTCCGACCTCAACCTCGCCTTCGGCGGCCCCGGCATCATCGGCACGCTGACCGTCGGCGGCACCGTCGTCCTGGTGGAGGACCAGGAACCCGCCGCGTACCTGGAGGCCGTCGAGCGCGAGCGGGTCACCGTCGCCGCCCTGACGCCGGCCGCGGCCCGGCACTGGCTCGACGCGCGTGCCGGGGCCGGAGCGGGAGCAGGAGCCGGAGCCTGGGCCGGAGCCGACGTGAGCAGCCTGCGCCTCGTGCAGATCGGCGGCAACACCCCGCCCCTGGAGCGCGCGACCGCCGAACGGGTGTCCGTCGAGTGGGACTGCCGCCTCCAGCAGGTCTTCGCCGCGCCCGAAGGGATGCTCGCCCTCACCCGGCCCGACGATCCGGACGAGACCGTGCTCACCACGCAGGGCCGTCCGCTCTCCCCCGACGATCAGATCCGTGTCGTGGACGCCGACGGCAAGGAACTCCCGGACGGGGAGCCGGGCGAACTCCTGGCCCGCGGTCCCTACACCGCCCGCGGCTACTACCGGGCCCCCGGCCTCAACGCGCGCTCCTTCACCCCCGACGGGTACCTGCGCACCGGCCTCCTCGCGCGGCGCACGCCGGACGGCAACCTGGTGGTGGCCGGCCGCCTCGAAGGGACCGTACAGCCGCTCGACCTGGGGTGATCCCCCGTCCGGGCCGTCAGTCCAGGACGCGCGCGAGGTACGCGTGCATCATCGCGCGCGTTTCGGCGACGATGGCGGCGTCGCCGTCCGGGTCGTTGCGGAAGGCCAGCTGGATCAGGGCGTCGGTGGCCTCGACCGCGACCAGGACGGCCCGTTCCAGGGTGGCGTCCGGGGTGAGGGCGAGGTGGGCGCCGAGGAGTTCGGTGAGGCGGACGGCGACCAGGTGGTTGGGGTCGGAGGCCGGCCCCTCGGGGGGCGGCGCCGGCACCCCGAAGTCGACGAGGGCGAAGCCGGGCACGCTCCGCTTCATGACCAGGTACTCGTCCAGCACCGCGTCGACGACCGGGCGCCAGTCGGTGTCCGGGAGGTCCGCGAGGCGCTGCTCGATGCCGTCGGCGTAACGGTCCAGGTTGCGGTGGGCCAGGGCGATGGCCATGGCCCGCTTGTTGCCGAAGAACCGGTAGACCGAACCGATCGGCACACCGGCCCGCAGGGCCACGGCCCGGGTGCTGAGGTTCTCGTACCCGGTCTCGTCAAGGAGCTCCGCGCAGGCGTCGAGGATCCGGGCGAGGCGGTCGGCGCTGCGCTGCTGGATCGGCGTCCGGCGCAGGGGGTGGGCTGGGGGCACGGGGTCCATCATGCCGCTCCTGGGTTCACGGTTCTGCGGCGGTACCGGTTCGGCCGCCTCAGTTCAGCAGCAGGCTGAGGCCGCCCACGGTGTACGTGATCATCAGCGCGAGCAGCGGGAGTTGCCCGGCGACGGCTTTCGCGGGCGGGAAGAGGCGTACGGAGCGGTCGTGCGCGGCGATCACCCCGAGGACGTGGCCGGTCACGACGGCGATCACCTGGAGGGCGGCGAGGCCGCCTGGACCCAAGGGGGACAAGGGTTCCGGGGCGTTGTCAGTGCCCACTGCCATGATGACTGTGCGTGGTCCTTCGGTTACCAGGAGGGAGAAGTAGTGGGCGACGAGATAGCCGAGGGCGATCGGTACGAGTGAGTGCGCGAAGGCGGTCAGCGGTCCGGGGTGCGGGCCGCAGACGAGGCGGGTGACCGCCGCGCAGAGGCAGTAGAGGGCGGCGACGAGGGCGATGGCGCCGACGAGTCCGAGGGTGGCGGCCGGGGTGCGGCCGAGGGGGGAGGTCTGGATCGCGTTGATCCACGAGGGGTTGTCGGAGAAGCCGTCGTAGGCGGTGGATCCGAGCAGGACGCAGACGGTGGCGACGAGTCCGGGCCGCTCGGGTGTCGCGTCGAGTCCGTGGAAGGGGTTACGGAGGACCAGGCGGCCGTCGCCGCGACGGCCGAGGGGGGAGAGCCGGGCCAGGAGGGCGGAGTACGCCTCGAAGGCGTCTCCGTCGGCGAACCAGTGCTCGCCGTAGCGGGCGGCGAACACGAGGTGGACGGCGGCGTAGCCGGTCAGGGCGATCAGGAGGGTGGTGGTGGAGGCGGGATCGGGAGAGACGAGTTCGAGCCAGGTGAAGGCGAAGAGCCCGGCTGCGGCCGGCCATTGCCCCGGCCGGGCGGGGAGCGGGCGGTGCGATCGGGGCTTCCCCGGCAGCCGGGCGAGCAGGCGGTGCAGGGTGCGGAGGGGGTTGAGGAGGCGCCAGACGGGGCCGAAGAGGAGGGAGGCGGGGACGAGGCCGACCCAGAGCAGGACGTAGACGGCGCCGGGAGCGGGGTTGCGGGCGGGGTCGTCGGGGCCGAGGAGGAGGTACAGGAGGACGGCGAGCGAGGCCGCGAGGCCGAGCCCGCGCAGGGCGGTGCGGGTGGTCGGCGCGTCGGCCACCCGCTGGACCCCCGCGGGCAGGGCCACGCCCGAGCGGTCGCCGCGGAAGCGGGAGGCCGACCAGAGGAGGCCCAGCGCGAGGAAGGAGACGAAGAGTGCGGTGAAGGCGCCGGCGAAGGCGTAGAAGGGAGAGATCGGCAGATCGTGCTGCGAGCCGATGCCGTGCGCGAGCGTCATCGGACGAGGAGCTGGGTCAGGACGAGGTCGGACTCGTGGGTCTCGACCTCGAAGAGGCCCGTGCGGTCGGCCGTCAGGATCAGGGTGGCCTCCTGGCCTGCCGGCAGGGCGAGTTCCTTGTCGAAGCCGTGGACGTGCAGGGTGTCGGCGCGGTCGCTGGTGACCCGTAGGGCCACGCGTTCGCCGCGCGTCAGCTCCACCCGGCCCGGGGCCGGGCTGACCTTGCCGTCCCGCACGGTGATGGTCACCGTTCGGTCTGCTTCCTGCGCAGCCTCCGGGGCTGTGGGGGACGGTGCGGCCGGGGAGTGCGGGTGGGTGGACTGGCCGGATCCGGCGGCGAGTTCGAGGGTCGCCTGGACCGGCTTGCCCGCCACCGCCCAGGCCGTGTGGTCGTCCGCGTAGAGGCGGACGGTCAGGGTGTGCGGGCCGCCCGCCGGTACCTGCGCGGCGGGCAGGTGGAACCAAGGGCCGTACAGGCGCGCCAGTTTGCGGCCGTCCAGCTCCAGGTGCGCGTGGCCGGCACCCGGGAGGGCGGCGCCGCCGGTGCTGTCGGGGGTGAAGTGGAAGTTCGCCACCGTCAGCTGGAGGTTCCAGCCGTCCTCGGAGTCCGGCCGGGCGGCGAGCCGGACCTCCGGCGCGCCCTCGGCCGGGACCTCGCGGAGCCGGTGCCCGGCGCCGTCGTCGGCGGTGAGCAGGGTGCCGACCTTGCCGGAGGCCTGCTCGTGGGTGGTGCCGGGCTTGTGGTGGGTGGTGGCCCGTCCCCCGCAGCCCGTCGCCGCGCCGCCGGCCAGGAGCAGGGCCAGGGCGAGCAGCGTCGCCGCGCGGCCCGTCCGGCGGGACGGGCGGGACCGGCCTGGCGGCGTACCGCAGACGTCGCACCGGGTCCGCCGTTCGGGGCGGCCGCCCGGGTGGTCCGCGTGGCCCGGGTGGCCCGGGTGGCCCGGGTGGCCCGGGTGGCCCGGGTGGCCCGGGTGGCCCGGGTGGCCCGTCACGGCTGGTCTCCCCCGGCAGCGGCGCCGCCCGCGGCCTCGGCTTCGGCCTCGGCTTCGGCTTCGGCGCTGCGGGTCGGGGCGGGGCCTGCGGGGACGGGGACCCGGTCGCCGGCCGGGTCTCCGCCGGGGCCTGCCGGGCGGGCCGGGGCGGCGCCGGGGCGGGCTGCGGCGATGACGGCCCAGAGGATCCAGACCACCGCGACGAGCGACCGTATCCAGGCGGGACTGAGCGGGATCCACGGAACCATCAGGACGGCCTTGTCGAAGGCGTCGAGGAGGGTGAGCGCACCCAGCAGCAGGGTCAGACGGGCCAGCCATGGCCGGGTGGGGCGCAGGGCGAGGCCGGTGCCGGTCCACCACAGGCCGAGGCAGAGCAGGGCCAGCGCCGGGACGAAGGTGCCGACCAGGCCCATCGTGGAGCCGGCCACGTCCAGGACCAGGCCCGCGAGGCCGAGCAGCACGGCCACCCCGGCCGGGCGTGAGTGGCGCAGGCGGCGCCACCACAGGAGGCCGCCGACGAGGAGGAGGACCGCCGCGACGGCGAGGGCGAGCTGGGTCTCCACCCGCTGGAGGCCCCGGGATCCGTACCAGTCGCAGCCGGCCGGAAGCTTGCGCGCCTGGACGCTGTAGTCGGCGCAGACCAGGAGCTGGGCCAGCTTCACCGGTTCGCCGGCGAGCCGGGCCGAGCCGCCGGAGACCGCGCCGCGGCGCTCACCGCACTGCGGGAGCGTGCCCGGGGTGGAGCCGTCCGGGCCCTGCTGCCAGCAGTTGCCCCGGCCCTGGCCGTCCCACCACACGTCCATGCCGTTGGGGCGGGAGGCTCCGGACTTGTCCTTGCCCAGGATGTTGCCGGCGTAGCGGTTGTGGTGGGAGGTGTCGGCCTGCTTGGACAGCTCCTCCTCGCCGCGGATGAAGGCGGGCACGGCCGAGAGGAAGAAGCCCGCGCGCTGGTGCCCGTACACCCAGTTGTTCTCGTAGAGGTTCCAGTTGCCGCCGGCGGTGATGATGCCGGTGCCGGGGGGCATGGAGATCTGCGGGCAGACCACCCCCTGCTCGTAGCCGCGCTCGACGGGCGGTTTGGCGCAGGTGCCGTCCGCGACGTAGTGGTAGTAGTCGGCGTTGTTGTCGTGGATCAGGTTGCGTTCGAAGCGGGCGTGGTTCTGCGGGAGTCCGGGGTGGCCGGGGAAGGCGCTGTCCATCGAGGCGCCGCCCATGTTCTGGTCGAACTCGTTGTCGTGCACGTACACCGAGTCGCCCGCGGTGCCGGAGTAGCCGACCATGTTGTGGTGGCTGCGGCAGCCGGTGATCTCGATGGAGTAGCGGGGGACGTCGTAGCCGCGGCCGTCGTTGATGTTCGAGGCGCTGCCGGGGTAGATGCCGGAGTCGCCGTTGCCGTAGGACTCGCAGTTCTTGTACAGGCCGTGGTCGCTGGCGAAGGTCAGGAAGCCGTACTCGTCGTTCCAGCGGGTCAGCACGTCGTCGATGACGAAGCCGTCGCCCGCGAGGACGTACAGCGAGTTGAAGGTGGTGCGCTGGGCGGTGAAGTTGCGGAAGTAGATGCCGTTGGACTTGTCCGCGCGGATCGCGTTCAGCTTGTGGTACTTGGCGTCGATGACCACGTCCTGGCGGGAGGCCCCCGTGCCTTCGATCTGGAGGCCGGTCTTGCCGAGGATGGCGACGAGGTTCTGGTTGTGGCGGCAGGCCGCCTGCTGCTCGTACGTCAGGATCTGGTAGCCGAGCGAGGAGTTGGGCGCCTTGAGCGAGGCGCACTCCGCGGTGGGCTCGGCGAGCGAGGGCTCCTCCTCGTAGAGGCCGGGGAGGATCGCGATGTTCATGCCCGGGCGGTCCACGGCGTCGACCGCCGCCTGGAGGTCGCGGAAGCCGTTCTTCTCGCAGCGTTCGTAGAGCACGAGGTTGCGCTGCTCGAGGGCGTCGGGGAAGGCGGATATCCGGCGTTCGAAGGCGGGCCGGTCGGTCTTGCAGACGATCAGGTCGGGCTCGCCCGTGCGGTAGGCGGGGACGGAGCCGGTGCCGTCGGGGAGCTCGACGGGGCGCTCCTCGTGCGCGTTCGCGGCGGGCGCGGCGACGAGGAGGGACAGAAGCGCTAGGAGGGCGGCGAGGAGCGCCGCCGGCACGGCAGGAAACCTGCGGGTCCACGACATGCGCGTGAGAGTAGAGGAATGTTCACCTTTTGGGATCCCCTCGCGCAGGAATAGGGCCCCGACGAGCCGAGTCGTGACCCGGGACCCGCTCCGCGCCCGGCCGTGGCGGGGCCGGGACCCGGCTACCGCCCGACCATCGGCCGACTGATCGGAATCTCCCGTTGACGCACGAGCCCAGGAATCCTACTGTCAGGCATAGGATTCCTTCGGCAGACCGGGAGCGTGCAATGAGCGGCGGCAGCGAGCAGGCCAGGAAGACGGCGGAGGGGCTGGAGTACCTCACCGGCTTCGGCAACGAGCACAGCTCGGAGGCCGTGCCCGGCGCGCTGCCGATCGGGCGGAACTCGCCCCAGCGCTCCCCCCTCGGCCTCTACGCGGAGCAGCTCAGCGGCAGCGCGTTCACCGAGCCGCGTTCCCACAACCGCCGCTCCTGGCTCTACCGGATCCGCCCCTCGGCCGCGCACCCGCCCTTCACCCGGACCGACAACGGCGCCCTGCGCAGCGCGCCCTTCACGGAGGCCCCGGCCGACCCGAACCGGCTCCGCTGGAACCCGCTGCCCGACCCGGCCCCCGGTACGGATTTCCTGGCGGGCCTGTGGACCCTCGGCGGCAACGGCGACGCCACCCAGCGGTCCGGCATGGCCATCCACCTGTACTCCGCGAACGCCTCCATGACCGACCGGGTGTTCAGCGACTCCGACGGCGAGCTGCTGATCGTCCCCGAGCGCGGCGGGCTGCTCCTGCGCACCGAGTTCGGCCTGCTGAGCGCCCGGCCGGGCGAGATGGCGCTGATCCCGCGCGGGGTCCGCTTCCGCGTGGAGCTCCAGGACGAGACCGCCCGCGGGTACGTCTGCGAGAACTACGGCCGCCCCTTCGAGCTCCCCGACCTGGGCCCCATCGGCGCCAACGGGCTCGCCGCCGCCCGCGATTTCCGCGCGCCGGTCGCCTCGTACGAGGACGCCGATCGGCCGACCGAGGTGGTCAACAAGTTCTGCGGCAACCTCTGGACCGCGACCTACGACCACTCCCCGCTCGACGTGGTCGCCTGGCACGGCACGCACGTCCCGTACGTCTACGACCTGCGCAGCTTCAATGTCCTCGGTTCCATCAGCTACGACCACCCCGACCCGTCCATCTTCACGGTCCTGACCTCGCCCTCCGACACGGCGGGCCTGGCGGGCGTGGACTTCGTGGTCTTCGCGCCGCGCTGGCTGGTCGGCGAGGACACCTTCCGCCCGCCGTACTTCCACCGCAACGTGATGAGCGAGTACATGGGGCTCATCGACGGCGCCTACGACGCCAAGGCGGAAGGCTTCGTGCCCGGCGGCGGCTCCCTGCACAACATGATGTCCGCGCACGGCCCCGACCGGGAGACCTTCGACCGGGCGAGCGCCGCCGAGCTGAAGCCGCAGAAGATCGACGACGGCCTGGCCTTCATGTTCGAGACCCGCTGGCCGATCACCGCCACCGCCCAGGCCGCCGGCGCGGACCACCTCCAGGGCGGATACGACGACGTCTGGCAGGGGCTCGAGCGCCACTTCCGCGCCTAACATCACGAGCATGCCGCGCGGCGCCGCCACCGCCGCGCCCACACCGTCCTACGGAGAACCACCCGTGACCGCCTTCGCCCCCGACTCGCTGGTACTGAACCGGAAGCTGCCGCTCTGGTACCAGGTCTCCCAGTCGCTGCGCGCCTCGATACTCGGGCGCACCGCGGACGCCTCGCTGCGCCTGCCCACCGAGGAGCAGCTCGCCGAGCACTACGGGGTGAGCGTGCTGACCATGCGGCAGGCGCTCAAGGAACTGGAGACCGAGGGGCTCATCAGCCGCCACCGGCGGCGCGGGACCTTCATCGAGCCGGGGGCGCTGCGCGGGGCCCCGGTCCGGCTGCTCGGCTCGGTCGACGCGATCGTGGCGCAGCAGTCGGGCGACCGCACGACGATCCTCGGGCACGAGCGGACGGCCGTGTCCGGGGAGCTGCTGGAGCACTTCCCGGACACCGCCGAGGTGGTCACGTACCGCAGGCTCCGGCACGACAGTGAGAGCGGCGAGCCGACCAACTGGGCGGAGAACGCGGTGCGTCCGGAGCTCGCCGACGCCATCGACCTGGCGGATCTGGAGCGGTGGCCGATGACGAAGGTGCTGCGGGACATCGCGAAGGTGGACATCAGCCGGATCACCGACACCGTGGAGGCGCGGCTCGCCGACCCGCTCACGGCCGAGCTGCTCCACGTGCCGCTGCTGAGCCCGATCCTGCACTACACGGGCGTCACCTACGACGGCTCCGGCCGGGTGGTCGACGTGGCGCGGATCCGGTACCGCGGGGACCGGTTCTCCTTCACCGTGACCGTCGACGCGCACTGACCGCCGACGGGCACTGCTCGCCGACGCGCACTGACCGCCTACTTCTGGTCGTCCTCCGTTCCGCGCTCACCCTCGGCCTGGGACGGCGTGGTCCGCTGCGTCTGGGCGTGGCGGAGCTTCCTCTGCTTCTCGTCCAGGTCCTCGTCGAGCCGCTCCCCCTCGGCCTGCGACGGGGTCGAGTACTCGTCGTACTGGCTCATGTCCGCCTCCCGGGTCCTGCGTGCAGATCCCTACATAGCGAGCCTAACTCTCCGGCCTGGACGCGGCCCGGTCACCGGGTGGCGTCGCTACCATCGGCCGGGTGAGCGCTGACGCATCCCCGCGGGACCCGCTGCTGGACGATCTGATGCCCTGGGCCGTGGGCTCCCTGCGCCTGGGCCGGGCCTGGGTCGCGGCCCCCGATCCGGCGACCCTGCGGGCCCGGTGGGCCGCCCTGGCCGCCGCCGAGGGCGCCGAGCGGGAGCGGCTGTTCCGCCCGACCCGGGCGCGGAGCACGGGCGCCGGGGCGGCTGCGCTGCCGGGTCAGCGCGCCGGTTCCACGGCCCGCTTCGCGGACACGCCCGGGCCCCGCCCCGACCCCGTACGGATCCTGCGCGAGCCCTTCGACGAGCAGTGGCTGCTGCCCGACCAGCGGCTCATCGACCTGGCCCGCCCGGAGCTGTGGCGGGTGCTGGACGAGCACCAGCTGTTCGCCGTGGAGCCGGCGCAGTCGGCGGCGCTGCTGGTCACCGCGCACCTCCCGGCCGGCCGGCTCGGCCGGATCCGCCCGCTGCACCGCCGCCCGGGCGGCGCCGAGCCCAATCTCGCCCCGGGGCTCCAGCACCTCCTCGGCGAGCGGTACGGCACCTGGGTCACTCCCGAGGACGTGCTCTGCTGGATCCTCGCCGCCGGCCGCCCCGGCCCCCGGGGGTACGAGGTCCCCCTCACCGCGGACGCCACGCGCTGGCGGGCCGGGCTGGAGCTGGGCCACCGGCTGCTCTCCGTCCGGCTGCGCGGGGCCCGCGGCGGCGAGGCGCCCCGGCTGCCCGGCGGGCGCCGGCCGTACGTCCGCTCGGCGCTGCCGGCGTGGCCGCGCGAGCTCGCGTACGACCCGGAGAGCGAGACCCTGACGGTCGGGGGCGGCTCGGGCGGCGGCAGCGTGTCGCCCGTACCGGCCGGGGCCTGGGAGTACGAGGTCCAGGGCGTCCGCGTGCTGGAGTCCTGGTTCGCCGCCCGGCTCGCGCACCGGGACCCGGAGGCCGAGGGGCTGGACGCGGTGGGTCCGGCCGAGTGGCCGCAGGGCTGGACCTCGGAGCTGCTGGCCCTGGTGACGACCCTGGCGCTGCTGGCCGAACTGGAGCCGGAGCGGGCGGCGTTCGAGGTGGGACCGGCGCTGACCGCCGACGAGCTGCGGGCGGGCGGGGTGCTGCCGCCGCCGGACTGGGCCCGGCGGCCGGCCTCGGTCCTGGACCACCAGGAGGAGGGGCCGGGCGGGCAGTTCGCGCTGCTCTGAGGCGCGGGGGCCTCGGGGCGGGGGGCCCTGCGGGGCGGGGGCCCTGCGGGGCGGGGGCCCTACCCGCCCTTCCTCCGTTCCCCGGGGCTGCGCCCGGACCCCCCCCTGGGACTCCGCCCCAGACCCCGGTCCTCAAACGCCGGACGGCCGAAAACCGGTCAGGTGCCCCAGGCTCCCAGCAGGCGTGACACCGAGCGGTCGAACACCGCCGCCGGATCGGGCAGTTCGCCCGGGATGCCCGGTGCGGTCGCGAGGACGCCGGCCAGGAGCGGGTACTCCCCCGTCATCAGCCGGGAGCCGAGCCAGGCCCCCCGTACGGCCTGTTCCTCGGCCTCGCTCCAGGGGAGTTGACGGGCCCGCTCGGCCAGGGCCAGTTCGCCCGCCACGAAGGTGGCGACCGTGCCGTTGATCGCGGCGATCAGCTCCAGCTTCTCCCCGCCCGGAGCGTCCAGCGACGCCAGGCAGGCCAGGCTGTGCTCCAGGTACATCAGGGCGTTCGGGCCGAATCCGTAGACCGGGCTCAGCAGCCGGGGCAGCCAGGGGTGCCGGTGCATGAGGGCGCGGGTCTGGCGGGCCAGCGCGAGCTGGTCGGCCCGCCAGTCGCCGGTCGGCGGCGCGAGGTCGTACTCCCCGCTGACCGCGTCGACCATCAGCTCGTACAGGTCCTCCTTGCGCGGCACGTAGTTGTAGAGGGACATGGTCCCGGCGCCGATCCCGGCCGCCACGCGCCGCATCGAGACGGCGTCGATCCCCTCCTCGTCGGCGATCCGCACCGCCTCGGCGGCGATCGAGTCGCGGCTGTGGGCCGGCCGGGGGCCGCGGCCGGCCCGCGGCGGGCGGGCCCAGATCACTTCGGGTTCAGCGGAGCGGCCGCTGGATGTCATCGCTCATCACCTCGTCCATCTCCACCATCGTAGTTACGTACGGCGTACGTAGTCATGTATGGTGCACCACATGACGACTACGTACGCTGTACTTAGTGAGGGCCTGGAGAAGAACTACGGCGAGGTCCGCGCCCTGAGCGGTCTGGATCTCGCCGTTCCGGAGGGCACCGTCTGCGGCCTCCTCGGCCCCAACGGCGCGGGAAAGACCACCGCCGTCCGGATCCTCACCACGCTCACCGCACCCACCGCCGGGCGCGCCCTCGTCGCCGGACACGACGTCACCGGGGCCCCCGCCGCCGTCCGCCGGGCCATCGGGGCCACCGGCCAGTACGCCTCGGTCGACGGGGACCTGACCGGCGCCGAGAACCTCCGGCTCTTCGCCCGCCTCGCCGGACTGCGCGGCCGGGCCGTCCGGGCCCGCGCCGACGAGCTGCTGGAGGACTTCGGCCTCACCGAGGCCGCCGACCGGGTGGCGAGCACCTGGTCCGGCGGGATGCGCAGGCGCCTCGACCTGGCCGCCGGGCTGGTCACCCGGCCCCGCGTCCTGTTCCTCGACGAGCCCACCACCGGTCTCGACCCGGCGGCCCGCGAGCAGATCTGGACGGCCGTACGAGACCTCGCGCGCGAGGGCACCACCGTGCTGCTCACCACCCAGTACCTGGAAGAGGCCGACCGGCTGGCCGACGACATCGTGCTCGTGGACCACGGCCGGGCCGCCGCCACCGGCACACCCGCCGAGCTCAAGGCCCGGATCGGCGCCTACGCCGAGGTCTCCGTCGACGGGGCCGGGGCCCTCGCGGGCGCGGCCGCCGTGCTCGACCAGCTGACCGGGGCTCTGCCCACCCTGGATCCGGAGCGCCTCACCGTCGGCGTGACCGCCCTCGACCCCGGGCTCACCCTGCCCCGGATCGTCCGGGCCCTCGACGCGGCCGGCATAGCCGTCACCGACGCGAGTCTGCGCCCGCCGACCCTCGACGAGGTCTTCCTGCGCCTCGTCGGAGCTCCCCCGGCCCCGAAGAACCCGGCCCCGGCCCCGGCCACTGCCACTGCCACTGCCACTGCCACTGCCACCAAGGAGAACGTCGCATGAGCACCCTGCTGTCCGACGGCGGCGCCGTCCTCACCCGCCAGCTGCAGAAGGCCCGGCACGCTCCGGCCCTGCTCATCCTCACCCAGACCATGCCCATCACCATGCTGCTGTTCTTCGGCTACGTCTTCGGCAGCGCGCTCGCCATGCCGGGCTCCGAGTACCGGCAGTTCCTGGTCCCCGGGCTGCTCGCCGCCACCGCCGCGAACGGCCTGATGACCGGCATGTTCACGGCCGCGCAGGACGCGCACCGCGGGGTGATGGACCGGTTCCGGACCCTGCCGATGAGCCGGAGCGCGGTGCCGCTCGGGCAGACGGCGGCGGACCTGGTGACCACCGGCGTCTCGATGGTGCCGCTGATCCTGGTGGGGCTGGCCATGGGCTGGCGGGCGGAGAACGGGCTCCCGGGGGCCCTCGGAGCCTTCGGCGTCCTACTGCTGTTCCGGTTCGCCACCGCGTGGGTGGGGACGTACCTCGGCCTGCTGAGCAAGAGCGAGGAAGCGGCGGGTCAGCTCGGCAGCGCCACCTTCATCCTGCCGCTGCTCTCCAGCGCGTACCTGCCGACCGCCGGGCTGCCGGGGTGGCTGCGTACGGCCGCCGAGTGGAACCCGATCAGCGCGGTCGCGACGGCCGTGCGCCGGCTCTGCGGGAACGCGGGCGGCGAGGCCGCCGCGGGCGCCGCCTGGCCGGTCGCGCACCCGGTCGCCGGGGCGCTGCTGTGGTCGCTGGTCCTGCTGGCGCTCTTCGTGCCGGCGGCCACGCGCCGGTTCGCGCGTGGCCTCGGCTGAGCACGGGCTAGGGCACCGGGGAGATCGGCACCTGTACGGTCCGCTGGAAGGACGCGGGGCCACCGGCGTCGAGGGCGTCCGCCACGGTCAGCTGGACGTCGGCGGTGAAGCGACAGCCGATCGAGGCGATGCCGCACACCCGGTAGCGGACCACGACGCTCCGCTCGGAACCGGCGGGCACCGAGCCGACCGCCTGCGGCACCGGGCCGATCCGGGTGACCCCCGGGGAGCTCGTGGCCGCGTCGTTCAGGACCACGCCGAAGGCGTCTCCGGGTCCGGTGTTCCTGATCCGGTACTCCACGCTCAGGGTCCGGGAGAGGTAGGCGAACGGGCCTCCCCAGAAGGCGCGGTGGGTCAGGGCGATCGTGGGCTGGAGGGGATCCGCGGAGCCGAGAAGGTTCAGCGCCCACGGCCGGCCGGTGCCGACGGAGAGGTCCATATTGAGGTTGAAGGTGCCCGACCCGGTGGTCTGCCGGTAGGAGTTGCCCGGCGTGGAGTCGGCGACGACCGTCCAGGTGCCGGCCCCGGAGATCGCGGGCCCGGCGTGGGCGAGGGTCGGCGCGGCGCAGCTTCCGGCGCTCAGGGCCAGGGTCAGGGTGCCGCGCGCGTTGGTCAGTGTGACGCGCCCGTCGTTGCCCCGCAGCGCCGCCTGGGCGGCGCTCAGGTTGACCGGGAGGTCGAAGGCCAGCTGGCTGGGCAGCGAGGAGAACAGTCCGGCGGGCACCGCCTGACTGCCGGTGATGCGCCGGGTCTCGGTGAGCGGTCCGCTCGTGCAGTCCGGAGCCAGGCTCGCCACGGTCCCGTTGGCGTTCGAGGCGGAGATGCTCAGCGGCGTCGGGGCGAGGCCCGCGGCGGGCGCCGGACCGGCCGCCAGCGCGAGCCCGGCGACCAGAGCTATCACCACGACCGCCACCCGCCGGATCGGGGAGCGCGGATCGAGTGCGGTCGGGCGTCTCATGGGCAACCCTTCGGTGCGAGTCGATGGACGACGCGCCATACCATACGCAGACAAATCGCCAGGAATGGGGGATGTCGCCACCCTGCGTGGTGACAGATCCCCCTCCAGGCCGGTAGGCAGAGCGTCATGACACCCGACCGCCACAGCGACACGCAGGCCACCGACCCCCTCCCCCTCGACGGCATCACCGTCGTCTCGGTCGAGCAGGCCGTATCCGCGCCCTTCGCCACCCGCCAGCTCGCCGACCTCGGCGCCCGGGTGATCAAGATCGAGCGGCCCGACGGCGGGGACTTCGCCCGCGGCTACGACACCGCCGCGCACGGTCTCGCCTCACATTTCGTGTGGGCCAACCGGGGGAAGGAGTCGCTCGCGCTCGACCTCAAGGACCCGCGCGGGCGGGAGGTCCTGCACCGGCTGCTCGACGGGGCCGACGTCTTCGTGCAGAACCTCGCCCAGGGGGCCGCCGCCCGGCTCGGGCTCGACTCCGCCTCGCTGTGCACCCGCTACCCCCGGCTGGTCGCCGTGGACGTCTCCGGCTACGGCCCCGAAGGCCCGTACGCCCACAAGCGCGCCTACGACATGCTCGTCCAGTGCGAGGCCGGCCTGGTCTCGGTGACCGGCACCCCGGAGCAGCCGGTCAAGGCGGGCATCCCGGCGGCGGACATCGCGGCCGCCATGTACGCCTTCTCGGGCGTGCTCGCCGCCCTCCTGCGCCGCGGGATCACCGGGCGGGGCGGCAGGGTGGAGGTGTCGATGCTCGACGCGCTCGCCGAGTGGATGGGGCATCCGCTGCACCACACCATGCACGGCGGGGAACAGCCGGTGCGGACGGGCCTCGCGCACGCCGTGATCGCGCCCTACGACGCCTACGCGACGGCGGACGGCGACCGGGTGCTGCTGTCGGTACAGAACGACCGGGAATGGCTGCGGCTGGCCGAACAGCTGCTGGAGCGCCCGGAGTTGGCCGACGATCCGGGATTCGCGACGAACTCCGCGCGGACCGCGAACCGGGAGAAGACCGACGCGGTGGTCGCCGAAGCGCTGGGCCGGCTCGGCGCGGACGCGGCGATCGAGCGGCTGGAGGCCGCGGGCATCGCCTGCGCACGGCTGAACTCGGTGGCACAGCTCGCCGCGCACCCGCAGCTGGAGGCCCGGGACCGCTGGCGGGAGGTGGGCTCGCCTGCGGGCCCGCTGCGGGCCCTGCTGCCGCCGATCGGACTGCCCGGCGGCGCGGCACCGCACATGGGTGCGGTGCCCGCGCTCGGCGAACACACCGAAGCCCTGCTGCACGCCCTGGGGATGACGGGCGAACAGATCACGGCATTGCGCCGGGACGGCGTGGTTCGCTGACTGGGCAGGGTTGATCAGGCCGGGGACGGAGCGGCGGCACTGCGGGGGCGGGAACACCCCCCGACCGGACGGTTACGAACGGCGGCTGCCGAAGAGGGTGCGCCGGAGCCTCCGCAGCGGCGCGAAGAGCGATACGCGCGCGCTCCGGCTCCGCAGCCGGTGCGTGTGGTCGCGCGAGGTGAGCTCGCGCATGAGCAGCGTCGCCTCGGCGGTCTCGCGGTGCGGGACGGCGGGACCGCCCAGCACGGCGAGGTGGCGGTCGAGGCGCGAACTGGTCGCACCACTGCCGCATGTGATGGCAGGCACGCGAGGCGGCCTGCTGCGCATTGCTATCTGTTCCATGTCTCTCCCCACCCGTATGAGGGCACCCGGCCCACCGGGCAGGGTAACCCTATCGTCCCCACGTCGCGCACGGGTATCCCGGTGGTGTGAATTGCCCGTGTGGCGAGCGGGAGTTGACGATTACTCAGCGGAGTCGATCGTCACTCTCCGCGAAATTCAACGGGGTTCGGGGGACCTGCAACCACATCCGCGCCGACTGCGTGACTCCGCGTGACTCCTGTCGCGACCGGAGCCACGGCGCACGCTCTGCGCTAACTTGGAGTGATCGTCCGGTAACGCTCTTGGGGGCGCGCGTGAATGAGGCTTTCGGTGACTGAGTCCGCGTCGAACGGGGACGGCGCCGACGACCGCGTCATCGCCGGACGCTACCGCCTGCTGGGCCCGCTCGGCCGCGGCGGGATGGGCATGGTGTGGCGGGCCCGGGACGAGGTCCTGGGGCGCGAGGTCGCCGTCAAGGAAGTACGCGCCCCGGCCGGGATGGACGAGGCCGAGGTGGCCCGGATGTACCGGCGCCTGGAGCGGGAGGCCTGGGCCGCGGCCCGCGTCTCGCACCGGGGCGTGGTCACCGTCTACGACGTGGCCACCGAGGACGGCCGGCCCTGGATCGTGATGGAGATCGTACGGGGACTCTCGCTCGCGGAGGTCCTGGAGGGCGACGGGCCGCTCACCCCACAGCGGACCGCGCACATCGGCGAACAGGTACTGGCCGCACTGCGCTCCGCACACGAGGCGGGGGTGCTGCACCGGGACGTCAAACCGGGCAACGTGCTGATCGCCAACGACGGCCGCGTGGTGCTCGGCGACTTCGGAATCGCGAGCCTGGAGGGCTCCACCGCCATCACCATGACGGGCGAGGTGGTCGGGTCCCCCGAATTCCTGCCGCCCGAGCGGGCGTTGGGGCGCGAGCCGGGTCCCGGGTCGGACCTGTGGGCGCTCGGGGTGACGCTGTACCTGGCCGTGGAGGGGGTCTCCCCCTTCCACCGGGAGTCCCCGGTGGCCACGCTGCGGGCGGTCGTGGACGAGCAGTTCCCGGCGCCGCGGCGGGCCGGGCCGCTGACGCCCGTGCTGGAGGGGCTGCTGGTCAAGGATCCCGCGGAGCGGCTGTCCGCGGCCGAGGCGGCCCGGATGCTGCGCATCGTCGGCGCGGGAGGGACCGTACGCGCCTCCGGCGGGCCGGTGTCGGGTCCCGCGACGGCTGCGACGGCGGGGGCGGGCATCGGCGCGGACGGCCCGACCTCGGTGCTGCAGAACCGGTACGGCCACCCCACCCCACCGCTGCCGCCGCCCGGTACGGGATCGGCGCGGACGCTGCCCCCGGAAGCCGGGGGGAACGGGGGGAACGGGGCCGGACTGGTGCTGGGCGGCGGGATCGTGGTGCTGCTCGCGGTGGTGGTGCTGCTGGGATGGCTGCTGCTGAAGGACCGCAACGCGGGCGGGGACGGCGATGGCGGGGCGACGACCGCACCGACCGCCACGCAGAGCGCTCCGCCTTCCCCGACCCCCTCGCCGAGCGGGTCTCCCTCGCCCTCCGCCTCCCCTTCTCCCTCTCCTTCGGCGACTCCGCCTCCGGGCATCACCCTGTCCGCCGTCCAGGCCGTCCGGGACGCCTACCGCGGTGAGTGCCCGCCGCCCGCCGCCGAGGCGCCCGCCTTCACCGCCACCGTGACGGTGGAGCGGACCCCGGCGATGGTGGAGTACCGGTGGACCACGCGCAGCGGCAAGACCTCGGGCCCCGGCTGGCGGACCCTCGCGTATCCGGCGGGCGGGCCGACGAGCGTACGGCTGGACCACACGGAGCTGACGCACGACCCGGACGCGACCTTCGAGGACGCGGTGCGGCTGGAGGTCCGGGCGCCGTCGGAGGCGGCTTCGGCCTGGCTGGAGTTCTCGGTGACGTGCGAAAAGGAGACCCCGACGGGCGGGGCCTCCTCTCCGAGCACGTCCGGACCCACCTCTTCCCCGTCACCCAACCCGGGTCCGACCGCCAGCCCGTGACGCGCCGGTCCGTGACGCGTCAGGCCGTGATGCGTCAGGCCGCGTTGGTGAAGACGGGCAGGTAGCCGCCGGACTGTCCGGCGGCGGTCGGGTGGTAGGACTCACCGATGTTCAGCCAGTTGAGGCTGTGCAGCCACTCGCTGCCGGAGCAGATCTCGTGCCCGGTGAAGGCGCCGGCGACCGAGGCGAAGGCGAAGCCGTGGTTGGCGGCGCGTTTGGCGATGGCGGCGTTGAGGTAGTCGGAGGCGCCGTTGATGGCCGTGCGCTCGCCCTCCGACAGCCCGGCCACGCAGGTGCCGTTCAGCTTGTAGAAGCGGGGATAGCCGAGGACGACCACGCGGGCGCCCGGGGACCGGCTGTGGATCGCGTTGTAGACCTGGTCGAGCTGGCCGGGGAGGGTGGAGTCGACGTACGCCTTGGCCTGGTTGACCCGGCTGACGCAGGTGGCTTCGGACTGGAGCACACAGGTGGTCATGACGTCGGAGAATCCTGCGTCGTTGCCGCCGATGGTGATGCTGACGAGGTCGGTGCCGGCGTTCAGCGGGGTGAGCTGGCCGCTCATCACATCACCCGTACGAGCGCCCGAGCAGGCGGCGAAGGAGAAGGTCTGGGGGGAGTGTGCGGCGGCCCAGAGGGCCGGGTAGGCGCGGGGGGTGCGCTTGCAGTTCCCGCTGGCGCTGTCGTAGTTGCCGGCGCCGACGCCGGAGGAGTAGGAGTCGCCGAGGGCGACGTAGCCGAAGTCGGCGGCGGCGGTTGCCGGACCGGCTCCGAACAGGGCTGCGCCCGCGGCGAGTAACAGGGCAGAGGCCAAGGCGGCGAAACGAGGCATTTTCATGCTCATGTGTGCGGCTCCTCGTGGGGGGTTACTCCGGAGTTACTCCTGAGTCCGTGGTACAAGGAACCGAGGTCGGCTGGAAGTGTCCATGCCAAGAATGTTCGGGGCGGACATGCGGCGCGAATCTTCACCCGCACGGCGTTTGAAGAGGGAATCCCGCCACCCGTTCCGGCGAAACACGGGTGCATGAGGCCAGTTCGTGCCGGATCATGGGCGCCATGCCAGCCAACCCTCAGGACGCGCTGCCGATCCGGCTCAACGTCGACGACAGCGACTCCCCGTCGGACGTCGTCGACGCGCTGTTCCTCGGCCGCTTCGCGTCCGGCGAGCAGCCCCACTCGCACAGCGTGTCGATCGACCGGGTCAAGCCCGGCGTGACCCTGCTGCCGTCCGGGGCCACGGTGTTGCGCTCCGCCCGCGACAGCGACCGCAGCGCGACGCTCGCCGAGGGCGAGGGCTGGACCATGCTCGTCTCCCGCTGGAGCCGGGGCGCGGACGTCACCGTGACGGCGGTCAGCGAGGAACTCGCCGCCGGTGTGCTCGGCGAGGCCACCGAGGGTGCGCAGGACGAGCCCGAACCCCAGCCCGAGAACGTCGCGATGGGCTTCTGGTACGTCTCTCCGCGCCGCGGCCCCTACCGGACGACCCGGCAGATCGCGGCCGGCACCTGGGAAGAGGTGCGGCCCAACTACACGGCTCCCGTGGCCGGGGCGATGGACCGGCTGATGAAGGTCACCCCCGACGACATCGCCGGCCGGCTACTCCTGCTGCACGGCCCGCCGGGCACCGGGAAGACCTCCGCCCTGCGCACGCTCGCCCGGTCCTGGCGGGACTGGTGCCAGGTGGACTGCGTACTGGACCCGGAGCGGCTGTTCAACGACATCGGCTACCTGATGGACATCGCGATCGGCGAGGACGAGGGCACGGCGAAGAGCCGCTGGCGGCTGCTGCTCCTGGAGGACTGCGACGAGTTGATCCGCGGCGAGGCCCGGCACACCGCCGGGCAGGCGCTGTCACGGCTGCTGAACCTCACGGACGGCCTCCTCGGCCAGGGCCGCAACGTCCTGGTGGGCGTCACGACCAACGAGGACCTGGAGCGGCTCCACCCGGCGGTGGTCCGGCCCGGGCGGTGCCTCGCCCGCATCGAGATCGGCCGGCTGACGCACCGCGAGGCGGTGGACTGGCTCGGCACCGACGAGGGCATCTCCCGCGAGGGCGCGACGCTGGCGGAGCTCTTCGCCCTGCGCCGCGGCGCGTCGGGCCCCGCCGCGCTGCTGCCGCCGCAGGCCCACGACACGGAGGCCGGGCTGTACTTGTAGGTGCGGCACGCGCACGTGCGGCGGCCCGGCCCACGGGTCCCACCGCGCGGGGCGCGCACGGGTCCGGCGCGCACGCCGAGGACAATGGGGGCGCGGCCGAAGGCCCCCACCGGCCGTCCGCACCTCCGGGGGACCCACGAACAGGAGAACGCACCGTGCTCGAACCGGCGCAGGAGAATCCCTTCCCCGACAGCCACGTCCTCGGCGAGGGCCCCGACCCGCACCCGCAACTCCAGCCGGTGCTCGGCCTCATCGGACGCTGGCACGGACGGGGCAGCGGCGAGTACCCGACCCTGGAGCACGGCTTCCGGTACGAGCAGGAGATCACCTTCAGCCACGACGGCCGGCCCTTCCTCGTCTACGAGTCCCGCGCGTGGCTGATCGACGACTCCGGCACGGCCGTGCGCCCCGCCGGCCGGGAGACCGGATGGTGGCGCATCCTCCCGGACGCCTCGGTCGAGGTCACGCTCGCCCACCCGACGGGCATCGTCGAGACGTACGTCGGCCGGGTCTCCGGCACGGAGATCGAGATGGCCACCGACACGGTGGGGCTGACCCCGCTGGCCAAGGAGGTCACCGGCATGCGACGCCGGTACGCGCTCCAGGAGGGCGGGCTGACGATCGTGCAGGAGATGGCCGCGGTGGGCCAGCCCATGCAGCACCACCTCCAGGCCCGGCTGTTCCCGCGCAAGGACTGACCGGCGGGGCACCGCCGGTCAGGGGGCGGCCTCCGGCGGTGCCGGCCGTGCAGAGCGTGCCGGCCGTGCAGTGCGGAGCGGGCCCGGGGGTCAGTCCGCGTACCGCGCGCGCAGCGCGTCCAGTGCCGCGGCGGTCGCCTCGTCGAAGGTGAGGCCGAGCCGTCGCGCCCGCTCCGCGTAGGCCTGCGCGGCGGTGGCCGCCTCCCGGGCGGAACCGTCACCGGACGCCGCCACGAAGCTGCCGGCCCGGCCGCGCGTCTCGATCACGCCGTCCGACTCCAGCGCCCGGTACGCCTTCGCGACCGTGTTCGCCGCCAGCCCCAGGTCCTCCGCGAGCCCGCGGACCGTCGGCAGTTTGAACCCGGCGGGCAGCCGGCCCGCCCGCGCCCCGGAGGCGATCTGGGAGCGCAGCTGCTCGTACGGGGCGGCGGCGCCCGGCGCGCCGTCGATGCGGATCTTCAGGTGCGGAGAAGTCGAGGTCACGCGGCTGATTGTCCCCCATCCGCCGGGAAATTCGCAGGCGCCGGCCGCCCTGCCGCCCTACCGTCGCACAGGTGATCACCACCATTCGCGATGTGCGCCCCACCGACCCGCGGGACGCCGAGTCCGTCGTACGGGTGCGCCGCGCCGCCCTCCCCTTCATGATCGGCACGGCCGGCGGCGTGGCCCACGAGCTCGCATCGGCCCACCCCGACAAGCGCTACCGCCTCCTCGTCGCCGAGCACCCCGAGAATGCAGGCGGCCTGGTCATCGGCACCGCCCAGGTCGGCATCGCCCACGAGAGCCCCGAGCCCGGCCAGGGATTCGTCAACGCCTACGTGGACCCCGCCCACCGCGGCCTGGGCGCCGGAAGCGCACTGCTCGACGCGGCCGAGGAGCATCTCCGGGCCGAGCGCGCACGGGCTTCGTTCGCCTGGGTCCTCGACGAGCCGGCGCACCGCGCCTTCGCCGAGCACCGCGGGTACCGGCCCTCCCGCTCCGCGCACTTCCTGCGCCTCGACCTCACCAAGGCCGACCTGCCGGCGCTGCCCGGGAAGCTGCCGGACGGAGTGGAGCTGCGCCCCGGCTCGGCCTTCGCCGCCGATCCGCGCCCGCTCTTCGAGGCCGACGCGGCGGCGACCCTGGACGAACCGGGCGACGTTCCGGTGGAGTTCGACGACTACGAGGACTGGCTGCTGGGCACCTGGGAGCACCCGTACCTCGACCGGGAGCTCACCACCGTGGTCCTGGTGGACGGCCGGGTGGCGGGCTTCACCGCCGCCCACACCGACGGGGCCGGGCGGTACTCCTCCGCCATGACCGCCACCCTGCGCCCGTTCCGCGGCCGGGGACTGGCCAGAATGGCCAAGATCGATTCGCTGCAGCGGGCCCGCGCGGCCGGCTGCACCGAGGCGTTCACCGGCAACGACACCGGCAATGCTCCGATGCTCGCCGTCAACGCCCGGTTCGGGTACGAGGTGTGCGCCACGGAGATCCGCTACACCAAGCAGTTGTGAGAACAGGAGAGAACACGATGACCGACCGATTGACCGTCACCCTCACCAAGGCGGGCCGTACGAAGATCAGTTACCCGGCCGAGCTGGTGGCC
This sequence comes from Streptomyces sp. NPDC056883, assembly GCF_042788835.1. Classification (NCBI taxonomy): domain Bacteria; kingdom Bacillati; phylum Actinomycetota; class Actinomycetes; order Kitasatosporales; family Streptomycetaceae; genus Streptomyces; species Streptomyces sp. NPDC056883. Next base: position 85,002 of record NZ_JBHUBS010000008.1, on the reverse strand, counting down.
GACACGGGCACCCGGATCACCGTACGGGCCCCCTGGGCGGCCCCCGGGGTACGCGACTTCGGCTTCGTCCGCTTCGAGCCGGGCGACGTGTTCACCGAGCACTTCTGGCGCGACCGCTGGTACGCGGTCAAGGAGGTGCGGACGGGCGAGGGCGTCCTCAAGGGCTGGTACTGCGACATCACCCGCCCGGCGTCGGTGCAGGACGGGGTGATCCTGATCGAGGACCTGGACCTCGACCTGTGGGTATCGGCCGACGGGAGCACGGTGCTGCGGCTCGACGAGGACGAGTTCGCCGAGAGCGGGCTCGCCGACACCGACCCCGAGGCGGCCGCCCAGGCGGTACGGGCCCTGGACGCCCTGGACGCCCAGGCCCGCTCGACGGCCGGCCTGTCCGCCCTGCTGGCCTGATCCCGGGCCCCGTCGGGCGCTTTCTGTAGGGCCCGCTTAGTGGCTCCTTAACTGCGCCCTAAGGATCGGCTCCGAGGTCCCGAACCCGGGGGAACTCGGGTTCCGGGCGGTTAGTTTGGCTGGGCCAGGGAGGGCCGGAGGCGGCGCCGCGAACCCGTGAGGGGCGGCGCCGCACAGCCCCGGTCTTCCGGCGCACCCACGACTCGCGCAGCCCTGTGCCGTGCCCAGAGGAGATCCACCATGCCCGCACGCCGTACCGCCGCCCGCATCGCAGCCGGTCTCGCCCCGCTCGCGGTGGCCGCGTACGCCGTCGCCCCGGCGACCGCCCACGGTTCGATGACGGACCCGGTGAGCCGGGTGGCGGCGTGCTACGCGGAGGGCCCGGAGTCCCCGAAGTCGGCGGCCTGCAAGGCGGCGGTCGCGGCGAGCGGGGCGCAGGCGTTCTACGACTGGAACGCGGTGAACATCGCCAACGCGGCCGGCAAGAGCAAGGCGCTGATCCCGGACGGACAGCTGTGCTCGGCGGGCAACGACAAGTACCGGGGGCTGGACCTGGCGCGTGCCGACTGGCCGGCGAGCCCGATGGCCGCGGGCGCGCACACCTTCCGCTACAAGGGGACCGCCCCGCACAGGGGCTCCTTCGAGCTGTACGTGACGAAGGACGGCTACGACCCGTCGAAGCCGCTGAAGTGGTCCGACCTCGAGCCGGCGCCCTTCGCGAAGGTCACCGACCCGGGGATGCAGAACGGCGACTACGTCTTCTCCGGCACCGTCCCGAACAAGACCGGCCGGCACCTGATCTACAGCGTCTGGCAGCGCTCGGACAGCCCGGAGGCCTTCTACACCTGCTCGGACGTGGTCTTCGGGAAGGACAACGGCGGCAAGCCCAGTGCCAGGCCGAGCGGGAAGCCCAGTTCCAAGCCGAGTTCCGTGCCCTCGCAGCAGCCGTCCACGCTCCCCTCGGAACTCCCCTCGCAGCTCCCGTCGGCCCCCACCGACGAGCAGATCTCCGCAGGCGCCGACAAGTCCACGGTGGAGCACCACGGGCACGGGGACAACGACCCGAAGACCAACGGCGGCGGCGCCCCGTCCCCGATCCCCTCGAAGAGCGGGACCGGCCTCGCGGAGACGGGCGGCAGCAGCGCCACCCCGCTGATCGCGATCGGCGGGGCCGGCATCCTGGCCGTCGGTGCGGCCGTGCTGTTCGGGCTGGCCCGCCGCCGTGCGACCCCGGGCCGCCACGGCCGCTGACGCGCAGGGCGGGCGGCCCGTCGGGGCCGCCCGCCGCCGCCGTCTCCTTCTCCGTCAGGAGAAGACGGACGCGCAGGTGGTCCGTTCGGCGTGCGCCGGGTCGAGGGCGTTGACGGCCTCGTGCCAGGCGATCCGGTCGGTGAGCCCGATGGCCACGTGCTCCGAGAGGTCCACCGCGCACAGGTCCTGGAGCAGCACGTTGCGGACGTTCGGCCCGCTCAGGAACTGGCTCCGGTACGGGGTGACCACCTCGTCGTAGCGGGTGGCGATCACCGTGTACGCGACTCCGGGGACGGTGTCCCCGCCCTCGTTGAGCTTGTTCTGGAAGGGCGATCCGGCGATCTGGTCGGCGAGGCCCGGGGTGGCCTCGCTGATCAGGTCCCCGGCCCCGGGGAAGTACGGGAGGAGCTTGGTGAGGCCGAGCAGGGTCGTCCCGTGGTTGTCGGGGGCGAGCCCCACCAGGGCGTTGACCTTGGCGGCGCCGCCGAGGAACTTCAGGTAGTAGCGCGGCATCATGCCGCCCTGGGAGTGGCCGACGATGTCGGTCTCGGCCGCCCCCGTGGAGGCGAGGACCTTGTTCACGAAGGCGTCGAGCTGTCCGGCGGACTGCTCGATGGGGCCGAGCCCGTTGAAGAAGGGGACGCCGGGCAGTTGCCCGTAGTCGAGGGAGTAGACGCAGTAGCCCCGGTGGACGAGGTACGGGGCGAAGCCGAGCCAGTTGTCGACGGAGTTCCCGAAGGTTCCGTGGACCAGGACGACGGGCCGGGGGTGGGCGGCGGACGGTTTGCAGGACCAGTTGTTCCAGCCGCTGCTCGGCGCCGAGGCGGCTTGGGCCGCTCCGGTGGGGGCGACGAGCGCGGCGGCGGTCAGGGTGAGGACGGCCAGCGGGCGGAGCAGGCGTCTCCAGGGCAGCATCGTGTGATCTCCTCGCGGTTCAAGGGGGATAACGAGGGATGGCGCGGGAAGTACGTGGGGGTGCATCCCGTGATCCGGATCACAAGGGGGTGCTGCAGCCGCTAAATTACGGGCGAGTAGCAAAACTGGGAAGTTACGCGGCGGTAAAAAATCCGCGGCGCGTCCCGGCGGCCCGCCCCGGCGGCCGTCATCCATTCGGCCCTCCCCTGCTGCGCCGGGCGCCCGGTACGCCGAGCGTGTGAGACATGACCCAGCCCACCCCCGCAGACCAAGGGCAGTCCGGCGGCTTCCTCGCCGAGATCAAGGACGCCGTCACCACCCGGGCCGCTCTCCTGGTCCTGGGCGTACTGGCGCTCCAGCTCGCCTTCATCACCTCGTACGTCGGGGCCTTCCATCACCCCAAACCCAGCGAGATCCCGATCGCCGTGGCCGCGCCCGCCGCACCGATCGCCGAGCAGACGGCGAAACAGCTCTCCGCGCTGCCCGGCAAGCCGCTCGACCCCCGTGCCGTCCAGGACGAGGCGACGGCGCTGCGGCAGATCCATAACCGGGACGTGGACGGCGCGCTGATCGTCGACCCGGCCGGCACGACCGACAAGCTGCTGGTCGCGAGCGGCGGCGGGGCCTCCCTGTCCCAGGCCGTCGAGCAGATCGTCGGCGCCGTGGAGAAGACCCAGGGGCGTACCGTCCGCGTCGTGGACGTGGCCCCCACCGCCGCCGGCGACGCGCGCGGCCTGAGCTCGTTCTACCTGGTCGTGGGCTGGTGCGTGGGCGGCTACCTGTGCGCCGCGATCCTCGCGATCAGCGCGGGCGCCCGGCCCGCGAACGTCCACCGGGCCGTCATCCGGCTCGGCGCCCTGCTGGTGTACTCCATCGCGGCCGGGCTGCTGGGCGCGGTGATCGCCGACCCGGTCCTGGGCGCACTGCCCGGCAGCATCTGGGCCCTGTGGGGGCTCGGCACCCTCGTCGTCTTCGCCGTCGGCGCGATCACCCTGGCCTTCCAGGGCCTCGCGGGCGTGGTCGGCATCGGCCTGGCGATCCTGCTGGTGGTGGTGCTCGGCAACCCGAGCGCCGGCGGCGCCTACCCGTACCCGCTGCTGCCGCCGTTCTGGAAGGCCATCGGCCCGTGGCTGCCGCCGGGTGCGGGGACGTACGCCGCGCGCTCGATCGCGTACTTCAAGGGCAATGACATCACCGGGTCGCTGCTGGTCCTGAGCGGCTGGGCGGTGCTCGGCTCCGCGGTCACGATGGCCTGTGCGGCGGGCCGCAGGGGCAAGGCGGGAGCCGCGGTGGGCAGCGGACTCCCCGAAGGACCGGACGCCCTGCCGGAGCGGGAAGCCGTGCGATGAACAACCCGATCCACGTCCGCAACCGGATGGGCCCGGCCGAACAGGCCGTCTCCGTCAAGCGGATGGAGCCCAGTGCGCAGGCGCAGCTGGGCCCCTTGGGCCTCACCGGCTTCATCGTGGTCACCACCATCGCGACCGGCATCGACGCGGGCATCTTCCCCGAGAAGCTCAGCCACTCCGTGCTGCCGCTGGTCGGGTTCTTCATCGGCGGGCTCGCCCAGCTGCTGGCCGGGCTCTTCCAGGCGCAGCGCGGCGACACCTGGCACGCCACGGTCTTCGGCGGCTTCGGGCTGTTCTGGATGTCCAAGGCCCTGCTGCTCCAGTGGGTGCTGCCGGCCACCGATCCGGCGCTGCGCGGGGACGTGAGCGGGCTGTTCACGCTGCCGTGGGTCTTCGTGGTGTTCGTGCTGTGGATCGGCAGCTGGCGGATCCACCTGGTGCTGCTGTCCACGTTCACGTGCGTGCTGGTGGTCTTCGTGGCCATGACGATCAGCGGGTTCACCGGCTCGGTGGTCTGGAACCGGATCACCGGCTGGAGCGGTCTGCTGGCCGCGCTCGGAGCCACGTACCTGCTCGCCGGGCAGATCATGGCGAGCACCTGGGGCCGCCAGGTGCTGCCGATGGGCCGCTTCCTGGCCCCCGAAGAGCACCCGGAGGCCTAACCGCCGCATGATCACGACGCTCGCGGTGGAGAACTACCGCTCCCTGCGCAAACTCATCGTCCCCCTCGGCCGGCTCACCGTGGTGACGGGCGCCAACGGCACGGGCAAGTCCAGCCTGTACCGGTCCCTGCGGCTGCTGGCGGACTCCGCGCGGGGCGGCGCCATCGCGGCGCTGGCCCGGGAGGGCGGTCTGCCCTCCACCCTGTGGGCCGGCCCGGAGAAGACCGGCCGGGCCGTGCGCGAAGGCCGGTACGCGGTCGAGCCGACCGTTCGCTCCGAACCGGTGAGCCTGCGGCTCGGCTTCGCCGGGGACGAGTTCGGCTACGCGGTGGACTTCGGCCACCCCTCCCCCGTCCCCGGCTCGCTCTTCGGTCTGGACCCCGAGATCAAACGGGAGTGCACCTGGGCCGGGCCGGTGCTGCGCCCCGCCGCCCTGCTCTCGGACCGCGCCGGGCCCGCCGTGCGCACCCGGACCGCGGACGGCGGCTGGCACCGCACCCAGGGCGCCCTGCGCCCGTACGACTCCATGCTCAGCGAGCTCGCGGACCCGCAACTGGCCCCCGACCTGCTGGCCCTGCGCGAACTGATCCGCTCCTGGCGGTTCTACGACCACGTCCGCACGGACGCCGACGCGCCGGCCCGCACCCCGCGCGTCGGAACCCGTACGCCGGTACTCGCCGCGGACGGCTCCGACCTGCCGGCCGCGCTGCAGACGATCCGGGAGACCGGCGACCACGCGGCGCTGGACGCCGCCGTCGAGGCGGCCTTCCCGGGCAGCGGCGTGGCGGTCGCGGAACGGGACGGCCGCTTCGAACTGGAGCTGCACCAGCACGGGTTGCTGCGCCCGCTGGGCGCGGCGGAACTCTCCGACGGGACGCTGCGCTACCTGCTGTGGACGGCCGCCCTGCTGACCCCGCGCCCGCCCGCCCTGATGGTCCTCAACGAGCCGGAGACCAGCCTCCACCCCGACCTGCTGGGCCCTCTCGCGGACCTGATCCTGACGGTGGCCCGGACCACCCAGACGGTGGTGGTCACCCACGCCGCGCCCCTGGCGGAGGCCCTGGCGTCGGGCGTCCACCGCCACCGCGTGGACCTGCGGACCATCACCCTGCTCAAGGATTTCGGCCAGACCGAAGTGGCGGGCCGCGAGGGCCCCCTGGACGAACCCCTCTGGTACTGGCCGAAGCGCTAGGGACGTCTCGGGCACACGCCCCGGCCGGCGGCCGGTCGGCTCAGCCCAGTGGAGCGAGCAGCGGGTCCAGGTCTGGTCGGGGGCGATGGCGCCGGTGCGGATCGCGGTGACCGGGCGCCAGCGCGTGTACGCGTACTTGCTGTCGGAGGTGGCGATCTGCGTGTCGACCAGCACGGCGTGGAACAGGCCGACCAGCGCGGCCCGTTCGGCGGCCGACCCGTGCGAGCGGGTCACGGCGACGCGCAGCGGCTCGGTGTACAGGGTCAGCGAGGAGCCACACCAGAAGGTGGCGGTCTCCGTCTGGCGGGCGGTGCGGACGGTGGAGTCGGCCGCGCCGTACGCGCGGACCTCGGCCAGGTCGGCCCGGTAGGGGCGGGAGTCCAGCGCGGGCGGCGGGCCGATCCGGTACTGGTCCGGGGAGTCCAGCAGGAAGGGCTTGGCCACGCGGTTGCCGTGCTGCGCGGCGGGGGCGTAGCCGTCGGGCGTGGGCTGCCAGACGCCGGGGGCGGCGGGGACGGTGAAGGGCGCGTTCACGGAGGCGGGGTCGAGGCCGTCGCCCCGGCGGTCCGCGAGCGCGAGCGTCGCCTGCCGGGCTCCGGCGGCGAGGCCGTCGGGGATCCGGCTCAGGGTCTCCGCGAGCGCGGCGTCGAGCACGGCGGTGCGGCTCGGAGCGAGGTCCACCAGGGCGTCGTGCACCGCCGAGGCGACGGCGGCGTCCTGGAAGGCCGCCCGGCCGCGGCCGCCGGGGGCCTTCCGTCCGGCGCGGGCGGCCGCGATCCAACTGATGGCCCAGGTGCGGCTGTTGGTGACCTGGGCCAGCGCGCCGGCGGCGGGCGCGGGAGCGGGCGCGGCCCCAGCCGCCCCACAACGCCCTTTGCCCGTCAGGTCCGTTCAGCCACAGAGCCTTCGTCCGCCGGTCGTGATCGCGTTACGCGCGGGGCGCCGCCCGGTGGACCACCTCGCCCGCCACCACCACCGTTTCGGCCACCGTGCCGGGGATCTGTTCCGGGGCCACCGCGAGGATGTCCCGGGACAGGATCACGAAGTCGGCCGCCTTGCCGACGGTGAGGGAACCCCGGTCCTGCTCGAGGAAGTTGGCGTACGCGGAGCCCATCGTGTAGCCGTACACCGCCGTGCGGGCGTCCACCGTCTCCTGCTCCTGCCACGGGTCTCCGCCGTCCAGCGGGCGCCGGGTCAGTGCCGTGTAGATGCCGATCATCGGGTCCATCTCGGCGACGTTCCAGTCGCTGGAGAAGGCCAGGACCGCGCCCGCGTCGGCGAGGCTCCGCATCGGCCACGCCTTGTGCCAGCGGTCCTCCCCCACGTTCTCCGCCCAGTCCTGGCCCGGACCGGCGATCTCCGGCGCGCAGTGCCGCGGCTGCATGCAGGCCACCACGCCGAGCTGCGCGAAGCGCGGCACGTCCTCGGGGTCCAGGCATTCCACGTGCACCACCTGGTGGCGGGCGTCGCGCGGGCCGTTCACCGACCGGGCGTGTTCGACGGCGTCGAGGACGGTACGGATGCCCCGGTCGCCCGTGGCGTGGACGAAGCACTGGAACCCGCGCGCGTCCAGCCGGGCGAGGAGCTCGGCGAACTCCTCCGCCGGGTAGAAGGTCTCGCCCCGGTGCGCTCCGCAGCCGGTGTACGGCTCCAGCAGCGCGGCCGTGCGCGGCTCCACGACGTCGTCGATGTAGAGCTTGAGGGGGCCCACCCGGAAGCGGTCTCCGGAATGCAGCTTGGCCGCCGCCTCGAAGAGGTCGAGGTCCTCCTCGGTCGTACCGCGCGGGTGGAAGAGCGCGGCGACGATCCGCGAGCGCAGTCGGCCCTCGACGCGTGCCCGGTCGTACAGCTCCAGGTCGTCAAGGGAGTTCTGCGGCTCGACGACGGTGGTGATGCCGAAGCCGATCGCGTCGTCGAGGCTCTTGGCGAGGCGCCCGTACTGGCGGTCCGGGGAGGCCCACGGCACGCCCAGGTCGCGCAGGGCGCGGTGGCCGTCGCGGGAGAGCCCCTTGATGGCGAAGTCCTTGACGAACCCGGTGGGTTCACCGGTCTCCGGGTCCACGGCCGCCGTGCCGAAGGGCAGGTCGGTACGGTCCTTCGCGACTCCGAGCCGGTGCATGGCAGCCGTGTTCAGCCAGGCCGTGTGGACGTCGTACGAGAGCACGATCGCGGGGGTGTCCCCGGTGACCGGGTCCAGGTCGGCGGCGGTGGGCATGCGGCCGCCGGGGATGGCGGAGTAGTCGAAGGCCTCGGCCTCGATCCAGTCGGCGTCGGGGTTGGCCTCCCGCCACGCGCCGATCCGGTCGAGGATCGCTTCGAGGGTCCGCACCCCGGCGAGCTGCACGCACGCGTCGTCGGAGCCGAGCCGGACGTGGTTGTGGGCGTCGATGAACCCCGGCAGCACGAGCCGGCCGCCCGCGTCGATCCGCTCGGTGTCCGGGCCCGCCCAGTCGGCGGCCTCCGCGTCCGGGCCGACCCAGACGATCCGCCCGTCGCGCACGGCGAGGGCTTCGGCCTCGGGCAGCTCGGGGTCGACGGTGTGGATGCGGGCTCCGGTGAGAAGCAGATCGGCGGGGGCGGCGTACGACATGGGGTGGTGCTCCTGTGCAGAGGGGGTACGGGGAGAGGGGCGGCCGGGAGACGAGGCTCGGGCCGGACGAGGCGGAGGCCGGCCCGGAGGCGGCGGAAAGGGCCGGGAGGGGCCGGGAAGGGCCAGGGGAGGCCGGGAGGGCCCGGGGAGGCCGGGAAGGCCCCGGGGAGGCCGGGAGGGTCCGGGGAGGCCGGGAAGGCCCCGGGGAGGCCGGGAGGGTCCGGAAAAACCCCCGGGCAGACCCGGCAGACCTAGGCCGCCGGGACGTAAGCCGGCGTCCGCCGGGCGAGGGCCCAGTACGTGAGCCCGGAGACCACCGAGCCGAGCAGGGTGAGGTCGGCGCCGCCGAGCGGGGCCACGAGCGGTCCGGTCCACAGCTCGGAGTCGCAGGTCAGGGCGGCGAAGGCCATACCGGCGAGCAGGGCGGTCATGCCGGCCGGGTGGTAGCCGGAGCGGTACCAGTAGGCGCCCTCGCTCCCGGCGTGCAGCGCGTCGGAGTCGTAGCGACAGCGGCGCAGCAGCATGTCGGCGAGGAAGACGCCGCCCCAGGGGGCGAACACGATGATCAGGAGGGAGAGGAAGGACAGCAGGGAGGTGGTGAAGTCGGTGAGGAAGAGCGCGGCGAGCGATCCGGCGGCGGTCACGGCGGCGCTGATCACGATGGCCCGGGCCCGGCTCCACGGGATCCCGAGGACCTGGAGGTTCAGGCTGGAGGAGTAGAGCGTGATGATCGAGTTGGTGACGGAGCCGCCCAGCACCAGGGCCAGGAACAGCGGCTGGAACCACCCGGGCAGCAGGCTCTCGGCCCCGGCGACGGCGTCGGTCATGTCGGTCTGGGTGGCGGCGGCCACACCGGCGATCCCGAGGGCGACGGAGGAGACGAACCCGCCGAGCGCGCCCATCCAGGTGATCGACTTCAGCGAGGTGGTGCGGGGCAGGTAGCGGGTGTAGTCCGCGGGCATCGGCAGGTACGAGAAGGGCCCGGCGAGCATCACGACGAAGGCCAGGCTCCAGCCGGACAGGCCCGGGGCCAGGGCGTCGGCCGGGGCGGTGGTCTCGGTGCCGGGCAGGACGAAGACCAGCAGGGCGCCGAAGCCGACGGCCAGGACGTAGGCCATCCAGCGCTCGGCGAACTGCACCGTGGCGTGTCCCCACATGGCGACGGCGAAGGTGAGCGCGAGGGTGATGCCGAGCGCGACGGCCCGGATCAGGGTGCCTTCGCCCAGGCCGATCTCGGCGAAGAAGACCTCCAGCGCCAGGGTGCCGACGACGGTGTTGACGATGGTGTAGCCGATGCTCACCACCCAGTTGAGGACGCCGGCCGGCCAGTTGCCCCGTACGCCGAAGGCGGCTCGGGAGATGACCAGGGTGGCGGTGCCGGTGCGGATGCCGCTGAGGCCCGCGGCGCTGATCGCGAAGAAGGACAGGCCGCTGAGCACGACCACGGCGGTGGCCTGCCAGAAGGTGAGGCCGAAGGCGACGGCGAGGGCTCCGTTGATCACGTAGGTGAAGGTCAGGTTGGAGCCGAACCAGAGCCAGAAGAGGTCCTTGGCCCCGCCGTGGCGCTCGGCGTCGGGGATGGGGTCGATGCCGTGCGTCTCGACTCTGAAGACCTCGTCGACGTCGGCCGTCGTCTCCTGCTGTGCCATGCGCCTGCCCCTGACCTTCGTCCCGGTGACCTGTCGAACCGCCGCAGTAATCTTGAACGGCGTTCTAAGTTCTTGAATGGCATTCAAGATGCGCCCCCGACCCGGACCCCGTCAAGACCCTGTCCGGGATAGGGTCGGCCCACGAAGATCGGGAAGGCGGCGGAGACCGGGAAGGCGGCACACGTGGCAGCGGGAGCGGCACGGCGGCGCGACGGGCGGATCACCCAGGAGCGGATGCTGGAAGAGGCCATGACGGCGATCGCCGAGGACGGGCTGGCGACGCTCACCATGTCCGCGCTCGCAGAACGGCTCGGCACCAGCGGCGGCCACATCCTGTACTACTTCGGCAGCAAGGACCGGCTGCTGCTGGCCGCCCTGCACTGGAGCGAGCGCCAACTGACCGAAGAGCGCACCGAATTGCTGGCACGCCGGGCCACCGCCCACCGCAAGCTCGCGCTCTTCCTGGAGCTCTACCTGCCCCGCGGCCCCCGCGATCCGCGCTGGACGCTCTGGATCGAGCTGTGGGCCCGCATCCCTTCGAACGAGCCGCTGCGCGCCGCCCAGCAGGAGATCGACGACGGCTGGCAGCGGGACCTGGAGGCGCTCCTCGCCAAGGGGGTGGAACAGGGCCGCTTCGCCGCCGCCCTGGACGTCCCCGCCCGGGCCTCGGAGCTGCTGGCGCTGCTGGACGGGCTGAGCACCCGGGTGGTGCTGGGCGAGCGCGGCGCCGACCGGGCGACCTCCCTGGAGCGCGCCCGCTCGGCCGCGGCCCTGCTGATCCCGCACCTGTAGCCGGTCGCCCGCCTGCGGCCGGTCCCGCGTCCGGACACGTGGAAAGCCCGCCCGGGCCTTAGCGTCCCGGGCGGGCTCTTCCGCTCCTTAGCGGAGGTTCTTGGGAGGAGAAGAAGGGTTACTTCTTCTTGGCGGCGGCCTTCTTGGCCGGGGCGCCCTCGGCGTTGCCGTAGTACGCCTGGCGCATCAGCTGCTTCAGGTCGTCGATCATCGGCATCCGCGGGTTGGCGGGGGCGCACTGGTCGGCGTAGGCGTTCATGGCCTGGGTCGGCAGGGCCTCGATGAAGGCCTGCTCGTCCACGCCCTCCTCGGCGAAGGAGGAGGTGATCCCGCACTTGCTGCGGAGCTCCTCGACGGCCTTGGCGTAGGACTCGACGCCCTCGGCGGCCGTGGCGGCCGGCAGGCCCAGCATCTTCGCGATCTCCTGGAAGCGCTCCGGCGCCCGGTAGACCTCGGCCTTGGGCCACGGGGTGGCCTTGTGGGTGACCGTGCCGTTGTGGCGGATCACGTGCGGCAGGAGCAGCGCGTTGGTGCGGCCGTGGGCGACGTGGAAGGTGTTGCCCAGGGTGTGCGCCATGGCGTGGACCATGCCCAGGAAGGCGTTGGCGAAGGCCATGCCCGCCACCGTGGAGGCGTTGTGCATCTTCTCGCGGGCCTCGGGGTCGTTCGGACCGTCGACCACGCAGCGCTGCAGGTTTTCGAAGATGAGCTTGATGGCCTGGAGGCACAGACCGTCGGTGTAGTCGTTCGAGTACGCGGAGACGTAGGCCTCGGTGGCGTGCGTCAGGGCGTCGAAGCCGGAGTCGGCGGTCACCTTGGGCGGGAGGCCCATCGGCAGCATCGGGTCGACGATGGCGACGTTCGGGGTCAGCGCGTAGTCGGCGAGCGGGTACTTCTGGGCCGCGGCCGGGTCGGAGATGACGGCGAACGGGGTGACCTCGGAGCCGGTGCCCGAGGTGGTCGGGATGGCGACCATCTTGGCCTTCTCGCCGAGCGAGGGGAACTTGTAGGCGCGCTTGCGGACGTCGAAGAACTTCTCCTTCGTGTCGGCGAACTCGACCTCCGGGCGCTCGTACATCAGCCACATGATCTTCGCGGCGTCCATCGGCGAACCGCCGCCGAGGCCGATGATCGTGTCGGGCTTGAAGTCGCGCATCATCGCGGCTCCGGCCTGGACGGTGGAGAGCTCCGGGTTGGGCTCGACGTTGTCGATGATCTGGATCGACACGGCACCCTCGCGGGCCTGCAGGATGTCGACGACCTTCTGCACGAAGCCGATGGAGACCATCGTCTTGTCGGTGACGATCGAGACGCGGCTGATGCCGTCCATCTCACCGAGGTAGCGGATGGAGTTGCGCTCGAAGTAGATCTTCGGCGGGACCTTGAACCACTGCATGTTGGTGTTGCGCCGTCCGATCCGCTTGACGTTGATCAGGTTGACCGCGGTGACGTTGTTCGACACCGAGTTGTGTCCGTACGAGCCGCAGCCCAGGGTGAGCGAGGGGAGGAAGGCGTTGTAGACGTCGCCGATGCCGCCGAAGGTGGAGGGCGAGTTGGCGATGACGCGGATCGCCTTGACCTTCTTGCCGAACTCCTCGACGAGCTCCTCGTCCTCGGCGTGGATGGCGGCGCTGTGGCCCAGTCCGTGGAACTCGACCATCGCGGCGGCCAGTTCGAGGCCGTGATCGGTGTCCGAGGCCTTCAGGGCGGCCAGGATCGGGGACAGCTTCTCGCGGGTCAGCGGCTCGTTCTCGCCGACCTCGTTGCACTCCGCGAGGAGGATCGAGGCGTCGGCGGGGACGGTGAAGCCGGCCTGCTCGGCGATCCACTGCGGGGACTTGCCGACGACCGCCGGGTTCAGCTTGGCGCCGTTGGTGTCGGCCGCGTAGGCGGTGGTGCCGAAGACGAACTGCTCCAGCTTGGTCTTCTCGGCGGCGGAGACCACGTGGGCGCCGAGCCGCTTGAACTCGGCGAGGCCCGCTTCGTAGATCTCGGCGTCGAGGATGACGGCCTGCTCGGAGGCGCAGATCATGCCGTTGTCGAAGGCCTTGGAGAGCACGATGTCGTGGATCGCGCGGCCGAGCTTGGCGCTCTTGTGGACGTACGCGGGGACGTTGCCCGCGCCGACGCCCAGGGCCGGCTTGCCGCACGAGTAGGCGGCCTTGACCATGGCGTTTCCGCCGGTCGCGAGGATGGTGGAGACGCCCGGGTGGTTCATGAGGGCGCCGGTGGCCTCCATGGAGGGGGCGGTGACCCACTGGACGCAGTTCTCGGGGGCGCCTGCCGCGACCGCGGCGTCGCGGACGATGCGGGCGGCCTCGGCGGAGCAGTTCTGCGCGGAGGGGTGGAAGGCGAAGATGATCGGGTTGCGGGTCTTCAGGGCGATCAGGGCCTTGAAGATCGTGGTGGAGGTCGGGTTGGTGACCGGGGTCATGGCGCAGACGACGCCGACGGGCTCGGCGATCTCCGTGATGCCGTTCAGCTCGTCGCGGCGGATGACGCCGGCGGTCTTGAGCCCGCGCATCGAGTTCACGACGTGCTCGCAGGCGAAGAGGTTCTTGACGGCCTTGTCCTCGAAGAGGCCGCGACCGGTCTCCTCGACCGCCAGCTGGGCGAGCTCGCCGTGCTGGCTCAGCGCGGCCAGCGAGGCCTTCTTGACGATGTGGTCGACCTGCTCCTGGTTGAACGACGAGAACTGGTCGAGCGCCTTGAGCGCCCCCTGGACCAGTCCATCCACCATCTCGTTCGCCTGCATGGCAGGAACTCCTTCATTTCGACTCAACCTGAACCGCTTTCCTGATGACTCAATTCGACACCCAAAAGCGGAAGCCGTGCCGCCGAAAAAGCCCTTATCCACCAGGCCGAAGGGCTGTTCACACCCGTTCACCTCTCCTTAATCACCCATCTGACCTGCACAAACACTCCGGGACCTAAGACCCCTGTGCGCTTGTGAAAACTTTCACAAGAATTTCGGGCGAAGTGCGCCCTACCGCACTCCTCCCCCAGCGAGCACAATCACCGTGACGAGTCGCGTCGACCGTGAGGGAGGAAGCGCGTGCGCAGTCAGGTGCGCGTCGCGGACGGACGGAATCTGACGGTGGAGCACTGGGGCGACCCGCAAGGAAAACCCGTTTTCCTGCTCCACGGCATGCCCGGAAGCCGCCTGGGCCCCGCCCCCCGGGGCATGGTCCTCTACCAGCGCCGGATGCAGCTCATCGCCTACGACCGGCCCGGCTACGGGGGCTCCGACCGCCATCCGGGCCGCACCGTCGCCGACGTGGCCACGGAGGTGGCCGCCATCGCCGACTCCCTGGGCCTGGACACCTTCGCCGTGGCCGGCCGCTCCGGCGGCGCCCCCGGCGCGCTGGCCTGCGCCGCCCTGCTCCCCGACCGGGTCACCCGGACCGCCGCACTGGTCTCCCTGGCCCCCCGGGACGCGGAGGACCTGGACTGGTTCGCGGGCATGTCCCCCTCGAACATCCGGGAGCACTCCACCGCCGGCCGCGACCCCGAGGAGCTCGCCGCCCGGCTGATCCCGCGCGCCGCCGGGATCGCCGAGGACCCCGGCCGGCTCCTGGACGAGCTGCGCCGCGAGCTCACCGACAGCGACCGCATGATCGTCGCGGACGCGGGGCTGCGGGCCATGCTCCTGCGCAACTACCGCGAGGGGGTCCGCACCTCCGCCTACGGGTGGATCGACGACGCCATCTCCTTCAGCAGCCCCTGGGGCTTCGACCCGGCGGACATCCGCTGCCCGGTGCTGATCTGGCACGGGGAGCTTGACGTGTTCTCCCCCGTGGGCCACTCCCGCTGGCTGGCCGGCCGCATCCCGGGTGCCACCACGAACATCGACCCGGCCGCCGCGCACTTCGCGGCACTGCGCGCCCTGCCCGACGTACTGACGTGGCTGCTCAGGGAGGTGCCCGCGCCTCCCGTCAACGAGCAGCAGCCTGCGTAGGAGGGGGGCCCGGCGGGAAATGGATCTTGCCTTTGGGTAAACGCCCGGCGCGCGGGCCCGTGGAATTCGTTCACCCATGCCACGGGCGCGTGATCGTTCGTCACGTTCATTGGACCGAGAGGTCACATTGTGAGAACCCGCGTCCAGGTTTAGCGAGCCGTGGGGCACAAGGGCAGGTAAAGTCCGCGCCAGGCAGTGGCTCTCCTCGCCATTGTCCCCCTCCCATTCCCCATGACCTCCCCGAGGACGGCGTCATGAACACCTCCGCAACCCACCCGGCCAGCCCCGTCACGGCCACCCGCGTCCCGCTCGACCGGATCGATGTCCGTGGTGCGCGCGCGGCCGCGAGCCTGGGTCGCGTCCTCCCGACGGAATCCGGTCGAAAGGTTCAGACGCCCATCTTCAACTCTGCACTCTGACGAGGAAGTCGGCGCTCTAGACTGGTGGAATGACCGGCCTGATCGCTTTTCGCGAGATCGTCCTGAAAGTTCACAGCAGATGCGATCTTGCTTGTGATCATTGCTATGTCTACGAACACGCAGATCAGAGCTGGCGCGCCCGGCCCAAAGTGATCTCCCCCGAGGTGATCGCCCGGACCGCGTCGCGTCTCGCCGAACACGCAAGGACACACGCACTCCCCTCCGTCACGGTCATCCTTCACGGAGGGGAACCGCTTCTCGCGGGCACCGCCCGGCTCCGGCTCGTGTGCGAGGAATTCACCCGCGCCCTCGACGGCATCGCCGCCCTCGACCTGCGCATGCACACCAACGGCCTGCAGCTCAGCCGCCGTTACCTGGACCTCTTCGCGGAATTCGGCGTCAGCGTGAGCGTCTCCCTCGACGGGGACCGCGCCGCCAACGACCGCCACCGGCGCTTCGCCGACGGGCGCACCAGCCACCCCCTGGTCCTGGCCGCCGTGGACCTCCTGCGCACCGAGCCCTACCGCCACCTCTACCAGGGCCTGCTCTGCACCATCGACGTGGCCAACGATCCGGTGGCCGTCCTCGACGCCCTCGTCGAACTGGCCCCGCCGCGCGTGGACTTCCTCCTCCCGCACGCCACCTGGCAGACGCCCCCGGTCCGCCCCGACGAGGCCCCCGACACCTACGCGCGCTGGCTGCTGCGGGTCTTCGACCACTGGGACCGCCGCGGCCGCCCGGTCCCCGTACGGCTCTTCGACTCGCTGTTCTCCACCCTGGCCGGCGGCCCCAGCCTCACCGAGTCCCTCGGACTGGCGCCCACCGACCTCGTCGTGGTGGAAACCGACGGGAACCTCGAACAAGTCGACTCCCTGAAGAGCGCCTTCGAGGGCGCCGCCGCCACCGGGTTCAACGTCTTCGACCACTCCTTCGACCTGGTCGCGGCCCATCCCGGGGTCCGTGCCCGCCAGTTGGGACTGGCCGGCGTCAGCGACACGTGCCGCCGGTGCCCCGTCGTACGTTCGTGCGGAGGCGGGCTCTACACGCACCGCTACAAGGCCGGTTCCGACGAGCCGTCCGGCTCGCAAGCCCCCGGGAACTTCGACAACCCCTCCGTCTACTGCACGGACCTGCGCGAGCTCGTCGACGGCGTGGAGGGGCGTACGAGTGCCCGCGCGAGCGCACCGGAACTGTCCGACCCGGCCGAGCTGGCCGGGTCCCAGGAGCAGCTGACCCGGGACCTGCTCGCCCTCTTGAACGACCGCCGCACGGGTGATTCCGACTGGGAGCGAGCCTGGCGGGTGCTGGGCGCCGTGGAGCGGGCCGGGCAGGCGGGCGCGGACGCGCTGGACGCCGTACTGGCCCACCCCTTCACCCGGACCTGGGTCATGGCCTGCCTCGAGCCCGGCCAGGAGGGCCCCGACGCCTCCGGGGCGGCCCGCCGGCTGACCGCACTGGCCGCCGCCGCCGTGCTGCGCGGCGGGCTCGACCTGCCCGCCGAGGTCGTCTACCGGGACGGCGAGGTGTACCTGCCGACGCTCGGCCTGCTGCGCCTGGGCGAGCCCGGCACCGAGGGCCGGGCCACCCTGCACGCCGCCGACGGCGGGTACGCCGTGCGCGAGGAGGGGCGCCCCGAGCACCGCTTCGGGCCGGCGGCGGGTGACGCGCGCTGGCAGCCCGTACGCACCTGGTCCCCGGGGCCGGACGCGGTCCCGGTGGCGCTGGAGGACCTGGATCCGCACCGCAACTGCTTCGCCCGCCCGCCCCGGCTGCGGCTCGGCGCCGGGGAGGCCGAGGAGTGGCGCGAGCGCCTCGACGCGGCGTGGGCCCTGCTGCACGCCTCGGTGCCCGAGTTCGCGCGGGCGGCCGCCACCGGGCTGACCACCCTGACCCCCCTCGCGGGCGGCCCCCGGGCCCGCGGCTGGGGCGAGGCCGGGCGGCACGGTCCGGGCGCGCTCGGAGTGCCGTACGCGGCGGGGGTGGCGGAGACCGCGCTCGCACTGCTCACCGGGCGGCGGCGGGCGGGCCTCCAGGCGCTGACCGAGGTGGCCGACCTGTACGCGCTGGACGGGGAATGGCAGCACCCCTCGCCGTGGCGGGAGCGCCCGGTCCCGGTGTCCCGGCTGCTGGCCGACGTCCACGAGCGGGTGGCCGTGGAGGCCTACCTGCGGGCGACCGCCACCGCCGAGCCGGGCGGGCTGGACCGGATCAACCGGGCGCTGGACCGGCTGTCGGGGGCGGCGGAGCTGACGAGCACCGGAAAGCGGCTCGTGGAACAGCTCCGCTGGGAACTGAAGGCGGTCGACGCGTGACGGGCCCGCCGGGCCCCGCGGACCGCCTCCCTCGGCCCGGCCCCGAAGACCCCGGCCCCCTGACGGGCCCCCTCCACGCCCTCGGTGTCCGCCCCGGCATGCGCCTCCTGGTGCACGCCTCGCTCGGCGGCACCGGTCTGCGCGCCGAGCAGCTGCGCGACGCCCTCCTGGCCGCCGTCGGTCCGGGCGGCACCCTCGCGGCGCCGGCCTTCACCCCGCAGAACTCCAAGACCTCCACCGCGCACCTGGCACGGATCGCCGGCCTCACCGAGGAGGGCGTACGGGCCTTCCGCGCACGCATGCCCGCCTTCGACCCGGCGCGCACCCCGAGCCACGGCATGGGGGTCCTCGCCGAAGCCGTGCGCACCGCCCCGGGAGCGGCGCGCAGCGGGCATCCGCAGACCTCCTTCTCCGCGGTCGGCGAAGGCGCCCGGGACCTGTGCGCGGGACATCCCCTGACCAGCCATTTGGGCGAGGAATCACCCCTGGGAAAGATGTGCGGGGAGGGATGGACGGTACTCATGATCAATGTGGGATTTTCCGTCTGTACCGCTTTCCATCTCGCGGAGTATCGAATTCCGAAGCCCCCCTTGCGCATGTACGAGTGTGTGGTGAAGGTGAACCATCCGGGGTCTTCAGGGGGGCAGCCTGAAGGGCCGAAGCGGGAAGGGTGGACCGCGTACGAGGACATCGCACTGGATGACAGCGATTTCGCCGAGATCGGCAGGGCGTTCCCGGAAGACGGGATACGCCGGGGGCGGATCGGCGGGGCATCGACCATGCTCTTCGCCCTTCCGCATGCCGTCGATCACGCGCTTGAATGGATGACCGAAAACAGACGCTGATTGACTGAACGATGAGGGGATGTGGCGGAGCAGCTCCGGAATGATGTTTCTTCGCTCGCATCTTCGGGACGGGGGTCGTGTGCCCGCATCAGTGCAGCCGTACTTTTTTCTCAGTTATGCGCATACACCGAGGTTCGGGGCGGGAGGACCGGACCCGGACATGTGGGTGGAGCGGCTTTTCCGCGATCTCTGCAGTCATGTCATGGCATTGACGAATCTGCCCGCGGGAGCCGAGGCCGGCTTCATGGACCGGGAGATACGCAGCGGTGAGGGCTGGTCGGAACGGCTCGGGGCGGCGCTCGCCACCTGCCGGGTCTTCGTCCCCCTGTTCTCGCCGCGCTACTTCGCCAGCGAAATGTGCGGGAAGGAGTGGTTCGCCTTCGCGCAGCGCACCATCCACCACGTGGCGCTCAGCAATCAGCCGGCCGAGGCCATCGTGCCCGCGTTATGGGTGCCGGTACCGCCCTCCCAACTACCGCTTCCCGCCGAGCGGTTGCAGTTCAACCACAACACCTTCGGCGAGCGGTACGTCACCGACGGGCTCTACGGACTGATCAAACTGCGGGGCTACGCCGAGCAGTACGAGAGCGCCGTGTACGAACTCGCCAAGCGGATCGTCCGGGTCGCCGAAACCGTCCGGCTCGATCCGATCAGGCCGCTCGACTACCGCCTCGTGCCCAGCGCCTTCGG
The DNA here is from genome assembly GCF_042788835.1 of Streptomyces sp. NPDC056883. Taxonomy (NCBI): domain Bacteria; kingdom Bacillati; phylum Actinomycetota; class Actinomycetes; order Kitasatosporales; family Streptomycetaceae; genus Streptomyces; species Streptomyces sp. NPDC056883. Next base: position 65,970 of record NZ_JBHUBS010000008.1, on the reverse strand, counting down.
CTCTCCGAACGGCACCCCCAGCGCCACCGCGCGCACCCTGCACGTCACCGTGGCCGCCGCCTCCCGGCACGATCTGCCCGAGGGCCGCAGCCCCGAGTACTACGGGGACAGCGCGCTGGACTGGAACCCGTACCACCCGGTCTCGCAGCGGCCCATCGCCTACGTCGCCGAGGACCTGGTCCGCAACCTCAACTACCAGACGTCGGTGGGGTCGTTCGACGACGAAGCCGGGCACTTCGACTCCAAACAGCCGCCGACCCGGCCCGAGATCCTCATCGTGGACCGGTGGGCGGTGGAGGACGAGCAGCGCCGCCAGCGCCTCGCCGCCTTCGACCAGGAGTCCCGGCCGTGGATCAACGTGGTCGTGCCGTGGAACCGGTACGACCACCAGAGCCGCGCCAAGGAGAGCGAGCTGGCCCACCGGCTCGAGGACACCATGCCCGTCAAGATGAGCCAGGGCCGGGCCGCCTGCCGGGCCGCCGCCAACGGCGTGGCCAACATGGAGACGCTCGGGCAGATCCTGCCGCAGGTGGTGGAGGCCGCCGCCCAGCAGTTCCTCAGACACGCCCAGGTCTATCCGCCGGCAGGCAGCCCCGCGGCCGGCACCGAACGGCCCCGGCTGCTCGGTCCGATGGGGATGAACGGGCCTCCGGCCCCACCGCCCGCCCCCTTCCCGCCCACGGCGGGCGATCCGGGCGACGGGACGGGCAGGCCCGGGCACGCCGCGGGGCCGGGCAGGCCCGAGGGGTCCGGCAGGCCCCACGGGTCCGGCAGGCCCGGCAGGTCCGACAAGGAAAACGACAACGACCGGGGGGACGCGGATGACATCGAGTCGTGACAGCCAGCACAGCAGCAGTGACGAGCACCGCGAGGGGCGCATCGTCACCTTCTACTCCTACAAGGGCGGCACCGGCCGCACGATGGCGCTCGCCAACACCGCCTGGATCCTCGCCGCCAACGGCAAGCGGGTCCTCGCCGTGGACTGGGACCTGGAGGCTCCCGGCCTGCACCGCTTCTTCCACCCCTTCCTGGACCCCTCCACCCTCGGCGCCACCACCGGTGTCATCGACCTGATCAGCGAGTACGCGTGGGCGGCCACCAGCCCGGTGCAGCGCGCCGACGACTGGCACAAGGACTACGCGCGGATCCAGCCGCACGCCGTCTCGCTCACCCCCGAGACCCTCGGCTGGGAGTTCCCCGACGGCGGGACCCTCGACTTCGTCTCGGCGGGCCGGCAGAACCGCGAGTACTCCGCGACCGTCTCCACCTTCGACTGGGACAACTTCTACGACCGGCTCGGCGGCGGGCTCTTCTTCGACGCCTTACGGGCGGACATGAAGCGGAACTACGACTACGTCCTGATCGACAGCCGCACCGGCCTCTCCGACATAGCCGACATCTGCACGGTCCACCTGCCCGACGTCCTGGTCGACTGCTTCACCCTGTCCGACCAGTCCATCGACGGCGCGGCCTCCGTGGCCCGGCAGATCGACGAGCGGTTCAACGACCGCGGCATCAAGATCTACCCGGTCCCGATGCGCATCGACGAGGGCGAGAAGGAGAAGGCCGACGCCGGCCGCGCCCTGGCCCGGATCAAGTTCGACCGCTTCCCCAACGGCCTGATCGGGGACGACCTCACCTCCTACTGGGGCGCGGTGGAGATCCCGTACCGCCCCTACTACGCCTACGAGGAGACGCTGGCCACCTTCGGGGACGAGGCCGGGCTCACCAACTCCCTGCTCTCCGCCTTCGAACGGCTCACCACCGTGGTCACCGAGGGCGACGTCACCTCGATGCCCGCCATCGGCGAGGAGGTGCGCCTGCGCATCCGGGACGCCTTCACCCGGCGCCGCCCCGCCCTGCCCGCGGACCTCTTCCTCTCCTACGTCGCCGAGAACCGCATGTGGGCCGACTGGATCGAATCGGTGCTCACCCGGGCCGGCTTCCGGGTCGTCCCCCGGGACGTCTCCGCCGAACGGACCCCGGCCACCGGCGGCGGGGACACCCTGGGCGGAGCCGGGATCAGCGTCGACACCGCCGCGCGGACCGTGGTGCTGCTCTCCAGCGCCTACCTCAAGTCCGCCCGCGCGGTGGACGTGTGGGAGCGGGCCGCAGCCGAGGACCCGACCGGGGGCCGGCGCCAGCTGGTGCCGCTGCGGGTGGGCGACGTACGCCTTTCCACCCCGTACATCGACCGCAATCCGGTGGACCTGTTCCGCCTCGACGAGGTGCACGCCACGACCGCGCTGCTGCGCGCGGTGGAACGGCCGATGGCGCTGCCCGACACCGTCGCCAGCGCCTCCGCGCCCGGCCCCCGCTTCCCGGGGACGGTCCCGAAGATCTGGAACGCACCGCCCCGCAACCCCGGTTTCACCGGCCGCTCCATCGTCCTGGAGCGGATGCGCGACCAGCTCGGCGGCGGCATATCCGTGGTGCTGCCGCAGCCGCAGACCCTGTTCGGGCTCGGCGGTGTGGGCAAGACCCAGGTGGCGCTGGAGTACGTCCACCGGTTCATGGCCGACTACGACCTGGTCTGGTGGATCTCCGCCGAGCAGACCGACGACGTGGTCGCCGCCCTCGCGGAACTGGCCGTACGCCTCGGCGCGCAGACCGGCGAGGACATGTCGGCCGCCTCCCAGGAGGCGATCGACCTGCTGCGGCGCGGGGTGCCCTCCTCGCGCTGGCTGCTGGTCTTCGACAACGCCGACGATCCCGAGACGCTCAAGCGGTACTTCCCGCCGGGCGGCCCGGGGCACGTGCTGGTCACCTCCCGCAACCAGTCCTGGTCCCAGTACGGCGACGCCCTCCCGGTGGACGTGTTCCTGCGCGAGGAGTCCATCGAGCACCTCCAGCGCCGGGCCCCCGGGCTGAGCAAGGAGGACGCCGAGCAGGTGGCCGTCGCCGTCGGCGACCTGCCGCTGGCCGTCGAGCAGGCGGGCGCCTGGATCGCGGAGACCGCGACCCCGGTGTCCGCGTACATCGAGCAGCTGGCCCAGCAGGCCGCCCGCGTGCTGGCGCTGAACCAGCCGCCCGGCTACCCGGAGCCGGTGGCCGCCACCTGGAACGTGTCCATAGAACGCCTGCAGTCCCGCTCCCCCGCGGCCGTGCGGCTGCTCCAGCTGTGCGCCTTCTTCGCCCCCGAGCCGATCTCGGCGAACCTGCTGTACAGCAAGGAGATGATCGACGCCCTCAAGCCGTACGACTCCTCCCTCCAGGAGAAGCTCGTGCTCGGCCGGGTCATCCGGGAGATCGGCCGGTTCGCCCTCGCCAAGGTCGACCAGGTCAGCAACAGCATCCAGGTGCACCGCCTGGTGCAGGCCGTGATCCGGGCGCAGCTCTCCGAGGAGGAGCAGCGCGAGGCCCGCCACGCGGTGCACCGGATCCTGGCGGGTGCCCGGCCGGACGACGACGAGCCGATAGACAACCCGGAGACCTGGCCGCGGTTCAACACCATCTGGCCGCACCTGACCCCGTCGGAGGCCCGGTTCTGCAAGGAGCCGGAGACCCGCCGGCTGCTGATCGACCGCGTCCGCTACCTCTGGAAGCGCGGCGACTTCAAGGCCGCGTACGCCCTGGGCGAGGAACTGCGCGAGACCTGGCGCGAGACCCTGGGCGGCGACGACCTCCAGTACCTGTACCTGCGCTTCCACCTCTCCAACATCCTGCGCTCGCAGGGCCGGTTCGTGGAGGCGATGGAGCTGGACGAGGGCACGCTGGAGCGCCAGCAGGCGGCGCTGGGCGTCTCGCACCCGCACACGTACATGACCACCAGCGGTCTGGCGATGGACCTGGGCGCCCTCGGTCGCTACGGCGAGGCGATGGAGCTGGCCAACGCCGCGCACGAGGGCTTCGGGCAGATCTTCCACGAGGCCCACCCGCGGACCCTGGCCGCGGCGAACAACCTGGCGCTGAACCTGCGCATGATCGGGCAGTACGCGCGGGCCAGGGAGATCGACCAGGAGGTCTTCGACCGGCGCACGGAGGTACTGGGCACGGACCACCCGTACACCCTGTCCTCGGCGCAGAACCTGGCGCGCGACCTGCGCGAGGTGGGCCGCTACGACGACTCGGTGCAGCTGCTGAGCCGGACGTACGAGATCTACAAGCGGACCCTGGGCCGGGCCTTCCCCGGCACCCTGTCGGCGGCCAAGAACCTCGCGGTCTCGCTGCGCAGGGCGGGGGACGTGGAGGACGCGCTGCGGCTGACCACGGCGACCCGCAACCGGTACCGGGCCAAGTACACCTCGGTCAACCCGGACCTCCTGGCCTGCGAACTGAACCTGGCCGCGGACCTGTTCGCGACCGGGGACCCGGGCGGGGCGCGGGACCTGGCCCAGGAGGTGGTGGACGAGTACGTCAAGGTGCCGGGCGAACGGCACCCGTACACCCTGGCCGCCGTCAACAACCTCGCGGTGTTCCACTGGGGCACGGGGGCGGCGGACACCGCCGACACGATGCTGCGCCAGACCATCCGGCACATGCGCGAGGTGCTGGGCGACAACCATCCGCACACCATCTTCGCCAACCTCAACCTGGCCAACGCCCGGGCCGACCTGGGCGATCCGGAGGGCGCCCTGGAGCTGGAGCGGATATCGGTGATGCGACTGCGCGAGGCGCTGGGCGTGCACCATCCTGAAACCCTGGCGAGCTCCTCCAACATGGCGGTCAGCCTGGACATGATGGGCCGCAAGGAGGAGGCCAACCGGGTGCGGTCCGAGGCGGTGGCCGAGCTGACCCGGCTGCTCGGCGAGGACCACGGGCTGACCCGGTACGCGCGCGACGAGCGCCGGGTCCACCGGGACCTGGAGCCCCTGGCGGTGTGATCCGCGGGGGCGGCTCCCGCCGGGCGCCGCCCCCGCACCTCCCCTGTAGACGCAGGAAAACAGCAGACTGGGGGGTTCGCTGTGAGTGACAGCATGACCTTTCGCAACGAGGACCTGCCGGCCCTCTTCCACCACACCGACCAGGCGGCGATCTCCCGGCAGCGGGAGTCCACCCAGGCCACCCGCGCGCAGCTGATGCTGCTCGTCGTGGCCGCCGCGATCGCCGCACTGCCCGAGGGGCCGAAGGCCGGCTCCGCGTACCTGTCCGGGCTCCTGAGCGTGCTCGCCTACGCCGGGGTGCTGGGCGTGGGCGTACGGGCCACCCGGCGCCGGGCCCGCCCGCAGTGGCAACTCAACCGCAGCGCGGCGGAGTTCATCAAATCGCTGGCCTGGCGGTACGCCGTCCACGGTGCGCCCTTCGGCAGCGACGTCCCGGGCGTCGAGGAGACGTACCGGACCCGTCTGGAGGCGGGACTGAACGAACTGCGGAAGATGGGCTGGGAGGATCCGCGGACCGCCGGGCTGGTGCCGGAGGGCGGGGAGATCACGGGTGCGATGTTCCGGCTGCGGGGGCTCGACTACCAGGTCCGCAGGGAGACGTACGTCCGTGACCGGCTGATCGAGCAGCGCAACTGGTACCAGCGCAAGACCGAGGTGTCCCGGCGGGCGACGGCCCTGTGGTCGTGGTCGATCGTCCTGCTGACCTTGCTGGCGCTGCTGTTCGCCCTCTTCGGGGCGTTCGGTTCGGGTCCGGGGCCGGCGCTGACCGGGCTGCTGAGCGCGGCGGCGACGGCCGGGATCGCCTGGAACGAGGTGCGGCGCCACCACCCGCTGATCGAGGCGCACACCCTGATCGAGCAGGACCTCTCCGCGATGATGGTCGTGATGCAGACGACGATCACCGAGACGCAGTGGCCGAGCGCGGTCTACGAGACCGAGCGGTACGTGTCCCCGCAGCACACGGACTGGCTGGCCCGGCACAGCAGTTGACCTGTCGGGGCGGGCGTGGCCTCAGTCCCGGGCCACGCCCTCCCGCCAGATCACGGTGACGGGTTTCCCGAGCGCGCGGGCGTAGGCGACGATCTCTGCGGTGCCGCCGTGCCCCCGGGCGGGCAGACCGTCCCAGACGGCGACGAGGCGGTCGCAGGAGTCGGCGATGTAGGTGCCGGCCGCGTAGTAGGCCTCGTCGGTGGAGCGGGCGAAGTCCATCCGGATCTCCTGGGCGGCCCGGCGCTTGAGCCCCAGGTACCGGTCGAGCGCGCCGGCGCCCTCGAAGCCCTCCTCGTAGTCCCCGCTGGGGATGACCACGGTGAGGTCGGCGCCGTATTCCAGCGCGATGGCGGCGAACAGCTGGTCCGCTCCTTCGGCGAGGCTGGAGAGGGCCTCCAACGGCCCCTCGTGGCCCCCGAGTACGGCCCGCAGGCCCTCCTCCACATGGCCGAGCAGCTCGTCCGGAATCGACCGGTGCCCGGTCACGCCGATTCGCTTCATGCAGAAACCCGCTCCCCCCGTGGACACGAACGCCCTGGACATCCTCCCAGAAGGCGGGAGGACGTCCAGGGGTGCGGCGGGGGCGCACGGGTCCGTGGCGCGGCCCCGGAGCGGGGGCTAGTACACGCTCACGCCGTACGCGTTGAGCGCCTCGACGACGGGCTGGAAGAACGTGGTGCCGCCCGAGGAGCAGTTGCCGCTGCCGCCGGAGGTGAGGCCGACCGCGCGGGTGCCCGAGTAGAGCGGGCCGCCGCTGTCGCCGGGTTCGGCGCAGACGTTGGTCCGGATCATCCCGTAGACGATGTCGCCGCCGCCGTAGTTCACGGTGGCGTTGAGTCCGGTCACCGAGCCGCTGTGGATGCCGGTGGTGGAGCCGCGGCGGGTGACGGCCAGGCCGTTGGTGGCGTTGATGGCGCTGGTGATGTCCTGGCTGCCGACGGTCCCGGGGTGGGCGACGGCGGCGTTGTCGTAGCGGACGAGCCCGTAGTCGTTGTTCGGGAAGCTGGAGCCCACGGTGGGGCCGATGACGGTGGTGTGGGCGGAGTTGGTCCACCAGGTGCCCGCGCCGTCGGTGCAGTGTCCGGCGGTCAGGATGTAGTACGTGCTTCCGCTGCGCACGTTGAAGCCGGCCGAACAGCGCCAGCCGGAGGCGTAGATGGCGTCGCCGCCGGAGACCAGCTTCCTGAGCTTGCCGGGGGTGCGCTCGATGCGCAGGGCGGCCGCGTTCGCTCCGGCCTCGCCGCGGATCCTGGCGATGTCGGCCGCCGAGACGGTGGAGTCGGCGGTGACCACGAGGGTGCCGGAGGCGGGGTCGGTGTGCCAGGCGGTGCCGGCGACGTCGGCGCGCAGGACCGAGGCGCCGGCGGAGGCGAGCCGGTCTGCGCTGAAGCCGCCGTCGGCGTGCGCGGCCGTGGGGGCCGCGAGGGCGGCCACGGCGGCCATGCCGGTGGCCACGGCGAAGAGCCTGGAACGGATGATGGTCTTGATCGTCACTTGTCGTCCTCCCGAGTGGGGATCGGAGGCCCGGCGGGGTGGGTGGTGCCGGAGCCCGTGGAGGGCGGCCGGGGGCACGGCGGAACAGGATGCCGTTCGACGTGCCCCTGACAAGCCCCGAGAGACGCTGACGGGAGTCTCCTGGCGTCAGATACCGCTAGCAAGGGCGCCTTTCAGCCGCCTCTCGCCCGCAGCGATCTCGAACGGCAGGGTGTTGCCCGGCGGTGGGAAGGGGCACACGAAGTGGTCCGCGAAGGCGCACGGCGGGAGCTGGACCCGGTTGAGGTCCACGGTGACGGAGCCGTCGGCGGCGGGGATCCCGGGCTTGAGGAAGCGGAAGCGGTAGCTGGAACGGCCGCCGGTGGCATCGCCGATGACCGCCCAGAGACTGCCGTCCTCCTCGTCCACCGCCACCCGCAGCGCGTGCCGGGCGCCCTCGAATTCGAAGCTCAGCTCGCCGCCCAGGCCGAGCCCGCGCGTCCGCCCGTCGACGTTCTCGACCTGGACCGTCCGGTCCTCCCCGTACGGGGCGAAGTGCCCGGGCACCGCGTACGACGGGTCGTACGGGGTGGCCTCGATCCCGGTGAAGGCCGCGCGGCCCGGTGCGCCCGGATCGAACACGCGGACCGCCCATTGCCCTTCGCGCCGGATCACGACGAGCCGCACCTCCCCGGCGGCGAGCCGGGCGTGCGAGGGCGGGGCCTCGTCGGCGGCCAGGACGGCGGAGCCGGCGAGGGGCTCGCCGTCCAGGGTGATCCCGTCCTCGGGCCCCGCGGTCAGGGTCACGCCTCCGGCGGCGGCCAACCAGCGCCCCGGAACGGCCGGAATTCGACCTTCCGGGTAATCGGCCAGCCCGGGGGTCCCCCCGGACGGAGTCTGGGGGAGGGTGCCCGTCAGTGCGAGCGGCCCGTAGGGGGCGGACACGCCGTCCACCCGATGCTCGCGCCACCGCTTCCAGGCGGTGATCGGATCTTCTGCGTCAGCGCTCATGCCGCTCAACCCTTCCACACCGGCCGGGCCGGAAACCGAAAGGCCCGCCAATGGCCACGAACGCACGCATACACCAACGCACTGGACCCCCACCCGGCAGGCGGGAGGGGGTCCAGCGATCAAGTGGTGAAGCGGTGAAGCGGTGAAGCGGTGTGGCTTAGTAGACGCTCACGCCATAACGGGAGAGCGCTTCCTTGACGGGCTGGAAGTAGGTGGTGCCACCCGCGGTGCAGTTGCCACTGCCGCCGGAGGTGAGACCGACCGCGCGGGTGCCCGAGTAGAGCGCGCCGCCGCTGTCGCCGGGCTCGGCGCAGACGTTGGTCTTGATCAGACCGTAGACGGTCTCACCGGTGCTGTAGTGCACGGTGGCGTTCAGGCCGGTCACCTTGCCGCCGTGGATGCCGGTGGTGTAGCCGCGGCGCTTCACGCTCAGGCCCACGGTGGCGTTGATGGCGCTGCTGATGTCCTGGCTACCGACGCTGCCGTACTTCTTGAGGGCCGCGTTGTCGTAACGGATGAGACCGTAGTCGTTGCCCGGGAAGCTGCCGCTGACGCTCGGGCCGATCTTGGTGGTCCGCGACGCGTTGGTGTACCAGTTACCCGCACCCTTGACGCAGTGACCCGCGGTCAGGGCGTAGTACGTGCTGCCCTTGCGCACGTTGAAGCCGATGGAGCAGCGCCACTGGTTGGTCCAGATGCCGTCGCCACCGCTGGTCAGCATCGTCAGCTTGCCGTGGGTCCGCTCGATGCGCACCGCCGAGGCGTTCGCCCCGGCCTCCTTCTTGATCTTCTCTATGTTCGCGTCCGAGACGGTGGAGTCCACCGTCACCTCGAGGATCCCCGTCTCCGGGTTCTGGACCCAGGCGGTGCCGGGAACGTCGGCTCGCAGCACCGCGGCATCCGCCGCGGCGAGGCGCTCGGCGTTGACGCTGCTGCCGTTCGGGGTCTCTGCCGCCGTCGCGGGACCCGCGAGGGCGGCCACGGCGGTCAGACCGACGGCCGCGGCAGTGAGCCGGGAACGGAAGATGCGCTTGATCGTCACTTATTGTCCTCCCGAAGGAAATCGAAGCCCGGGGCAGGTGCGATGCCCGAGCTTGTGTAGTCATCAGGAACCACGGCCGGCAGATCGCCGTTCGCCGTGCCCCTGACAAACCCCGTAAATGCTATCGAAGGTTTTCCGGCGACAGGCACGCGGGGCAAGGGCCACTTCCGGCCACTGTCCGCTGCGCGTTGACCGCCTCGACCGAAGCGCTCCCTTGTCGCAGCCCAGGCCGTGTCGCCACCCCCTGGACGCCCCCTCCCGGAACGGCCGGAAATCGCCCTACCGTATCGACGGCACGAAGACCCGGACCGGGCCCGCACCAACCCGAAACCAAGCCGGAACCAATCCGAAGCCAAGCCGGGGCCGAAGCGGAGCCCGAACCTCCTCAGCAGCCGTCACAGGGACAGCAGCAGCAGTCCCCGCACCCACAGTCCCCGCAGCAGTCACAGCCGTCGCAGCAGTCACCGGCATCGCACCACGGGTCCTTCTTCTCCCGGGACCACGGACCCTCGTGCTCCGTACAGCACAGCTGGCAGGTGCAGAACAGCCCCAGGGCCACCGCGCAGCCCGGCAGCAGGTCGCGGCGCGGCTTGCGCGGGGGCGCCGGCGGCGGGCCGAAGTCCACCGGGGGCGGCCCGAAGGAGCCCTCGGGCGCCGCGCCCGTCGCCGTGTGGGAGTGCGAGCAGCCGGCCGTCCCGAAGGCCCGGTCCACCGAGGTGCGCAGCTCGTGCACGAGCAGCCGGTGGGCGAGCCCCGCGTCGGCGAACTCCACCTCCCGCAGCGCCAGCCGGATCCCCCGCAGCGCGTCGTCGCACAGCCTGCGCGCCTCGGCGCGGGGGGTCCCGGTGGCGGTCAGCGGGTTCCAGGCGCCGGCCGCCGCGTCAGCGGCCTGGTCCTCGACGGCGTCCAGCAGGTGCGCGAGCCGCCCGAAGTAGCGTCCCGCCTCGGCGAGCGCCGGGGCGTTGCCTGGCCGACCGGCGAGGGTCGCGGTATGGGCGAAGGCGGCGGCCGTCGCGGTCTCGGTCGGCTCGGTCACCACGAGCACCGGCGTGCCCGCTCCGGCCAGGGACTCGATGCCCGCCTGCCGGTCCACGGCGTCGACGAGCACGGCCGTGTCGAAGCCGAGCGAGGCCCCGGTACGGGCACCCGCCCGGTCCCAGCCCCGGGCCACCCGGCGCGCCGCGAGGGCGATCGGGGCGCGGGCCAACAGGCCGTCGCGGTCGGCCACGTGGTCGCGCACCTTCGCGGAGGCCAGGACCAGCGAGACGGCGGCGGCGAGCCGCGCGCCCTCGCCGTTGGCCACGGCCGCGGTGCGCATCCCGCGCAGTGGACAGGGACCGGCGGTGCGCCGGGAGCCCGGGGCGGGACCGGACTGAGCCTCCGTCAGAACGGAGACGAGCAGCCCGTCGTAGTTGGTGACGATCCTCGCGAACTGGCCGTGGTCCCCCCGAAGTGCCAGGCACAGCCCGCAGAGATGGGCCATCCACTCCGTCTTGAACCGCTCCCCGAGCCGATGCGTGCAGGGTCTGACGATGCCGAACAAAACGATTCCCCCGTGTGTCATACGCGTGCTGAGGGGCATGGTAGCGAGACCGGCCGTCACCCGTACGCCCCCGTCCCTCACCCGTACGGCTGCACTGGTCGTATTTTCACTCAGTCAGCAGCGGTACCCGCCGGGATCCTTGACCGTGCAACGGATGTTCTGCACCAGTACCGTCACGAAACCCCTGCGCGGCGACTATCCACTTGGCGCGTTGTCAGCATCATGGACGACGATAGGGACGCGGAAGACAAGACAGAACTGACCGCGATGAAAGGAGGCGTCCATGGGTTCGGTGCGCAAGGCGAGTGCCTGGCTGGGTCTCGTAGAGGACAGCGACGACGAGCGTTACTACGACGACGACTACGCGGAGGCCCCGCAGGGGGGTTCGGTGGTCGGCCCCGGCGAGCAGTGGGTCACGGACCCGCGCGTCAAGGTGGCGTCGGAGTCCGCCGTCGAGCAGGGCCGCCGCATCGCGACGGTCACCCCGGACGGCTTCCGCGACGCCCGCGGCATCGGCGAGCTGTTCCGCGACGGTGTCCCGGTCATCGTGAACCTGTCCTCGATGGACCCGGGCGACGCGAAGCGCGTGGTCGACTTCGCGGCCGGTCTGACCTTCGGTCTGCGCGGTTCGATCGAGCGGGTGGCGACCAGGGTCTTCCTGCTGACCCCGGCCGACACCCAGATCGTGAGCGGCGAGTCCGGCGGCCGCTCGCGCGACTTCTTCAACCAGAGCTGAGCAAGGCCCTCACCGGCCGCCCGCGGTTCCTTCCGGCCCTCCCGGCGATCCTGTGGCCGCACCCGGCCTAGCGGAAGGCATCGAGCCCGGTGAGCGCCTTGCCCAGCACGAGCTGGTGCATCTCGACGGTGCCCTCGTAGGTGAGGACCGATTCGAGGTTGGTGGCGTGCCGCATGACGGGGTATTCGAGGGAGATCCCGTTGGCACCGAGGATCGTCCGCGCGGTGCGACAGATCTCGATGGCCTCGCGGACGTTGTTGAGCTTGCCGAAACTGATCTGCTCCGGCCGCAGGGTCCCCGCGTCCATCCGCCGCCCCAGGTGGTGGGCGAGCAGGATGCCCTTGTGGAGCTCCAGCGCCATGTCCGCGAGCTTGGCCTGCGTGAGCTGGAAGCCGCCGATCGGCCGGCCGAACTGCTCGCGCGTCTTCGCGTAGTCCAGCGCCGACTCGAAGCTGGCGCGCGCCGCGCCCATGGATCCCCAGACGATCCCGTACCGCGCGTGGCTGAGACAGCCGAGCGGCCCCTTGAGTCCGGTGACGCCCGGAAGCACCGCGTCGGCGGGCAGCCGTACGTCGTCCATGACCAGCTCGCTGGTCACCGAGGCACGCAGGGACCACTTGTGCTTGATCTCCGGGGCGGAGAAGCCGGCGCTGTCCGTGGGGACGGCGAACCCGCGGATCCCCTCCTCGGTCTGCGCCCAGACGACGGCCACGGCGGCCACCGAGCCGTTGGTGATCCACATCTTGCGGCCGTTCAGCACCCAGTCCGAGCCGTCCCGCTTGGCGTGCGTGCGCATCGCGCCGGGGTCCGAACCGACGTCCGGCTCGGTCAGCCCGAAGCAGCCGATGAGCTCGCCCGCTGCCATGCCGGGCAGCCACCGCTGCTTCTGCTCCTCGGAGCCGTACTTCCAGATCGCGTACATCGCGAGCGAGCCCTGTACGGAGACCAGCGAGCGGATCCCCGAGTCCGCGGCCTCCAGTTCCAGGCAGGCGAGCCCGTACTGGACGGCGCTCGCGCCCGCGCAGCCGTATCCCTGGAGCGACATCCCGAGGGCGCCGAGGGCGCCGAGCTCCTTGGCGATCTCCCGGATCCCGGGCAGCTCGCCGTTCTCGTACCACTCGGCGATGTTCGGCAGGACCCGGTCGGCGGCCCAGCCGCGGACGGTGTCCCGGATCGCGAGGTCCTCGGGCGTGAGGAGTTCGTCGAGCCCGAGCGGGTCGGTGGGAACGAAGGACACTGCGCCTCCTGGCAGACCGGGATCACAAAACCTAGCGCCGCAAGTTTGTCGGTCCGCCGGTCCGCGGTCCACCCGCTTCCGGTGTGACCCCGGTCCCGGTCCTCCGGGCAGACTGCGGACATGCTTGATACTTCCGCGCGGCTGCTGCGCCTGTTGTCCCTGTTGCAGGCCCACCGGGAATGGACCGGGGCCGACCTGGCCGGCCGGCTCGGCGTGACGGCGCGGACCGTGCGCCGCGACGTGGACCGGCTGCGGGAGCTCGGTTACCCGGTGAACGCAAGTCCGGGCACCGGCGGCGGGTACCAGTTGGGGGCCGGGGCCGAGATGCCGCCCCTGCTCCTCGACGACGACGAGGCCGTCGCGGTGGCCGTGGGGCTGCGGACCGCCGCCGGGAACGGCGTGGAGGGCATCGGCGAGGCATCCGTACGGGCGTTGGCGAAGCTGGAGCAGGTGCTTCCGTCCCGGCTGCGCGCCCGGGTGTCCGCGCTGAACCGGTTCACCGTGCCCATGTTCCGCGGGGCGGGCGCCTCCACCGTCGACTCCTCCGTGCTGACCGAGCTGGCCGGAGTCTGCCGCGACGCCGAGCGGCTGCGCTTCGGCTACCGGGACCACGGCGGGACGGTCACCCGCAGGACCGTCGAGCCGCACCGGCTGGTGTGCAGCGAGCGCCGCTGGTACCTCGTCGCCTGGGATCTGGACCGGGAGGACTGGCGGACCTTCCGGGTGGACCGGATCGAGCCCAGGCCCCCGCACGGACCGCGTTTCACCCCGCGCCCGCCGCCCGCCGAGGACCTCGCCGCGTACGTCTCCCGGGGCATCTCCCAGCGGGTGTACGCGGCCCGCGCGGTCGTCCGGCTGCGGGTGTCCGAACAGGAGGCGGCGCGGATCGTCGGGCCGGCCGACGGGACGCTGGAGCCGCTCGACGAGCAGAGCTGCATCCTGCGCACCGGGGCGGTCAACCTCGATGTGCTCGTGATTCACATCATGCTGATCGGGTGTGAGTTCGAGGTCGTCGAGCCGGCCGAGCTGACGGACCGGATCCGGGCCGCGCGAGATCGGCTCGGCAGGTCACTGGAACCGCGTGAAGCGACCGGAGAAGTGAAGGATTTGTGAGGAAGCGGAGGGCGCCCGGAGTGCACTCCGCCCACAATTCCGCGAAGTTGCGGGGGAATTCGAAACAGAATTCCCCCCGGGCGTGTCGCGGGACGGGAAATAAAAGGTCCAGACGAACTCCGCCGTGGAGGACTGTCGACAATCCGTGACACAAGCGTGACCCGGTATGGAGGAACGTCCGGGCGCGCCGCTGACGTTCCGGGCCTTTCGCGGCGAGCCCGGCTTCGAAAGGCCACGGCCCGCCCCGGACGCACCACGGCGGGCCCCGGTCGTCGACCGGGGCCCGCCGTGGATGCGCGAGCGGAGGGGGTGCGTACCGTCCGGCTCAGCCGCCGGCGGCCGGGCGGGGCGCCGCGCCGCGCGCCGGGGCGCGTTCCGCGTGGGCCGGGCGGCGGCTGCCGGCCGGGGCGCCCGGGGTCCGCTCGGAACGGATCAGGTGCGGACGGCCGGAGAGGTGGGCGGCGGGCCGGGCGGCCGGCTGGTGCCCCGCGGCCTGCACGGAAGCAGAAGCGGAAGCGGAAGCAGAGGCGGAAGCCGATGCCGATGCAGGAACCGGAACCTGTGCGGCCTCGGCTGCCCCCGGCTGCCGCAGCACGACCACGGGCTGTACGGGCGGCGCCGGCTGACGCTCGGACGGCTCCGCGGCGGCCCGCTCGAGCCGCCACTTGCCGCCGGCCGAGAGCAGCGGGACCAGCAGCCCGGTGAGGCCCTCGGGCACCTGCCCGGCCTCCACGCGGCTGCGCAGCCGCGCGCGCAGGTCGAAGACGTAGGCCTCGGCCATGGCGATGGCGGGCTCGAACCACGGCAGCGCCAGCAGCACGAGCAGGCCCGCGAGCCAGCCGAGCAGCACGTCGCTGACCCAGTGGGTGCCGAGGTAGACGGTGGTGGCGCCGACGCTCAGGGAGACCACGGCGGAGACCAGGGAGAGCACCCGCCGGGTGACCACCGTGGAGGCCAGGTAGGCCAGGATTCCCCAGGTCACCACGGCGTTGGCGGTGTGGCCGGAAGGAAATATATCGCCGCCCGCGAAGAGCTCGGCCGAGCCGATCTCGGTGGCGTAGTGCGGACCGAGCCGGCCCAGGCCGAGCTTGACGGCGCCGACGGTGATGTTGAGCAGCAGCAGCGCCACGCCGAGGGTGATCAGCGGGCGGAGGGTGTGCTGCCGCCAGGACCGCCAGCCGAGCCAGGCCGCGACCATGACCGCGGTGGGGCCGCGCTGTCCGAGGACGACGAGGTAGTCGAGGAAGGCGTGCAGCTGCGGCCACTGCTCGTACGGCCGGAAGAACATGATCTGCCAGTCGAGGCGGACGAGCCAGGAAGTGGTCAGGACCGCGACCACGATCGCCAGGTAGATGCCGAGGGTCGCTCCGAGGAGCACGACGCGGTGCCGGCTCATCCGCGGTGTTTGCAGATGAGCCGGTCGCTCTGGTTCCCGGTCCAGCCGGGCGAACACCCGCTCCAGTCTGGGCAGGATTTGGTCGGTACGCACTCAATCGACGTTACCGCGCGCCGATGGGCACCCCGGTCGAATCACGGGCTTTGTGATGACCATGTGATGTGGAGTTGGTCTCACGCGGGACTTAATTCCCGGTATTCAGCCTTTGGTTGGTGCAGGGAAGGTCCCTTCCTCCGACCTTTTCCTCGCATACTTAGGCCGCCTTTATCACTCCAGGTCAATTTGTTTTGCCCAAAGATGGAGTGGAACGCTCCATTCCGTGATCTCGGGCCGCCGGACCACCCGACACGGCCTACGGCGGCCCCGACCCGTTGAGCCAGAAGGCCCCGTACACGGCCGACGCCGCGGCCACCGCGCCCAGGACGGCGGCCGCCCGGCCCGTCCGCCACCGGGCCAGCGCCACCGCGGGCGGGAACACCAGCGGGAAGGCCGGCAGCAGCAGCCGCGGCTTGGAGCCGAAGTACCCGGAGGCGCACAGGGCGAGCGCCACCACGATCCCGGCGTACACGAGCAGCGGTACCGGCTGGCGCCGCCGCACGCAGAGCGCGTACAGCCACAGCACCAGGACGACCCCGGCGATCAGTCCGATCCCGGCGGGGAAGGCCGGGGAGGCCAGCCGCGCCCCGATGAACCGGGCGAACGCCAGGCCTCCGTCGAAGCCGTTGCCCCAGCCGCCCTGTACGTCGAGGTACCCCGTCAGGCCGCCGCCGGTGCGAGCGCCCACCCACAGCACGTACGCCGCCGCGCCGAGCGGCGCCAGCAGGGCCCCCGCCACCGGCCGCCGGGAGCGTTCCCCGCCGCGCAGGGCCAGGGCGGCGGCCACCCACACCGCCGCCACCACGGCGGCGCCGACCGGGCGGGTCAGCCCCGCCCCGGCCGCGAGCAGGCCGGCGGTGAGCCAGTGCCCGCGCAGGACTCCGTACAGGCTCCAGGCGGCCAGCGCGGTGAACAGCGATTCGCTGTACGCCATCGACTGCACGATCCCGACGGGCAGCGCGGCCCAGACCGCGACGGCGAACACCCCGGCGCGGCGGCCGTGGACGAGCTCGGCGACCGCGAAGATCCCCCAGGCCGCGGCGAGCCCGGCGAGCGCCGACACCACCAGGCCCGCGGAGCCGTACCCGAGCCCGGTGACGGCCGAGACCAGCCGCTCCAGCCAGGGCAGCAGCGGGAAGAAGGCCAGGTTGGAGTGGACGTCGCCGTTCGGGAGCGCCACCTCGTACCCGTACCCCTCGGCGGCGATGCGGGCGTACCAGAGGGAGTCCCAGCGGGCCGAGAGCAGCGTGTGCGCGCTGCTGCCGGCCACCGCCCCCCACACCGCGAGCACGGTCAGCCCGAGCAGCCGCACCGCCACGAACACGGTCAGAGCGGGCGCGGCCCGGCGCAATCCAAGATCCTTCACGGGCATGATTATCGAGGTCCGGGGCAGTCGAGCCCGGGCAGGAAGGGCCGAGGTGGAACGAGTGGCGCACACCACAGCGCAGCCGGCGGCGGGATGAGAGCTTGACCACGTGTCGGACAGCCGAACTCGCGTACGCTGACTCTTCACTCGCGTGTCGACGCCGGACCCCGTAGGACGCCACCCTCCCCATCCGTGGCTCCGAAAAACGCTGGTCCGCCGAGTGCGAGGGATCACCTGGGAGGTACATGCATGTCGGGGACGAACGTGACCGGCGACAGGAACCCTTCCCCCTGGCAGCGACTGCGGCGACTCGGCGCGGGCTCCGGCGGGGCCAACCGCTGGGCCGTCCTCGCGGTCCTCTGCGTGAGCCTGGTGCTCGTCGCGCTCGACGCGACGATCCTGCACGTCGCCGTTCCCTCCGTCACCGAAGACCTGCGTCCCGGCCCGATGGAACTCCTCTGGATCGTCGACGCCTACCCGCTGGTCTGCGCCGCCCTCCTCATCCTCTTCGGCACCCTCGGTGACCGCGTCGGCCGCCGCCGCATCCTGCTCCTCGGCTACGGGCTCTTCGGCGCGGCCTCGGCCCTGGCCGCCCTCGCCGACAACGCCCAGGTCCTGATCGCCGCCCGCGCCCTGCTGGGCGTCGGCGGCGCGATGATCATGCCGGCCACCCTGTCGATCCTGCGCCAGGTCTTCCCCGACCGGCGCGAGCGGGCCCTGGCCATCGGCATCTGGACGGCCGTGGCCGCCGTCGGCGCCGCCAGTGGGCCCGTCCTGGGCGGCTTCCTGGTCCAGCACTTCTGGTGGGGCTCGGTCTTCCTCATCAACATCCCGCTCATGATCATGATCCTGCCGCTGGGCCGGTGGCTACTGCCCGAGTCCAAGGGCTCCTCCGACGGGCCCTGGGACGTGCTCGGCGCGCTCATGGCCGCGGGCGGTGTGCTCGGCGCGGTCCTCGGGGTCAAGCGACTCGGCGCGGAACGCCACCTCATCGACCCGCAGGCACTGGTCCCCCTCCTCATCGGGGCGGCGCTGCTGGTGCTCTTCGTACGGCGCCAGAAGCGCCGCGCGCACCCGCTGATCGACATGCGGATGTTCTCCCGGCCGGCCTTCACCACCTCCGTGGGCTGCATCGTGCTGGCCATGCTGGCGCTGGTCGGCCTGGAGCTGATCGCCGTCCAGTACCTCCAGCTCGTGCTGCACCTGAGCCCGCTGGAGACCGGGCTGCGCCTGCTGCCGCTCACCTTCGCCGCGATGGCGGCGGGCGCGACCGGCTCGTACACGCTGGCCCGGACCGGGCCGCGCAGGATGGTCTCGCTGGGCTTCGTCCTGACGGCGTTCGCGGTGCTCCTCCTGACCCTCATGGGCCAGCACGACCGTCCGGTCCTCCTCACAGTGGGCTTCGTCCTCCTCGGCTTCGGCCTGCAGACCACCCTGTTCGCGGCCTACGAGTCCATGCTGAGCGAGGCTCCGGCCGCGACGGCCGGCGGCGCCGCCTCGATCGGGGAGACCTCCTACCAGCTGGGTGCGGGCATGGGCATCGCCCTGCTCGGCAGCGTGATGAACGCGGCCTACGCGCCCGGCCTGGCGTCCGTCCCCGGCGTGTCGCAGGCCGACTCGGCCGGCGCCTCGCATTCGCTGGGCGAGGCCTACCAGATCGCGGCGCGGCTCGGCGGCCCGGCGGGCGAGTCCCTCTTCTCGGCCGCCCGCCACTCCTTCGTCCACGGACTGCACGTGACGCTGGTCGTCAGCGCGGCCCTGCTGCTGGCGGGCGCGGCGATGGCCCTGAGGCTCCCCCGCACGATGGAGTGCGCGGACCCCGAGGCGGCCCCCGTCCGCCTCCCGGTACAGCCGGGCCCCGAGCCGTCGTCCCCGACCGCACCCACGGGCGCCCGCATCCCGGCCCAGCCCTCCCCCGACCACGACCCGGTACTCGGCCACCCTGCCTGACCCCGCCACACGGAGGGCCGGTGCGGGCGGGCTGGATCTTCCGGCTGCGCCGGAAAATTTCAGCCTCGCCGGCGTTTGAGGCGCGGGGTCTGGGGCGGAGCCCCAGGAGGGGTCCGGGCGCAGCCCGGGGAACGGGCGAAGGGCGGGTAGGGGACTTCCGCCCCGCAGGGCCGACCCACCCGCACCCACCCACCACCTACGCCCCCGAAGGCAGGACACCCGGCGCAGGCGGGGCCGCAGCCGCCCCGGGCACCGGCGCCGGGGATGCCTGCGGAGCAGCCGGCGCCGGCACAGGCGGATCCGACCGCACAGCCGGCAGCGCCAACAGCATGCCGACCCGCAACACCCCCGGCCGAGCCCCGATCACCCCCCGGTTCGCCGCGTAGAGCGCCTGCCAACCCCCCGGAACCCCCCGCTTCCGCGCGATCGCCACCAGCGTGTCCCCGCTCCGCACCACGTGCATCCGCCCCGCCAGCCCGTACCGCTTGGCGCACACGGGCCACGCCTCCCAGCCCTGGCTGCCGAGCAGCTCCTCCCCCACCCGGATCTGCTGCTCCCGCGTGGCGAGGTCCGCCCTGGGGGCGAAGGCCAGCCCCCCGTGCTCCTCCCACGTCGGCTGCCAGAACTGCAGTCCGCCGTAGAAGCCGTTCCCCGTGTTCACCGCCCAGCGGCCCCCGCTCTCGCAGTCGGCCACACAGTCCCAGGGCCACTTCCCGCCGGGCCCGCAGTCCACCGCCCGCCCGGGCGCCCCCGGCCGCGGCGGGGGCGGCGCCGCAACCGCGGCCGACACCGACGCCGAAGCCGACACCACTGCGACCAGCACCAGCGCCGCCGCGCCCACCCCACCCGGAACCCCGAAGTTGCGCATCGCGTCACGCTACGCAGCCCCGTACCGCCCCCCGCGCGCGCCACACCGCGCCCCGCGCGCCCCCACCCGCTCGGCCCACCGGCCAAACGGCCAGCACCGGCCATCAACTGCGCACAACCAAAAAAGAGTTGGCACGAAAACAACGGCCCGGTCGGACCGTTCACTCCTTCGGGGGTCCGGTTCGATTCCGTTCCCTCAAACGGCGTGACCCCGGCCGCCACTCCCCCGTTGAGCCCGGCGAGCCGGAACCCCCCGGCCCCGCACGCCTAGTCCGAGGAGCCACCCCGTGCCGCGCATGCTCGAAGTCAGTGATGAGGTACGTGCCGAGATCGGCGACGAGGAGGCCGAGCGGCTGCTCGCAGGTGACGGATCCCCGGGCAGTTACGACTGCACGTCCTGCCGCACCCCCGGCGACTCCGAGCGCGAGCAGACCAGCACCGTGCTGTTCGTCGGCGACGAGACGGCCGTCCTGGCCTTCGCCCACGCCGGCTGCATCCCCTCGCAGGTCGTCTCCGTCCCCGAGGCGGACCTCCAGGGCGCCGTCCGCTCCATCACGGGCGACAGCCCCGCCCCGGCCGCCTCCCCCGCCGGCGACGTCCCGCAGTCGGTGCCCGGCGGCCAGGCCGTCCTCGGCATCACCAGCGGCCTGATCCTGATCAACGGCGAGCTGCACCCCGCCCTCGTGGTGGAGCCGACCGCGCCCATCGCGCGCCCCGGCACCACCGGTCCCGGCGACGACTTCCTCCCGCTCCTCATCGAGCAGGGCTTCATCCCCATGACCGAGACCGAAGAGGTCCCGCAGGCCCTGAGCGGCTGGTCGATCCTGCTCGCCGCCGGCCAGCTGCACTCGGTGCTCCAGCCCGGTCAGATCGCCTGGTGGCAGGCGCACCGGCCGCTGTCGGTGACCGACGGCTGGCGGGCCGCCGTCAACAAGACGCAGCGCGTCCTGGTGTACGCGGCCCCCGTCGGCACCATCGGCCAGCAGCCCCGCGAGGACCTGCTGCGCGACGCCCTGGACAAGGCCGCCCGCAACGGCAAGCTGGTCGCCGCCTCGATGCCGCTGGCGGGCACCCCGGGCGCCTGAGGCCCCGGCACCCGGAGCTTCCCCCGGCTCCCGCTCCCCGCTCTGCCTTCCGTCCCCGAGACTGCCGTCCGACCCCCGTCAGGGGGGCCGGGCGGCGTGCGCCGGGGGTGCGCGGTCCGTCCCGCGCACCCCCGGCGATCTGCGTTTTCCGCCCCGCGACCCCGCATCCGAGGGCCGCCGGTTTCGTTGGCTGATACGTGCATTCCTACGATGTCTCCCGCGCCCCGTCCTATCCGAGCAGCGTCCCCCCGATGCGCCCCGTACGGGAGCTGGGGAGCTCTCCGGCCGCCTCGCACACCCCCATCTACGACACGCTGTACTCGGAGTACCTGCGCGCCTTCCGGGCCCTGCCCGGCGACCGCACGGGCGAGGAGGACCTCGGCTTCACGGCGTTCTCGTACGGGGGCCCCTACAGCGGCGCGTACACCGGCGGCACGGGCACGTACGGCAGCGGCTCCGGGACGGGCTCCGCCGGCGCCTACGGGAGCGGCTGGAACGGTTCCTCATGGCAGCCGACGGGACAGCACGCCGGGCAGCAGGCGGACGCCTGGCAGCCCTCCCCCGCCCCGCAGCCGCAGTACTCGTACGCCGGCGCCGGATACGCGAACGGGCGGCAGCACCAGACCGGGATGCAGCACATCCCGGCGGCCCTGCCGCCCGCTCCGCGCCGGGGCTACTAGCCCCGGCCGCCCCACGCGCGGGGCACTACATCTTGCGCTTGTGCTGCGCACCGCGCTTCTCGCGGACGCGGACCGAGATGTGGATCGGGGTCCCCTCGAAGCCGAACTCCTCGCGCAGGCGGCGCTCGATGAAGCGGCGGTAGCCGTGCTCCAGGAAGCCCGAGGCGAAGAGGACGAACCGCGGCGGCTTGCTGCCCGCCTGCGTACCGAACAGGATGCGCGGCTGCTTGCCGCCGCGGATCGGGTGCGGGTGGGCGGCGACGACCTCGCCGAGGAAGGCGTTCAGACGGCCGGTCGGGACGCGCGTCTCCCAGCCGGCGAGCGCGGTCTCGATGGCCGGGACCAGCTTCTCCATGTGGCGGCCGGTGAGCGCCGAGACGTTCACCCGGGGCGCCCAGGCGACCTGCTGCATCTCGGTCTCGATCTCGCGCTCGAGGTAGTAGCGGCGCTCCTCGTCGAGGTTGTCCCACTTGTTGTACGCGATCACGATCGCGCGGCCCGCCTCGACGGCCATGGTGATGATGCGCTGGTCCTGGACGGAGATCTGCTCGGTCGTGTCGATCAGGATGACCGCGACCTCCGCCTTCTCCACGGCGGCGGCCGTACGCAGCGAGGCGTAGTAGTCGGCGCCCTGCTGGAGGTGGACCTTCTTGCGGATGCCCGCGGTGTCGATGAACTTCCAGGTGATCCCGCCGAGCGTGATCAGCTCGTCGACCGGGTCGCGGGTGGTGCCGGCCATCTCGTTGACGACGACGCGGTCCTCCTTGGCGACCTTGTTCAGGAGGGAGGACTTGCCGACGTTCGGGCGGCCGATGAGCGCGATCCGGCGGGGACCGCCGACGACGGTGCCGAAGCGCTGCTCGGGCGCCTCGGGCAGCGCCTCCAGGACGGCGTCGAGCATGTCGCCGGTGCCGCGGCCGTGCAGGGAGGAGACCGGGTGCGGGTAGCCGAGGCCCAGCGACCACAGCGAGGCCGCGTCGGACTCGCCGCTCTGGCCGTCGACCTTGTTGGCGCACAGGACGACGGGCTTGCCGGCCTTGCGCAGCAGGCGGACGACGGCCTCGTCGGTGTCGGTGGCGCCGACCTTGGCGTCCACGACGAAGACGACCGCGTCGCAGGCCTCGATGGCGTACTCGGCCTGGGCGGCGACGGAGGCGTCGATGCCGAGGACGTCCTGCTCCCAGCCGCCGGTGTCGACGACCTTGAACCGGCGGCCGGCCCACTCGGCCTCGTAGGTGACGCGGTCGCGGGTGACGCCGGGCTTGTCCTCGACGACCGCCTCGCGGCGGCCGATGATGCGGTTCACCAGGGTCGACTTGCCGACGTTCGGGCGGCCGACGACGGCGAGGACGGGCAGCGGGCCGTGACCGGCCTCCTGCAGAGCGCCTTCGACGTCCTCGATGTCGAAGCCCTCTTCCGCGGCGAGCTCCATGAACTCCGCGTACTCGGCGTCGCCAAGTGCTCCGTGGTCTTGCTGGTCGTTCATGAAGTCCGTTCCTCGTCGTTCGTGGTGATCGGTGGGGCCCGCGCAGCGCGGTTCCACTACTAGGTCAAGTCTCGCTCAGCGCCCGGTCAGGCGCTTGGCGTCGGCCAGGTGGGCGGTCAGCCGGTCCTGGATGCGTACGGTGGCCTGGTCCAGCGCGGTACGGGTACGGCGGCCACTGCCGTCCCCGGCGTCGAAGGCATCGCCGAAGACGATGTCGACCCTGCTCTTCAGCCGCGGCAGCGCCTTGACGACGCGGCCGGAGCGCTCGGTGCTGCCCAGTACGGCGACCGGCACGATGGGGGCGCCGGAGCGGACCGCGAAGTACGCGAGTCCCGCGCGCAGCGAGGCGAAGTCGCCTTCGCCCCGGGTGCCCTCGGGGAAGATCCCCAGGGCTCCACCGTTCTCCAGGACGCCCAGCGCGCGGCTGATGGCTCCCCGGTCGGCGCCGGAGCGGTCCACCTTCACCTGCCCGATCCGGTCGAGGAAGGGGCCGAGCGGACCGACGTACGCCTCCTTCTTGATCAGGAAGTGCAGCGGTCGCGGTGCGGTGCCCATGACCATGGGGCCGTCTATGTTGTGCGAGTGGTTCACGGCCAGGATGACGGGGCCGGTGGCGGGGACCTTCCAGGCCCCCAGCACGCGCGGCTTCCAGAGGCCGTACATGAGCCCGATGCCGATCCTCCGGCCGACCGCCGCACCCTTGAGGGAGGGCGTATCGCTCACGCGCGGCCCCGCTTCTCTTCCACGAGGGTCACGACGCACTCGATGACCCGGTCGAGCGTGAGCTCGGTGGTGTCCACCTCGACCGCGTCGCCGGCCTTGGCCAGCGGGGAGGTCTTGCGGCCGGAGTCGGCGGCGTCGCGCTTGATCAGCGCCTCCTTGGTGGCCGCGAGGTCCGCGGCCTCCTTGCCCCGCAGCTCGCCGCTGCGGCGGGCCGCGCGGGCCTCGGCGGAAGCGGTGAGGAAGATCTTCAGGTCGGCGTCGGGCAGCACGGTGGTGCCGATGTCCCGGCCCTCGACGACGATGCCGTCGGCCTCGTCGGCCGCCTCGGCGGCGATGGAGCGCTGGAGCTCGGTGATCAGGGTGCGCACCTCGGGGACGGCGCTCACGGCGCTGACCTTGGAGGTGACCTCCTGGGTCCGGATCGGGCCGGAGGCGTCCTGGCCGTCGACGGTGATGGTGGGGGCGGAGGGATCGGTGCCGGACACGATGACGGGCTTGCCCGCCGCGAGGGCGATCGCCTGCGGGTCCTCGATGTCGATGCCGTTGGTGATCATCCACCAGGTGATGGCCCGGTACTGGGCACCGGTGTCCAGGTAGCGCAGCCCGAGCTTGGCGGCCACGGCCTTGGAAGTGCTGGACTTGCCCGTGCCGGAGGGACCGTCGATGGCGACGATCACGGCGGTCGGAGCTGCGGTTTCCACGGTGCGGGCACCTTCCTGGTTGCGCGTACGTGTCCGGGCGCGCCAATAGCGCCCCTCCTCCAGGTTACCGGGCTTTTCGCCGCCGCCCGCCGGGGCGTCGGCGGGCGGGCCCCGGACGGGCCCGGGGCAGCCGCGGGGAGGGGCGCGGAGCGGGCCCCGGGCGGGCACGGGCCCGCTCCGGAGGCCCTACGGCCCTGCGGCCCTACGGCTGGCGCAGCGCCCAGCCGCGTTCGCGCAGCTCGGCCTGGAGGCCGGCCACGGCCCGGGGTTCGACCATCAGCTGGACCAGACCCGCCTGCTGGCCCGTCGCGTGCTCGATCCGCACGTCCTCGATGTTGACCCCGGCCCGGCCGGCGTCGGCGAAGATCCGCGCGAGCTCGCCCGGCTGGTCGGAGATGAGGACGGCCACCGTCTCGTAGACCGCGGGCGCGGCACCGTGCTTGCCCGGGACCCGGACCCGTCCCGCGTTGCCGCGGCGCAGGACGTCCTCGATGCCCGCGGCCCCGTCCCGGCGCTTGTCCTCGTCGGCCGACTGCAGGCCCCGCAGGGCTTCCACGGTCTCCTCCAGGTCGGCGGCGATCCCGGCGAGCACGTCCGCCACCGGTCCCGGGTTGGCCGAGAGGATCTCCACCCACATCCGCGGGTCGGAGGCGGCGATCCGGGTCACGTCGCGGATGCCCTGCCCGCACAGCCGCACCGCGGTCTCGTCGGCCACCTCCAGCCGGGCCGCGACCATGCTGGAGACGAGCTGCGGGGTGTGGGAGACCAGCGCGACGGCCCGGTCGTGGGCGTCCGCGTCCATGACGACCGGGACGGCCCGGCACAGCGCCACCAGCTCCAGTGCCAGGTTCAGCACCTCGTGGTCGGTCTCCCGGGTCGGCGTGAGCACCCAGGGCCGGCCCTCGAAGAGGTCGGCGGAGGCCGCGAGCGGTCCGGACTGCTCCTTGCCCGCCATGGGGTGGGTGCCGATGTACGCCTTCGCGTCCACGCCCAGGGCTTCCAGCTCCCGGCGCGGTCCGCCCTTGACGCTGGCCACGTCCACGTAGGCGCGGGCCAGGTCCCGTCCTATGGCGTCGGCGAGGGCGGCGGCCACGTGCGCGGGCGGTACGGCGATGACCGCGAGGTCGGCCTTGCCCTGGTAGGGCTCCTCCGTGCCGGCGCCCAGCGCGGCGGCCGTACGGGCCTGCCCCTGGTCGCGGTCGTACAGGTGGACGGCGATGCCGCGGGCGGCCAGGGCGAGCGCCGCGGAGGTGCCGATCAGCCCGGTTCCGATGACGACGGCGGTTCTCACGGGGTGCTCTCCAGGTGTACAGGGGGGCGGGACGGCGGTACCTGCCACAGGGTAACCAGCAGGAATGGCACGAGGGCCCGGCGGCCCGTCCGCTGGGACGGGCCACCGGGCCCTCGGGATCCGTCCCCGGGAAGGACGGGGGCCGCGCGGCGTTGCTCGGGGTCGCGCGGTGGCGTTCGGGGTCGGTCAGAGGCGCTCGGGGTCGGTCAGAGACCCTGCTGCTTGATGATGTCCTCCAGCGAGCCGCTCGGGACCGAGCCCCCGGGGGTCAGCTGGTCCACGGCCTGCGGGAGCGCCTGTGCGATCTGGTCGGCGGCGGCCTCGGGGGTGACGCCCGCCTGCTCGGCGACCTTGGCCAGGGTGTCGTCCGGCAGGGCCTTGGCGATCTCCGCGCCGCTGACGGGCTGGTTCTCGCCGGTACCGACCCAGGACTGGGCCTGGTCGGTCAGACCCGACTTGGTCAGCATGTCCAGCAGCCCGCCGAGCGGGTTGTTCCCCGCGCCTCCGGCCGCCTGGGCGCCGCCGGCGCCGCCTCCGCCCATGAGGGCGCCGAGGAGGGAGCCGAGGATGTTGCCGCCGCCACTGCCGCCCTGTCCACCGCTGCCGCCGCCGAGCAGGGAGCCGAGGAGGGAGCCGAGGTCGTTGCCCGCCATGGTGATGCCTTTCGAAGAGGGACCGGGCGCGCGGAAATCGGCGCACCCGGCTTCGAGATACGGACAATGTCACCCAACTCGGGCGCGTCTGCCACTTGGCGCAGCGCCGTGCACCGACTGCGGTAGAACGATCGGCATGATCTTCCACCTCGTACCGCTCTCCGACTGGACCGCCGATCCCGCGCGCCCGTACGCCCCGCCCTCCCTCGACTCGGAGGGTTTCGTGCACTGTTCGGCGGATCCGGAGACGGTGCTCGCGATCGCCACCACGCACTACGCGGACGTACCGGGGACCCTGCTCGCCGTGGAGCTCGACGAGCGCGCCCTCACGTCCGAGGTCCGCCGGGAGGGTGAAACCGGCCTGCGCTACCCGCACGTCCACGGACCGCTGAACCGGGAGGCCGTGGTGCGCGTGTGGGAGGTGGTACGCGCCCCCGGCAGGCCGGCGGAACTGGTTCCCCGACCCCCGGAGGGCTGAGTCAAGGCGTGGCGGGGTGTTGCTGGAGCCCTTCACACGCCAGGATGCCTCTCGCCATCCCGGCGATCACCCGAGGAGAAGTCATGAGCGACCCCACCCCCGCCGCCCGGCGCACGGTACTGGCAGCCGGCGCGAGCGTCCTGGCAGGCGGCGTGCTGACCGCGTGCGGCGGAGCCGACGAGACGAAGCCGTCGTCCGAGGGCGGCAGCGCGCCCACGGCGCAGACCTCCGCGTCCGCCGCGTCCTCGGCTCCGGCCGCGGACGCCAAGGCCCTGATCAAGTCCTCGGAGGTGCCGGTCGGCGGCGGCACGGTCCTCAAGGACCAGAAGCTGGTCGTCACCCAGCCGACCGCGGGCTCCTTCCGCTGCTTCACCGCGGTCTGCACCCACCAGGGCTGCCTCGTGAACAAGGTCGCGGACGGCACCATCGACTGCCCCTGCCACGGCAGCAAGTTCAAGGTCGCGGACGGCGCGGTGGCCAAGGGCCCGGCCACCAAGCCGCTGGAGGAGAAGAAGATCACCGTCTCCCCGGCGGGGGAAATCTCGCTCGCCTAGCCGCGGGCCCCGGCACTAGCCTCGCCGGATGAACGAGGCCCACGCGAACGAACCGACCCCCGAACCGCTCGAACTCACCCTGGTCAGGGACCACACGGTCTACTCGTGCGTGATCGGTTCGAGGGCGTTCGGTCTGGCGACGGAGGCGAGCGACACCGACCGGCGCGGTGTCTACCTCGCCCCGACGCCGCTGTTCTGGCGCTTCGAGAAGCCGCCGACGCACGTGGACGGGCCCCGGGACGAGGAGTTCTCGTGGGAGCTGGAGCGCTTCTGCGAACTCGCGCTGCGCGCCAACCCGAACATCCTGGAGGTCCTCCACTCCCCTCTCGTGGAGGACCTCACCCCGGTCGGCGAGGAACTCCTCTCGCTCCGCGGTGCGTTCCTCTCCCGCCGGGCCCACACCACCTTCAGCCGGTACGCCGTCTCCCAGCGCGGCAAACTCCTCGGCGACCTCCGCAACCACGGCGCCCCGCGCTGGAAGCACGCCATGCACCTCCTGCGCCTGCTCCTGTCCTGCCGCGACCTGCTGCGCACGGGCCGCCTGGTGATCGACGCCACCCCCTACCGCGACCGCCTCCTCGCGGTCCGCCGCGGCGAGCTCACCTGGGAGGAGGTCGACGCCTGGATGACCCTCCTGACCGAGGAAACCGAAGCCGCACTCACGACGACCCCCCTCCCCGAAACCCCGGACCTCCCCCGCGTCGAGGACTTCCTCCTCCGCACCCGCCGGGCATCGGCGCTGGCCTAGGACACCCGCCGCCGCACGACGAACGCGTCGAGGGCGTCGAAGGCGGCCGCATGCTCCGGCAACGGAGAGGCGTCCTGGGCTGCCGCCAGCACCCCGTGCAGCGCCTCGACGTCTCCGCGACGACGGCGGTGAGGTCGATCTCCATCGCGTCCAGCACGGTTCACGCGTCCCAGAGGGTGCCGAAGGACAGGAGTTCGGTGCGGTACTCGATGCGGCCCTCCCAGTCGCGGGGCCAGGCGTCCGCGCCGAGGTGGGCGCCGGCGAAGGCGCCGGCCAGGCAGGCGATGGAGTCGGAGTCGCCCGCCGTGCAGGCCGCGCGGCGCAGGGCCAGGAGCGGTTCCTCCGGGAAGAGCAGGAAGCACTGGAGGGCGGTGGCCAGGGCCTCCTCGGCGATCCAGCCGTCGCCGGTCGTGAGGCAGGGGTCGGTTTCCGGGGACGGGGTGCGCAGGGCCGCCGCGAGGCGGTCCAGGACCTCCAGGCACTCGTCCCAGCCGCGCGCCATGAAGGACTCGGCCGAGGCGTCGGAGGCCGTCCGCGTCCAGAGGTCGCCGAGCCAGCGCTCGTGGTAGCGGGTGCGGTTCTCCAGGGCGTACGAGCGCAGTTGCCCGACCAGTCCGGTCACCTCGGTGCCCTGCGCCAGCAGGAACACCGCCCGCGCCGTGAGGTCGGAGGCGGCCAGTGCCGTCGGGTGGCCGTGGGTCAGGGCCGACTGGAGCTGGGCCGCGCCGGCCCGCTCCTCCTCCGTCCAGCCGGGCACCAGCCCGACCGGAGCCACCCGCATGTTCGCTCCGCAGCCCTTGGAGCCGAGCTGGCTGGCGTCGCGCCAGTCCCGCTCGGGGTGGTTGAGGAGGCTGCAGGCCTTCAGGCAGGTGCGGCCCGGGGCCCGGTTGTTCTCCGGGGAGTGGTACCAGTCCACGAACTCCTCCCGGACCGGGCGGGCGAGCCGCAGCGGGCCCACCCGGCCCCGCTCCGCGGCGGTCCGTATGCCGCGGGCGAGGGCCAGCGTCATCTGGGTGTCGTCCGTGACGATCGCCGGCCGGGGCAGGTCCATCTGCCGCCACGGGCCGGTCTTCGCCAGGATCCGGGGCACGTCGTTGAACTCCGTCGGGAAGCCGAGGGCGTCTCCCAGGGCCAGTCCGATCAGGGAGCCCGTGGCGGCCCGCTTCGTGTGCGTCGGCTTCGTCGTCATCGTCGGATTCGTCGGCGTCGTGGTCATCGCATCTGTCCTTCCGAGGGGCGCAGCAGGGGCGGGTGCAGGGTGGTCGCGGGTCCGGGCCGGTAGAGCGCGGCCGGTTTGCCGCGGCCGCCGGTGAGCCGGGCGGCTCCGGGCACGGCCTCGACGAAGCCGGGTGTGGCCAGGACCTTGCGGCGGAAGTTGGGGCGGTCCAGGGCGGTGTCCCAGACGGTCTCGTAGACGGCCTGGAGCTCGCCGAGGGTGAACTCGGGCGGGCAGAAGGCGGTGGCGAGGCAGCTGTACTCCAGCTTCGAGCCCACGCGGGAACGGGCGTCCGCGAGGATCTCCGCGTGGTCGAAGGCGAGCCCGAAGGCCGGTGCACAGGCCTCGCCCACCGGCACCCAGCGGGCGCGGTCGGCGTCCCCGCCGCCGCCGGCCACCGGTTCCGGCAGATCGGGGACGAGCGCGGTGAAGGCCACCGAGACCACCCGCATGCGGGGGTCCCGGTCCGGTTCGCTGTAGGTGCGCAGCTGGTCCAGGTGCAGGGCGTCGACCACATCCATCGACAGGCCGGTCTCCTCGGCCAGTTCGCGCCGGGCCGCCGTCTCCGCGGACTCCCGCGGCAGCAGGAAGCCGCCGGGGAGCGCCCAGGCGCCCGCGTACGGTTCCTGCGCGCGCCGGATCAGCAGGACGTGCAGGGTCCCGCCGCGCACAGTGAAGACGGCGAGGTCGACGGTCACCGCGAAGGGCGGAAAGGCCTGCGGGTCGTACCCGTGCCCGGGTACGTGTACGGGTCCGGTGCCGCTGCCGCCGCCGGGTCCGGTGTCATTCATCGGCTCCGCTCCCCCGCCCGCTGCCCGGTCCGCCCGGCCGTCTGCCCGGGCACCTGTCCGGCCACCCGCTCCGGCAGCGGATCCGCGAACTGCCAGCCCTCCGCCAGGAGTCCGTCGACCGCGGCCACCGCCGCCGCCAGCCGCGTCCCGCGGTCCCCGCGGACCACCAGGAAGCGCCTGCCCGTCCGCTCCAGTTCCTCCAGGAACCGCCCGGTCATCCACGGCCTCAGCTCCTCCCCGTCACGCAGCCCGTCGTCCTCGAAGGGCACGTCCCCGTGGTCGGTGAGCAGGTACAGGTCCCGCCGCGTCGCGGCGGCGATCCGCTCGACCTCCGCACTGCGCGCGCCCGTGTACCGCTCGTGCCAGATGCCGGTGGCGAAGGAGTCGGTGTCGCAGAAGAGCACCGGGGATCCCAGCCGGGCCGCCCGCTCCTCCTCCGCGTCCTGCCGCCGCGCGATCACCGGGAACTCCGCCGGGGCGAAGCTCACGTGGGCCCAGGTCGCCGCCGGGTCCGCGGCGCGCGCCGCCGCGAGCCGCTCCTCGCTGTACTGCCGGCCGTACTCCGCCACCCAGCCCGTCTTCGCCCACACTCCGCCGCGCCCGCGCCAGTGCTCGGCCAGGGCCCGCGACAGCGTGGTCGTGCCGGTGGATTCGGCGCCGAGCACGACGATCCGCCGGGTCAGCGCCGCCCGTACGGCGGGTCCCAGGAACTCCCAGTTCCCGACGGGGTCGGCCCGTACGGCCGTGCCGGACACCGGGAACAGGGTGCGGCCGGGGTCCACGCAGATCTCCTCGGCGCCGAACCGCCGCGCGAGCTCGGTCCCGTAGGCCTCGGAGGTGAAGACGGCGTCGACCGGGCGGCGCACCGCGCGCCGGAAGATCGCCATGTGCGCCTCCCAGACGGCCGGGTCGTGGAGGTCGACCGGGATGTCGTCGACCGCGCCGACCACCTCGGCCCCCGGGTGCGCCTCGCGCATCCAGGCGACCCGGTCGGCGAGCGGTACGGACTCCACCGAAGCCGCGCAGACCAGTACGGTCAGCCGCTCGCACTGGTCCTGCGCGGTGCGCACCAGGTGGTGGTGGCCGGCGTGCGGCGGATAGAACTTCCCGAGGACCAGGCCGTGGCCGTGGCGCTTCATGCCGTCACCGCCGGGGCGAGGCGGGCCGGGAGCGCCCGGCGCCAGCCGGTCAGTCCGGCGCCGCAGAGGGCGAGGAAGCCGACGTAGAGCAGGGAGGTCAGGTACAGCCCCTTGTACGCGTACAGCGGGATGTACACGAGGTCCGCCGCGATCCACAGCCACCAGGACTCGAGGAGCTTGCGGCACTGCCCGTACGTGGCCGCGAGCGAGAGCCCGGTCGTGAGCGCATCCCAGAACGGGACGGTGGAGTCGGTGACCCGGCTCAGCAGGAGGGTCAGGGCGAGCACCCCCACCGCTCCCGCCGCGGCCAGCGCGGTCCACTCGGCCGCCGTGGTGCGGCGCACCGGCAGGGCCGTGGTGGTGCCCGGGCCACCCCCGTGGGTCCAGGACCACCAGCCGTACGCGGCCAGGGCGATGAAGACGATCTGCAGCCCGGCGTCTGCGTAGAGGCCGGCCTGGGCGAAGAGCACGATGAAGAAGACGTTGTTGGCGATGCCGATCGGCCAGTTGGCGATGTGCTGCCGGGCGACCAGCCAGACGCACACGGCCCCCGTGACGAACCCGAGGATCTCGGTCCAGCTCGTCTGCCATCCCATGACGCCCCCTCCCTTTATGGTCAAGTTGACTATAAACAGGGTTGGGGGCCGGGCACAACCAGAAAACCCGCGATGCCGAAGGGCACCGCGGGTTTTCTGGAGGCCTTCAGGAGGCCGGGGTACTGACGGGGTCCTACAGACCGACCTCGCGCATGAGCATGCCGACCTCGGTGTTGGTCAGGCGGCGCAGCCAGCCGGACTTCTGGTCGCCGAGCTCGATCGGGCCGAAGGAGGTCCGCACGAGCTTCTCGACCGGGAAGCCGGCCTCGGCCAGCATGCGGCGGACGATGTGCTTGCGGCCCTCGTGGAGGGTCACCTCGACCAGGTAGTTCTTGCCGAGCTGGTCGACGACGCGGAAGTGGTCGGCGCGGGCGTAGCCGTCCTCCAGCTCGATGCCGTCCTTGAGGCGCTTGCCGATGTCGCGCGGCAGCGGACCGGTGATCGCGGCGACGTAGGTCTTCTTCACGCCGTACTTCGGGTGCGTGAGGCGGTGGGCCAGCTCACCGTGATTGGTGAGCAGGATGATGCCCTCGGTCTCGGTGTCGAGCCGGCCGACGTGGAAGAGACGCGTCTCGCGGTTGGTGACGTAGTCGCCGAGGCACTGGCGGCCGTCCGGGTCCTCCATGGTGGAGACGACGCCGGCCGGCTTGTTCAGCGCGAAGAACAGGTACGACTGGGTGGCGACGGTCAGGCCGTCCACCTTGATCTCGTCCGTGGGCTTCACGCGCTTGCCCTGCTCCAGGACGATCTCGCCGTTGACCTCGACGCGCGCCTGCTCGATGAGCTCCTCGCACGAACGGCGCGAACCCATGCCGGCCCGGGCGAGCACCTTCTGCAGACGCTCACCCTCCTCCTCGGCACCCGGGAAGGTCTTCGGGGTCTTGATCACGGGCTTGTCGGCGTACCGGTCGCGCACGCGCTCCTCGATCCGCGCCTCCAGCTCGCGCGGCTTGGCACGGCCGCTGCGGGAGCCGGGGCCGATGCGCGGGCCGCCGGCGCCGCCGATCCCGGGAGTGCGGGAGACCTTCGGGCCGCCCTTGGCGCCACCGCGGGCCGCAGCGCCACGGGCGCCGCCACCACGGTTGCCGTCGGCCGCGCCACGGGCACCGCCGCCGCCCGCCTTGGCACCGCCACGGCCGTTGCGCTCACCCTCGGGGCCCACGTCGTAGCGACGCTCCTCGGGGCGGGGGTTGCGGATGCGGGGGGCCTGCTCGCGGTCGCGGTCGGAGCCGCCGCCCTGGTAGCCGCCGGAGGAGCCGCCACCCTGGTAGCCGCCGCCCGAGCTGCCGCCGCGGGAGCCGCCGCCCTGGTAGCCGCCACCGGAGCTGCCGCCGCGGGAGCCGCCGCCGGAGCTGCCGCCACCCTGGTAGCCACCGCCGGAGGAGCCGCCGCGGGAGCCGCCGCCGGAGCTGCCGCCACCCTGGTAGCCACCGCCGGAGGAGCCGCCGCGGGAGCCACCGCCCTGGTAGCCACCGCCCGAGCTGCCGCCGCGGGAGCCGCCGCCCGAGCCGCTGCCGCCACCGCGGTAGCCACCGCCGCTGGAGGAGCCGCCGCGGGGGGAGCCACCGCGCCCGCCACCACCGCCGCCGCTGTTCCTGTTGCCGCCACCGTTGCCGTTGCCGCTGCTTCGCATCAAAGTTCCGTCGTCTTGTCGTCTTCATCGGTATCCGGAGAGTCCGGATCGAACGACGGAACACCCTCTTGCGTCTCGGCTTCGATCGCGTCCGCCTCGGGGAGGAAGGGCGCGAGCTCCGGGAGCTCGTCCAGGCCACGCAGGCCCATCCGCTCCAGAAAGTAGTTCGTCGTCCTGTACAGGATCGCACCTGTTTCGGGTTCCGTCCCCGCCTCCTCCACCAGACCCCGCTGGAGGAGGGTGCGCATGACCCCGTCGCAGTTGACTCCGCGGACCGCCGAGACCCGCGACCGGCTGACCGGCTGGCGGTACGCGACGACGGCCATGGTCTCCAGCGCCGCCTGGGTGAGACGGGCCTGCTGGCCGTCCAGGACGAAGGCCTCCACCGCCGGCGCGCAGTCCGCCCGGCTGTAGAACCGCCAGCCCCCGGCGACGAGCCGCAATTCGAATCCGCGGCCCTGGGCCTCGTACTCGTCCGCCAGCTCGCGCAGCGCCACCGCGACCTCGCGGGGGGTCCGCTCCAGCACCTTGGCCAGGTGCGCCTCGGTCGCCGGCTCGTCCACGACCATGAGGACGGCCTCCAGGGCCGGCTTCAGTGCCAGTGCGGCCACGGGGGTCGTCACGTCGTTCATTCCTTGACCTCCACGATCCGATCGAACTCGTCCGTCACCGTCGGCATGCCGTCCCCGTCCCCGCCGCTCCAGCGCACCGTGAGCGTCTTGAGGGCCTCCCCCTGGTCCAGGACGACCGCCTTCTCCCGGTAGAGCTCCAGGAGGGCCAGGAAGCGCGCCACGACGGTCAGGGTGTCCGCGGCGTCCTCGGTGAGCTCCTGGAAGGTGGCCTCGCCCCTGGCCTTGAGCAGCGCCACGACCAGCCCGGCCTGCTCCCGGACGCTCACGAGGGGCGCGTGGATGTGGTCCACGTACACCTGCGGCTTCGCCCGGGGCTGCATGGCCTTGACCGCGAGCCGCGCCAGCCCCTCGCCGCCGATGCCGATGACCACCTCGGGGAGCAGCTCGGCGAGGTGGGGCTCCAGCCCGACGGTGCGGGGGTAGCGCTTGCCCTCGGTCTC
Source organism: Streptomyces sp. NPDC056883 (assembly GCF_042788835.1). Taxonomy (NCBI): domain Bacteria; kingdom Bacillati; phylum Actinomycetota; class Actinomycetes; order Kitasatosporales; family Streptomycetaceae; genus Streptomyces; species Streptomyces sp. NPDC056883. Next base: position 31,481 of record NZ_JBHUBS010000008.1, on the reverse strand, counting down.
GGCCCGGTCCTGGAAGATCTCGGCGATCCGCTTGTACGCCCGGTACTGCAGCAGCCGCGCGAACAGCAGGTCCCGGGCCTCCAGCAGCGCGAGGTCCGCCTCGTCCTCGACCTCGGCGACGGGCAGCAGCCGGGCCGCCTTCAGGTCGAGCAGGGTGGCGGCGACGACGAGGAACTCGGTCGTCTGGTCGAGGTCCCAGTCGGGCCCCATGGCACGGATGTGCGCCATGAACTCGTTGGTGACCTCGGACAGCGCGACCTCGGTGACGTCGAGCTTGTGCCGGGAGATCAACTGCAGCAGCAGGTCGAAGGGCCCCTCGAAGTTCCCGAGGTGCACCGTGAACCGGCCGTCCCCGACGGGGTCCGGCCCGGCCGCGGGCTCGGCCGCTACGGCAGGAGCCGCTACGGGAGCCGCTACGGGCTCCCCGGCCTCCCCGGGCCCCTCGGGGCCGCCGGGGGCCTCCGGGGCCGCCCCGGCCCCGGCCGGAGCCCCTGGGGCCGCTACGGGAGCACCCGGGCCGCGGCCCAGCGAGCGGCGGGGCGGCAGGCCGGGTTCGGCGGGAGGGGGCATCGCGGTCCAGGGTGGTGCGGAACGAACGGCTGACGAACAGGGGCCGGAGCCCGAGCCCCTAAGCCTCCCACGCACGACCGCGCCGGAGCACCGGGGACTCCGGGCGGCGCTTGAGTCTTTTCAGCCGTCCGGCGTTTGAGGACCGGGGTCTGGGGCGGAGCCCCAGGGGGGTCCGGGCGCAGCCCGGGGAACGGAGGAAGGGCGGGTAGGGGACTTCGCCCCGCAGGCCCGCCCGCGCCGCCGCAGGGGCTCAGCGCCCCCGCAGCCGACGCACCAGGATGCTCGCGTCACCGCGGGACTCCAGGTCCGCCAGGACCACCGCGACGGCCTCCCGCACGATCCGGCCCCGGTCGACCGCCAGGCCGTGCTCCCCGCGCAGCACCAGCCGCGCGTGTTCCAGGTCCATGAGCTCCTCCGCGGAGACGTAGACCGTGATCTTCTCGTCGTGCCGCTCGCGCCCGCTGGGCCGCCGGTTCGCACCGCGGCCCGGCCCCTTGCCCCGACCGGGGGTGGGGGCGGGGACGGCGTTACCGGAACCTTCCTGCGAACGCCGCTGCGGGCCGACGCCCGGCTGCGTGCCGGCCTCAGCCTCCCGGCTGCGGCCCTCTCCCGCCGTGCCCTCCGCGGCCGCCGCCGCGTGCTCCACGCCCCGCGCCGAGTTCGGCGAGGAGGAGGTCAGCGCCATCCCCCCGGTCGTACGGAACAGTTCGTCGGCTCCGGGCAGACTCACTCGGCGGGACACCGGGCGAGCACCTCCCTGGCCAGCTGGCGGTAGGCGGCGGCGCCGACGGAGTTGGAGGCGTACGTGGTGATCGGCTCGCCGGCGACCGTGGTCTCCGGGAACCGCACCGTGCGGCCGATGACCGTGTGGTAGACGTGGTCGTCGAAGGCCTCGACGACGCGCGCCAGCACCTCACGGCTGTGCACCGTACGGGAGTCGTACATCGTGGCGAGGATGCCGTCGAGCTCCAGCTCCGGGTTGAGCCGCTCCTGCACCTTCTCGATGGTCTCGGTCAACAGCGCCACACCGCGCAGCGCGAAGAACTCGCACTCCAGCGGCACGATGACCTTGTGAGCCGCCGTCAGGGCGTTCACGGTCAGCAGACCGAGCGAGGGCTGACAGTCGATCACGATGTAGTCGTAGTCGGGCAGCAGGGGCTTCAGGGCCCGCTGCAGCGTCGACTCGCGTGCGACCTCGCTGACCAACTGCACTTCGGCGGCGGACAGGTCGATGTTGCTCGGCAGCAGGTCCATGTTGGGGACCGCCGTCTTCAGCAGCACCTCGTCGGCCGACATGCCCCGCTCCATGAGCAGGTTGTAGACCGTCAGGTCGAGTTCCATCGGGTTGACCCCGAGGCCGACCGACAGCGCGCCCTGCGGGTCGAAGTCGACGAGCAGCACCCGGCGCCCGTACTCCGCGAGCGCCGCACCCAGGTTGATGGTCGACGTGGTCTTGCCCACGCCGCCCTTCTGGTTGCACATCGCGATGATCGTCGCCGGACCGTGGTCGGTCAGCGGACCCGGGATCGGGAAGTACGGCAGCGGCCGTCCGGTCGGGCCGATCCGCTCACGGCGCTGGCGGGCAGCGTCGGGGGCGAGAGTGGCCGCGTACTCGGGATCGGGCTCGTACTCCGCGTCGGGGTCGTAGAAATGCCCCTCGGGCACCTGTTCGTAGTCGGCGAAACCCACGGGCTTGTCGCCGCTCAGGTCGCCGGCCCTGGAGTTCACGTCTAGGCCGTCCATGCTCTTTTGGGGCGTCGTCATGTGCTGGTGGTTTGCGAAGGTGCGGACCGCTACGGATCCCACGGCTTCGATTCCGGCAGGACCCTGACCCCGCGCAGGCCCTCCTGCTCGACCACCTCCAGGAGCAAATGTCGACTCATTCACAAGTCGTCTTACCTCCTCGGACGTGACCAGGACACTTATCGATAGGTCAGCGTGGCACCATGCCGACGGTTGGCGACTCTATGGCGTGTCACCACTCAGCGGCAACACAATCCGCCGGACCCGCCGCGATGTGTCGGCAACCGAACACCACTCTGTCAAGGGCGTACGAGCTGTCGCCGGGAAGTTTCGCGGGTGTGCGAAAGGGTTAAAGGGTTACGTTCGAGGCGAGTTGAGCGGCCTCGTGGACGACCCCGGGAACGCCTCCGGCCGGACCTCGCGAGCAAGGTCCGGCCGGATACGTGAGATTGACGTCAGTCGTTGACGACTCAGCCGAGCAGGGTGCTCAGCTCGAGGGTCTCGAGACCGTGGGCCTCGGCGACCTCGCGGTAAACGACCTGGCCGTCATGGGTGTTGAGGCCCAGCGCGAGCGCCGGGTCACGACGCAGCGCCTCGACCCAGCCGAGGTTCGCGAGCTGCACGATGTAGGGCAGCGTGGCGTTGGTCAGGGCGTAGGTGGAGGTGTTCGGCACCGCGCCCGGCATGTTGGCGACGCAGTAGAAGACCGAGTTGTGGACCTGGAAGGTCGGCTCGGCGTGGGTGGTCGCGCGGGAGTCCTCGAAGCAGCCGCCCTGGTCGATCGCAATGTCGACAAGGACACTTCCGGGCTTCATCTTGGCGACGAGCTCGTTGGTGACCAGCTTCGGGGCCTTCGCACCCGGGATCAGCACCGCGCCGATGACGAGGTCGGCCTCGATGACGGCCTTCTCCAGCTCGAAGGCGTTGGAGACGATCGTCTTGATCTTCGTGCCGAAGATCTTGTCGGCCTCGCGGAGCTTGTTGATGTCGCGGTCCAGCAGGGTCACGTGGAAGCCCATGCCGACGGCGATCTGCACGGCGTTCCAGCCGGAGACGCCGCCGCCGATGACCACGCACTCGCCGGCGTGGGTGCCGGGGACGCCGCCGGGGAGCACGCCGCGGCCGCCGACCGAACGCATCAGGTGGTAGGCACCGACCTGCGGGGCCAGGCGGCCCGCGACCTCGGACATCGGGGCGAGCAGCGGGAGGGCGCGGTTCGCCGTCTCGACCGTCTCGTACGCGATGGCGGTGGTGCCGGACTCGAGCAGGGCGTCCGTGCACTCGCGGGAGGCCGCGAGGTGCAGGTAGGTGAAGAGGGTCTGGTCCTTGCGGAGGCGGTGGTACTCCTCGGCGATGGGCTCCTTGACCTTCAGCAGCAGGTCAGCGGTGGCCCAGACCTCGTCGGCGGTGCCGAGGATCTCGGCACCGGCGGAGACGTACTCCGCGTCCGTGATCGAGGAGCCCACACCGGCGTTCTGCTCGACGAAGACCTGGTGGCCGTTGCGGACCAGCTCATGCACGCCGGCGGGCGTGATGGCGACCCGGAACTCGTTGTTCTTGACCTCGCGGGGGATGCCGACCTTCATCGTGGCTCACGGTCCTTGGCTCAGGGGATGTTTCGGGCTACTTCAATACAAACCCGTCCACAAGAACGCGCAACGGGATGCACCAGAGGATGACCTGGTGAAGCCAGTCTAATGAAGGATGAGCGGCTGTCTAGCCTTGCAAACCAATAATCTCAGTCGGAAACGCTGCGGATTTCGCAGGCTGCGGGGTCGTCTCCCAGCAATCTGTCGGCCGCGGACCTGTGCAGCCTGGCAGCCGCGGGATCGCCGAGCCGGTCCAGCGTGTCCGCCAGCCGCACCTGGAGCGCGGCCTGAAGTCGCAGGTCCCCGGCCTTCCGCGCGAGCTCCACCGCCTCCCGGCAGGTGTGCAGCGATTCCTCGGGCCGCCCCGCGTACTCCTGGATCCGCGCCATCTCGCTCAACGCCTTTGCCTGGCCAGGGACATCGGCCAGTTTCCGGTAGCCGGCCGAGGCCGCCCGCCAGCTCCGCAGCGCCTCCCCGTACCGGCCCGCGTAGGTGTGCACGTTCCCCAGCCGCCCGTAGAGCCGCGCCTCGTCCGCGCGCTCCCCCCGCGCGAGGGCGTGGGACAGGGCCCGGCCGAACCAGTCGGAGGCCCGGTGCCAGTCGCCCAGCTCCTGGTGCGCGCCGCCTACGGATTCCATCGCGCGGCCCGACGCGTACGGGTCGTTCGCCGCCTTTCCCGCGTCCAGAGCGGCCCGGTACCGGTCCAGCGCCTCCCGGGTCCGGCCGGTCTCGGCGTCCAGATCGGCCAGGTTCAGCAGCGCGGCGGCCTGTTCCCGGTGCAGATCGCGCCGCTCGGCCACGTCCAGCACGAGCTGGTGCAGCCCGTACAGCTCGGGCGCGGCCCCGGCGGTGCCGCGGTGCTCGGACAGGGCCCGCGCGAGGGCCGCCACGAACCTGCGCGCCAGGGTGTCCAGCTCCCCGTCGGCCACGGCCAGCGAGGCGGCGGCCAGCAGTGCGGGCAGCCGCGTGTTCAGCCAGGTCTCCGCCGCCCGCCGGTCGGCGAAGCGCAGCGCGCGCGGCACCCCGTCGAGCTTCTCCGGCACCCCGACCGCCCCGCCGGGTCCGCCGGGTCCGTACAGGCCCTCTTCGTCCGGCTCGGCCATGGCCCGGCAGGAGAGCAGCAGCCGTACGGTGCGCTCCAGCATCCGGGCCCGTGCGAGCTGGACCTCGGCAGGCCGCTCCTTGGCCTCCAGCAGGGCCTGGAGCAGCGGCGCGAGGCAGCCGGGCAGCAGGTACAGCCCGTCGTGGGCGGGCCTGAGCAGGCCCAGCGCGGCGAAGTCCTCCAGGGTCGACTGCGCGGCGGCCACGGAGCAGCCGGCCAGTGCGGAGGCGACGTGGGAGTCGACGAGGCCGGCGGGAGCAAGCGGAAGCAGCCGCAGGGTCCGCTGGGCGGGCTGCGGGAGGGATTCGTAGACGAGCCTGAAGGTCTTGGCGAGCGGGCCGCCGACCCCGGCGGGCATGTCGTGCAGCTGCTTGCCCACGTCCGCCACGGAGGCTTTGGGGCGTGCGGCGAGCCAGCCGCCCGCGAGGGCGAGCGCGGCGGGCTGGCCGCCGCACTCCTCGGCGAGGGCTTCGGCCGCGCGCGGGTCGTTGGCTGCGCGGATGTCGCCGATGCGCTGGACCAGCATGCGGACGGCCGAGGGGGTGTCCAGGCCGCCGAGGGTGCAGGGGCGGACATCCGGAATCCCGGTCAGGGGGCCCTCCGAGGTGACGACGACCAGGCACTCGGGGGTGTCCGGCAGCAGGGCGTCGACCTGGTGCGGATCGGAGGCGTCGTCGACGAGCAGGACCATGCGGCGGTCGGCCAGGGCCGTGCGCAGGGCGGAGCTGAGATCGTCCTCGCCGGCGCCGGGCGGGGTGGGCTGTCCCAGTCCCTCCAGGAGGGTGCGGACGGCACGCTCGGTGGCGATGCCCTCGCCCGTGGGGGCGGTGAGCCGGACCTTCAGCACCCCGTCGGGATAGTCGTCGGCGATCTCGCGCACCAGCGCTTCGGCGAGGGCGGTCCGGCCGGAGCCGGGGCGCCCCGCGACGAGGAGCACCCGGGCGCGCGGGGCCTTGGCCTTGCGGCCGGAGAGGGTGTCGAGCCCGGTTCGCGCGATGTCCTCGCGGAGCTCCTTGAGCTCACGCCGCCGCCCGACGAAATCCGTCACGGATCCGCTCCTCTCGCTGCCTTCGGATTGCGAGCGTAGTTCACGCAGAGCGACGGACAGGGTGGAGCGCGGCGGACAAATCGCCCGATCGGATCAGCGGATGGGCAGTTTTTCTGACGCGCCGCGCGTGCGGCGCGTCAGAACGTCACTCCGCGGCTACGCCTCGTACGGACGGGCCTGCCACGGGGCGTCCGCCGGCCGGAGGGAGGTCAGGGGCGGGTCGGCGGCCAGGGCCGCCGAGAGGGCCAGGGCTCCCGTGACGAGCCCGGGGTTGCCCAGCTCGCCCGCCAGGACGCCCCGTACCAGCTCGGGCAGCGGCACCCACGTCACCTCCATGTCCGCCTCCTCCGAGCCGGACTCCGCGTAGCGTTCGCCGTCCGCCTCCGAGACGCCGCGCGCGAGGAAGATGCGGGTGGCCTCGTCCGAGCCGCCGGGGGACGCGTAGAAGTCGGCCAGCACCCGCCAGTCCTCGGCCTTGACGTGCGCCTCCTCCGCGAGTTCGCGCTGCGCCCCGTGCAGCGGGTTCTCCCCCACCACGTCCAGGAGCCCCGCCGGGAGCTCCCACAGCCGCCGCCGCACCGGGTGGCGGTACTGGCTCAGCACCAGCACCCGTCCCGCGTCGTCCAGGGCGAGCACGCACACCGACCCGGGGTGCACCTGGTAGTCGCGGCGGGCCACGGACCCGTCCGGCATCCGCACCTCGTCGGAAGCCACCGCCGTCTTCGCGCCCTGGAACGGCCGCTGGGTCGACACCGTCTCCCAGGATTCCGACGTGTCCTTGATCTCCATGCCCGACATACCCCGAAGCCCTCCACAACGCGCGACAGCCGGGGTACGGATCTCCGTACCCCGGCTGTCTACGGTATGTGCCGTACGACTACTTCGCGGCCTGCTGCCGTTCCACGGCCGCCTTGACCAGACCCGCGAACAGCGGGTGCGGGCGCGTCGGGCGCGAGCGCAGCTCCGGGTGGGCCTGGGTGGCCACCAGGTAGGGGTGGACCTCGCGCGGGTACTCGACGTACTCGACGAGCTTGTTGTCCGGGGAGGTGCCGGAGAAGACCAGACCGGCCTTCTTCTCCAGCTCGCCGCGGTAGGAGTTGTTGACCTCGTAGCGGTGGCGGTGGCGCTCGTCCACGTACGCCTGGTCGCCGTAGACCTCGCGCACGATGGAGCCCTCGGCGAGCTTCGCCGGGTACATGCCCAGGCGCATGGTGCCGCCCAGGTCGCCCGCGCCCTCGACGAAGGCCAGCTGCTCCTCCATCGTGGAGATCACCGGGTTCGCGGTGGAGGCGTCGAACTCGGTGGAGTTCGCGTCCTCGATGCCCGCCAGGTTGCGCGCGGCCTCGATGACCACGCACTGCAGGCCCAGGCACAGGCCGAGCAGCGGGATCTTGTTCTCGCGGGCGTAGGTGATCGCACCGACCTTGCCGTTGACACCGCGGTCGCCGAAACCGCCGGGGACGCAGATCGCGTCCACGTCGGACAGCTGCGCCGCGGCGCCCGCCTGGGTCTTGCAGTCGTCGGAGGTGACCCACTTGATCTGCACGCGGGCCTTGTTGGCGAAGCCGCCGGCGCGCAGCGCCTCGGTCACCGACAGGTAGGCGTCGGGCAGGTCGATGTACTTGCCGACGAGCGCGATCTTGACCTCGTGGTCGGGGTTGTGGACCCGGTCGAGCAGGTCCTCCCAGACGGTCCAGTTGACGTCGCGGAAGGGCAGGTCGAGCTTGCGCACGACGTACGCGTCCAGGCCCTCGGTGTGCAGCACCTTGGGGATGTCGTAGATCGACTTGGCGTCGATCGCGGCGACCACGGCCTCCTCGTCGACGTCGCACATCAGCGAGATCTTGCGCTTGATCGAGGTCGGGACCTCGCGGTCGGCGCGCAGCACGATCGCGTCGGGCTGGATGCCGATGTTGCGCAGCGCCGCGACGGAGTGCTGGGTCGGCTTGGTCTTCAGCTCGCCGGAGGGGCCGATGTAGGGCAGCAGCGAGATGTGCACGACGAAGACGTTGTCGCGGCCGACCTCGTGGCGGACCTGGCGGACGGTCTCCAGGAACGGCAGCGACTCGATGTCGCCGACGGTGCCGCCGACCTCGGTGATGACGACGTCGACGTCGTCGGTCGCCATGCGCCGGATGCGGTGCTTGATCTCGTTGGTGATGTGCGGGATGACCTGCACGGTGTCACCGAGGTACTCGCCGCGCCGCTCCTTGGCGATGACCTGCGAGTAGACCTGGCCGGTGGTGACGTTGGCCGAGCCGTCGAGGTCGACGTCGAGGAAGCGCTCGTAGTGACCGATGTCCAGGTCGGTCTCGGCGCCGTCGTTGGTGACGAACACCTCGCCGTGCTGGAACGGGTTCATCGTGCCGGGGTCGACGTTGAGGTACGGGTCGAGCTTCTGCATCGTGACCCGAAGACCGCGCGCCTTCAGCAGCGCACCCAGGCTGGAGGCCGTCAGGCCCTTGCCGAGGGAGGAAGCGACACCCCCGGTGACGAAGATGTGCTTGGTCGTCATGGATTTGGGCGGCATCGCCAAGAGGGGGCTCCCGTGGTCGCGAGGTGAGGTGCGTCCGGCGCCGGCCACCATCGAACCGGAAGGTCTCAGGGGGCGCCGAAGCTGCGGTTTCGGGGCTCCTGATTCGCACAGGCAGACCACCGGTCCACGGGATACCAGCCTATCAGCGCCCGGGCCGGTCCGCCTCCGGCCACGCGGCGGGGGCGTCCTCGGGGGCCTGCGCGCGGTCCGTCACGGCGGTATCGCCGCCGCTCACCCGTTCGGCCGAACCTCATTGTCCCCGGGCTGACGGGGATCACTAGGGTGCCGTCTTGTCCTGCTCGGATCTCGATCACATCCCCGCCGAGCGGCCCCGCGAACGGCGTAACCCGTCCGGTTCCGGAATCATGGGCTGGACGCGGCCATCCACATCACCGGAGAATCCGCGGCATCGCGCAATGCAAGCGCCCTTCGGGGCGGACGTGGCTGTTCGACTGGAGATGCAACGTGTCCGGGCGCATCGAGGATTACGCACTGATCGGCGACATGCAGACCGCGGCATTGGTCTGCCGGGACGGGGCGGTGGACTGGCTGTGCCTGCCACGCTTCGATTCCCATGCCGTCTTCGCGAGCATTCTCGGCACCGAGGAACACGGGTTCTGGCGGATCGGCCCGGCGTTCCCGGCCGGCGCCGAGGCCCCGCGTGCCACCCGGCGCCGCTACCGCGGTGATTCGCTGGTCCTGGAATCCGAGTGGGACACCCCGCGCGGCACGGTCCGCGTGATCGACTTCATGCCGCCCCGCGAGGACCACGCACCGCAGATCATCCGCATCGTGGAGGGCATCAGCGGGCGCGTGCCCATGCGCTCGGCCCTGCGCATGCGCTTCAGCTACGGCCGGGTGGTGCCCTGGGTGCACCGGGTCGACGACCGCACCGTGGCCGTGGCGGGCCCCGACTCGGTCTGGCTGGACACCGAGGCGCAGACGTACGGCAAGGACCTGACCACGTACTCCGACTTCACCGTCGGGCCGGGCGACCGGAAGGCCTTCTGCATCAGCTGGCAGCCCTCCCACAAGGAGCCGCCGCAGCCGCCGGAGGCCGAGGAGGCCCTGGAGGCCACCACCGAGTTCTGGCGGGACTGGGTCGAGCAGTGCACGTACCACGGCCCCTACCGGGAGGCGGTGATCCGCTCGCTGATCACCCTCAAGGCGCTCACGTACGCCCCCACGGGCGGGATCGTCGCCGCGCCCACCACCTCCCTCCCGGAGGAGATCGGCGGGGTCCGCAACTGGGACTACCGCTACACCTGGCTGCGCGACGCCGCCATCACCCTGTCCTCGCTGCTGCGCACCGGCTACCGCGAGGAGGCCCGCGCCTGGCGCGAGTGGCTGCTGCGGGCGGTGGCCGGCGACCCGGAGAACCTGCAGATCATGTACGGGATCGCGGGCGAGCGGGAGCTCGGCGAGACCGAGCTCGACTGGCTGCCGGGGTACGAGAACTCCCGGCCGGTCCGGGTCGGCAACGGCGCCGCGGGCCAGCTCCAGCTCGACGTGTACGGCGAGGTCACCGAGGCCCTGCACCTGGGCCACATGACCGGCCTGGCGCGCAACGACTACGCCTCGCTGCTCCAGCTGAAGCTGATCCGCTACCTGGAGACCCACTGGGACCAGCCCGACGAGGGCATCTGGGAGGTGCGCGGCCCGCGCCGGCACTTCGTGCACTCGAAGGTGATGGCGTGGGTGGCCGTGGACCGCACGATCAAGCTGATCGAGAGCGGGGACGCGGACGGGCCGCTGGAGCGGTGGCGCGAGTTGCGCGACGAGATCCACCAGGACGTCTGCGAGAAGGGCTACGACAAGGAACGCAACACCTTCACGCAGTCCTACGGGTCCAAGGAGCTGGACGCTTCCCTCCTGCTGATCCCGCAGATGGGCTTCCTGCCGCCGGACGACAAGCGGGTGATCGGCACGATCGAGGCGATCCAGCGCGAGCTGTCGACCCCCGACGGCTTCATCCTGCGCTACCCGACGTCGGGCGAGGAGGCGGGCGTGGACGGTCTGCAGGGCGACGAGGGGGCCTTCCTGGCCTGCTCGTTCTGGATGGCGGACGACCTGGCGATGATCGGCCGGGTCGACGAGGCCCGGCGCCTCTTCGAGAAGCTGCTCGCGCTCCGCAACGACCTGGGCCTGCTGGCGGAGGAATGGGATCCGAAGCTCCAGCGCCAGGTGGGCAACTTCCCGCAGGCCTTCAGCCACGTCCCCCTGATCGACACGGCCCTGCGGCTGACGGCGAGCGGGGCGTACGGGGGCTGACTAACCTGGAGGTGTCGTAGGGCTTTCCGCACCTTCCGCACCTTCCGCATCTCCCGGAAGGGGGTAGCCATGGCTCCCCTCTCGAAGGCGGGCACGGCACTTGCCGAGCTCCGCGAGGACCTGTCCGGCGCCGTGCTGGTTCCGGAGGATCCGGGGTACGACGAGGCCCGCGCCCTCTACAACGGGATGATCGACCGCCGGCCGGCCGTCATCGCGCAGTGCGAGAGTCCGGTGGACGTGGCGACCGCCGTGCGCTTCGCGCGGCGGCTCGACCTGCCGATCGCGGTGCGCGGCGGCGGCCACAGCGTGGCCGGGATGTCCCTGAACGACGGCGGTCTGGTCGTGGACCTGCGCCGGATGCAGGGGGTGACGGTCCACCCCGGGGCCTCGGCCGTCCGCGTCGAGGGCGGGGCCACGATGAGCCATCTGGACCGGGCCTGCGAGCGGTACGGGCTGGCGACCACCGGCGGCCGCGTCTCCACCACCGGGGTCGGCGGCTTCGTGCTGGGCGGCGGCACCGGGTGGCTGGACCGGAAGTTCGGCCTGGCGGTGGACAACCTGCTCGCCGTGGACCTGGTCACGGCCGACGGGGAGATGCTGACGGCGACCGAGGAGGACCACCCCGAGCTGTTCTGGGGGCTGCACGGCGGCGGCGGGAACTTCGGCGTCGCCACCTCGCTGACCCTGCGGCTGCACGAGCTGCCGGCCATGTCCGTCGCGTTCCTGCTGTACCTGCCCGAGCACGGGCCCGAGGTGGTCCGTACGTACCGGGACGTCATGGAGGACGGGCCGCGCGAGGCCGGCGGCGGCGCCATCTACATGACCGGACCGCCCGAGGAGTTCGTCCCGCCGCACCTGGTCGGCCTGCTGCTGGCGGGCGCGCTGGTCACGTACGCGGGGCCCGTGGAGGAGCTGCGCCGCCTCATCGCGCCGCTGCTGGCCGTTCCGCACGAGGCGGAGATGGTGATGGACATCCCCTACGCGGACCTCCAGTGCATGCTCGACGATCCGCCGGGCCTGCGGAACTACTGGTCGGCGGAGTACCTGACCGGTGTGCCCGACGCGTTCGTGGACGTGTTCTGCGCCCGCGCGGACTCCATGCCGGTGCCGAGCGGCACCCAGCACGTGGTGTGGCCCCAGGGCGGCGCGATCGCCGAGGGCCCGGCCGACTATCCGGTGCCGTTCCGCGACGCGCCCTGGGCGGTGCACCCGTTCGGTGCCTGGGAGGACCCGGCCGACGACGACCGGGTCCGTCAGTGGGTCAAGGACGTCCGCGCCGACGTCCGGCCGTGGAGCACCGGCGCGGTCTACCTCAACTTCACCGGGGACGAGGGCGGAGACCGGGTGGTCGCCGGCCTCGGACCCGAGAACATGCGGCGGCTGGGCCGGCTGAAGCGGGAGTACGACCCGGACAACGTCTTCCGCTTCAACCACAACATCGAGCCGTCCTAGGACCGGTCACGGGACCGGTCACGGGACCGGTCACGGGACCGGTCACGTGAGGGCGGTGATCACCTCCTTCGCCGCCCGCTCCCCCTCGGTCGCCCCGCCTTCCATGAACCCCTGGAAGTCGTAGCTGCAGTGCTCTCCGCCGATGTGGATCCGGCCCTGCGCGGTGCCCTCGTACTTGGCGTACTGGTGCAGGTAGCCGGTCGGCCAGTACGAGTACGCGCCGAGCGCGTACGGATTGCGGTGCCAGGCCGACAGCTGCGCCTTGCCGGTCCAGGCCGCCTTGGTGCCGGGGAAGAAGGCGTCGATCCCGGTGAGCATCCGGCCCGCGAGGGCGCGTACGTAGGGGTCGGAGTCGGTGGCGAAGGGGGTCGCCGGGGTGAGCGAGCCGGCCAGGGTGCCGCCGCCGTACTGGAGCAGGATGCCGCCGTTGCCCGGCTGGACCTTGGTGGTGTCCCAGGTCTGCTGGACCTCGCCGTCGGTGAAGCAGTCGCCGGCGGAGACCCCCGGCCAGGGCCCGGTGCCGCGCCAGGGGCGGCTGGTGAACTGCATGTTGAGCTTGGTGCAGTAGCCCATGCGGGCGTCGCGCAGGAGGTTCTTCATCCGCGGGTCGAAGCCGGCGCCGGTGATGTCGATCCGCTGGAGGATCGGCAGCGGCAGGCACAGGATGGTGTGGTCGGCGACGACCGTCCGGGTGGCGCCGGCGTCGTTGAAGGTCAGGGTCTGGGTGCCGTCGGCGGAGACGCGCACGGCGACCAGCTCGCGGCCCATGACGGTCGAACCGGCGGGCAGGGCCTGGGCGATGGCGTTCGGCAGCTGGTCGTTGCCGCCGGTGATGTGGTAGCGCTCGTTGGACAGGCCCCAGACGTTGAAGTTGCCCGGGTTGGGCTGGTAGCCCATCAGCAGGACCAGCGCGAGGGCGGACTGCTGCTGGGTGTCGGCCCCGTACTCGACGTTGTACGCCACGTCGATGAAGCGGCCGAGCTGCGAACCGTGTCCGCCGGGGATCCGGGTCTCGATCCACTGGTACAGGGTCATGTTGTCGAGGGCGGTGCCCGCGGGGGTCGAGGAGTTCCAGGAGACCTCGCCGGCCTCCTGGAGATCGCGGCGCAGAGCCTGGTAGACGGCGTTGAAGTCCTCGTCGGCCTGATCGCGCGGGTAGTAGGTCCCGTTGAACCAGAGGACCTCCTCCGCCCCGTTGGGGCCGCCGCCGAGGAAGTCCTCGGTCTGGAGGTTGAAGCGGCGGCACAGCTCCAGGATCTTCTTGTGGCTGGTGTCGATCAGCTCGCCGCCGATCTCGGAGGTCTGCCCGTAGGCCCACAGGGAGCGCTGGGTCCACATCCGGCCGCCCACGCGGCTCGGGTTGGCCTCGTAGAGGGTGAAGGGAACGCCCGCGTCCTTGAGGGTCAGGGCTGCGGTCAGCCCCGAGATGCCGGCGCCCACGATGGCGACGCGGGCGGGGGCGACGGGCTTCTTGTCGGCGGCGGTCTCCACCGCGTGGGCGCCCGCCGGGGCGACCGCGGCGGAGGCCAGGGCGGTGCCGAGGCCGAGGGCGGCGGCGCGGCCGAGGAGCTGACGGCGGGTGGAGCCGCGCACTTCGGCGACGGGCAGGCCGAGCCGTCGGGCGGCCGCGTGCTCGGCGGCGAGCCGGCGGAGCGCGTGCATCAGTGGCGTACGGGCCATGGCGGTGGCTCCTTCTCAGACGTTCGCGGCGGAGGGGGCGGAGGCACCGGCGCTGCCGTCGGTGCTCTCGTCGGTGCGCTCGGCGGCGTCCTCCAGGACGACGCGGCCGATGATCTCGTAGCGGTCCGGGGCCTTGAACTTCAGCCACAGGCCGAGTCCCAGCCCGCCGAAGAAGACGAGCCCGACGATCCACGGGATGAGCGTGAAGAAGAACGAGTCGGCGGCCAGCCCGGCCGCCGTCTTCATGTTGACCAGCAGCAGGACGACCACGGCGGCCATGGCGATGCCGCCGATCAGCGGGGCCGTGAAGGTGCGGAACCAGTGCCGGTCCTCGGGGTGGTTCTTGCGGAAGTAGCCGATCACCGCGAAGGAGCACAGGGTCTGGACGATGAGGATCGCCATGGTGCCGAGGATCGCGAGCAGCGTGTACAGGTGGATGTACGGGTCCTGCCCGGTCAGCCAGAACAGCGCGACCAGGCCGGTGGCGATGGCCGTCTGCACCAGGGAGGAGACGTACGGGGAGCCGTGCTTGGCGTGCGTACGGCCCAGGCCCGGGTGGAGGAAGCCCTCGCGGCCGATGGCGTAGAGGTAGCGGGCGGCGCACTGGTGGAAGGCCATGCCGCAGGCGAAGGAGCCGGTGAGCAGCAGCCACTGGAAGGCGTCGACGGCCCAGGCGCCGATGAAGGTCTGGGTGGGGGCGAAGAACAGGTCGAGCGGGCTCGCGGAGGCGGAGAGCTCCACGGACTTGCCGAGGCCGTTGCCGGCGATGGTCATCCAGGAGACGTAGATGTAGAAGAGGCCGACGCCGACGACGGAGATGAGGGTGGCCTTGGGGATGACCTTCTTCGGGTTCTTGGACTCCTCGCCGTACATCGCGGTGGACTCGAAGCCGACCCAGGACCAGAAGGCGAAGAAGAGGCCGAGTCCGGCGGAGGCGCCGGTGAAGGCGTTCTTGGGGTTGAGGGGTTCGACCGGGATCCCGTCCGGTCCGCCGCCGGCGATCAGGACGGCGGTGGCGACGGCGAAGAGGACGGCGATCTCGGCGACGAGCATCACGCCGAGCGCCTTGGCCGTGAGGTTGATGTCGAAGTGCGCCAGGGCGGCGGTGATCGCGAGCATGGCCACCGCGTAGACGATCCAGGGCAGGTCTATGCCGAGCTGGTCGTGGACGGTGGTCTTGGTGAAGTAGGAGAAGACGCCGACGATCGATGCCTCGAAGACGATGTAGGCGAGGACCGCGAGCATGCCGGAGGCCATGCCGGCGATCCGGCCGAGTCCGTGCGAGATGTACCCGTAGAAGGCGCCGGCGGCGGTGATCCGCTTGGCCATGGCGACGTAGCCCACGGCGAAGACGGTCAGGACGGCGGTCGCGAAGAGGTAGCCGGCCGGGGCGCCGATGCCGTTGCCGAAGCCGACGGCGATGGGCAGGTTGCCGGTCATCGCGGTGATGGGAGCGGCGGTGGCCACGGCCATGAAGACGACACCGACCAGGCCCACCGAATTGGCTTTCAGCCGCTGGACCTGGGGTGCGCCGACGCCGGTGCTGCGATCCGTGCTCATGGCTCCTCGTTCCTGTCGTGAGGGCGCTCACTCTCGCCCCGGGTGACGTACGCCACAATCGGCATGCAGTCCGATAATCTCCTTGCAGGGACGACGAGTTGTCGGGCCGGACGGGGGTAGATGGCACCCCGTAACCGCTCGGTGATGTGCACGGAACAAGAGCCCCGGTAGCGTCCGGCATATGGACAATCAGGGCGGGATCACGGTTCAGCGGGCACTTGAGCTGCCGGGGCTGCGCAGCGGGCTCCCGGAGGTGGTGGCCTGCGCCGACCGGCTCGGCCGGACCGTGCGCTGGGTGCACGCCGGCGAGGTCCCCAACATCGCCTCCCTGCTCAAGGGCGGCGAGCTGCTGCTGACCACCGGCCTCGGCCTCGGCACCCGCCCCGCCGAGCAACGCGCCTTCGTACGCCGCCTCGCGGACCGGGGCATCGCCGCCCTGGTCGTCGAACTGGGACCCCGCTTCACCCGCCTCCCGGCGACCTTGGTGGAGACGGCGCGAGCGGTCGGCCTCCCCCTCGTCCAGCTGCACCGGGAGGTCCCCTTCGTGACCGTCACGGAGGAGGTGCACACCGAGATCGTCAACGGGCACTACGCGCTGCTCCAGCGGGCCGAGGAGGTCCACCGGCGCTGCACGGAAGCCCTGCTCGACGGCGGCGGCATCCCCCAAGTGCTGCACATCCTGGCGGACTTCACGGCCAACCCGGTCTTCCTGGAAACCCCCGACGGCCAGTTGCTGTACGCGGCGGGCCCGGTCGCCGGCGAGGCCGCGGCGGACCCGCTCCAGGTGTGGGAGGGCCTACGGGGCCAGCGCCCGGCGGAGCCGTCCGGCAACGCCGTGGTGGTCGACGTCCCGGGAGGCGGCCGCGGCACCGGCTCGGTGCGGGCCCGGCTGGTCCTGCTGGGCGTGTCCGCGCCGCTGCTGCCCGTGCACCGGATGGCGGCGGAGCGGACGGCCGGCGTACTGGCCGTCGTCCTGATGCAGGCCCGGCAGGAGGACGAGCTCGCGGCGCGCGGCCGCGGCGATTTCCTCACCGACCTCGCGGAGGGACGCATCTCGGCGGAGGACGCCCCCGCCCAGGCCCGCGTCCTGGGCTTCAAACCGGGCCCCGGCCCGCTCCTGCCCATCGTCATGCGGCTGTCCTCGGACCTGGCCCCGTCGGGGAACTGGGCCGTCCTGGCCCGGGCCGTCCTGGAGGAACTCGCCTCCGTCGGCGTCCCGGTGCTCCTCGGGGTCCGGCCGGTGGAAGGCCGCGTCCCCCTCCTGGTCTCCCTGCGCTCCGACGCCGAGCGCACGACGGTCTCGGACCGGGTCGCGGCGGCCCTGCGGGCCGGCGTGGAGCGGGCGGGCCTGGACCGTGCGGGGGCCGCGCCGGCGGTGGTCGTCGGCGTGTGCGGCGGCTGGGCCACGGTCCCGGCGGGCCTCCGCCACGCCGCCGAGACCGCCACGGCCGCGCACGGCCTCCCGGCCCGCCCCTGGTACGACGCCCGCCGCCTGGACATCGACCTGCTCCTGTGGCGCCTGCGCGAACACCCCGACCTGGCGGCCTTCGTTGACCGCGCGATCGGTGCCCTGCGCGTGCACGACACGGTCTCCCGCCCGCCGCTCCTCCCCACCCTGGAGACGTACCTGGCCCACGCGGGCCGCAAGGCGGAGACCGCGCGCGAGCTCCACCTGAACCGCCAGACCCTGTACAACCGCCTGGCCCGCATCTCGGAGCTCCTGGGCGCGGACCTGGACGACCCGGAAACCGTCCTCTCCCTGAGCCTGGCCCTACGAGCCCGCCGCCACACCACGTCCCCTTCCTGACGCGCCCCTCGCACCGCTCCGCGGGCTTCGCGCCGCTGCGCCGGACTCCGTCCGGCGGCGGCCGGGCGGGGCTGCTGCCCCGGCGCGGGGCCCGGTGGGCAGCTGCGGCTGGGTCGGCCCTGCGGGGCGAAGTCCCCTACCCGCCCTTCCACCGTTCCCCGGGCTCTGCCCGGACCCGGTCCTCAAACGCCGGACGGGCTGGGAGGGGCCCCGGGCTGCGCCCGGACCCCTCCTGGGGCTCCGCCCCAGACCCCGGTCCGCAAACGCCGGACGGCTGGAGTGGCCGCGCCTCCGAAAATCCAGCCCCTCCGGCGTTTGAGGAGCAGGGGTCCGGGGACTGGTCCCCGGGTACGGCGCCGCACATGGGATCGGGTCCGGGGCGGAGCCCCGGGGAACGGGCGAAGGGCGGGGAGGGGACTTCGCGCCGCGCAGCGGCAGCGGGCGGGGGCTAGCGGCGACGCGAGGTCAGTTCGTCGTACACCGACAGGACTTGCGCCACGGTGTCGTCCTCCGACGGCCACGTCAGGGCCTGGGCCCGCCCGGCCAACGCCAGCTCCCCCCGCCGCGCGGGATCCGCCAGCAGCCCGGCCACCGCAGCGGCCAGCACCCCCGCGTCCCCGTAAGGCACCAGCACACCCGCCGCCCCCACCAGCTCCGGCAGACCGCCCACCGCCGTCGCCACCAACGGCACGCCCATCCGCAGAGCCTCCTGCGCGAGCGGCGACCGCGCCTCCCACCGACTCGTCAGCACCGCGACATCCGCCGCCGCCAGCAGCCTCGCGGCATCCCGCCGCTGCCCGAGCAGCCGCACCGGCAGGTGCTCCGCCTGGATGCGCCGCGCGAGCTCCGCCCGCATCGGGCCCTCTCCCGCGATGACCAGCAGCGGCATCGGGTCCAGGTCCCGCCATTCCCGCGCCGCGTCCAGCAGTACGGAGTACCCGCGCCGCGGCACCAGGCTCCCGACCGCGATCAGCAACGGCCGCTCCACCGCCCCGAGTTCCGCGCGCACTTTCCCGTGGTCCGGAACATCCGAGGACCCGGAGGACCCGGAGGACCCGGAAGACCCCGACGGCCCCGCCGCAGCCGGCACCGCCACCGCCGCCAGCCGCGCGTCCCGCGCCCCCCGCAGCCGGGCCAGGTCCACCTGCGCCGAGGAGCCGCCGAGGACGATCGCCGCGGCCCGCGCGACGTGCCGTTCCAGGAGCAGGCTCAGGCGGCCGCTGCCGGGGCCGCCGCCGTGCCAGCTCACGACCAGGGGGACCCGCCGCCCGCGCAGGGCCAGCGCCGCGCGCATGCCCGCCCGTACGCCGTGTGCGTGCACCACGTCGGCCTCGAAGCACGCGGCCCGCAGCGCGCTCACCGCGTCCGGGGTGAACCGCGCCCCGGCGCCGGTGAAGTCGTACTCCCCCTCGGTCTCGACGGGGCCGCACACGGTGACCCGTACGCCGCGCGCGGCGAGCCCGGTGGCCAGCGACCGCACGTGCGCACCACCGCTCGCGCCGCCGAGCACTTGAACGGTGCGAAGGACGGGGACCGGGACCGGGGAGCTGCTCACGGGCCGAAGCTCCAGGGTGAGGGAGGAAAGGCAGGGACTTCGCTCAGAATGCCAGTCCGCACGCGCGTTCCGGGACCATACGGGTGCGGATCCCGTGTGAGATACCGCCCCGCACCCCAGATCCTCACCCACACGGGCTAGCCGGGCGTCAGCATGATGACTGCGACGCCCTACTCCGAACTCCGCGCCGCCGCGAGGAGTTCCTCCGCGTGCGCCCGCGCCGACGCCGAGTCCTCGTGGCCGGCCAGCATCCGCGACAGCTCGCGGATCCGGTCCTCGCCCTCCAGGACGGTGACGCCGCTGCGGGTCACGGACCCGTCGTTGGTCTTCTCGACCAGCAGCTGCCGGTCCGCGAAGGCCGCCACCTGCGGCAGGTGCGTGACGACGACCACCTGGGCCGACTTGGCCAGCTTCGCGAGCCGCCGGCCGACCTCCACGGCGGCCTTGCCGCCGACGCCCGCGTCGACCTCGTCGAAGAGGTACGTGGGCACCGGGTCGGAGCCCGCGAAGACGACCTCGACGGCGAGCATGACCCGGGACAGCTCACCGCCCGAGGCACCCTTGGCGATCGGCCGCGGCTGGGCTCCGGGGTGCGGGGCCAGCAGCAGTTCGACCTCGTCGACGCCGGAGGGCCCGTACGCGACGAGCCGGCCGCCGACCTCGACCCCCTCGGGGTCCTCGGTCTGCCGGACGTCGATGGTGACCCGTGCGTGCGGCATCGCCAGGGAGGCCAGCTCCTCGGTGACCGCCGACGCGAAGCGGGTCGCCGCCTCGTTCCGCGCGTCGGTCAACGCCTGCGCCAGCGAGGAGAGTTCCAGCCGCAGCCCGTCGCGCTCCGCGGTCAGCTCGTCGATCCGCTCGTCGTCGCCGTCCAGCTCCAGCAGCCGTACGGAACCGCGTTCGGCCCACTCCAGGACGGAGTCCAGGCCGTTCTCCGCGGATCCGTACTTGCGCATCAGCTGGGTCAGCGCCGCCCGCCGCTCCTCCACGGCCGCCAGCCGCAGCGGATCGGCGTCCAGGTCGTCCGCGTACCCGGCGAGTTCCCCGGCCACGTCCCCGAGCAGGATGCCCAGTTCCCCGATCCGCTCGGCGAGCGCGCCGAGCGCCGGGTCGTGGGAGCGTACGGATTCCAGTGCGCGGTGCGCACCGGCGACGAGCGCGCCCGCGTCGACGCCCTCGGGGTCCTCGACGTTGCCGGCCAGGGCTGCGTGCGCGACCTGGGCGGCCGAGGACAGGGATTCGGCGTGCCCGAGGCGCTCGGCCTCCGCGGCCAGCTCGGTGTCCTCGCCCGAGAGCGGTTCCACGGCGGCGATCTCGTCGAGCCCGAAGCGGAGCAGATCGGCCTCCTGGGCGCGTTCCCGGGCCCGGGTGGTGATCTCCTCCAGCTCTCCGGCGACGGCGCGCAGCCTGCGGTGGGCGGCGGCGTACTTCTCCAGCGGGACGGCGACGGCGTCGCCCGCGTACCGGTCGAGGGCCTGGCGCTGCCGGGCGGGCCGGAGCAGGCCCTGCTGGTCGGTCTGGCCGTGGACGGCGACGAGGTCGTCGGCGAGTTCGGCGAGCAGGCCGACGGGCACGGAGCGGCCGCCGACGTGGGCGCGCGAGCGGCCCTCGGCGGAAACGGTCCGGCTGATCAGCAGGGCGCCGTCGTCGAGCTCGGCGCCGGCCTCCTCGGCGCGCAGCGCCGCGGGGGCGTCCGGGCGCATGACGATGCGCCCTTCGACGACCGCCGCCTTGGCCCCGATCCGCACCAGGGCGGGGTCGGCGCGCCCGCCGAGCAGCAGCCCGAGGCTGGTGACGACCATGGTCTTGCCCGCGCCGGTCTCGCCGGTCACCGCGGTGAAACCGGGTGACAGCTCGACCACAGCGTCGTCGATGACCCCGAGCGACCGTATCCGCATCTCCTCAAGCACGGGACGACGATACCGAGGTTTCATGGGTGCCATGTGACGTCACCCGCCCGAACCCGCTCGAACAACCATGCTATTTACGTACGCGCGGTGCACGAGGACCCCTACGGGCCTAGTGCGGGGCTCCGCGCCATCCCGACACCGGCAGCGCGAACTTCGCCACGAGCCGGTCCGTGAACGACGCGTGGTGCAGCCGGGCGAGCCGCACCGGCACCGTCCCCCGCCGGACCTCCACACGGGCCCCGGCCGGCAGCTCCACCGTCCGCCGCCCGTCGCACCACAGCACCCCGTGCGGGGTCCCGGTCTGCACCTCCACGGCCAGCACCGAGTCCGGCGAGGTCACCAGCGGCTTCGCGAACAGCGCGTGCGCGCTGATCGGCACCATCAGCAGTGCCTCCACCTCCGGCCAGACCACCGGCCCGCCGGCCGAGAAGGCGTACGCCGTCGAGCCCGTCGGCGTCGCGCAGACGATCCCGTCGCAGCCGAAGCCGGACACCGGGCGCCCGTCGATCTCCAGGACCACCTCCAGCATCCGCTCCGGGGACACCTTCTGGACGGCCGCCTCGTTCAGCGCCCAGTCCCGGTGCACCACGTCCCCGTTGGTCCGCACGATCACATCGAGGGTCATCCGCTCCTCGACCTCGTAGTCGCGCGTCACGACCCGGTCCACGACCTTGTCCAGGTCGTCCCGCTCCGCCTCCGCGAGGAAGCCCACCCGGCCCAGGTTGACGCCGAGCATCGGCACCCCGGAGCCGCGCGCGAACTCCGCGCCGCGCAGCAGCGTCCCGTCGCCGCCGAGCACGATGAGCAGCTCGCACCCGTCGAGCACCTGCGGGGTGCACTCGGACTCGGCCACCAGCTCCACCTCGGGCGGCAGCGGCAGGTCCACCGCCTCGTGCCGCAGCACCCGTACACCCAGCCCGCTGCGCAGCAGACCCTGCACCACCAGCTCGGCGCTGCGGATGGCCGCCGGCCGGCCGGTGTGCGCGAGCAGGAAGACGGTCCGCTTCCCCGACTCCCCCGACTTCCCTGACTCCCCCGACTGTGCCGGGTCCCCCGAAAGATCACTCACTGCGGCCCCTCCGCCACTGCACGGTCAACATCCGCCGGGTCGAGTGCCGGTGCCCCCGCCCGCAGCCACAGAAAATACTCGACGTTGCCCGACGGGCCCGGAAGCGGGCTCGCGGTCACCCCGAGGACGCCCAGGCCCAGCTTCCACGCCTGCGCCGCCACGTCCCGCACGGCCTCGGCACGCAGCTCCGTACTGCGCACCACGCCACCGCTGCCGAGCCGGTCCTTGCCGACCTCGAACTGCGGCTTGACCATCAGCACCAGATCCGCGTCGGGCGCGCAGCAGCGTACGAGCGCGGGCAGCACCAGCCCGATCGAGATGAAGGACAGGTCGCCGACGACCAGGTCCACGGGCACCCCGTCGATCAGCTCCACCGTCAGCTCGCGCACGTTCGTGCGGTCCTTGACCGTGACCCGGTCGTCGCTCTGCAGGGACCAGGCGAGCTGCCCGTAGCCGACGTCGACGGCCATCACGTGCTCCACGCCTGCGCGCAGCAGCACGTCGGTGAACCCGCCGGTCGAGGCGCCCGCGTCCAGCGCCCGGCGGCCCTCCACGCGCAGCCCCTGGGGCCGGAAGGCCGCGAGCGCCCCCGCCAGCTTGTGGCCGCCCCGGGAGACGTAGTCGGGGTCGCTGTCGTCCTTGAGGACCACGAGGGCCGCGCTGGTCTCGACCTGGGTGGCCGGCTTCGTCGCCGTATTGCCGCCCACGGTCACCCGGCCGGCGGCGATCAGCTGCGCGGCGTGCTCGCGCGAGCGGGCCATGCTGCGGCGTACCAGTTCGGCGTCCAGGCGGCGGCGTGCCACTCCTGCCACGATCGGTTCAGCTCCTGTTTTCGTGCGGACGGGGGCCTTCGGTCGCGTCCAGCGCGGTGAGCGCGGAGCGCAGCCCCCTGTGCACATCCTCGTACACCTCGACGTGTCCGTCCGCCGGGAGGTGGTCCACGTCCGCCAGCCGCTCCAGTGCGGCGTCCGCCCCGGCGTGCCCGGTGGGGGTGCGTACGAGGCCCAGCGCGACCGGCCCGGCGGGCTCGGCCGGGGCTTCGTCCGGCTCCTGGGCCCGGGCCGCGGCGGGCACTTCTTCGTTCATGCCCCCGACGCTACCGCGTAGGGCGCCCGCGACGGCGCGCGGCTCTGCGGTACGGTCGGGATCACGATGGCTACGATCGAGGAGTGCCGTGCGGCACTCGACCAACTCTCCGACAACCTGGCGCGGGCCGAAGGCGACGTGCGCGGTGCGACCGCGCTCGACCGCTCGCTGAGCTGCCACATCACCGACCTGGACCGGACCTTCACGGGCCGCCTCGACGGGGGCCGGATCCGCGTGGACGTGGTGGCCCCCGGCCCGCCGTCCGCCAAGGCCGAGATCCGGCTCGCGATGACCGGTGACGACCTGGTCGCCCTGGTCGCCGGCGACCTGAAGTTCCCGAAGGCCTGGGCCTCGGGCCGCATCCGCCTGGAAGCAGGCTTCCGCGACCTCCTCCGCCTCAAGAGCCTGTTGTAGCCAACCTCGCTGCACGGCTCTTGCTCCGCAGGCCGAATCCAGCCTCGCCGGCGTTTGAGGCGCGGGGTCCGGGGCGGAGCCCCGTGCCTTGAGCCGCACCCGGCCATCCCGGCCTCGCCACATCCAGCCCCTCCGGCGCTTGAGGAGCAGGGGTCCGGGGGCCGGCCCCCGGCAACGGCGCCGCACCCGCGACTACTCGGCGCGAGCCACCACAGAACGGGCTCGCGCCGCGGGGATCACCAGCGGCGTCCCCGTCTCCGGGTCCGCAATGACCTGGCACCGCAGCCCGAACACCCGCTCCACCAGCTCCGCCGTGACCACCTCGGCCGGCGGCCCCTCCGCCACGACCTTCCCGTCCCGCATCGCGATCAGGTGGGTGGCGTAGCGGGCCGCATGGTTCAGATCGTGCAGCACGGCGACCAGCGTCCGCCCCCGCTCCTCGTGCAGCTCCGCGCAGAGGTTCAGCACCTCGATCTGGTGCTGGATGTCCAGGTAGGTCGTCGGCTCGTCCAGCAGCAGCAGCGGCGTCTGCTGCGCCAGTGCCATCGCGATCCACACCCGCTGGCGCTGCCCGCCCGACAGCTCGTCCACCGCCCGGTCCGCGAGCTCGGCGACCCCGGTGGAGGCCATCGACTCGTTCACGATGCGCTCGTCGTCCGCCGACCACTGCCGCAGCAGCCCCTGGTGCGGATAGCGGCCGCGCGAGACCAGGTCCGACACGGTGATCCCGTCCGGGGCGATCGAGGACTGCGGCAGCAGACCCAGCGTCTTGGCCACCTTCTTCGCCGGCATCGACCCGATGGCCTGACCGTCCAGCAGCACCCGTCCCTGCGAGGGCTTCAACATCCGCGACAGGGCGCGCAGCAGGGTGGACTTGCCGCAGGCGTTGGGGCCGACGATCACCGTGAAGGAGTGGTCGGGGATCTCCACCGACAGGTTCTCGGCGATGACCCGCTGGTCGTAGCCGAGGGTCACGTTCTCCGCGGTCAGCCGCTGCACTTGCCTGCTCCTCTGGTCACTCATACCGCCCTGGTCCCTCTGGTCCCTCTGGTTCCTCATATGCGGCCGGCCTTGCGTTCGGTGACGAGCAGCCAGAGCAGGTAGCAGCCGCCGACCAGCCCCGTCACCACCCCCACCGGCAACTGGTCGGCGCCGAAGGCCCGCTGCGAGGCCCAGTCGGACACCAGCAGCAGGAGCGCGCCCATCAGCGCGCCGGTCAGCAGGCCCGCCCCGGGCGAGCGGGTCAGCCGGCGGGCGAGCTGCGGCGCGGCCAGCGCGACGAAACTGATCGGCCCGGCCGCGGCGCTGGCCGCGGTGGTGAGCAGGATCGCCGCCACCATCAGCAGCAGCCGGGTCCGCTCCACCCGCACCCCGACCGCGTACGCCGCGTCGTCGCCCATCTCGATCATCCGCAGGGCCCGGCTCTGGCCGAGGACCAGCGGGAACAGCACCGCGCACGTCGCGAGCAGCGGCCAGACCTGCGCCCAGTCCCGGCCGGCCAGCGAGCCGGTCAGCCAGACCATCGCGCGGGTGGCCTCGACGAGCTGCGCCTTCGTCAGCAGGTACTGGATGACGGCGGTCAGCATCGCGCACGAGCCGATGCCGACGAGGACCAGCCGGTATCCGTGGATGCCCTGCTTGTACGCGAGCAGGTACACGGCGATTCCGGCCACCACCCCGCCCACCAGGGCCCCGAGGGCCACCTCGCCGGCGCCGCCGTGGAACAGCACGATGACCACCAGTGCGCCGACGGCCGATCCGTAGCCGAAGCCGAGCACGTCCGGGGACCCGAGCGGGTTGCGCGAGACGGACTGGAAGACGGCGCCGGCCATGCCGAGGGCCGCGCCCACCAGGACGCCGACCAGGACCCGCGGCAGCCGCAGGTCGTTGACGATGAACTCGTGCGCGGGCGTGCCGTGGCCCAGCAGGGTCTGTACGACGTCCCAGGGGGCGATGTCGAAGTCGCCGGTGCCGATGAGCAGGACGGCCATCGCCAGCGTGAGGACCAGGAGCAGCGCCCCCACGCCGAGTGCGCGCCGCTCCAGGCGCAGCGATATCCCGCCGGGCAGGCGCACCGGCCGGGGTCCGGTCCGGCCCCGGCGTGCCGTGACGGGTGCGTCGGTCACTGTCACAGCTGGGCCATCCTCTTGCGCCGGACGAGATAGATGAAGACGGGTCCGCCGATCAGCGCGGTGACGATGCCGACCTGGAGTTCGGCGGGCCGGGTGACGACCCGGCCGATGACGTCGGCGCCGAGCAGCAGGACGGGCGAGAGCACCGCCGAGTACGCGAGCACCCAGCGCATGTCCGGGCCGGTGAAGAACCGTACGAGGTGCGGGATCATCAGGCCGACGAAGACGATCGGCCCGCAGGCCGCGGTCGCGGCCCCGCACAGCAGGGTGATGGCGATCATCGCGCCGATCCGGGTCCGCGTCAGGTGCGCGCCGAGCGCCCGCGCGGTGTCGTCGCCCATGGCCATGGCGTTGAGCGGCCGGCCCAGGCAGAGCGCGAGGACGGCGCCGACCACCAGGAAGGGCGCCACTTGCCGGACGGTGTCCATGTTCGCGGAGGCCAGCGAGCCCACGGTCCAGAAACGGAGCTTGTCCAGCGCCTTGCTGTCCATCAGCTGCACGGCGTTGATGTATCCGACCAGGGCCGCGGTGGCCGCCGTACCGGCGAGCGCCAGGCGCACGGGCGTGGCGCTGCGGCTGCCGCCGAGCACGTACACGACCACGGAGACGACGGCGGCGCCCAGGAAGGCCCACCACACGAACTCGCTGAGCGAGGACGCCCCGAAGAAGCTGATGGCCGATACGACGGCGGCCGCGGCCCCCGCGTTGACGCCGAGGATGCCCGGCTCCGCCAGCGGGTTGCGGGTCAGGGCCTGCATCACGGCGCCGGACAGCCCGAGGCCGAGGCCGACGAGCACGCCGAGGAGGGTCCGCGGGACCCGAAGGTCCCGTACGACGACGTCGGAGGCCGTCCCGGAGTAGTGGAACAGGCCGTGCCAGACCTCGTGGAGGGGCATCTGCTTGGCGCCGACGGCAATGCTCGCCACCACGACCAGCGCGAGCACGCCGAAGGCGGCGAGCAGACCGGCGGCTCGCGCACCGTGGCGCGAGCGGGTGGCGGCGGCCGGCGCCGCGCTCGGTTCGGGGGGACTCTCGACCAACACGAAGGTTAGGTTAGCCTACCCTCCGCCTTGCCCAGCTCCCCCGAACAGCCCTCCGGCCAGGCCTTAAGTCCCTACGGGGACCAGCAGCCGGCCCGCCGGCCCGCAGCCGGCCCTACAGCCCCAGCCGGGCCAGCGCCTTCCCCGCGTCCAGCCCGCACGAACCGTCCCCCGCCTGGGTCCAGGCCGCCGCACACAGCGCCCGCAGCCCGTCCATCGCACCGTCGGCACCGTCGGCACCCTCGGGTCCGGCTTCCTCCCCGCGCAGCTCCAGTACGCCGTCCAGCGCCACCGCGGTCCAGCTCCCGCAGCGGAACCCGCCGCCCGCCGCCGCGACCACCTCCGGCTGCCCGGTCAGCAGCCCGCGCAGGTCCCGGTCCACGTACGTCGGCCGGTACTTCGGCTCGGCCCGCAGCAGCTGCGCCCCGTCCGTCACCCCGGTCAGCACCAGCAGCGAGTCCACGTCCCCGTTGAAGGCGCCCTCGATGTCGGTGTCCAGCCGGTCGCCGACCACCAGCGGCCGCTTCGCCCCGGTCCGCAGCACGGTCTCGCGGTGCATGGGGGGCAGCGGCTTGCCCGCCACCTGCGGCTCCGCGCCCGTGGCGATCCGTACGACCTCCACGGCGGCCCCGTTGCCCGGCGCGATCCCCCGCGCCCCGGGAATCGTCAGATCGGTGTTCGACGCGTACCACGGCACCCCGCGGTTGATCGCGTACGAGGCCTCCGCGAACCGCGACCACTGCAAGTCGGGCCCTCCGTACCCCTGGACCACCGCGGCGAGCCCCTCCTCCTCGGCGGAGTCCACCGGCACCAGCCCGCGTTCGCGCAGCGCGACCCGCAGCCCCTCACCGCCGATCACCAGCACCTTCGACCCGGGCTCCACCTGCTCGGCGATGAGACGGGCCACCGCCTGCGCGGAGGTGATCACCTCGCCGGCCTCCGTAGGGATCCCCAGCTCGCTCAGGTGCTCGGCAACCGCGTCCGGGGTGCGCAGCGCGTTGTTCGTCACGTACGCCAGGTGCATCCCGTCGGCCCGCGCCGCGGCGAGCGAGTCCACGGCGTGCGCGATGGCCTCGCCGCCCGCGTACACCACACCGTCGAGGTCCAGCAGGGCCGTGTCGTACGCCTGGTGCAGACTCCGCTCACTGCCCGCGGGAAGGGTCCTGCTCTGCCGGGTCATCGTGTCTGCTCCTTCGGGGCCCCTCCCAGCGGTAGCCGGGGGAGATCGATCTTGTCCGGTTTCCGTACTCCCCCGATCATCCCGCATGGCGAGACGCGTCTTACGATGCACCAATGACCACATCTGGCACCGCGGACCATGGACTGCGCCTGATCCCGTTCCATGGCCTGCGCTATGTCCCCGAGCGCGTCGGCAGCTTGGCCGCCGTGACCTCGCCGCCGTACGACGTGGTCGTGCGCCCCGACGGACTCAACCACCTGGAGTCCGCCGACCCCCACAACATCGTCCGCCTGATCCTCCCGCAGGCCGACACCCCCGCCGCCCGCAACGAGCAGGCGGCGCACACGCTGCGCGACTGGCTCGCGGAGGGCATCCTCAGCGCCGATCCGGTGCCCGCGCTCTACGTCTACGAGCAGCGCCGGGGCGAGCTCCTCCAGCGCGGGGTCATCGGGGCCCTCGCCCTCTCCGCCGCCGAAGCCGGGATCGTCCTCCCCCACGAGGACGTCATGCCGCACGTGGTCACCGACCGGGCCGGCCTGATGCGCGCCACCTCGGCCAATCTCGAGCCCCTCCTCCTGACCTACCTCGGCGAGGATCCGGCGGCGGGCGCGGCCGCGGTCGTCGAGCGCACCGCCCGCTCCACGCCGCTGTTCTCCACCACCACCGAGGACGGCTTCCAGCACCGGCTGTGGGCCGTCACGGACCCCGCCGACCTGGCGGCGATCACCACCGACCTGGGCGACCGCCAGGCCCTCATCGCCGACGGCCACCACCGCTGGGCGACGTACCTGCGCCTCCAGGAGGAGCACGGCTCCCCCACCCCCTGGGACTTCGGCCTGGTCCTCCTCGTCGACACCGTCCGCTACCCGCTCCAGGTCCGCGCGATCCACCGGCTGCTCCGGCGCCTGCCCCCCGCCGACGCGCTGGCCGCGCTCGGGGGCCGCTTCCGGGTCCGCACCGTCGACGGCCCGCTGCCGGCGGCCATGGCGGCCCTGGCCGAGGCCGCGGAGCTCGGCAACGCCTTCCTGCTCACCGGCGACGGCAGCTTCCACCTGGTCACCGACCCCGAGCCGGCCCTGATCGAGCGCACGGTCCGCGGCGACCGCCCCGAGGCCTGGCGCCGGCTGGACGCCACGGTGCTCCATGCGACCCTGCTGGACACCCTGTGGGCCGTCCCCGACGCCCCCGACCAGATCTCGTACATCCACGACACCGAGGCCACCGTCGAGATGGCGGAGCGCCTCGGGGGCACGGCCGTCCTGCTGCACCCCGTACGCGAGTCGGTCGTACGGGAACTGGCCCGCCAGGGCGTGACGATGCCCCGCAAGTCCACCTCCTTCGGCCCCAAGCCGGCCACCGGCCTGGTCCTGCGCAGCGTGGACTGACGGACCCCGTACCAACGAAAAAAGGGCGGTACCCCCATCGGGGGTACCGCCCTTCTCAGTTCACTCAGCCGTCGTCGCGGACTCCGGCCTCACGACGCCCGTCGTCCTGACGGTCGTCGTCCTCGTCCTCGTCGAGAACGACGATCTCGTCGGTGACGTCGACATCCGCATCGAGGTCGCCCTCGTACTCGTCGTCGTCCTCGTCGTAGTACTCGGCCTGGTCCGAGGCACGCTCGGCCGCCGCGACCTCGGGGTCGTCGTCGTCCTCGTCCTCGTCCTCTTCCTCGACCTCGTCGTCGAACTCGTCCTCGGGATCCAGGTCCGAGTCGTCGTCGACGTCGGCGGCGGAGGCGGAGGCGTCGACGAACTCGACACCGTCCAGCTCGGCGAGACGGTCGGAGGCGTCCGTGGCCCCGTCCTTGTCGGCCTCGAGGGTCTTGGCGAACCACTCGCGCGCCTCGTCCTCACGACCGGCCGCCAGCAGGGCGTCGGCGTAGGCGTAGCGCAGACGCGCGGTCCACGGCTGCACCGAGTTGGAGGCCAGCTCCGGGCTCTGCAGGGTGACGATGGCCGCGTCGAGCTGGTCCATGTCCCGGCGGGCGCCGGCCGCGACCAGTCGCATCTCGACCTGTCCGGCCTTGTCCAGCTTCTGCACCTCGGGCTCGCCGGCCATGGCCAGTGCCCGCTCCGGACGGCCGAGGCCGCGCTCGCAGTCGGCGATGACGGGCCACAGCTCGACCGAACCGGTCATCCGCTTGGCGGCGCGGAACTCCGCGATCGCCTCGGCGTACTTCTGGTTGGCGTACGCGGCGAAGCCGGCGGCCTCGCGCACGGCGGCGACACGGGAGGCCAGACGCAGGGCGATGCGCGAGTACGCGTAAGCCTGCTCCGGGTCCTCGTCGATCAGCCGGGCCACCATGACCAGGTTCTTGGAGACTTCCTCGGCCAGCCCCTTGGGCAGGCTCAGCAGCTCCTGGCGAACGTCGGAGTCGATCTCGAAACCGGTGACGTCCTCGTCGATCGGAAGCCGCTTGACCGGGTCCCGGTCCGCACGGAAGTCACGGTCGCCACCCCGGTCGTCACGACCACGGAACCCACCGCGGTCGCCACCCCGGTCGTCACGACGCGGGTACGAGGGACGGTCGCCGCCGCGGTCGTCGCGGCCGCCGCGGAACCCACCACGGTCGTCATCACGACGGGGGTAGGACGGACGGTCGCCACCGGAGGGACGGTCGTCACGACGCGGGTACGAGGGACGGTCACCACGGTCGTTGCCGCGGAAGCCACCACCGGTGGGACGGTCACCACGGTCATCGCGGCGGAAGCCACCACCCGTGGGACGGTCCCCACCACGGTCATCACGGCGGAAGCCACCACCGGAGGGACGGTCGCCACCGGAGGGGCGGTCGTCGCGACGCGGGTACGAGGGACGGTCGCCGCCGCGGTCGTCGCGACCGCCACGGAACCCACCACGGTCGTCATCACGACGGGGGTAGGAGGGACGGTCACCGCGGTCGTTGCCGCGGAAGCCGCCACCGGAGGGACGGTCACCACGGTCATCGCGGCGGAAGCCACCACCCGTGGGACGGTCGCCGCCGGAGGGGCGGTCGTCGCGACGCGGGTAGGACGGACGGTCACCGCCGCCGGCCGGACGGCCGCCACGGTCATCGCGACGGAAGCCGCCACCGGAGGGACGGTCCCCACCACGGTCATCGCGACGCGGGTACGAGGGACGGTCGCCACCGCCGGCCGGACGGCCGCCACGGTCGTCACGACGGAAGCCGCCGCCGGTGGGACGGTCATCGCGACGGAACGGCGGACGGTCGCCGCCACGGTCGTCACGGCCCCCGCGGTAGCCGCCCCTGTCACCGCCGTCGTTGCGCCGAGGCTCGCGCTCCGGACGATCGTCGGGAGAGTTGGACATGGGTGTGACTCCTGTCTTCGGGGTACCGCTAGTCATTCTCGCGCAACCAACCCATGGCCGCGCTTCGGCGAAAAGCTCTGGAAAACAAAAAAGACCCCTGCTCCAGCGTTGAACGCTGGACCAGGGGTCCTTTGAAAAATTGTTCGGCGGCGTCCTACTCTCCCACAGGGTCCCCCCTGCAGTACCATCGGCGCTGAAAGGCTTAGCTTCCGGGTTCGGAATGTAACCGGGCGTTTCCCTAACGCTATGACCACCGAAACCCTAATCGGTTTCGAGCGAACAAGCACACTTTGTAGTTATGTTCTAGCTCTAGAAACCAGCAACCGTTCGTTGCTTCAGAACTAACACAGTGGACGCGAGCAACTGAGGACAAGCCCTCGGCCTATTAGTACCAGTCAGCTCCACCCGTTACCGGGCTTCCACATCTG
>NZ_JBHUBS010000007.1:419976-438948 GCF_042788835.1 Streptomyces sp. NPDC056883 | reverse complement strand
AACTCCAGCCCGCCCGGCGTTTGAGGGCACGGGCGCGCAGCGCACGTACGGGTCCGGGCGGAGCCCGGGGAACGGTGGAAGGGCGGGTAGGGGACAGCCCCGCAGGGCGGCGCGCACGGCTACGCCGGCGTCAGCACCCGCAGGGCCCACTCCAGCGGCCCCCGCCGCAGCTCCGTACCTCGCAGGAAGTGGCCCCAGGCCAAGCAGCCGGTCACCGCGGCGAGCGAGAAGCCGCCCAGCACCTCCCACCCGCTCCAGCCCCGCAGGAACACCGCCAGTGCCAGCGCGTGCACCACGTACACCGTCAGGGCCATCGCCCCGACCGCGGCGAGCGGCCGGAGCACCCCGGCCGCCCGGCGGGCGCGCGCGGACAGCGCGAGGAGGCCTATGAGGGCCGCCCCGACCCCGGAGTTGCCGAGGGTCTCCAGCGGGGTCTGGCTGTAGGGGCCGGCCACCAGCAGCCAGTCCCACGAGGTGCTGGGCACGGCACCGAACTGCTCCCCCAGCACGGCCGCGACCGGATCGGGCTCCGCCGCCGCCCAGGGGTGTTCCCGTGCGACGGCCTCCAGCAGCGGCCCGCGCCGGCCGCCGGGCCCCAGCGCGAGCCAGGAGGCGCCGTAGCCGGCGACGGCGGCCGCCGCCCCGAAGCCGGTCAGCAGCCGCAGCGACCGCTTGCCGCGCAGGTCGGCGAGGCGGCCGAGGGCCATGCCCGCCAGGATGTACGGGAAGTAGGTGAGCAGCGGGTACGCACCCGAGAGCAGCAGCTCCCGGAGCATCTTCCCGGCCCCCGCCCAGCTCGTCAGGTCGGCGGGGACGGGTGTGGCGCCGCGCCCTGCGGTGCGCAGCCCGAGGGGCGGGCCCAGGAGGTACGAGAGGACCGGGCCCAGCACCACCGAGGCGCCCGCGACGGCCGCCAGGGTGCGGGTGCGCAGCCGGGTGAAGGGTTCGGCGGCCAGGAAGTAGACGCCGTAGAAGGCCAGGATGACGAGGATGCCGGGCGAGAGCGCGGCCAGGCACAGGCCGAGCGCGCCGAGGATCGCGCAGCGGGTCAGGGTGGCCCGCAGGGGCGGTGGTCCGGCGGCGCGGGAGCGGGCGAGCGCGAGGGAGAACCCGGCGATGAGCGTGAAGACGGCGGGTGCCCGGCCGTCGGCGGCGACGAGCAGCCAGCCGGGTCCCTCGGGCGCGGGCGGCGGGCCGACGTGGACGGCGAACATGCCGAGGACGGCGATGCCGCGGGCGGCGTCCAGGCCGGTCAGTCGGTTTGGTCCCATACGGGTAGGGATGGCGATCCGGGGCGCGGGGTTGCCTGCGGGGGCGGCCGGCCGGGCCGCCGGAAAAGGCGTCGCGGGACCACCCCGCTGATCAGCTATGCTGTGCTTGCACATCGAACGGGCGGTCCGCCGCCCTTCGTGGTGGGTGTAGCTCAGTTGGTAGAGCACCTGGTTGTGGTCCAGGTGGCCGCGGGTTCAAGTCCCGTCACTCACCCTGTTGATCCCGTGGGGGTTACGAGTTTTCCTCGTAACCCCCACGGGTTTTTTCGTTCCTCCGAGGGGAGCGGCACGTCGCGGCCGGCCGGGCCCGCCGACCGGAGTCCTGGCAGGATCACTCGCATGAAAAGCGACATCGGGGGCATCCCGGCGCTGCTCCTCGCCGCCCTCGTGGCGGCCGCGGTGTTCGGGGCCGCGGTGTGGCTGTGGCCCCGGCTCGCGGGGTCCGGGGTCCGGCCGGTGCTGGGGCGGGCGGGGCTCCAGCTCGCGATCACGCTGACGACCGGGTCGGCGCTGCTGCTCGCGGTGAACTCCTCGTACGGCTTCTACGGCTCCTGGCGCGACCTGTTCTCCCTGCGCCGGGAGGACCCGGTGCAGGCGGGCGCGGGCGCGTCGGCGCGGGCGGCGCTGGTGGTGCGGGGAACCCATTCCTGGCGGCACGCCGGCAACGACGACCCGGCGGTGATCGGCCGGATCGAGGCGGTGACCGTGCGCGGGGCCCGCAGCGGGCTGTCGGGACAGGGGTACGTGTACCTGCCGCCGCAGTACGTGCACGCGTCCGCCGGGCGGCGGGCGGAGTTCCCGGTGGTGCTGGCGCTGAGCGGGTTCCCGAGCACGCCGGGGGTGCTGGTCGACCGGCTGCGGTATCCGCAGCTGGCGCTGGAGGCGGTGCGGGCGGGGCGGATGCGTCCGGCGGTGCTGGTCTTGATGACCCCGACGGTGGCGCCGCCCAGGGACACGCAGTGCGTGGACGTGCCGGGCGGGCCGCAGGCGGAGACCTTCTTCGCGCGGGACCTGAGGGCGGTGGTGTCCTCGCACTACGGCCTCACGCCGGACGCCCGGGGGTGGGGCGCGATGGGCAATTCGGTGGGCGGCTACTGCGCCCTGAAGCTGGCCCTGCGCACACCGGACGCCTACCGGGCGGCGGCCGCGCTGTCGGCCCCGTACGCCGCGGTGCGGGACGCGGACACCGGTGACCTGTTCGGCGGCGACGCGGGCCGCCGGCAGGAGGACGACCTGCTGTGGCGGCTGCGGAACCTGCCCCAGCCGCCGGTGTCCCTGCTGGTGGCGAGCAGCCGCAAGGGCGAGCACCAGTACCCGGCGACGCTGGAATTCATCGACGCGGTACGGTCACCCGCACGGGTCTCCTCGATCGTGCTCGCGAGCGGCGGTCACAACTACGAGACCTGGGCACGCGAGGTGCCGCCGGCCCTGGAGTGGCTGGTGGGACGGCTGAGTCCGCCCTAAAGGCACACAACGGATTCCGATCGGGGCCCGCTGAGGCCCCGGCCTGCGGACATGTAGCCTGAGACGGATTCCGATGAACGGGTTCAGGAATCGGGTGCCGGATGAGATCGTCCGGGTGGGGGAGACAGGCCCCGCCTGCCGGGTCATCGTCGGGGCACGGAGCCCCGGCACGTTCTGATGGGAAGTACACGAAAGCATGACGAGAATCTTCCTCGCGGGCGACTCCAGCGTGACGAGCCGGCAGGCCAGCATGGCCCCGATGGTGGGATGGGGCCAGACCCTGCAGCTGTTCATCCAGGGCGCCGAGGTGATCAACTGCGCGCGCGCAGGAGCGAGCACCCGCAGTTTCCTGGAGCGCGGGCGGCTCGCCTGGATCCTGGAGAACGGCGCTCCCGGCGACCTCATGCTCATCTCCTTCGGCCTCATCGACATGAAGCCCGGCGACGGCCGCTTCACCGAGCCGTTCAAGGAGTACCAGGGCTTCCTGCGCCAGTACGTCAACGCGGCGCGGGACCGGGGCATGCACCCGGTCCTCATCACCAGCCACGAGCGCCGCGTCTTCGACAAGTACGGCAACATGCGCCGCCCCCTGGGGCAGTACCCGGCCGCCATGCGCGAGGTCGCGACGCAGCTCTCGGTGCCGCTCATCGACCTGAACGAGTGGAGCGTCGCCTGGTGGCGGCACGCCGGCCCCGACGGGACCAAGGCGCTGTTCCTCTACCTGGAGCCGGGCGAGCACCCCAACTACCCCAAGGGCGTGGCGGACAACACCCACCTGCGCGCCCACGGCGGCGTGGAGTGCTCCCGGTTCATCGCGGCGGAGATGCAGAACCGCGCGCTGCTGCCGCCCTCGCACTTCCGCAACCTCCAGGCCCAGTTCGATCCGGAGCAGGCCGTCGAGTTCCTCCCCGACGACGTCTTCGACCAGCAGACCAAGGAGCGGGTCGCGGAAGTACGCCGCTGATCCGCCCGTCGTACCCGCCGCACCCGCCCTGCCCGCCCTACCCGCGCAGGAAGGCCTCCACCTCGGTGGCGAGGGCCACCGGGGCCTCGTGCGGCGGGTAGTGGCCGGTGCCGGGCAGCGGCTGGACGCGGCAGTTCGGGTACGAGACCTGCCAGGTGGCCCGCATGACGTCGGCGGTGAGCGCGAGGTCGTACTCACCGACGAGGACCAGCACCGGGACGGTGCTGCCCTTCACGGCGGCGGACAGGTCGAGTGGCTGCCAGCTCGCGAGGTACCCGGCGAAGGCCTCCGGCCGGGACACGGCGAGCGAGTGCGCGACCATCCGCTCCAGCCAGTACGGGCTCGCGCGGCGGCCGGTGACGATGTCGAGGATGGCGCGGCGGTTCTCCGCGCTGCCGGCGGCCCCGTAGAAGAGGTCGTGGGTGGCGTCGTCCATCTCGTAGGGGGCGGCGGGGACCGGGTTGATGCCGATCAGCTTCTCGACGCGCTCGGGGGCGCGCACGAGGACCTGCTGCATGGCCTTGCCGCCCATGGAGTGACCGAGGAGGGAGAAGGTGTCCCAGCCGAGCTCGTCGGCGAGCGCGAGCACGTCGTCTGCGATCTCGGGGAGCGCGTAGCGGCCGGGGACGTCCCGGCGGTCGCCGTAGCCGCGGTAGTCGAGGAAGGCGTACGAGAACTCCCGCGGGTCCAGGTAGTCCAGTACGGAGCCCCAGTTCGCGGACGTGCCGAACCAGTCGTGCAGCACGATGACGCGGACGGGGCCGGTGCCGATCCTGCGGTGGGCGATGGCCATGCGTTCTCCCTCGGTGACGGGGGTTGCGTACCCGGACGCCTCCGTTCTGCCCACCGCCCGTACGGTCACACCGCGCTCCGCGCTCCGGATCACGCCACGGTGTACTCCGTGTCCCCGAAGTCGGCCACCACCCGCAACCGGCCGCCGAGCGCCTCGACGTACGAGCGCAAGGTCGCGACCTCGGTGCGGTCCGTCTCTCCGTTCTCAATGGCGGAGACACGCGGGGCCGAGACGCCCATGCTGTCGGCCACATCCTTCTGGGTCAGGGCCTGCTCCTGGCGGATTTCGGCCAGCCGATAGGCCCGTACCTCGGCCATGAGCCGGTCCATCGCGGCCTGCTTCTCCGTCGGCGACCGTACCGGCAGCCCGGCAGCCACCCGGCGCTCGCGCGCCTGGCGCTTGGCCTCCTCCCAACCGACAGCGCTCATTCGTACTCCCTGATGTCCAGTTCCGCGATGTGGGCCCGATACCGCTTCTCCGCGAGGGGAATGTTCACGTCGTACCACCGCTGCCAGTTTCCGGCCTTGTCCCCGGCGACGAGCAGCACCGCACGGCGCACCGGGTCGAACGCGAACAGGATGCGGATCTCGCTACCGCCCGAGGAGCCCGGACGCACGCCTACGAGGATCACTTCCCATTGAGCCACGCCCGCGAAGTTAACGCAAGCGTTAACTTCGCGGGCGGCGGAAGCAGGCGGGTTCACCCCTACGGGAACGGTCAGACGGTCTTGATCGCCGGGTCCGAGACTCCGGCCGCGCCCGTTTCCACGTGGCCGGCGAAGCGGCGCAGGAAGGTGGCGTCCGCGTCGGAGACGACCGTGACGTCGTACCAGCGGGCCGTGCCGGACAGGGACACGGTGTGCGCGACCGTGGCGCCCGCCGCGACGCGCACGACCTGGGCCGTGCCGCCGTAGGCGTTGGTGACGGTCAGGTTGACGGCCGCCGTGCCCCCGTTGGTCAGGGACAGCACCAGGTTGCCGGTGGCCTTGTCGTCGCGGGCCGTGGCCTCGGGGCCGGCCTTCTTCGCCGGGCCCTTCCAGGTGCGCAGGAAGCCGTTGGGGCCCCAGACCGTGAGGTTGATCTGGTTGCCGGTGGAGCTGCTCGTGCTCCAGGTGTCCGACAGGGTCTTGCCCGCCTCGACCGTGTAGGGCCACGGGCCGTCCGTACGGTTGCCCGAGGTGCTGTGGAAGTGGGCGCCGAGGGTGGGACCCGAGGAGAAGGTCAGCGTGAACTTGCCCGTGGAGACCGTGGCCTTGCCGTCCACGTACGGGGCGTAGCCCAGCGCGCGCGTCGGCTTGGCGCCCGCCTCCTGCTTGGGCAGGGTGCCCGTCGCCGGCGGGGTCGGGTTGTAGGACGAGTGGCGGTTCTTGTCCGGCGGTACGTACGCGGCCGTGGACGGCAGTGCGGCGGGCGCGGCGTCCGCCCGGGTGAAGTCGAACGCCGAGGTCAGGTCGCCGCAGACCGCGCGGCGCCACGGGGAGATGTTGGGCTCCTGCACGCCGAAGCGCTTCTCCATGAAGCGGATCACCGAGGTGTGGTCGAAGGTCTCGGAGCAGACGTAGCCGCCCTTGCTCCAGGGGGAGACCACGATCATCGGGACGCGGGGGCCGAGCCCGTACGCGCCGGCGGCGTAGCCGGAGACGCCTCCGGTGTACAGGTCGCCGGTGACGCTCGCCGTGGACAGGCCCCAGGCGGAGGAGGCGGGCGGGTACGGCGGGACGACGTGGTCGAAGAAGCCGT
The DNA here is from genome assembly GCF_042788835.1 of Streptomyces sp. NPDC056883. Taxonomy (NCBI): domain Bacteria; kingdom Bacillati; phylum Actinomycetota; class Actinomycetes; order Kitasatosporales; family Streptomycetaceae; genus Streptomyces; species Streptomyces sp. NPDC056883. Next base: position 432,717 of record NZ_JBHUBS010000007.1, on the reverse strand, counting down.
CGTTCTCGTCGTAGGTGATGAAGAGGGCCGTCTTCGCCCACACGTCGGGATTCGCGGTCAGCGAGTCCAGGACCTGCGAGATGTACCAGGCGCCGAAGTTCGTGGGCCAGTTGGCGTGCTCGCTGAACGCCTCGGGGGCGGCGATCCAGGAGACCTGCGGGAGCGTGCCGTTCACGACGTCCGCGCGCAGCTTGTCGAAGTAGGTGCCGCCCGCCTTGACGTTGGTGCCCGTACGGGCCTTCTCGTACAGGGCGCTGCCGGGCTGGGCGTTGCGGTAGCTGTTGAAGTACAGCAGCGAGTTGTCGCCGTAGTTGCCGCGGAAGGCGTCGTTGATCCAGCCCCAGGATCCGGCGGCGTTCAGGCCGTCGCCGATGTCCTGGTAGACCTTCCAGGAGACTCCGGCCGTCTCCAGGCGCTCGGGGTAGGTCTTCCAGCCGTAGCCGGCTTCCTGGTTGCCGAGGACCGGGCCGCCGCCCACGCCGTCGTTGCCCGTGTAACCCGTCCACATGTAGTAGCGGTTGGGGTCGGTGGCACCGATGAAGGAGCAGTGGTAGGCGTCGCACACCGTGAAGGCGTCGGCGAGCGCGTAGTGGAACGGGATGTCGTTCCGGGTCATGTACGCCATGGTCGTGGCCGTCTTGGCCGGGACCCACTTGTCGTACTTGCCATTGTTGTAGGCCTGGTGGCCACCCGCCCAGTCGTGGTCCAGCCCCGTCAGGAACTGCATGCCCAGGTCGTTGATCTGGGGGTTGAAGGGCAGGATGTCCTTCGTGCCGTTGGACTGGTGGAAGACGGACTTGCCGTTGTCCTGGAGGACCGGCCTCGGGTCTCCGAAGCCCCGGACCCCCTTCATCGCACCGAAGTAGTGGTCGAAGGAACGATTTTCCTGCATGAGGACGACGATGTGCTCGATGTCCTGGATCGTGCCGGTACTGCCTTGGGCCGAGATGGCGGCGGCCCTCGCGATGCTCTCGTTCAGCATCGTGACGGCGGCGGCGCCACCGGCGATCTGCAGGAACCTGCGCCGATTCAATTCAGTCATGGAGAACGACCTCTGCGGGTGAGACGGGTGCGGGGGGATGTCGCGGGCGCCCCAAGAACAGCGGCCCCGGGGTACCGGTCGGCATTGCTTTGATGACAGTGGGCCGTACACCTGGAGAACGGAATACCTCGTCAGACGGTTCGTGCCCCACGGGCCACATCTCTTCGCGATCCCTTCGCGATCTCTCCGCAGCCGTCGCCACGGGGCCGCGGACCGGCGGCCCCGGGTACTCACGCGGTCGGCGGGCGGGATGAGCATCCGTACTCAGGACCGGGACCGGATGGCGCGTCATCGTGAGGGCATGCCGAATCAGCCATCCGTACCGCGCCCGCGGCTCCGCGCCGGGATCACTGCCGTCGCCGGTGTGCTGCCCGGGGACGTCCTCACCTCCGACCGGCTCCAGCGCGAGATCGCCGGACGGGCCGGACTCACCCTGCCGCCACGGCTGTTGACCCAGGCCACCGGAATCCGCGCCCGACGGATCGCGGGTGACGGGGTGTACGCCTCCACGCTCGCGGTGGATGCGGCCCGCCGGGTCCTGGACTCCACCGGGCTCGGGCCCGCCGACATCGACCTGCTGCTCTTCGCCTCCGCCTCCCGCGACGTCGCCGAACCCGCCACCGCGCACATCGTGCAGGCCGAACTCGGCACGAAGGCACACGCCTTGGACGTCACCAACGCGTGCAACAGCTTCGTCAACGGCATCGACCTCGCCCGCGCCATGATCCTCGCCGGCCGGGCCCGACGGGCCCTGGTGGTCACCGGGGAGACCCCGAGCCGGGCCGTGCGGACGGCGCCCGCCGACTTCGCCGAGTTCCGCGCCGGTTTCGCCGGTTACACCTTCGGCGATGCGGGGGCCGCCGTGATCGTGGAGCCGGTGGAACGCGGCGGGATCCTCGACGTGGACACCGAGACCCACTCCGAGCACTGGGAGGTCGGGGGCATCCCGGGCGGCGGTTCGCGCCACCCGCGCGGGGACGCGTACACGTACTTCCGCGGCGACGGACACGAACTGCGCGGGGTCTTCGAGAAGGTGGGCACCGCCGTCATCGACCGGACCCTGCACCGCACGGGCATGGACTGGGACGACTTCTCCAAGGTGCTGGTGCACCAGGTGACGGTGCCCTATCTGGAGCGGTTCGCCGAGCTGACCGGGGTACCGGCCGGGAAGCTGGTGGTGACCGTGCCCGAACTCGGCAACATCGCGAGCGCGACGATCGGGGTGCAACTGGACCGAATATTCGACGAACTGGCCTCAGGCGACCGGGTGTTGTTCGTCGGACTCGGTGGCGGGATCAGCATCATGACGATGGTCTGGGAGAAGTCGTGAGCGCGGCCGGACGACTGTGGGTGGTGGTGCCCGCGCACGAGGAGGAGGCCCGGCTCGCCGGGACCCTCGCCGCGCTCGCCCGCCAACGGGACCGCGATTTCACCCTGTTGGTCGTGGACAACGCCTCCGCCGACCGGACCGGCGCCGTGGCGCGGGAGTTCGCGGCGGGCGCCCCCTTCGCCGTGGAGGTCATCGAGGAACCGGAGAAGGGCGTCGGCTCCGCCGTGGACACCGGCTTCCGGTACGCGATCGGGCGCGGCGCGACCCTGCTCGCCCGCACCGACGCCGACTGCCTGCCCCACCCGGGGTGGACGGGCGCGGCGCGGGCGGCCCTGATCCGCGACCCCGGGCTGGTGTGCGGGCGGATCGTGGCCCGGCGCGACGAGCACGGTCCGCTGGGGCGGGCCGGGTTCGGGGTCCTCGTACGGCTCGCCGGGCTCTTCGGCCGGCTGCGGCCCGAGCACGCGCGGCGCCGCGGCTACCGCGCCCCGTACCGGATGCACGCCGGGAACAACATGGCCATCACCGCCGAGCTGTACCTGGCCGTCGGCGGGATGCCCCGGCGCCCCTCCCCCACCGACCGGCTCTTCCTCAACGCGGTGCGCCGCCACACCGACCGGATCACGCGCTGCCGGGCGATGGTCGTGGAGAACTCCACGCGCCGACTGCGGGCGTACGGAATCGCCGGCACGGCCCGCTGGTACCTCGGCCGCGGCAGCGGCCCGCACGGAACGGACGACCCCCGCTGATGCTGGACCGCCTCGACCACGCGCTGCGCGCCCGCCCCGAGCGGCCCGCCGTCCTGACCGCCACCCGTACGGGAGCCACCCGGACCGCCGCCACGTGCGGGGAACTCGCCGAGCTGGCCGATGCGTTCGCCGCCGCGTTGTACGCGCGCGGGCTGCGCGCCGGGGACACCGTCGGGGTCGCCGTGCGCCCCGGGCCGCGGGCGCTCGCCGTCCTGCTCGCGCTGTGGCGGCTCGGTCTGCGCGGGGCCGTCCTCGACCCCGGGGCCGGACCCGACGTGCTGCGCGCCCGGCTGGCCTCGGCGCGGCCCGCGCTGGTGCTGGCCGACGCCGCCGCGCAGGCGGTGGCCGGGTGGGCCCGGCCGCTGGCCCGGCGGGCGGCCGGGCTGGAACTGCCGGAGCTGGCCGGGCTGGGCGCGCCGGTGGCCACGGTCGGGCGGCGGCTGCCGGGATGCGCGCCCGCTCTGGACCGGCATGCGGCGCGAGGCGGGGTTCCCCCGCGGTGCACGGGCGACGGGGACGCCGACGCGGTCATCGTGTTCACCTCCGGGACCACCGCACGGCCCCGGGCGGTGGTGCACACGCGGGCGAGTCTGGCCGCCGGGATGGAGACGGTGTCGGCGCTGTTCTCCGGCGGCCCGGGCGAGGCCGCGGCCGCCACCGCCGCTCCCGTGCTCGGCGGCACCTTCTTCGTGCTCGTCCCCTCCCTCGTGCGCGGCGCCCCCGTGGCCCTCCCGGCACGGTCGCCCCGGATCCTGGCCCGGCAGCTGGCCCGGCTGGCGCCGCGGGACACCTACCTCACGCCGCCGCAGCTCCGGGACGCACTGCGGGAGGGGGCCCGGTTCCGGGGCCGGGTGTGGACCGGCTCGGCTCCTGCGAGCGCGGAACTGCTGGGCCGCGTAAGGGAGTCGGGGGCCGATGAGGCCTGGGGGGTGTACGCGCTCACCGAGCTGTTTCCGGCCGCCGCGGTGGAGTCCCGGGAGAAGGCCGCGCATGAGGGCGCAGGCGACCTGGTCGGCGCCCCGCTGCCCGGTGTGCGCGCCGAGTCCGACGCGGACGGGCAGCTGCTGCTGGCCGGTCCCGGGGCCCGGCACCGCTACCTCGGCGAGGACCCCGATCCGTGGGTGCGTACGGGCGACCGGGCGCGCCTGGACGGCGCGGGCCGGATCGTGCTGGAGGGCAGGGCCAAGGACATGGTGCTGCGCCGGGCCGAGAACATCTACCCGGGCCTGTACGAACCGGCCCTGCACGTGCCGGGGGTGGAGCTGGCGCTGCTCGTCGGGGTCCCGGCGGAGGCGGCCGACCGCCACGGCAACGGCCACGCTGACGGCCACGGCGACGCTTGCGACTACGGCGACGAGCGGCTCGTGGCCGTGGTCCAGCCCTGCCACGGGGTCGCCGAGCCCGCGCTGCGGTCCGCGCTGGCGGGCCCGCTGCGCCGCATGGGCGCGGCCGCGCCCGACGCCCTGCTGTTCGCGCGGATCCCGCTGTCGGGCCGCTCCCGCAAACCGGACCGCGCGGCGACGGCAGCCTTGGCGGCCGCCCGCCTGGCCTCCGGATCCCCATCCGCATCCCGATCCGGCCCCGGCCCCGGCTCCTTCCGGAAGGGCGCTTCGCGATGACGGGCTCCGCTGCGCGGGGCATGCTCCCCGCCCCGCCCTTCGCCCGTTCCCCGGGCTCCGCCCGGCCCCGGTCCTCGAACGCCGGACGGGCTGAACTGCCCCTGGGGCTCCGCCCCGGACCCCGCTCCTCGAACGCCGGAGGGGCTGTATTCCGGCCGCTGCCGTCGGCAACCTCGGCCTCGCCGGCGTTCGAGGCGCAGGGGTCCGGGGGCGGGCCCCCGGCAACGGTCCGTGTGTGGCGGGGCGGCTGTTCCGGGCCGGGCCTCCGTCCAGGGCGGGGCAGCACGTGACGGCCGGGACCGGTCGGGAGTGGGGCGTGGGCGCACGCCCGCGGCGCCGGGAGGGGAAGTCCGGTGGGCCGGGGGTGTGGGGGCGGATTGGGGTTGCCCATCGGCGGTATGCCCGGGCCAATGGGGACGCGCTCGCGGGCTCGCTCACGTACGCCCTGCTCGTCGGGACGGCGCCGGCGGTACTACTAGTCGGCTCGCTGGCCGGTCGGGCCGGGGCCGACGGGAGCGGGGTGCGGCGGGCCGTCGAGGGTCTGGCCGCGGGGCTGCTGCCCGCCGCCGCGGCTCCGGTGGCCGGTCGGCTGCCCGTCGTCACCCCGCACTGGCGGCCGCTGCTCCTGGTCGCCCTCGGCTGGGCGGTCGTCCGGATGACCCGGGCGCTGCGTACGGGCGTCCGCGCCATGTGCGGGCAGAACGCGGGCAGCGGCAACCCGGTGCGCGACGCGGCCCAGGACGTCGTGGGGGCCGCCTCGCTCTGCCTCGCGGGTGCGCTCATCGCCGTCGTGGTGACGGCCTGCGGTCCGGCCCTGACGGTCCCCGCGCTCTGGGCGCTGTTCTCCGCCATCCTGCGGCTCGCCCCGCGCCGGGCCCCCGGCCGACCCCGGGCGGCCGCCGTCGCCGGGCCGGCGCTGGCCGCCGCTCTGACCTGCCGGCTGCTCGCCCTCGCCGCCGGCCCGTACCTCGCCGCCACCGCCGAACTGCACGGCGACCTCTACCGCCGGGCCGGACCACTGATCGGGCTCGTCGTGTGGGGCAGCCTGTGCGCCCGTGTGCTGCTCCGCGCCGCGTCCTGGGCCGGCACCACCAACCAGTCCGAAGGAGAGCGGAGTTGACGAACCTGTGGGTGGTCGTGCCCGCGTACAACGAGGCGGCGGCCATCGGGGCCACCCTGGCCGCGCTCGCCGCCCAGCACGACACCGGATTCGCGCTCGTGGTCGTGGACAACGCCTCCACCGACCGGACGGCCGATGCCGTACGGGACTTCGCGCGCGCGGCACCCTTCCGCGTCGAGCTGGCCCGGGAGGAACTGCCCGGCGCCGGGACCGCCGCCGACACCGGCTTCCGGTACGCCATCGCCGCCGGCGCCACCCACCTGCTGCGCACCGACGCCGACTGCCTGCCCGCCCCGGACTGGACGGCCGTCGCGAAGGCGGAGTTCGGGCGGGGCGCCGAGATGCTGTGCGGCCGCAGCGTGCCGCGCCGTGACGAGCGGCCCGGCCTCCTGGAAGCCCGGGTGCTGCCGTCGCTGATCCGGCTCACCTCGCTCTACGGCCGCTACCGCCCGTCCCACCGGCACCCGCGCTACCGCGCCCCGTACGTCCTGTGCCACGGCCACAACTTCGGCATCACCGCCGACCTCTACCTGCGCTGCGGCGGCGCCCTGCGGGTGCCGCTGCACGAACGCTCCGAGGACGTGGCCCTGCTGAACCGGGCCCGGGAGCACAGCGCCCGGATCGTCCGCGCGGAGCAGCTGGTGGTGCAGAACAGCCTGCGCAGGCTGCGGAGCTGGGGCCCGCGCCGCACCCTGCTCTGGTACTGGGACCGGCGCTACCGGCCCGCCGACACCGCGGAGGCACACGTTCGATGACCACCGACCCGACGATCCGCCCCCGGACCCGCACGAAGGCCGGTACGAAGGCCGGTACGAAGGCCGGTACGAAGGCGGGCACGAAGCCCGCCCCGAAGGCCGGTACGAAGGCCGGTACGAAGCCCGCCGCGAAGGCCCGCCGCCGGGACCGCCGGGTCTACCTGCGCTCCCACCCGCTCCTGTTCGCGCTGCTCGCCGCCACCCGCGGGCGGCCCGTGCGCCGGCTCGGGGGCGGCACCCTGCTCGTCCACGGCACGGCGGCCTACCGGGAGGCGCTGACCCGGCTGCCGCTGGACCGCACCGCGCCCGGCACCACCGGCGGCGCGGCCCGGGCCGCCCGGGTGGAGGGCGTGCTCTTCGACCAGGAGGGCTCCGGTCACCGGGCCGGCCGGCGGGAGCTCGCCGAGCTGCTCGGCGCGTCCGGGACCCGGGAACTGCGCGCGGTGTGGCACCCGTTGCTCCTGCGGCGGCTCGCGCCGCTGCCGCTCGGGGGCACGGTGGACCTGGTCCCGCTGGCCCGGGAACTGGCCGGCTCGGTGGTGTACGCACTCCTGCGCCCCGGCTCCGGGGCCGACGCCTGCGCCTCCCCCCTCGCCCTCGCGGAGGCCGCCGCCGAGGCCGCGGCCGCCTCCGTGCGCAGCCACCTGCCCGGCCCGCCCCGCCCCGGCGCCGGGGCGGCGGCGATCCGCACCGCCGAGCGGCTCCGCGCGCTCCTGGGCCCGGGGGCGGACGCCCGGGCCGCGATGCTGGCGGTGGCGGCCGTCAACACCACCGTCGCGGCGCTGCCCCGGGCCGTGGCCTGGTGCGCCGACGCGGGCTTGTGGGACCAGGCGGCGGACCCGGCCCTGCGCCCCGCGCTGGCCGATGAACTCCTGCGCGTCACGGCGGCCTCCCCCCTCCTCCCCCGGGTCGCCGCGGCCGGCGGCTCCGTGGGGGGCTGCCCGGTCCGGGCCGGCGACCGGCTGCTCCTGGTGGCCCGGCACGCGGCCGGGGCCCACGTGCGGGACCCCGACGGGCGGTGCCCCGCCGAGCCGGGCACCGCCCGCCTGGTCTTCGGCGCCGGGCCGCACGCCTGCCCCGGAGCCCGGCTGGCCCGGGAGCAACTGGTCGGCGTCCTGGCGGCGTTGGCTCCGCACCGGCCGGTCGTGACCCGGGCCCTGGTGGACCGCCGGGCCGCTCTGCCCGGGTGGCGTTCGCTCGTCGTGCGGGCGGCGGCATGACATCCCGTAGCGCGGCCGGGGTGCGGATCGCCGTCACGGGCGCGAGCGGCTTCTGCGGCGGGCACGTCGCCCGCGCCGCGGCGGCGGCCGGGGCACGGGTGGTGTGCCTGGGCCGCAGGCCCGGCCCGCTCGGGGAGCACCGGTTCTGGGACGCGTCCCTCGGGGAGCCGGACCTCTCGGGCACGGACCTCGTCGTGCACTGCGCGGCGGCGGTCGGCGATCCGGCCCCGGGCTCCCCCGCCGAGACCGTGATGCACGCGGTCAACGTGACGGGCACCGAACGGCTGCTGCGCGCGGCGGGCGGCCGCCCGGTGGTCTGGGTCGGCAGCGCCAGCGTCTACGACCCCGGCCGCGACCGCACGCTCGTCCGCGAGGACCACCCGCGCACGGGACACCTGAACGCCTACGGCCGTACGAAGGCCGAAGGCGAGGCCCTGGCGCTGGCCGCGGGCTCCGTGGTGCTGCGCCCGCGCGCCGTGTACGGCCCGGGCGACACCCAGCTCCTGCCCCGGCTGCTCTCCCGGGTCCGCGCCGGGACGCTGTTCCTGCCGGGCCCGGACGTCCCGCTCAGCCTGACGGCGGTGGAGAACCTGGCGGAGGCCTGCCTGGCGGCTCCCGACTGGCCGCAGGGCGCGTACAACATCGCCGACGCCCTCCCCTACCGGCGCGACGCGGCGATCCGCGAGGTCCTGCGCGCCCACGGGGTCCGCGCCCGCGTACGCCACCTCCCCCTGGCCCTCGCGACCCTGGCGGCCGGGCTCGCGGAGGCCCTGCCCACGGACGAACCGCTCCTGAGCCGCTACGCGGTGGACCAGCTCGCCCACCCGGTGGTCCTGGACCTGACCCGGGCCCGCGCCCAGGGCTGGACCCCGTCGCGGACCCTGTCGGACCACCTCGCCGACCTGCGGGGGTGAGCCGCGAGCGGCGGGCTCGGCCGCGTCAGGCGGTCGCCCGGGCTCCCGCGTTGGCGATGAGCTGGTCCAGGAGGGAGAGCAGGCAGGCGCGGACGTCCTGGCGGGAGCGGGCGTCGAGCATGAGCACGGGGGTGTTCGGATCGCGCAGGTGCAGGGCCGTCGCGATCTCCTCCGCGGTGTAGGGCTGCTCGCCGTGGAAGCAGTTCGCGCCGACCACGAACGGCAGTCCGCGGCTCTCGAAGAAGTCGACGGCCGGGAAGCTGCGGTCGAGACGTCGCGTGTCGACCAGCACGATCGCCCCGAGTGCCCCGGCCAGCAGGTCGTCCCACATGAACCAGAAACGTTCCTGGCCCGGTGTGCCGAAGAGGTAGAGGACGACGCCGGCGTCGGTGAGGGTGATGCGGCCGAAGTCCATCGCCACGGTGGTGGCCGTCTTGGACTCGATGCCGTCGAGGTCATCGACGCCGACACCGGCGGCCGTCAGCCGCTCCTCCGTGCGCAGCGGCTCGATCTCGGAGATCGTCTCCACCAGGGTGGTCTTGCCGACTCCGAACCCACCGGCGATGAGGATCTTGACCGGGGCCGCTTCCTGTGAGGCAGGGGCCCGAGGGGCGGGCACGTCGTCATCGGGGAGGCTATATCCGGGCAATGTTGTCCCTGATTCTCATGAGCAGGTCGACGTCGGTGGTCTCGGCGCCCCCCAGGGGCGGCCGGTGGTGGATCAGCCCGCGGTCGGCGAGTTCGCCGAGGAGCAGCGTCATCGGGGTGAGGCGGATGTGCATCCGCGCCGCTATCTCGGCGACCGCCCGACCGCCCGGCGCCGCGCACATGGCAAGGATCTCCTGCCATTCGGTGGGCAGACCGGCGCGGGCGTCCTCGGCCACCGCCGCCGTGATGGTGGTGTCCATGGTGAGGGCGGTGTGGGGAACGGCTGTCCGTCCGTCGGTCAGGGCGTACAGCCGCGTCCGGCGGCGCCTCGCGGGCTGGGCTTCGTCCTGCGGCATTACGCGGTCGGCACCTGGGCGCGCTCGGGGGTGCCCAGCCACTCGCCGAGCGCCTGGGCGGTCCGTACGGCCTCGCCGCCCAGCTCCCCGAGCCGCGCCTTGCGGGAGGTCACCACGATGAGCGTGCTGCCCTCACCGCACCCGACGATGCAGAGGTACCGGTCGTCCATCTCGACCAACTGGCGGATGACGCGGCCGCCGTCGACCTCCCGGGATATCGCCTTCATCGTGGCCGCGATGCCGGAGGCGGCGGCCGCCATGCGCTCGGCCTGGGGCTGGTCCAGCAGGTAGGCGCTGAGCTTGATGCCGTCGTTGGACAGGAGCACCGCTCCCTGGATGCCGGCGATCCTGCTCAGGTTGTTGTCCAGGACGCTGTAGATGACGTCGTTGGATGCCGCGGTGTTCGGTGAAGTAGTCATGACTGATCCCGTCGGAGCTCTTCTTCCACTGTCTGGGTCCCGAGTTCGTAGTCCGCCCAGGCGTCCGCCACCTCTTCGGGGGTTTCCGTGTCCGGCCGGACGGCCGGTTCCGGTGCGCTGGGGGCGCGCAGCTGCTCGGCGATGTGGGTCTGGGGGACGCGCTCGGGGAGGGCCGGCCGGGCCGGGGGTCCGGAGGCGGGCGCGGGCACCGTCGTACGGCGGCTCGGCAGCCCGGCGGCCGTGCGCGGGAGCGGCTCGGGCGCCGGCGCCGGGGCGGCCGCGGAGGGAGCCGGCGACGCCTGCGCGAGTGCGAGCTCGGGCTCGGGCTGGGGGGCGAGCGCCGGTACGGGTACGGGTACGGGCCTGCGCGGGGCCTCCGCCTCGCTCGCCACCAGCAGTTCCCCGGGGAGGATCACCACGGCGGCGGTCCCTCCGTACACCGAGCGGCGCAGGGTGACCGTCGCCCCGAGCTGGTCGGCGAGGTGACCGACCACGAAGAGCCCGAGCCGGTGCGCGTTCTGCGCCAGGACGGAGTAGGGCGGGGCCTCGTGGAGGCGCCCGTTCATCTCCTCGTACCGCTCGGGGGTCACCCGCGGCCCACGGTCCTCGATCTCGACCGACAGCCCGCCCGCGACCGTTTCGGCGCGGATGACCACCTTCGACCGCGGCGGGGAGAACCGGGTGGCGTTGTCCAGCAGTTCCGCGAGCAGGTGGCTGATCTGGCTGATCACGCGCGGTTCCACGCTGATCTCGTCCAGGGCGTGCCGCTCGATGCGCCGGAACTCCTCGACTTCCGCGGCGGCTTCGCGCAGCAGGTCGGCGATGCGCATGGGCTCGGTGTGCGGGTCGGGGACCTCGCCGCCCGCCAGGATCAGGAGGTTCTCGATCTGCCGCCGCATGCCCACCGTCAGCTGGTCGGCCCGCATCAACTGGGCGAGCAGCGCTTCGTCGTGGCCGAAGGTGTCCTGGAGGTCCTCCGTGAGGCTCAGCTGGCGGCTGACCAGGTTTCCGGTGCGCGAGGCGATGCCCGAGGCGAACAGACCGAACCCGTGGCGCTCTGCCGCGAGCTGGCGGTGCCCGTCGACGGATACGGCGACGACGCGGGCGAACGCATCGTTGATGCGCCCGACTTCGTCCCGGTCGCCGCGCACCTCCGGCAGTGCGTCGGCGTCGACGGACTGCCCGCGCTGGAGCCGGGCGACGACGTCGGGGAGGGTTTCCTCGGCGACGGTCACCGTGCGTTCGTGCAGGTCGTGCAGGCGGCGGAGGACCGATCGCGTGGTGAACACGACCACGGCCACGACGATCAGCAGCCCGCCGCCGCTTCCCCCGATCAACCAGGCGACCTCGGTGTCCAGTTCCGCGGCCTTGGCCTCGCCGCGTGCGAGCATCTTCCGCGCCCGGTCGACGTTGAACGTGGCCAGCTGCACCGAGAACTTCTCGTGCGCGGACCGCCATCCCGCGACCTCGGCGGGCAGCTTGATGCCGGATGCGACGTCCGTGTGCTTGGAGAGGATCGCCTTCTCGATGCGGATCTTCGTCTGCCAGTCCGGGGAGGCGACGATGCGCTCGTAGAACCGCCGGTCCTCCGCGGGCAGATACGGCGCGACCCAGGTGTCGTACAGGTACCGGTGGGCTCCCAGGGCGCCGACGAACTGGTCGAAGCCGGCGGAGTTCAGCTCCCTGGACGGCCCGGCCAGGGCCAGGAGCGTGTCCTCGCGCGCCACCATCTCGGTGGCGGAGAGCATGGACACCACGGTCCGGCTCTCCTTGGTGAGTTCGGCGTCGTCCGCGTGGCTGAAGTCCAGCTGGTACGCCTGGATGACCGCGTCGATCACCCCCGTGTAGTACGTCAGCGTGCCGTCGGCGCCGCCGCTGCGCGCATCCGCGCGCTGGCGGTACGCGGCCAGGCTGTCGAGCCGCCGGTTCACTTCCTCGAAGAACGCGTCCGAACCGACCGCCAGTCGGCGGAACTCGGCCGCGGCCCGGTCCGTGGCCTCGCGCCGCATGCTCAGCGCCTCTTCGGTCCCGGCCGCCCCCGCCCACAGCGAGGCGGTCAGCGTCCGCTCGGCCTGCATGTCGATCATGAGCGTGTACAGCGGTGCGCCGACCTTCTCGGCGGCCGCGACGTCGGCCCTCAGGCGCTCCGACTGCGCCAGCAGCCGCTGGGCGGTCACCGCCACCTGGGTGCCCATCGCCACGGTGGGGAGCACCGCCAGCCAGATGAGCAGGGTGCGCAGGCGCAGGGTCCGCCGCCGACGCGTCGTCGACTGCCCTCGTACGCCTTCGGGTTCGCCTTCGGGTTCTATGAGAGACATCGGTCCTCGGGGGCAGGGGGCTGCGGCAGGAGATAAGGGTGCCGATCATAACCAGCCACACCGAGGAATCGGATAGGTGTCTTCCGCTGTCAAAGCGTGCCATTTCCGGCGGATCTTCGCAGGCGAGACCTGATCGGAACCCAGCCGCGACACCCTCGACACCACGGAAGGGGGCGCCGGGGTTCTGGACCGGCGAGGTTTTGGGAAAGGAGCATGGGCCAACCCCAGGGGGGGGGTAGAAGGGGGGGAGG
>NZ_JBHUBS010000007.1:268739-419966 GCF_042788835.1 Streptomyces sp. NPDC056883 | reverse complement strand
TTTTGGGTGGGTTGGAGAAGGGGGGGTGGGGGAGGAACCGGGCGGAAACCCCTGAGAAGAAGGGGGGGGGGGCTTGGGTGCCGGGCTTTGCCGGGCCAGAACCCCGGCCCCGTCAGCCCTCGGCGGGCGTGAGCCGCAGGGAGATGCTGTTGATGCAGTACCGCTGGTCCGTGGGGGTCGGGTAGCCCTCGCCCTCGAAGACGTGGCCCAGGTGGGAGCCGCACCTCGCGCACAGGACCTCGGTGCGGACCATGCCGTGGGTGACGTCCGCCTTCAGTTCGACCGCGTCGGAGTCCTTCGGGTCGTAGAAGGACGGCCAGCCGCAGTGCGACTCGAACTTCTCCGTGGAGCGGAACAGTTCGGAGCCGCAGCCGCGACAGCTGTAGACGCCCTCCGTCTTGGTGTCCGTGTACTCACCGCGGAATGCGGGCTCGGTCCCGGCGAGGCGCAGTACCTGGTACTCGGACGGGGTCAGCTCCGCCTGCCACTGCTCGTCCGTCTTCTCTACCTCGTACGACATGACTGATCTCCCGTTTTCCCGCTCTTCCCAGAGCCGTCAGTTCGACAGACGGGCCAGGATGGCCGGCCCCAGGTCCGTGACGTCGCCCGCACCCATGGTGAGAACGAGATCGCCGGGCTTGGCCATTCCCGCGATGACGTCGGCGACGGCTTCCTTGGCGTGCTCGGGGGTGACGTCGGCCCCGGCGGCGCGGGCGGCGTCGATGATGATCTCGCTGGTGATCCCGGGGACCGGGTCCTCGCGGGCCGGGTAGATGTCCAGGACGACCGAGGCGTCGGCGAGGGCGAGGGCCTGGCCCATCTCCTTGCCGAGTTCCTGGGTGCGGGAGAAGAGGTGCGGCTGGAAGACGACCAGGATGCGGGAGTCCCCGGCGGCTCCGCGGATGGCCTCCAGGTCGGCGGTCATCTCCGTCGGGTGGTGCGCGTAGGAGTCGATGACCTGGACCCCGGCGGCCTCGCCCTTGAGCTGGAGGCGGCGCTTGACCCCGGTGTACTTGCCGAGGGCGGAGGCCAGGTTGTGCGCCGGGATGCCGAGCGCGACGCCGGCGGCGAGGGCCGCGACGGCGTTGTGCGCGTAGTGGCGGCCGGGCACCGACACGGTGAAGGTGAGCATCCGGCCGTCGATGACGACCGTGACCTCGCTGGTCAGGCCGCGCGGGGTGATCTTGGTGATCCGGACGTCGGCGGTGGGCTCCTCGCCGTACGTGACGATCTGGAGGGCGGGGTTGCCGCTGACCCGGCCCGCGATCTCGGCCGCGCCCGCCTGGCCGTGGGCGATGACCAGGGTGCCGCCGGCCGGGATCTTGCCGACGAAGGTCTCGAAGGACTCGTAGATCTCGTCCATCGACGCGTAGTTCGCGTGGTGGTCGAGTTCGGCGTTGAGGATGATCGCGACCTGGGGCGTGTACTTGTGGAAGCTGCGGTCGCTCTCGTCCGCCTCGGCCACGAAGATGTCGCCCTCGCCGTGGTGGGCGTTGGAACCGGGGGCGTCCAGGTCGCCGCCGATGGCGTACGAGGGGTCCAGGCCCAGCGCCGAGAGGGAGACGGCCAGCATCGAGGTGGTGGTGGTCTTGCCGTGGGTGCCCGCGACGGCGATCGGCCGCAGGCCGTCCATCAGCCCGGCCAGGGCGTCGGAGCGGTGCACGACGGGGATGCCGAGCTCGGCGGCGCGGGCCAGCTCCGGGTTGTCGGCGCGGATGGCGCTGGAGACGACCACGCAGGTGGCGTCGTCGGCGAGGTGGCCGGCGGCGTGCCCGATGTGGACCGTGGCGCCGTGGGCGCGCAGCGCCTGGGCGGTCTCGGAGTCACGGGCGTCGCTGCCGGCCACCTGGGCGCCGCGCTGGGCCAGGATCTTCGCGATGCCGGACATGCCGGCGCCGCCGATGCCGATGAAGTGGGGCCGTTCCATGGCGGTCGGCAGGCCGGGCTTCATTCAGGTAGCTCCAGGATCGAGTGCGTACGTACGGCAGCCGGTGCGCGCGTACGGGGACGTACGGATGCGCGGTCCGGCCGCCTCCACCCTATTCCTTGTGGGCGAAGAGCTTGAGCACCGGAACGCCGACCTTGTGGCGCGCCCGCGAGGCCCAGTCCCGGTGGAAGAACTCCTCGACGTAGTGCGGGGCGGTCAGCACGATCACCTCGTCGGCGTTGGTCTCGTCGACCACCGCCTTCAGCTTGTCGAGCGGATGCTCGTCGACGATCTGCCCGACGGCCTTGGCGCCCTTGGCGCGCAGCGACGCAAGGGAGTGTTCGATCGCCAGTTCGGCCGGACCGCGGGCCGCCTCGCCCTCCGGTTCGTCGCCCTCGTGAATGGCCTCGGGAAGCTCACCGAGCGCTACGTCGTCGATGGCGCGCAGCAGCCGGTCCCGGTCGCCGCGGGGCTGCATGAGGACGATGAAGGAGACCTGCTCGTCTCCGTGGAGGGTCGTGACGAAGTCCACGTCGACGGGGGTCAGCGGCTGCTCGATCATCAATACGCTCGTGAACACGGACGCCCTCTCCTTCGTGGGCCGAGGCCGGCCGGCCGGCCCCTGCGGAAACCATCCTGCCCCGCTGTCGCACGGGGCCTGTGCGGTTATACCTGCCCACTACTGTGCCCAGCGGAAGCTAAGCGGAACGACAAATTCCGCCCCTCTTCAGATCCGACGGTAACGCGTGAAGAGAAACCCGGCCTCTTCCAGCAGGCAGGCCGGTGCGAGCCGGTGCGGAACCGTGACGGAGGGGCCGCCGGAGATCCGCTGGGCGTCACCCGCCGTGAGCACCGGCGAGATCGTCAGGCACAGCTCGTCCAGCGCGTCCGCGGCCACGAACTGCCCCAGCAGCCGGGGCCCGCCCTCGGTGAGCTGGCGGCGCAGCCCCCGGTCCGCGAGTTCCCGTACGGCCCGGGCCGGATCCACACCCGTCCCGTCGCCGGCCACCACCACCTGCGCCCCGGCCTTGGCGGCCTCGGCGACCCGGTCGGCGGGGGCGGCGGCGCCCGTGAGCACCAGGGTGGGCACCAGCGGGGAGGTGAACAGCGGCAGCGAGAAGTCCAGGTCCAGGCTCGCGGAGACCACGGCGATGGCCGCGGCGGGCCCCTGACCCGCGGCGGCGCGGCGGGCGGCGAAGGCCTCCCGGGCCCGCGCGGGGCGGTAGCCCTCCTGGCGAACCGTTTCCGCGCCGACGACCACCACATCGGCCAGGGCCCGCAGGGTGCCGAAGATCCGCATGTCGGTCTCGCCCGAGATCGGCTGCGAACGCCCGTCGTGCTGGGCCGCGCCGTCCAGCGTGGAGACCATGTTGGCCCGCAGCCAGTGGCCGTCCGGGCCGAGCCCGGGGTACTCGTACGCCTCGGCGAGTTCGTCCAGCGACCACTCACGGTCGGTCTGGTCCGCTGATGTCTGATCGGTCACAGGGAACAGGCGTCGCATCGGTGCAGTGTGCCACGCCCCGTAGAGTTAAGAGCTGTGTCAACATCACTCTCGCCCTCAGCGTCAGCCTCCGGGCGGCCCCCGATAGCCGACGCGGGACCGCAGTCCCTGTGCGCCCGCGAGCCGCGGGTGCCCGCCGAACGGCTGGTGGCCGAGATGGTGCCGCCACCGCGCTTCGACTCGGTGCGCTTCGACACCTACGACCCGGACCCGGCCCAGCCCAGCCAGTCCGAGGCCGTCACCGTCCTCGCCGGCTTCGCCGCCGGCCTCGGCGGGGCGCACGCGAGCGGCTCCGGCAAGCGGCGCTGGTTCGCGAAGAAGCCGGCGGTCTCCACCGCCCCCCGCGGGGTCTACCTCGACGGCGGCTACGGCGTCGGCAAGACCCACCTGCTCGCCTCCCTCTGGCACGCCACCCCGGCCGAACCGGCGCTCAAGGCCTTCGGCACCTTCGTGGAGCTGACGAACCTGGTCGGCGCGCTCGGCTTCCAGCAGACGGTGCAGACCCTCGGCGGGCACCGCCTGCTGTGCATCGACGAGTTCGAGCTCGACGACCCGGGCGACACCGTCCTCGTCTCCTCCCTGCTCAGCCGCCTGGTCGAGCAGGGCGTGGCGCTGGCCGCCACCTCCAACACCCTGCCCGGCAAGCTCGGCGAGGGCCGCTTCGCCGCCGCCGACTTCCTGCGGGAGATCCAGGGGCTCTCCGCGCACTTCCGCCCGCTGCGCATCGACGGCCAGGACTACCGCCACCGCGGCCTGCCCGAGGCTCCCGCGCCGTTCTCCGACGAGCAGGTGACCAAGGCCGCGTACGCCACCGACGGCGCGAGCCTCGACGATTTCCCGGGGCTGCTGGAGCACCTCGCGCGGGTCCACCCCAGCCGGTACGGGGCCCTGACCGACGGCATAACGGCCGTCTGCCTCACCGATGTCGGCCCGGTCCCGGACCAGTCGACGGCGCTGCGGCTGGTGGTCCTGGCCGACCGGCTCTACGACCGGGAGGTCCCGGTCCTGGCGGCGGGCGTCGCCTTCGACCGGCTGTTCAGTGACGAGATGCTGAACGGCGGCTACCGCAAGAAGTACTTCCGAGCCATCTCGCGGCTCACCGCGCTGGCGCGCGACGCAAAGCCCCTGGTGTCCCAGTAGGTTTGGGGACGTCGGCCCGTTCCACGGGCCGGCCGTTTCCACTTCTGCGAAGGGATCCACCATGGCTGGCGCCACCCGCAATGCACACGCCGTCTGGGAAGGCGACCTGTTCGAAGGCAAGGGCGTCGTCACGCTCGACTCGTCCGGCCTCGGCAGCTACCCCGTCTCCTGGCCCGCACGGACCGACGCGGAGGCGAACGGGCGGACCAGCCCGGAGGAGCTCATCGCCGCCGCGCATTCGAGCTGCTTCAACATGGCCTTCTCGAACGGTCTCGCGAAGGCGGGCAACCCGCCGACCAAGCTGACCACCTCGGCCGCCGTCACCTTCGTGCCGGGCAAGGGCATCACCGGCATCCACCTCACCGTCGAGGGCGAGGTGCCGGGCCTGGACAACGACGCGTTCGTCGCCGCGGCCGAGGACGCCAAGCAGAACTGCCCGGTCAGCCAGGCCCTGACGGGTACGACCATCACCCTCAGCGCGAAGCTGGCCTGACACCCGCCCGTCCGGCGCGGCCTGGATCGGCCGCGCCGGGCACCGGCGGCAGGGGACGGCGCGGCGGAGCCTGACCCGCCGGGCAGCCGTGGTACCACGGCTCGGTCCTCTGTCCTGACCCACCGCCGGGAGTTCCCCATGCCGCCCAAGCCGCCGATGTCCCTCAGCCGGCGCAGCCTGCTCGCCGCCGGTTCCGTCTCCTTCGCCGGAGCGCTCGGCGCCCTCTTCGCCGGAGCCGGCCCCGGGTCGGGGGCGGGGTCGCGAGCGGAGGCAGGAGCGGGAGCGGGAGCGGGAGCGGGCAAGGGAGCGCCCGCGAGCACGGGCGCGGGTACGCGCAAGGCCGCCCCGGTCTCCCGCCACGGCTACGGCCCGCTCGTGGCCGACCCCGCCGGGCTGCTCGATCTGCCCGCCGGGTTCGCGTACCGCGTCCTCTCCCGCGCCGGCGACCCGCTGCCGTCGGGCGAGGGCACCGTCCCGGGCAACTTCGACGGCATGGCCGCCTTCGACGCCGGGCAGGGCCGCGTCCGGCTGGTGCGCAACCACGAGAACCGCACCACCGCCGCCCTGCGGGTCCCTCCCGTCGAGGGGCTCACCTACGATCCGTACGCCCGGGGCGGCTGCACCCTCCTCGAGCTGGACCCGACCGGCCGGGTCACCACCGAGCGCGTCGCCCTCGCGGGCACCGCCGTCAACTGCGCGGGCGGCCGTACTCCCTGGAACACCTGGCTGTCCTGCGAGGAGACCGAGGACCGGGCGGGCACCGCCGGCTACACCCGCGACCACGGCTACGTCTTCGAGGTCGACCCCGCCGACCCCCGCCGCTCCGGGGCCGTCCCGCTCACCGCGATGGGCCGCTTCGCGCACGAGGCCGTCGCCGTGGACCCGTACAGCGGTGTGGTCTACGAGACGGAGGACGCCTTCGTCGAACCCTTCGGGCTCTTCTACCGGTTCCTGCCCGCCCGCCCCCTCGGCGGCCTCGGCTCCCTGCGCGCGGGCGGCGAGCTGGAGGCCCTGCGGGTCCCCGGTCTGGCGAACCTCGCGGTGGTGGACGAGCCCGGATCCGAGTTCCCGGTGGAGTGGGTCCCGGTGCCGGACCCGTCCGCGGCCGCGACCCCGATCCGGCTCCAGGACTTCGGACCCGGCGGGATCACCCACGCCCAGAAGCTGGAGGGCTGCTACTGGGGCGACGGCGGCGTCCACTTCGTCTCCAGCTACTCCCGCACCCGCGAGGGCTCCCCCGCCGACCACCACGGCCAGGTGTGGTTCTACGACCCGCTGCGCGCGCGGCTCCGGCTGGACGTGGTCTTCGGCCCGGCCGCCGACATCCAGCTGCCCGGCGACTCCCCGGACAACATCTGCCTGGCCCCCGACGGCGGCCTGATGGTGTGCGAGGACGGCGGCGGCGCCCAGTACGTCTTCGGCGTGACCCCGGGCGGCGAGGTCTACCCGATGGCCCGCAACGCGGCCGACATCGGGAAGCCGGGGGCGCCGGAGTGGGGCGAGTTCGCCGGGGTCACCTTCTCCCCGGACGCCCGGACGATGTACGTGAACGCCTATACGCCCGGGACCACCTTCGCGGTGACGGGCCCTTGGCAGTGACCCGTACCGCCTTCCGGCCCGCCCGTACCGCCTTCCGACCCGTCCGGCCTGGCCTTTCGTCACGTCGCGGTCCACTGCGTTGTGGTGGAGGATCGTAGGGAGTCGACGGAGCGAGGTAGGTAGCGGTGGCCAAGAAGGACAGCAAGTCCACCAAGTCCGCCAAGGGCGCCAAGGCCGAGAAGGCGAAGGCCGGGGCATCGGCCAAGGCGGAGAAGGCCGAGAAGCCGGAGAAGGCGGAGAAGGCCTCAAAGGCGGACCGGGCGGAGGCCAAGGCAAGGGCCAAGGCCGGGGCGACGGCCGGGGCCGCCAAGGGCGCCGGCTCCGAGAAGCCCGCCAAGGCGGAGAAGAAGGCCGATCCCGAGACCGGCAGCACCACCGGCACTGCCAGCGCCGCCGCCACCGCCACCGGCGGGAAGCCGAAGTCCAAGCCCCTCTCCCTCCGCGAGCTGCTCCGCATCTCGGCGGAGAACTCCAAGGGGTCCAAGGGCGGCGCCCGCAAGTCCGGCGGGCACGGCCACGGACACGGGAACGCGTACGGGTACGACGCCCCCCTGAGCCCCCTGCTCCGCGTCCCCTCCGGCGAGCGCGTCGACCTCGGAGCCTTCCACACCGGAGCGACCCCGGCCGGTCCCACCGACAAGGCGGCCGGCGTGGCCGCCACCGCGCTGATGGGCGAGCGGCTCGCCTCCCTCCAGGAGCGGCTCTACGCCGCCAGCACCGCCGGCGACCGCCGCCGGGTCCTGCTCGTGCTCCAGGGCATGGACACCAGCGGCAAGGGCGGCACCGTCAAGCACGTGATCGGCCTGTTCAACCCCTCCGGCTGCCGGATCAAGGCCTTCAAGGCGCCCACTCCGGAGGAGCAGAACCACCCCTTCCTGTGGCGCGTCATGAAGGCGCTCCCCCAACCGGGCGAGATCGGCATCTTCGACCGTTCGCACTACGAGGACGTCCTCATCGCCCGCGTCCGCGACCTGGTGCCGCGCAGTCAGCTGGGCCGCCGCTACGCGCAGATCAACCGGTTCGAGAAGTCCCTCGCCGACGACGGGGTCACCGTGGTGAAGGTCTTCCTCCACATCGGCTACGAGGAGCAGCGCAAGCGGCTCCTGGAGCGGCTCGACAACCCGGACAAGCACTGGAAGTTCAACGTGGGCGACATCGAGGAGCGCTCCGCGTGGCCCGCGTACCAGCAGGCGTACGAGCTGGCCCTGGAACGCTGCTCCACGGACGTCGCGCCCTGGTACGTGGTCCCCTCCGACCGCAAGTGGTACCGCAACTGGGCCATCAGCAAACTGCTGCTGGAGCATCTGGAGGGCATCGCGCCGCAGTACCCGAAGGGTGACTTCGACGTGGAGGAGTGCCGCACCCGTCTGCTTGCCACATAGTCATATATTTTGCGCATGTGACCATCTCAGTGCGCAGGACGGCTGCCGTCGCGGCCGTAGCAGCTCTCAGTGCCGCCCTCGCCGCGTGCGGGGGCGGCACCGGTACGACGGACGCCGGCGGCCGGGCCCGGATGGGAGCCTCCGCGGCCCCCTCCGCTCCGGCCTCCGCGGCCCCTTCCGCCGCGGGGTCCGCCACCCCGCCGCCGAGCCCCGGGAGCAGCCCGCCGGCGACGCCGCAGGCCGGCGCTCCGGGCAAGGCGCCGACCATGGCTCCCGGTCCGGGCGGTCTGACCCCCGTCTTCGACCGCGCGAAGCAGCGGACCGACAAGACGGTGGCGCTGACCTTCGACGCCGACATGACTTCCGACCAGGGGCCGCGTGCGGCGGGCGGCGAGCACTTCGACAACCCGCAGCTGATCTCCACGCTGCGCACCCTCAAGGTGCCCTCGACGGTGTTCATGACGGGCCGCTGGGCCGAGGAGTACCCGGACCAGGCGAAGTCCATCGGCACGGACCCGAACTTCGAGATCGCGAACCACTCGTACAGCCACCACGCCTTCAAGTCGCCCTGCTACGGGCTCCCCACCCTCGACGAGGCCGCCGCCCGCGCCGACGTGGACCGGGCCTTCGAGGCCTTCCGCAAGGCGGGCGCGGTCAACACCGTCCCGTACTTCCGCTTCCCCGGCGGCTGCTACGACGACCAGGCGCTGCGGGCCATCTCCACGGCCAAGGTCACGGCCGTCCAGTGGGACGTGGTCAGCGGGGACGCGTTCGCGAAGGATCCCGACGCGGTGGCCGAACAGGTCCTGTCCGGGGTGAAGCCCGGCTCGGTCGTGGTCATGCACTGCACGCGCAGCGCCGCCCCGGTCACCGAGGAGGCCATCCGGAAGATCGTCCCGGAGCTGCGCAAGCGCGGCTACCGCTTCGTCAAGGTCTCCGACCTCATCGGAAAGTAGCCGGCCGCGGCGGAGCCGGCCGGAGTCAGCCGGAGCAGGCCGTGCGCTGCGCGTCCTGCCACTCGCACACCGGGCACAGCACCACGCCCGGTGTCGCGACCCCGTACTCGGTGGGCTTCCCGCACTCCACGCAGTCGGCGTAGGGCGGCCCGGCCACCCGCCCGGCGGGGGCCGCGGGGGCGGGACAGTACGAAAGGTCGGTGGAGTCGGGCGCGTGCTGCTCCGTCTGGTCCATGCGTACGAGCCTACTGCGCGGCCCGCGCGGTCAGTGGGCGGCGGCCGTCCCGGGCCCCTCGGGCATCGGCCCGGAGGCGGAGGCTGGCATCCTTGGCCGGATGAGCACCGAGGACACGCGCCACAGCACCCTTGTACCCGCAGTACCCGCAGTCGGGTCCGACAGCCCCTTCCGGCAGGAGCGGATCGCCCGCGACGACGCACCGCAGTACGTCCTCCCGCTGGTGGTGCGGATCGAGAAGGCGGAGCCGCCGGCCCGGACCGACGCCCTGGAGACGGCCGCCCGCGCCGTGCTCGTCCTGCTCACCGACGAGCGGTCGGCCGGCGAGGGCGAGTGGGCGGCGGCGGTCCGGGACTGGCAGGACGCGCGGATCCGCAAGGTGGTGCGCCGGGCGCGCGGGGCGGAGTGGCGCAAGGCGGGGACCCTGCCGGGCCTCACGGTGCAGGGCGCGGACTCGGAGGTACGGGTCTTCCCGCCGGTCCCGCTCGACGGCTGGCCCAAGGAGCTGGCCAAGCTCCAGGTGTCGGGCACCGATCTGGACGACCCGGAGCCCGTCGCACCGGCGGAGGCCGGACTGCCGGTCCTCTGGCTCAACCCCGGCCTGGACATGTCCGCCGGCAAGGCCATGGCCCAGGCCGGACACGCGGCGCAGCTGGCCTGGTGGGAGCTGACGGGCCCGGAACGGGCCGCGTGGCGGGAGTCCGGCTTCCGGCTGGCCGTACGGACGGCCGCGCGCGAGCGGTGGGCGGAGCTGTCCGGGAGCGGGCTGCCGGTGGTGCGGGACGCGGGGTTCACGGAGATCGCGCCCGGCTCCTGCACGGTGGTCGCGGACCATCCTGCGCTGCGGGCGCGGCTGTAGCAGGGGTCCGCCGGGCCCGGCCGTCCCGGCATCCGGAAAGGGGCCCGGGCCGGGAACCTCAAATGTTGCTCTGAACGTCCCCCTGGGCGGGTTGGCCCGGCTCCGTCGGGGCCATGACATCGGCACACGGACCGATGAGAGGGGGCGAGGGGACATGAAGCCCATGGCACACCTGGGGGTGGGCATCGGCTGGCGGCCGGAGATCGCGGGGGCGGTGGAAGGCCTGCCGGGCCTGGACTGGGTCGAGGTGGTGGCGGAGAACATCTGCCCCGGCCACCTGCCGGAGTCCCTGCTGCGGCTGCTCGAGCGGGGGGTCCGCGTGGTGCCGCACGGCGTCTCGCTGGGCATCGGCGGCGCCGACCGCCCGGACCCGGCGAAGCTGGCCGCGCTCGGGGAGCGGGCGGTGGCGCTGGGGGCTCCGCTGGTCACCGAGCACATCGCCTTCGTACGGACCTCCTCGGTGGCGCCGGGACCGCTGCTCGAAGCCGGGCACCTGCTGCCCGTGGCGCGGACCCGGGACGCGCTGGACGTGCTCTGCGAGAACGTACGGATCGCGCAGGACGCGCTGCCGGTGCCGCTCGCGCTGGAGAACATCGCGGCGCTGGTGTCGTGGCCCGGGGAGGAGCTCACCGAGGCGCAGTTCCTGACCGAGCTGGTGGAGCGGACCGGGGTGCGGCTGCTGATCGACGTGGCCAACCTGCACACCAACCGGGTCAACCGGGGGGAGGACCCGGTCGCCGTGCTGGACGGGATCCCGCTGGAGGCGCTGGCGTACGTGCACGTGGCCGGGGGTGTGGAGCGGGGTGGGGTGTGGCACGACACGCATGCGCATCCCGTGCCGCCGGAGGTGCTGGCCGTTCTTGCGGAGCTCCGCTCCCGGGTGGACCCGCCGGGGGTCCTGCTGGAGCGGGACGACGACTTTCCGCCGGAGGCGGAGCTCGCGGGTGAGCTGGCCGCGATCCGGGGGGTGCTGGGCGGCCCTGCGGGGGCTGTCCCCTACCCGCCCTTCCACCGTTCCCCGGGCGCTGCCCGGACCCCCCTGGGGCTCCGCCCCAGACCCCGCGCCTCAAACGCCGGCGAGGCTGGATCGGGCTCGGCCCCGGATCTCGCCGCCAACCGCGGCGAGGGGGGATTGGGCCCCGCCCCGGTCCTCGCCTCCAACCGCGGCGAGGCTGGCTCGGGCTCCGGTGAGGGTGGGTCGGGTGCCGTGCGGACGCGGGTCGGGATCGGGCAGGCCGCGCTGTTGTCGGCGCTGGTGGGCGGGACGCCCGTGCCCGAGGGGTTCGACCGGCAGCGGGTGCGCGTGCAGGCGCGGGCGCTCGCGGCCAAGCGGGCCGGGATCGTGGCGAAGGTGGCGCCCGAGCTGACCGGGATCCTGGGCGGGGAGGACGCGTACCGGGAGGCCTTCCTCGGCTATGCCCGGCACCGGCCCATGACCGCCGGATACCGGCGCGACGCACTGGACTTCGCCGAGCACCTGCTGGTCCGGGACCTGCCCGCCGACCCCGCCGCCCGGCGCCGACTCACGCTCTGGTGGCGGGACCGGGCCGGGGCCAGGCCGCCGGGCCGGGCCGTGCGCTGGGCCCGCGCCCTCGTGGGGAGGGCGGCGTGAACTTCTTCGACCTCCTCGCCGTGGCCGTCTGGATCGGCGTCATCACCTCCAGCGTGCTGCTCCTGCGCGGCCTGCGGCGGTCGCGGCCGGCCACCCTCGGCCCCGCCCCGCGCCTGCACGACCTGTCCGAGGCCGCCTTCATGGCCGGCGGGCCCGGCGCGGTGGTGGACGCCGCGCTCGTCTCGCTGCTCTGCGACGGGCGGATGCTGGTCGGCGGGCCCGGCATCGTCCAGGTACGGCCGGGGGTGCGGGGCGGCGACCCCGCCCAGCGGGCCGTGCTCCAGGCCTGCCAGGGCGCCCCGTCCGGGTGGCTCTACCAGATCCGCTACGCCGCCATGCGGGACCCGGCCGTGCAGGAGACCGGCGACGCGCTGGCCGCCCGCGGGCTGATCGCCACCCCCGGCGGCCGCCGGCGCTGGCCGCGGCACGGGGTGATCCAGGCCGTCGTGTGCGGGGTGGTGCTGCTCCTCTCGCTGCCGCTCACCTTCGTCGCCTTCGTGCTCCAGGAGGGGGCCGGGCCCGTCGGGGTGCCGTTCATCGCCGAGGTGCTGCCCGTTCTGCTGGGCGGCATCGTCGTGGGCGTCACGGGCGCCTCCCGCGCCCGGCAGCGGATCACCCCGGCGGGGGCCGCGGCGCTGCGCGCCGTCCGCGCCCACTACGGGGCCGACCAGAGCCCGTACGTCCAGACCTCGCTGTTCGGGCTGCGGGGCCTGCGGGACCCGTACCTGCGCGAGCAGTTGGTGCCCGCGGCCCGCGGGACCCGGCTGGCGGCCGCCCAGTCCCGTGTGCGTACCGGCGATTCGGGGTCCTCCTGGGAGTCCGGGGCCGAGGTGATCCCGGTCGTCTGGTGCGCGGGGTCCGACGGCGGCGGGTCCGACGGCGGCGGTGGATCCGGCGGGTCGGGCTGCGGTTCCTCGGGCTCGGTCTGCGGCTCCTCCGGGAGCGGGTGCGGGGGCGGCGGGTCCAGTGGGTCGAGCTGTTCCGGCAGCTCCGGCGGCTCGAGTTGTTCCAGTGGCTCCAGCAGCTCGAGTTGTAGCAGTTCGTCCAGTTCCAGCTGTGGCAGCAGTTCCTGATCATCCATCACGGACCCGTCACGAGCTGCTCACACCTCGACGGAAGCCTGTACCTGCAGGTTCCACATCTTGTAGAACTCGGACATGTTCTGGGTCCTGTTCCTCCTCCTTGCCTGGGCAGGGCTGCTGTTCGCGTGCACCCGCCTCCTGCGGGCCGCCGCCGAACCGGCGGACCCCGCGCCCGGCACCGCCGCACGCCACCACCACGACGAGCTGAGCCTGTACGAGGCCGCCTACCTCGCGGGCGGTCCGGAGCGGGTGGCCGAGCTGACGCTGCTGTCCATGCAGCGCCAGCGGCGGCTGCTGCTCGCGTACACGGGCTGGGCGACGGTGGTGGACCCGGTGGGGCGCGATCCGCACGAGTGCTCGGTGCTCGGCGCGTTCGGGCCGGACGGGCAGGAGCCGGTGACCTCCGTACGGGCGGTCGCGGCGCGGGATCCTGCCGTACGGGCCCTCGCGGACCGGCTCGGGGAGGCCGGTCTCGCGCTGCGCGAAGGGGCCCAGCAGGAGATCGACGCGGGGATCCGGGCGGTCCGGCAGGCCACCGTGCTGGTCCTCGCCATGGCGGCGGCCGCGCTGTGCGTACCCGATCCGGGCACCACGACCACGATGATCCTGTGCTGGTTCGCCCTGCCGCTGATCCTGGCGCTGGGCTGCCTGGCCATAGCCCGTGTCGAGGGCCACGCGCAGTCCGGGTGGGCCTCCCCCGCCGGCCGGCGGCTCCTCGTGGAGCTGGGGCGGGAGCGGGGCGTCCGGGGCTCGCTCACGGCGGTGGCCCTGCGGGGGCTGCGCGCGGTCACGGAACCCGAGCTGCGGGCGGCGCTCGCCTACGGCAGGCGGGGCCGGATCCCGCGGCAACAGGGGCATTGAGCGCGACACCGGCCGGTGGTCCTGTACAGGGGGCCGCCCGCCGGATCTCATCGGACGGTCCGATGAAATGAGAGGCCCGCCATGCGCATGCCCCGGGTGCCCGCCACGGTCGTGCCGGCCGCCCTCGCGCTGGCCGTTTCCCTGCCGATGACCTCCGCCGCCGGGGCCGCTGTCGGGGCCGCTCCCCCGGGCCCGCCCCGGGTGACGGCGGCCGCTGCGGCCACTACGGCCACCGAGGCCGCCAGGGCCGCCGGTGCCGGACTCGCAGCCCGTCAGGCAGCCCGCGACCGACTGGAGTTCGGGCCGTGCCCCGTCGCCGAGGGGCTCGGGCCGGACGTGCGGTGCGGCACGCTCCGGGTCCCGGTCGACTACGCCCGACCCTTCGGGGAGCAGACCGAGATCCTCGTCAGCCGGGTCGCCGCCTCCGGCGCGGGCGGGGTCCGGCGGCAGGGGGCGCTCGTGTACAACCCCGGCGGACCGGGCGGCAACGGCCTGTTCTTCCCGCTCGTCGCCGGCCTGCCCGAGTGGCGCCGCATCGGGGCCGCCTACGACCTCGTCGGCTACGCCCCGCGCGGTGTGGGCCGCTCGGAGCACCCGCTGTCCTGCCAGGACCCGGCGCAGTACGCCCAGGCCCCGGCCGGGGCCGCCGGGGCGCGGCCGGACGCCGCCGCCAAGGAGGCGCGGATCGCCGCTGCGCGGGCCTACGCCCGCGGCTGCGCGGAGCGGGCCGGGGCCGCCCTCGGCTCGTACACGACCCTGAACAACGTCCGCGACCTGCACGTGCTGCGCGCCGCGCTCGGCGAGAACGGGCTGACCTTCATGGGGGCCTCGTACGGCACGTACCTCGGCTCGGTCTACGCCACCCTCTACCCCGGCCACGTCCGCCGGATGGTCTTCGACTCGGCCGTCGACCCCGATCCGCAGAAGATCTGGTACCGCAACAACCTCGCCCAGGCCCCCGGCTTCGAGCGCCGCTGGGCCGACTTCCGCGCCTGGACGGCCCGGCACCACGCCGCGTACGGGCTCGGCGCCACCCCCGAAGCGGTGCAGGCGAGTTACGACCGGGTGCGGGACGCGCTCGCCCGCGAGCCGGCGGGCGGGGTGGTCGGCACCGGGCAGCTGCACTCCGCGTACTTGCGGGCCGCGTACTACGACGAGGTCTGGCCGGGCCGCGCGGCTGCCCTGGCGGCGTTCCTGCGCGGTGATCCGCGCCCGCTCGTCTCGCTCGCCGCTCCGGATCCGGCAGCGGCCGTCGAGGGCGAGAACGCGACCGCCGTCTACACGGCGACCCTGTGCAACGACGCCCCGTGGCCCGGCGACTGGGAGACCTGGGACCGCGACAACACCGAACTGGCCGGCACGGCCCCCTTCGAGACCTGGGCCAACGCCTTCCTCAACCTGCCCTGCGCCTTCTGGCCGGTGCGCGAACGGCAACGGCCGGTGGACGTCGGGCCACGGCCGGACGCGCCGCTCCCCCGCACGCTGATCGTCGCGGCCGAACGCGACGGCGCCACCCCGTACGAGGGCGCGCTGGAGCTCCAGCGGCGGCTCGGGCCGCGGGCGGGGCTGGTGACGGAGGTGGGGGCCGGCACCCACGGGGTGGTCGGCGGACGCAATGACTGCGTGGACGCCCACGTGGAGCGGTACTTGCTGACGGGTGACACGGCAGGGTCACGTGTCACGTGTGCGCCGCATCCGGAGCCCGCACCGGTGTCGCTGGACGACCGGGCAGCGATCGCCCGGGGGCACCCCAGGGCGTTGCTGCCGCCAGTCGTCTGAACTTCCGGGCGGGATCTCCGGCTGCGTCGATTCGGGGGCAGGGCCTCCCGATCCCCGGAGGACGCCGGTCAGCGGTCCTCCGGTCCTTCCCCCCAGGGGAGGTCTCTAGGCGAGTCCGGCCACCAGATCGGCGACGGACTTGCGGCGCCCGGTGTAGAAGGGCACCTCTTCGCGGACGTGCATGCGGGCCTCGGAGGCGCGCAGGTGGCGCATGAGGTCGACGATGCGGTACAGCTCGTCGGCCTCGAAGGCCAGCAGCCATTCGTAGTCGCCGAGCGAGAAGGAGGCGACGGTGTTGGCGCGCACGTCGGGGTAGCCGCGGGCCATCATGCCGTGGTCCTTGAGCATGCGGCGGCGGTCCTCGTCGGGCAGCAGGTACCAGTCGTAGCTGCGCACGAAGGGGTAGACGCTGACGTAGTCGCGCGGCGTCTCGTCGGCCAGGAAGGCCGGGATGTGGGACTTGTTGAACTCGGCCGGGCGGTGCAGGGCCATGTTCGACCAGACCGGCTCCAGCGCGCGGCCCAGCTTGGTGCGGCGGAACAGGTTGTAGGCGGTCTGCAGCTCGTCGGAGGTCTCCGCGTGCCACCAGATCATGATGTCCGCGTCGGCGCGCAGGCCGGAGACGTCATAGGTGCCGCGGACGGTGATGTCCTTGGCGGCCAGCTGGTCGAACAGCTCCTGGACCTCGTCGGCGAAGCCGGCGCGGTTCTCGGGGAGCACGTCCTTCAGCTTGAAGACGGACCACAGGGTGTAGCGGATGACCTCGTTGAGGTCCTTCGCCTTCTTCCCCGCGTTGGGAATCTTCTCTGGTGCAGTCATGTGTCTATTGTCCCGTGTGCTGATCAGTGGTCGGTGCCAGGGGTGCCCCAGCGGCCCCCAACGTGGCGATCACCACGTCGGCGGCCTTGCCGGCGCTCGCGATGCAGGCCGGGATGCCGACCCCGTCGTACAGCGCTCCGCACACCGCGAGGCCCGGCAGGGCCGCGACGGCGGAGCGGATCCGGGCCACCCGGCCGAGGTGGCCTACGGGGTACTGGGGCAGGCCGCCGTCCCAGCGGGTGACGGTGGTGGCCACCGGGCGGACGGCGGGCGCGAGGCCCACGGCCGCGCCGAGGTCGGCGAGGGAGACCTCGACCAGTTCTTCGTCGGAGCGCTTCAGGTCGCCCTCGTCGCCGTGGCGGCCGACGGAGGTGCGCAGCAGGAAGAGGTCGGGATCGGTCCCGGCCCAGGCCCACTTGTTGCTGGAGAAGGTCGAGGCCTTGATCGTCCGGCCGTCCACGGGCGGTACGAGGAATCCGCTCGCGCCGCCGTCGGCGATCCCGGCCGGCAGGTCGGAGCGGCGCAGGGCCATCGTGACCAGGGCCATGGAGGCGTACTCGACCCCGCGCAGCTCGGAGGCCGCGGAGGGCGCGATCCGGTCGAGCAGACGGGCGGCGGGTCCGGCCTGGACGGCCAGGACCACCGCGTCGGCCTCGATGGGCTCGGCGCCGCCCGGACCGTCGGCGACCACGCGCCAGCCGGTGGCGGTACGGGTCAGCTCGCTCGCGGGGCTGTCGAGGAGGATCCGGGCTCCGGCCGTCCGGCAGGCCTCGGCGACGGCGAGCGGGAGCCTGCCGATGCCGCCGTCGATGCCGGAGAAGACGGGACCGGTCTGCCCCGCCCGGGCCGCCCGGGCCTGCAGTTCCCGTACGCCCTCGCCCAGGGAGGCGTGGGTGCGGGCGACGTCGAAGAGCTGCGGGACGGCGGCCCGCATCGAGATGCGGTAGGCGTTGCCTGCGTAGACCCCGCCGAGGAGGGGTTCCACGAGCCGGTCGACGACCTCGCGGCCCAGGCGGGCGGCGACGTACTCGCCGAGGGCCACGTCCTCGCCGATCGCAGCGCTCTCGGCGGGCCCGAGCGCCCGCTCGGCTCCGGCCCGGGCCAAACCCTCCGCGGACAGCACCCCGGATGCGGCGAGCGGGCCCAGGTCGCCGGGCACGCCCATGACGTGACCCCCCGGCAGGGGGCGCAGCACGCCGCGGGTCCAGAGCCGGGCGGTGGCGGTGGCGGGCGGCTGCAGGGCCTCGCCGAGGCCCACCGCGCGGGCCAGTTCGAGTGCTTCGGGGCGGCGGGCGAGTACGGATTCGGCGCCGAGGTCCACGCACAGGCCGGCCAGTTCGCCGGAACGCAGCTTGCCGCCGAGGCGCGGGCCGGCCTCCAGGAGGGTGACGCGAAGGCCCTCGGCGAGCAGCCGGTGGGCTGCCGCGAGGCCCGCGATGCCGCCGCCGATGACGACGACGTGGCCGGCGGGGGCCGGCCGGTCCGTACGGGTGTCCGCTTCGTGCATGGACACATCGTCTCAGACCGCTCATCGGGCGATCACCGAGGCCTGACCGTGACCGCTTCGGCATCACCTCGGAACCGTGCGTACGAAACCCGCGAGGAGGCCGCGTACGTCAGAACGTCGAAACGTCAGAGCCTCGCAGCCCGGACACCCACGCATCCGACGACTACCAGGGGGACCCAACGATGCAGACCCAGCACAGACGTTACGGGCGGTACGGACGGCGTTCCGCGACGGCCCTCGCCGCGCTCTCCCTGACCGGGGCCCTCGTCCTCACCGGCTGCGGCGCCGACGGCGCCACCTCGGACAAGGCGGCGGTCGCGGCGGACGCGAAGGCGCCGGAGGCGGCCGTCGGGCAGGGCGGGGCGGCGGCTGCCCCGGCGGCGTCGGGGGCCCCGGCCCCGGGCGCCGACAAGAACCAGCCGCAGGCTCCCGCCGTCCGCACGCAGATCATCCGGACGGCGACGCTGGGCGTGGAGACGGCCGACGTCCAGAAGGCGACGGCCGGGGCCCGGACGGCGGCGGAGAACGCGGGCGGGTACGTGGGCAACGAGGGCACCACGCGAGCGCCCGACGGGTCGATGACCTCGACGGTGACCCTGCGGGTGCCGGGCGAGCGCTTCGACGCGGTCCTGGCCGCGATGGAGGGCGCCGGGAAGCTGCTCAACCGCAAGGTCGAGGCGCAGGACGTGACGCAGAAGGTCGCGGACGTCGACAGCCGGGTCAAGTCCCAGCAGGCGAGCGTGGCGCGGGTGCGGGAGATGATGGAGAAGGCCTCGGGGCTGTCCGAGGTGGTCACCCTGGAGTCGGAACTCAGCAAGCGCCAGGCCGATCTGGAGTCGCTGCTCGCCCAGCAGACGGCGCTGAAGGACCAGACCTCGCTCGGCACGATCACGCTGACGTTCTCGGAGCCGGGCAAGCCGCCGGCCAAGGAGGCCGAGAAGCCGGATCCGGGCTTCCTCGACGCCCTGGCGGGCGGCTGGAAGGCCTTCGCCGCCGTGCTGCTCTACATCCTGATGGCGCTCGCCGCGGCCTCGCCGTTCCTGCTCAGCGGCGGGTTCCTGCTGCTCGCCTTCCGGCAGTACCGCAAGTGGCGGCCGGCGAAGGAGAAGCCCGGCGCGGCGCCGCGCCTTCCCGCACAGGGCGGGCCGAACTGGCCGGGTCACACGGCCGCCACACCGGCGGACCCGGCGGATCCGGCCGATTCGAACGCGACGCCGCCGCAGGTCCGGGACTGACCACCCGTGCGCCCGTACCGTGACCCCCGCAGACTTCGGCGGCGGGGAAGGACGGTACGGGCGCATGGCGAACGGCACGGAGCGGCTGGTGGTGGTGGGCGGTGACGCGGCGGGGATGTCCGCCGCGTCACAGGCCCGGCGGCTCAAGGGCCCGGCGGAGCTGGAGATCACCGCCTTCGAGCGCGGGCACTTCACCTCGTACTCGGCGTGCGGGATCCCGTACTGGATCGGCGGCCTGGTCGACGGCCGGGACGAGCTGATCGCCCGGACGCCCGAGGAGCACCGCGCGCGGGACATCGACCTGCGGACGCGGACGGAGGTCGTGGAGCTGGACCTCGCGGGGCAGCGGGTGCGTGCCCGGGATCTGGACTCCGGTTCCGAGTACTGGACGGGGTACGACAAGCTCGTCCTCGCCACCGGCGCCCGGCCGGTCCGCCCCCGGCTGCCCGGCATCGGCGCGCACGGGGTGCACGGGGTGCAGACGCTGGACGACGGGCAGCGGCTGCTGGCGGATCTGGAACGTACGGCGGGCCGCCGGGCGGTGGTCGTGGGCGCCGGGTACATCGGCGTGGAGATGGCGGAGGCCCTGCTCGGGCGGGGCTTCGAGGTCACCGTGCTGCACCGGGGCGAGCAGCCGATGTCCACGCTGGACCCGGACATGGGCGGTCTGGTGCACGGCGCGATGAACCGCATGGGGATCCGTACGGTCGCGCGCGCAGAGGTGACGGAGATCCTCACGGACGGGGAGGGCCGGGCCCGCGCGGTGACCACGGCGGCCGGGGACGAGTACCCGGCGGACGTGGTCGTCCTGGGCATCGGCGTCGAGCCGCGCACGGCCCTGGCCCGCGCGGCGGGCCTGCCGCTGGGCGAGTCGGGCGGCCTGCTGACCGACCTCGCCATGCGGGTCCGCGGCCACGAGAACATCTGGTCGGGCGGCGACTGCGTGGAGGTCCTGGACCTGGTGGCGGGCCGGATGCGGCACATCCCGCTGGGCACGCACGCCAACAAGCACGGCCAGGTCATCGGCTCGGGCGTCGGCGGCGGCTACGCGACCTTCCCGGGCGTGGTCGGCACGGCCGTGAGCAAGGTCTGCGACCTGGAGATCGCCCGTACGGGCCTGCGCGAGCGGGACGCCCTGTCCGTCGGCCTCCGCTTCGTCATGGCGACGATCAGCTCGACGAACACGGCGGGCTACTACCCGGAGGCGGCGGAGATGACGGTGAAAATGCTGGCGGAACGCCGCACGGGCCGCCTCCTGGGCGTCCAGATCGTCGGCGGCGCGGGTTCCGCGAAGCGGGTGGACGTCGCAGCGGTGGCCCTGACGGCCGGCATGACGGTGGAACAGGTGGTGTCCCTGGACCTGGGCTACGCGCCCCCGTTCTCCCCGGTGTGGGACCCGGTCCTGGTCGCCGCCCGCAAGGCGGTCTCCGCGGTACGGGCGGCGGGGGTCTAGCCGGCCCGGCCCGGGCCGGGGCCCACGCCCGCGGCGAGGAGTTCGGAACGGATCAGCTCGAGCAGGCGGCCGACCCAGTTCCGGCCGCCGCCGCGGGAGCCCTCGTCGCGCCAGAAGGGGGAGTCGGAGCCGCTGTAGAGGATCGCGCCCTCCCCGGTGGCGGCCAGCAGCTCGGCGAGCCGCGGGTGCTGGTCGAACTTGGCCCGGAGCAGCCCGGCCATGACGGCGAGCCGCCGGGCCGCCCAGTCCGCGCGGCCCGCGGCCCCTCCGCCCAGCTCCTGCGCCTCGCGGGCGGTCGCGGCGGCGCGGATCCGGTCGTGGTCGGCCCGGTCGGCGGCGAAGAGCGCCCAGTAGCCGTGCACCACGGTGGGGTATGTCTCCCCTGCGTAGGTGAAGGGGGCGTCGTAGTCGTTGCGCAGCGCGAACGCGCCGAGTTCGGCGGGCCATCCCCGGGGATACACGGTCTCGCTGAGGACGACCGGTGGCTGTGGGGCCCCGACCGGCACATCCGCGTACCGGACGGCCCGCTTCTGCTCGGCCCGCTCCACGCTCGCGTCCACGTCGGTGAAGTAGTCCAGGGCACCTTGGTGCAGTTCCGGCGTGGCAACCGGCCCGTCCCCGTCCACCGGCTCTCCGAGGTCGGTCACCAGGATCCGCAGCGGCCGGTCCTGCCGGTCCATGTCCCCCAGGACGAAGACCCGCCGGTGGGCCGGGACGGCCAGGTAGGCCTCCCGGAGCAGGGACCGGTTGGGCTCCGTGGTGTCCCGCTGGTAGCCGCGGACGGCCTCCCAGAGCCGTTCGGCGGTGGTGGGCCGGCCCGCCAACCGGGAGATCTCGTCGGCGACTTCCGCCAGGAAGCTCTCGTCGGTCCGCGGCTCGGGGTAGCGGGCGAGCCACTTCGAAGGGGGGACGGTCCGCTCGCGGCCGTCCGGCCGTGTGAGCGCGACCTTCCCCGAAGCCAGCAGCCGCGCGAGCCCGGCGAGATCGGTCGCCCCGTAGCCCCCTCGACTGATCCTGCCGTCCGCGTAGACGAACAGGTCCTCGGGGAAGTAGCCGTCTCCCAAGTCGTGCTTGCCCCACACGAGGCACCAGGCCCCGTTTATTGTTTCCCCGTCGGATATGCGAAACGTCGGCCCGTGCCATGTCATGCACGGCACGGTACCGACGTCGGCGCAGTCTCGGGTCTAGACCGCCGTCTGCGTGTGGACGTAGTCCACCAGGCGGGTCAGGGCGTCCGGGTTGGTCGTCGGGAGGACGCCGTGGCCGAGGTTGAAGATGTGGCCCTCCAGGCCGGACGCGGCGGCCAGGACCTCGTCCGTCTTCTTCTCGACCGCCTCGGGGGTGGAGAAGAGGACCGCCGGGTCCAGGTTGCCCTGGAGCGCCTTGCCGGGGCCGACCCGCTTGACGGCTTCGTTCAGGGAGACGCGGTAGTCGACGCCCATGACGTCCGCACCGGCCTCGCCCATGAGGCCGAGCAGTTCGCCCGTGCCCACGCCGAAGTGGATGCGCGGGACCCCGTACGAGGCGACGGACTGGAGGACCTTCGCGGAGGCGGGCATCACGGAGCGGCGGTAGTCCGCCGGGGCGAGCGCGCCGACCCAGGAGTCGAAGAGCTGGACGGCGGAGGCGCCGGCCTCGATCTGCACCTTCAGGAAGGAGGAGGTGATCTCGGCGAGGCGGTCCAGCAGGTCGGCCCAGAGCTCCGGGTCCCCGTACATGAGGGCCTTGGTGTGCTCGTGGTTCTTGGAGGGGCCGCCCTCGACCAGGTAGCTCGCGAGGGTGAAAGGCGCACCGGCGAAACCGATCAACGGCGTGGAGCCGAGTTCACCCGTGAGCATGCCGATCGCCTCGGTGACGTACGAGACGTCCTCCGGGGTGAGGTCGCGCAGCTGTGCGAGGTCCTCGCGGCGGCGGATCGGCTGGGCGACGACCGGGCCGATGCCCGGCTTGATGTCCAGGTCGATGCCGATGGCCTTCAGCGGGACCACGATGTCGGAGAAGAAGATGGCCGCGTCCACGTTGTGGCGCCGGACCGGCTGCAGGGTGATCTCGGTGACCAGGTCGGGCCGCATGCAGGATTCCAGCATCTGCGTGCCCTCGCGCACCTTGCGGTACTCGGGGAGCGAGCGCCCCGCCTGTCGCATGAACCACACGGGGGTGTGCGGTACCGGCTCGCGCCGGCACGCCTTCAGGAAGGCGGAATCGTACGTCTGGCTCGGCGTGCCCGTGGGGCGGGTGTTGGCGCTCACGACTCAAATCTTCGCACGTATGAAGAAGTGCCCGGCCCGGCGCGGGTGTCCCTGCGCCGTACGGGCGCTCGTTCCGCCTAGTCTTCCCCGCATGGCTGCGGCTCAGGGACGATTTTCAGATGGCGCTGACGGTACGGACAGCGCGAAGGACAGCTCCGTCCCACTCCCGTTCCGGCGGGCGGTCGACGGCTTGAAGAAGGCGAGGCTGCGGCAGGGGATCGAGATCGATCCCACCAAACCGCCACAGAGACTGGCACCCCACGCGTACGCGCTGGAGGCCGCGGTCGTGGACGGTGACGAGGACCTGGCCGACGGCCGGCTCATCCTCCTGCACGACCCGGCCGGGCACGACGCCTGGCAGGGCACCTTCCGGCTGGTGACGCTCGTACGGGCGGAACTGGAGCCGGAGATGGCCGTGGACCCGCTCCTCCCCGAGGTGTGCTGGTCCTGGCTGACGGGGGCGCTGGACGCGCGCGGGCTGACGTACGGGGAGGCGAGCGGGACCGTCACGATGGCCGCCTCGCACTACTTCGGCGGGCTCGGAGAGCGGCGTCCGGCGACGCAGATCGAGATCAGGGCCTCCTGGACGCCGCGCGAGGGAGTGGGCGGGGTGCCGGACACCGCCGCACACCTGTCGGCATGGTGCGAACTGCTGTGCCAGATCGCGGGGCTGCCGCCGGTCGGACCGACCGAGACGGTGACGGGCGTGGTCTCGCTGCCCCAGCGGCGCGGTCCGCATCACCCTCAGGGGTAACAGCCCGAGGCCACGGCCCCTCCCGGCGCGCCGACCCGCACCCGTTGCCGGGTCGGATCGCCGGGGCCGGATGTCGTTACGGGGCGCCCCTTGCGGGCTTCTGATCACCCTATGATCGATCGTGCGTCCGAATTGCCCGAATTGTTACTCACCAAATCGTGATCATTCCCTAAAGCCGGGCGGGTGACGTGCCGAAGGAGTCATAGACCATCCGCACGGTTCGCACCGGCTTCCTTCCCCGAGCCGGCCGTCCCGCCACTCCCCCCCAGGAGGCCTAGGTGTCCGTTCTTCTCGAGCAGCCCGCAAGCCTGGTCGCCTACCGCCCGAACAAGCCGACGGCCATGGTCGTCGTGGCCGACCCGCGCGTGCGTTCCACCGTGACCCGCCATTTGTGGGCCCTCGGAGTACGCGACGTGATCGAGGCGTCGTCCATCGCGGAGGCCCGCCCACGCATCGGCAGCCCGCGCGACATCTGCGTGGCCGACGTGCACCTGCCCGACGGTTCCGGTCTCACCCTGCTCTCCGAGACCCGCGCCGCCGGTTGGCCGAACGGCCTGGCCCTGTCCGCCGCCGACGACATCGGCGCCGTGCGCAACGCCCTCGCGGGCGGAGTGAAGGGCTACGTCGTCACCGGCACCCGGACCAACATCGGGCTCCCGTCCCGGCCCGGCGCCGCCCCCATCGGCGCCGCCGCGGCCCGTATGCACCGCCGTCCCCCGGGTGCCCCGAGCCACCCGGGCGGCTACCGAGAGCTCTCCGGCCGCGAGGTCGAGGTCCTGCGCCTCGTCGCGGAGGGCCAGTCCAACAAGGCCATCGGCGTTTCGATGGGCCTGTCCGCCCTGACCGTCAAGTCCCACCTCGCACGGATCGCCCGCAAGCTGGGCACCGGCGACCGGGCCGGGATGGTCGCCGTCGCCCTGCGGACCGGGATCATCCACTGACCCGGCCGATATCCCCCGAAGTCCCCTGGGAGAACTCCCGGAGAACCCGGGGAAACGTCCGTCCTCCCCCCTCGCGCCCGTCGCCGGAACGTTCCGGCGACGGGCGCGTCGTATCCACGGATACCCTTGACCGGTGACCGACGCCCAAGAAACCGCAGCAGGCCTGCGCACCACCACCGGGGGCGGCCCCCCGGACGACGAGGTTTCGTCCGACGGGCTGCCGATTCCCTTGCTAGAACCCCGTGAGGGCATCCCCCCGGTGGTCGCCGACGCGGCCGCGCTCGCCGAGGTGGTCGCGGCCTTCGCCGCGGGCACCGGACCCGTCGCCGTGGACGCCGAGCGCGCCTCCGGCTACCGCTACGGCCAGCGTGCCTACCTCGTACAGCTGCGCCGCGAGGGTGCGGGCTCCGCACTGATCGACCCGGTGGGCTGCCCCGACCTCTCCTCCCTCGGCGAGGCCCTGTCCGGCACCGAGTGGATCCTGCACGCCGCCACCCAGGACCTGCCCTGCCTGCGCGAAATAGGCATGGCGCCCACCTCCCTCTTCGACACCGAGCTGGCCGGCCGACTGGCCGGCTTCCCGCGGGTCGGACTCGGCGCGATGGTCGAGGGGGTCCTCGGCTACGTGCTGGAGAAGGGCCACTCCGCCGTCGACTGGTCGACCCGTCCGCTCCCCGAGCCGTGGCTGCGCTACGCCGCGCTCGACGTGGAGCTGCTGGTGGACCTGAGGGACGCGCTGGAGAAGGAGCTGGACCGGCAGGGCAAGCTGGAATGGGCCCGCCAGGAGTTCGACGCCATCTGCGCCGCACCGCCCGCGCCGCCGCGCAAGGACCCGTGGCGCCGTACGTCCGGCATGCACAAGGTGCGCCGGCGCCGGCAGATGGCCGTGGTCCGGGAGCTGTGGGAGTCCCGGGACCGGATCGCGCAGCGACGTGACGTGTCACCGGGCAAGGTCCTGGGTGATGCCGCGATCGTCGAGGCCGCGCTCTCCATGCCGCTGAACGTGCAGGCCCTCTCCGCCCTGCCCGGCTACGGGCAGCGCATGGGCCGGCGCCAGCTGGACCAGTGGATGGCCGCCGTGGACCGGGCGAAGGCCCTGCCCGAGGCCGAGCTGCCGCTGCCCGGGGCCACCCCGGCGGGTCCGCCGCCGCCGCGCTCCTGGGCGGACAAGGACCCGGAGGCCGCGGCGCGGCTGGCTGCGGCCCGTACGGCCGTGTCGGCACTGGCGGAGGGGCTGAACCTGCCGCAGGAGAACCTGATCACTCCCGACACGGTCCGCCGGCTGTGCTGGGAGCCGCCGCTGCGGCTGGAGGCCGACGCGGTGGCCGAGGCGCTGGCGGGCTACGGAGCCCGCCCGTGGCAGATCGAACAGGTGACGGACGCCCTGGTCACGGCTCTGGCCGCGACCGCGCCCGTGGCGGCGCCGGCGCCCGAGCCGGAAGACTGACGCACCCGCACCCGCAGTTCGTGACGGAGCCCCCCGGCCCTTCGGCCGGGGGGCTCCGTCATGTCCCGGTTCCGCTACAGCCGGGCCCGGCTTCTTTTGAACACGCTCAAAGACCACTAGTTTTTGAACGTGATCAAACATGGGTGGGGATACGACACGTGGCTGGCCGATTTCGAAACCGAACGGGAGCGCCGGGCCGAGCGCGGCGATCCGGACTGGGGCCGGGCCGCCGCACTCCCTCCGGAGCTGGTCCGGAGCCTGCAGCGGTTCCAGGTCGGGGAGGACGGGGACGGCTCCGCGCTGATCGGCAAGGCCGACCGCGCGGGTGACCCGGTGTACGCGCGGGCCGTACGGCTCTTCGTGGCGGAGGAGCAGAACCACGCCCGGATGCTGGCACTGCTGCTGGAGGCCGGAGGCGCGGGAACCCTGGCCGGGCACTGGAGCGACACGGTGTTCGTCCGGCTGCGGCGACTGCTGGGCCTGCGGGTGGAACTGCTCGTGCTGATGGTGGCGGAGGTGGTGGCCCTGCGGTACTACCGGGCCGTCCGGGACGGAGCCCGCGACCCGCTGGCCTCCGAGGTCGCCCGGCTGATCCTCGCCGACGAGGAGCGCCACGTCCCCTTCCACTGCCTGCGCCTGCACGAGGCGCTGGCGCCCCTGCCCGCCCCCGCCCGCCGGGCGGCGGTCACGGCCTGGCGGGCCACGCTCGCCGCCGCGGCCGTGGTGGTCGCCGTCGACCACGGCCCGGCCCTGCGCACCCTGGGCGTCCGCCGCCGCACCTTCGTGGCGGACACCGTCCGCGCCTCGGCCCCCATGGCCGCCGCCATCGCGGCCGCGGGCTCCCCCGACCCCGCAGGCCCCGCAGGCCCCGCAGGCCCCGCAGGCCCCGTACGCGCCCCGAGGGGGCGCCTGCGGGCGCCGTCGGGCCGGTCCGGCCGCACCTTCGCAGCGCGTGCGCGCCGGGGCGGCGGAGTGTGACCTTCGCCGCTCCTTCCAGGGGGGCTGTCCATGCCAGTTACCGGCAAGTAGCATGGAGAGGTGAGCGGGCGCTCAGCAATGAGCTCGCCCCCGCGCAGCAGTGCACACCCGCACCTGGAGGAGAGCCAACGTGCCTCGTACCGTCAGGGACGTCGTCTTCGTCGACGGCGTCCGCACCCCGTTCGGCAAGGCGGGCCCGAAGGGCATCTACAACGAGACCCGCGCCGACGACCTCGTCGTCAAGGCCATCCGGGAGCTGCTGCGCCGCAACCCGGACCTGGACCCCGCCAAGATCGACGAGGTCGCCATCGCCGCGACCACGCAGATCGGCGACCAGGGCCTGACGCTGGGCCGCACGGCCGGCATTCTCGCGGGCCTCCCGCAGTCCGTCCCGGGCTACTCCATCGACCGCATGTGCGCCGGCGCGATGACCGCCGTGACCGCCGTCGCGGGCGGTGTGGCCTTCGGTGCGTACGACGTCGCCCTCGCCGGCGGTGTCGAGCACATGGGCCGCCACCCCATGGGCGAGGGCGTGGACCCGAACCCGCGCTTCGTCTCGGAGAAGCTGGTCGACGAGTCCGCCCTGTTCATGGGCATGACCGCCGAGAACCTGCACGACCGGTACCCGACGATCACCAAGCTCCGCGTCGACGAGTACGCCGTGCGCTCGCAGGAGAAGGCCGCCAAGGCGTACGCCGACGGCAAGATCCAGCCGGACCTGGTGCCGATCTCGGTGCGCAACAACAACGAGGCGGCCGGTGAGACGGGCTGGGGCCTGGTCACCGCCGACGAGCCGATGCGTCCGGGGACCACCCTGGAGAACCTGGCGAACCTCAAGACCCCCTTCCGTACCCACGGCAAGGTCACCGCGGGCAACGCCGCCGGTCTCAACGACGGTGCCACGGCCGCGATCATCGCGTCCGAGGACTTCGCCCGCGAGAACAACCTCCCGGTCAAGATGCGCCTGGTCTCGTACTCCTTCGTGGGTGTCGAGCCGGAGGTCATGGGCTACGGCCCGATCCCGGCCACCGACAAGGCCCTCGCGCAGGCCGGTCTGACGATCGACGACATAGGCCTCTTCGAGGTCAACGAGGCGTTCGCGGTCCAGGTCCTCGCGTTCCTGGAGCACTACGGCATCGCCGACGACGACGCCCGCGTCAACCAGTACGGCGGGGCCATCGCCTTCGGTCACCCGCTCGCCTCCTCCGGCGTCCGCCTGATGACCCAGCTGGCCCGCCAGTTCGAGGAGCAGCCGGAGGTCCGCTACGGCCTGACCACCATGTGCGTCGGCTTCGGCATGGGCGCCACGGTCGTCTGGGAGAACCCGAACTTCACCGCCGAGGGAGACAGCAAGTGAGCACCACCACCACTGAGCTCCTGAAGGGCGCGGCCGAGCTGTTCCCGGACGAGGTCGTCACGCGCGCGCTCGTACGCCACCTGGACCTGCCGTTCGGCGCCGGGCGCTTCGCGCTCGTCACGCTGGACAACGGCCTGGACCACACCAAGCCGACCACCTTCGGCCCGCAGTCCCTCGCCAACCTGAACGCGGCGATCGACCAGGTCGAGCAGGAGGCCCTCGCGGGCTCCATCGTCGGTGCGGGCCTGACCGGCAAGCCGTTCATCTTCGCGGTCGGCGCCGACCTCAAGGGCGTCGAGCTGCTGAAGAAGCACGACGAGGCGCTCGCCATCGGCAAGGGCGGCCACGACGTCTTCAAGCGCCTCGCGGCGCTGGCGGTCCCCACCTTCGCCTACTACAACGGCGCGGCGATGGGCGGCGGTGTCGAGGTCGGTCTGCACTGCACCTACCGCACCGTGTCCAAGGCCATCCCGGCCTTCTCGCTGCCCGAGGTCTTCCTCGGCCTGGTTCCGGGCTGGGGCGGCTGCGCCCTCCTCCCGAACCTGATCGGCGCGGACCGCGCGGTCTCGGTCATCATCGAGAACTCGCTGAACCAGAACCGTCAGCTCAAGGGCAAGCAGGTCTTCGAACTCGGCATCGCGGACGCGCTGTTCGAGGGCGCGGACTTCCTGGAGCAGTCGCTCCTGTGGACCGCGAACGTGCTGAACGGCACCACCGAGGTCGTCCGCGACGAGATCGACCGCGGCGAGGCCTGGGACGCGGCGGTCGCCCGCGGCCGCTTCATCGCCGACTCCAAGGTGCACGGCGCGGCCCCGGCCGCCTACCGCGCGCTGGAGATCATCGAGGCTGCCAAGGACGGCGACCTGCAGAAGGGCTTCGACGCCGAGGACACCGCGCTCGCGGACCTCATCATGGGCGGCGAACTGCGCTCCGGCATCTACGCCTTCAACCTGGTCCAGAAGCGCGCCAAGCGCCCGGCCGGCGCCCCGGACAAGAACCTGGCCCGCCCGGTCACCAAGGTCGGCGTCGTCGGCGCGGGCCTGATGGCCTCGCAGCTGGCGCTGCTGTTCCTGCGCCGCCTGGAGGTGCCGGTGGTCCTCACCGACATCGACCAGGAGCGCGTGGACAAGGGTGTGGGCTACGTCCACGCCGAGATCCAGAAGCTGCTCGGCAAGGGCCGCATCAACCAGGACAAGGCCAACCGCCTGACCGCCCTGGTGACCGGTGTCCTGGACAAGGCCGAGGGCTTCGCGGACGCGGACTTCATCATCGAGGCCGTGTTCGAGGAGATGTCCGTCAAGCAGAAGGTGTTCGCGGAGGTCGAGGCGGTCGCCCCGGCGCACGCGATCCTCGCCACCAACACCTCCTCGCTGTCGGTCTCGGAGATGGCCTCCAAGCTCCAGCACCCGGAGCGCGTGGTCGGCTTCCACTTCTTCAACCCGGTCGCGATCCTCCCGCTGCTGGAGATCGTCCGCGGCGAGCAGACCGACGACGCCTCGCTGGCCACGGCCTTCGGTGTCGCGCGGAAGCTGAAGAAGACCGCGGTCCTCACCAAGGACGCCCCGGCGTTCGTCGTGAACCGCATCCTGACCCGCTTCATGGGCGAGATCCAGAACGTCATCGACGAGGGCACCCCGGTGGTCACCGCCGAGAAGGCCATCGAGCCGCTCGGCCTGCCGATGTCCCCGCTGGTGCTCCTGGAGCTCGTCGGCCCGGCGATCGGTCTGCACGTCTCCGAGACCCTGAACCGCGCCTTCCCGGAGCGCTTCACGGTGTCCCCGAACCTGGCGGCCGTGGTCAAGGCCGGCAAGCGCGGCTTCTACGTCTACAACGCGGAGAACGGCTTCAAGCCGGAGCTCGACCCCGAGGTCGCCGCGCTCCTGGTCCAGGGCGACACCGTCCTGACCGAGGAGCAGGTTCGCGACCGCGTCCTGGACGCGGTGGCGCAGGAGATCGGCCTGATGCTGGAGGAGGGTGTCGTGGCCGAGGCCCAGGACATCGACCTCTGCCTCATCACGGGCGCGGGCTGGCCCTTCCACCTGGGCGGGGTCACCCCGTACCTGGACCGCGAAGGCGTCTCCGAGCGGGTGAACGGCAAGAAGTTCCTGGCGCCGGGCGTGGCGAGCGTTCCCGCGTAACGAGCGGCAGCCGGCAGCACGAAGAGCGGGCCGTACGGGAGGAGATCCCGTACGGCCCGCTTTTCACTGCCCGCTTTTCACTGCTCGAATTTCAGTGCTCGAACTTCACTGCTCGAAGATGCCGATCCCGTTGGCCACGGGCCGCTCCGAGGGCTCCGCGCCCTCGGCCCCGCGCGGGGTGTTGCGCAGCTCGTCGCGCACGATCATCGTGGTCGAGCCGCCGCCGTCGAACATCAGGGCGTCCCGCGCCCCGAGCGAGGCCATGAGCTTGGCCGTCTGCATGACCGTGGCGCCCGCGTCCACCCCCGGTGCCCGGCCGTCGATGGTCACCAGGAGGAGGCTTCCGTTCTTGGTGACGCCGACGGCGGTCCGCGGGGCCGTCTTCGTGGGCGACGTCGGCTCGCCGATGTCGGGGACTCCGTCGCGCAGCAGCCGGTAGCGGCCGCCCACCGCCGTCTCGACGGGACCGGGGACCACCGCTCCGGACGCGTCGTTCATGACGAAGGAGGTGGTGAGCGCGGCACCGGGCTGGGCGTTCGTGCGCAGCCAGTCGGTTCCGGTTCCGATCCCGTAGAGGGTGCTGCCGTTCTTGGGAACGGCCCCTCCGGCGGGTTTGCGGACGCTCGTCACCCGGCCGTCGGCGTCGAGCAGGACCTCCATGCTGCCCGGCGGGCCGGGAGGCGTGCGCTCTCCCCACTCCGGGGTGAAGGCCACGAGCTCGTCGGTGTCCGTGCAGAGCCCGCCGTACGGTTCCTGCATCGGCTCCTCGGTGACCGCCAGGAGGTCACCGCCGACGCCCCCGCAGCCGAGGACGCGGCCGGGCACCCGGTTGATGCCGTCCAGTTCCTGGGGCACGCCGTCGTCCGAGACCACCACCCCGTCGGTGGAGACCTCGTCGACCCGGGCGCTGAGCTTGCCGCGGTTGTAGCCCAGGAGCAGGGTGGGCCGGCCCTTGATCGCCTCGCTGAGGACCTTGCCGCCCTCGGTGTAGAGGCCGAGGGGGTCTCCGTCGTAGCCGGCGTAGCTCTTGCCGGTGCTGATGTCGAAGAAGGAGGCGTTGACGGCGGCCAGCGCCCCGAAGGACTCGGCCATCTTGCGCACCGTCTCGGCGTGCGCCACGGCGGGGCCGTGCATGCCCGCCACCCTGACCTTGGCGTCGGGACGGATGGTCAGGACCCGCACGTGCGAGCTCTCCTCGCCGTCGAGCTTGCGCACG
The DNA here is from genome assembly GCF_042788835.1 of Streptomyces sp. NPDC056883. Classification (NCBI taxonomy): domain Bacteria; kingdom Bacillati; phylum Actinomycetota; class Actinomycetes; order Kitasatosporales; family Streptomycetaceae; genus Streptomyces; species Streptomyces sp. NPDC056883. The sequence continues at coordinate 388,446 of NZ_JBHUBS010000007.1, read as the reverse complement.
GACTCCTTGTACGTGACCCCTTCGGGCAGCTTGAGGTCCTCGGGCTGGGTGCCCGAGGGGACCGGGTCGTCCGGGGGCCGCGGGTCCGCGGTGCATCCCGCGAGGGCGACGGCCACGGACACGGCCAGCGCGGCGGCGGCGAGCCGCGTGCGCCTAGCCACGGACGGCGCCGAGCGCGCCGGGAGACGCACCGAGGTCGCCGACGCGGACGACCACGTGGCCCTCGGCCACGTGCCCGCCCTGATCCTCGTAGGTGCACACGAAGCGGTCGTAGCCGTGGAACGAGTGGGGGGCCTGGTAGGTGACCGTGCCGTCCGGAGAGCAGCCGAGCATGCCGTACCGGGCGAGGGTCACTCCGGTCACCCGCAGTCCCTCGGCGCCCGCCGGCAGCGACACCACTTCGCCGGGGCGCAGGTCCAGGCGTCGCGCCGGGATGCTGTGGCGGCGCACGTAGTAGCCCTTGTCCTCGATGCCCGAGGAGGCGGAGAGCTTGTCGCCCTGGAAGGGCATGACGCCGACGACCGCGCGCGGCACCACGACCGCGCCGTCCGAGCCCTCGTCCAGGACGCGTACCGTGAAGGTCGCGGTGGCCGGCTCGTCGCCCGACGCGAAGAGCGCGTAGCGGCCGTTGGGCAGCTTGCGCAGGCCGCCCTGGAGGTCCTCGACGACCACTCCGTCCTCGAGGCTCTCGCCGAGGACGTAGCCGTACGTGCGGAACGCTCCGCCCGACGGGGTCACCGTCATGGCGATCTGGAACTGCGTGCCCGGCACCAGGGGGTACGCCGGGTCCGCCGTGGCGAGCACGTCGAGCACCCCGGTGTACGGCCCTTGAGTGGCCCAGGCTCGGACCAGGGGGAACCAGTTCCCGCTCACTTCATGCCTCCCGCGACACGTGTCTTGGTCATCTGATCGAAGACGGCGTCGTCGAGGAACTCCACCACCTGGTCCGCGTCGAAACCCGTCTCCAGGTTCCGGAAGAACTGCGCGGGCAGCATGCCCTGCACCAGCAGCCGGCTCGCGATGAACCGGGAGCACTCCAGCGCCCCGTGGCTGCGCAGGCGCGAATCGTCGGCCGCCCCCCGCGGGTAGTTGGGGTGCTCTCCCGGCGCGAGGTGCACGAAGAGGCTCTTCGTGCCCTCCGGGCCGAGCTGGCGCCACCAGCCGGTGCTCCACTCGTTCAGGTCGATCAGCGGCACGGTGAGCTCGACCGCCACCTCGCGCATCGCGGCCGGGTGCATCACCAGGGGCCGGCGCATGTTGCCGAAGCGGTCGAAGACCCGGCGTTCGTGGCTGGTGACGAGCACCGGGTGGGCGCCGCGGTCCCGCGCCTCGTTCACGTAGCGCCGCAGATTGGTCTGGAACGCGCCGAACGGCTCGGCGTGCGGGCCGGGCCGCTCGTCCGTGTCGCTGAGGCCGAAGGAGACGACCAGGAGGTCTTCCGGCCTGATGTTCTCCAGGATCCAGCCGAGGTGTCCGTGTTCCATGAAGCTCTTGGTGCTCGCGCCGTCGCGGGCGCAGTTGACCACCTCGACGCCCTGCAGGAACAGGGGGAGCGTCTGCCCCCACCCGGCCATCGGTGCCGTGCTGCGCCGGCGGCTGCAGACGGTGGATCCGCCCGCCAGGTATATCGACGTCATCGTGCGACCTTCACGTCTCTCAGAACTCCCCGAATCCGCGTTCCCCGAAGTGCAGCCGGGCCCGCTCGTCACCCACGAAGTTGGAGTCCATCGTGTCGATGACCTTGAAGGCGCGCTCACAGTTCGAGGTGTCGCGCAGGATGAAGAAGTCGTCCACGCGCTGCTTGTACTGCGGTTCCAGCTGGAAGTTCCGCTCGAGGACGCCGATGATCTCCTGCACCGCGTGGTCGACGGTCCGGCAGGCCGGGCCGAAGCCGTCCCTGTCGATGTCGAAGTACCCGCGCTTGTAGTGCTTGCTGTAGAAGGACTCGTCGTCGAAGTTCGTGTAGACGACCGGCTTGCCCATGTACGCCACGTCGAAGAACACCGAGGAGTAGTCGGTGACCATCATCGAGCACTCGCGCATGGCCAGCTGTACGTCGCGGCCCGTCGAGGACACGATGATCGACGGGTGTTCGATCTTGAAGTGCTGGAGGTAGGGCCGGATCTCGTAGTGCGGCATGAACTCCAGCTCGACCCCGTGGTACTGGAGCGCGGCGAGCAGCCGCTCGTTGCGCAGCAGGGACGAGAAGAAGCGGTAGTACTCGGACGCCGCGAACGGGATCTCGGGCTTGGCCGCCTTGTTGTACGAGGGCGCCACGATGTCGCGGCGCCACGTGGGCATGACCAGGACCCGCCGGAGGCCCGGCACCGGCTCCAGCGCGTCGAACCGGGGCATGCCCGTGGCGGCGACGCGCCCGTAGCCGTAGCCGCAGTGCTCGGCGGTGTAGGACCGCTCGCTGCGGCCCGTGCTGAGGACCATGTCGACGTTGGTGGTCTGGCCGTGGATCGAGGCGACGACGTCGTTGTAGCCGACGCCGTGCCCGAGGAACACGCGCTTGTAGCGCAGCAGGTCGCCGTAGCCGCGCAGGAAGGAGCGCTTGTTGAGGCCCGGGAAGCCGAGGTAGGCCTCCAGGTCGTAGGAGTTGATCAGGCGCTCGGCGTGCAGCAGGTACGCGCGGTGCTTCCACGAGAGCCTGTCGATGACCTGCCCGTACTGGGCGACCTTGTCCCAGTCGTGCGCGTCCCGGTTGATCGAGTAGTAGATCTTGCGCTTGGGCTGGTTCAGCCGGATCCACTTGAAGAGGTGGTAGCTGTTGTCCTGGGCGGTGTCCTCGCGTTCACCGATGATCCAGATGCCCCTGCCGTGCAGGTAGGGGTACGTCAGCCAGTACATGAAGCGGGTGCGCCAGCCGGGACGGCCCGGGAGGGAGTTGCGCAGCTCCTCGCGGAAGCGGTGCATCTTGTCCTTGCGCCGGGCCGAGAAGCCCTTCACCCAGCGTGCGGTGACCTGCTCCTCCTCGTCGATGGACAGGACGAAGCGCTGCTTGCCCGAGGTGTGCACGCCCTTGAAGCGGTGCATGTTCATGCGGGCCGCGAGCTTGATGTCGTGGTGGCGGTCCTCGTCGAGGACCCGGATCACCATGGTCAGCTCGGCGTTGGCCAGGGCGTTGAGCGCGGACGGGCGCGCCGTGGCGCGCCAGCCGGCGAACCAGTCCTGGTTCTTGCGGGTGCGCCAGCGGTCGCGGCGGTAGACCTGCTCGACGGGGAGCGCCACCTCGCGCCGTCCGTCGGAGAACACCAGCTGGATGCGGTTGGTGTACTGGGTGTCGATGTCGACGCCGGAGATCACGAGGAGGCCCTCGAGCTGGATCTCGTCGCCCTTCCAGACGAAGGTCTCCATGACGGCGTTGGACCGCGGGACGCGCAGCAGCTTCGTCTCCACCGGGTCGCTCGCGAGGCGCCGGTAGATGCCTTCGTCGTCGAGGAAGAGCCGGGGCAGGAACTCCGGCGCGCCCAGCGGGTCGGCGAAGAGTTCGAGGTTGCCCGTCACGATCGCGTGGTGCTGGACCTTGGACTGCGGGTGCGTGGCGTACTGCAGGATGATCTCGTCGGGGATCTTGCCGTAGACCGACGCGAGCAGGGGAAGGACCCCGGCGAGCTCCGTCTTGCTCATGATGCGGTGCATGTTGCGCACGTAGGGCTGGAGCGAGCGGACGACGAAGCGGTGGGCCAGGCGGACGACCCGGGGCGGGGCGCCCTGGACCGACGTCAGGACGTACTCGGCCAGCCGGACCCGGTCCACCGCCTTGGCGGGGTCGTTCCAGGGCCGGTCGAAGAGCGAGTTCTGCTTCTGTTCCTCGCGCTCGAAGAAGCGGGCGCCGGGTGCGACGGTCACCGTCTTCGTGAACAGCAGGGCCGGGACGGTGAACCAGTCGTCCTCGAGGCCGTGGCCCGGCCCGCACCGGAAGCCGTGCTCGCGCACGAAGGAGGTCTTGAAGAGCTTGCCGCCGAGCCGGGTCGAGAAGACGAGGTACGGGGCGTCGGCGAGCTTGCGGATGGCGCCCTTGGTGGTGAAGTAGCGCTCCCACGGCTCGTCCTTGCCGAGCCACGGGCCCGGGAAGTTGTCCGCCACGCCGACGACGGCGTCGGCTCCCTTGGCCTTGCGGGCCGCCGTGAGCAGCCGGCCCACGGAGTCCTCGCCGAGGATGTCCCGGGCCCGCGCGAACATCACGTAGGGGGCGGCGACGTACTGCAGGCCGTTCTCGAAGGCGATGCGCGCGCCGAGGCTGTGCTGGGTGACGACCATCGCGTTCGGGTAGTAGGCGGCGAAGGCCGCCAGCTGCTGGGCGGTGGTGTCGTTCGAGCCGTCGTCGACGAACACCACCTGGGTGCCGCCGAAGCTGCCCTGGGCCACGAGGGAGGAGAGGAACTCGCGCAGGTGGTACTCGTCGTTGTGGCACAGGACCACGAGCGCCGCGACGTACTGCTCGGGGGGCTGGACGGGGCCGGTCGGCTGGGCGTCCTGCCACCACAGCCAGGGGGTTCCCCGGTCGGAGGCCTTCGCCTGCAGTTCCTCGGTCTCGGGGCGCAGGCCCAGGTTCCCGCTGATGGTCTCGTAGACCTCGTGGACGCCCTTGGCGGAGGCGTAGCGCAGGCTGGTGGCGTCGAGTCCGCTGACGTTGAGGGCGGTGGAGGCCCGTTCACCGTCGTGCCGGAGCTGGACGAAGAAGTTCCAGTGCCCCGCGCGGTCGGCCTTGTCCAGGGTGGAGGTGAGGTCGACGGTGGCGTGGTAGCGGATCCACTCCGCGTCGATCTCCACGCTGGAGACGGGGAAGTGGTAGTCGGTCTTGGAGCTGCGGCGCCGCAGCACCGCGATGAGCTCGACCTTGTCGTCGGGGCGGACCCGGCCGAACTGGTTGCGTATCGCGCCCGCTATGTGCAGTTCGCCGTCGACCAGCTCGACGGAGGTCGCCTGGTTGTAGAGCCGGGATTCGGCGAGGCTCTGGCCGGTCAGATCGAGCTCGGTGACCTCGAGGAAGCGCTCGGCGTCGGGGTGGCGCAGCAGCGATCCGGACCAGAACACCCGCCCGTCGCGCTCCACGACGTCGGAGCTGATGACGCTGCGGCGGCGCATGTAGTCGGCGGCCGACACGGCGATGTCGACGCGGCCGTGCATCAGGCCGAAGGCGCGCACCCGCTCCATGGGCCCGCACAGCTCGTAGGTGGTGGGCTCCAGGGTGCGCAGGTACGGGGCCACGGCCGCGAGGAAGCCGTTGCGGTAGTTGCGGTCGCCGCTGCGGAGCTCGGGGGTGTACAGGCGCAGGTCGTGCGAGAGGAACTTGGCGGCCTTGCGGGCCAGCAGGTCGGGCCGGCCGACGCTGTGCAGGAAGCTGTCGGTGTACTGGTGCACCCGGATGCGGTCGCCGATGCTGCGCAGTTCGTGGCGGCGGTTGGTGATCGAGGGCTGGTCGGACTCCCGCTCCCACATCCACCGGTAGACGGGGGTGGCGAGGATGGTGAACGAGCGCGCGTGGAAGTTCGCGACCGTGGAGAAGTACGTGTCCTCGAAGAAGACGCCCTCGGGGAAGCGGATGCCGAAGTTGTTGAGGTAGTCCCGCCGGTACAGCTTGCCGGCGGCGATCGGGTCCTCGAAGAGCTCCGGCATGGCCGACAGGCCGCCGACCGTCTGGTCGGCGGGGTACAGCTGCGGCTGCCAGACGGTGACCTCGTCGGTGGCCTGGTTGATGCGCACGACGCGGCCGGCCGTGACCTCCGACCCGGTGACGACGGCGGAGGAGAGCAGGGTCTCGACGGCCTTGAGCGGCAGCTCGTCGTCCGCGTCGAGGAACATCACGAACTGGCCGGAGGCCGCTTCGATGCCGTTGTTGCGGGGGGCGCCGCAGCCGCCGCTGTTCTGCGGCCGCTCGATGATGCGCACCCGGGCGTCCTGGCGGGCGAACTGACGGGCGACGCCCTTGGTGCCGTCGGTGGAGCAGTCGTCGACGACGAGCACCTCGATGCCCCGGTGCGTCTGGGCCACGGCCGACTGGAGTGCGCGGGCAAGGGTGGCGCTCGCGTTGTAGGCCGGAATGACGATCGTGACGCCGTACGGAGAGATGTCGACCGGGAAACTCATCTGGGGTGGCGCTCTCGTTCGGCGTAGTCAGGTCGCTGCGAGTTCTGCGAGGGGATCTGGGCCAGCTGCATCGTGTCGGTCACGCTGCCCGTGAACTGATCCGTGTAGGCCCGCGGGAACGGCTCGAATCCGGGGTCCTCGTAGGGCTCGGGTGCGGGGAACATCTGGGCGGGATCGATCGCGCCCAGGTCCTCCTCGCCGCGGCGCCGGTGGCGTCCTGCGTGCAGGTGCGGGGCGATGGAGCCGGCCCTGGAGGGGATGTTGCCCGGGTCGAGGCGTTCCATGGTGCGCGTGAAGTCGCGGGTGGAGAGCCAGAACTTGAACATGATCACGAGCTCGAAGCCGCCCATCAGCACGGCGGACACGGCCGTGGTCCACAGGATGTGGCCGATGACGGGTCCGACGATGAAGATGAACATCTGGAACTCGATGCCGCTGATGAGGTGCGGCCGGATGCGGCTCTGCACCAGGGCGTGGCGGAACCGTGCGTACCAGGGGAAGCTCTCGCGGAACTGCTGGTGGAGGTCGATGACCTCGGCCTGCTCGACCTGAGCGGTCTCCCGCTTGAGTTCGTCGGCCTGACCGAGGGGGTTCTCCCGCAGGAGGTCCTCGATGAAGACGACCTTCCGCTCCTCCTCCTCGATGCCCTCCTCGGCCTGACGGGCGAGGGTGACGGCCTCGATCTTGTTACGCATGGACATGCGCATCTTGTAGATCTGGAGGGCGTCGACGTAGCGGAGCATGTCGAGGAAGATCACGACGAGGGCGGCGAGGAGGTAGACCTCTTCGTCGTGCTGCAGGAACTGCCCGCCCATGAGGGCCAGCGCGCAGAAGAGCACGCGGATGCGGTCGAAGACGTAGTCGAGCCAGCCGCCGAAGATGGTGCCGTTGCCCTTGAGGCGGGCGAGCTTTCCGTCGATGCAGTCGAGGATGAAGCTGATGTGGTACAGCCCCGCGCCGATGCAGAGGGAGAGCCAGTCACCCTGGAGGAAGAACCAGGCCGAGCCCAGGCCGACGTAGAGCGCGGCCCACGTCACACGGTTGGGCGTCACGAAGTTCCAGCGCGCGAACACGCAGACGAGGCGGGTCGCGATCGGATCGACCAGAAGGACCGTCCACCAGGCGTCCCGTTTCTTGCACGTGAGCTTCTGGACGGCCTTCAGTGACAGCTTGGACATAACCCCTCAGTCGTCAACGGCGCGAACCTGGTCAACAGAGCGCCTGCGCCCACCCCACGAGACACGAAAGCGAGCACCGCCCCCGTGACGCCGAACGTTCACCTATGGTCCAGGTAAATGGGCGCTCAATGACCATAACAAGTCACGCGTGGCACCATCCAGCACGCAAGGCGGCCATTGCTGTGCTTAAACCTGTATATCCAGGACTTAAACGATCCTTAGTGGACAGTCCACGGAGTGAACTCCAAGCCCTGAGATCCCAGTTGCTGGCGCGCCACGCGGAGCCTTCCGTCCATTCCCACTGTGGCGATCACCACACGGCCCCGGCTGTCGAACGCCGCGGCCGGCGGAACCACCGAGGGCTCCCCGGATTCCTCCCACCACACCCCGGTGTCCGGCCGCCCGTCCGGGTAGGCACCGATCGCCGTCACTCCCCCGGTGCCCTCGCGCACGAGCACCGTGCAGCCCCAGCCCTGGATGTCGGCTCCCGCCACCCCGGCGACCGGCCCGATCCCCTCCGGCCCGCCGAGCCCTATCGGCACCTGCGCGCCCGGCCACCAGACGCAGACCTCGTTGCTCCCCGCGTAGCGGAAGCGCACGACGCCGCCCTCCGCGGCCACCGAGAGGCTGCCCGGGTACGGGCTCACGGGAATCCGCCGGTTCTCCACCCAGGCCGCCTTCACGTCCTGCTGGAAGAAGTGCCCCGCGGACGCGGTGTCGCGCGCCCTCGCCACCACGTGCACCCCGCCCTGCGCGGCCGGGAAGGCCACCAGCTCGTCGGCCACCCGCAGCCCGCCCAGCGCTTCCCAGCCGGCCATACGGCCCTTCGGGGTCTGCCGCCGCACGCTGATGCTGTGGCCGAAGTTGCGCACGAACACGTGCAGGACGCCGTTCGCGTCGAAGGTGGCCACGGGGAAACCGGTTTCCCGGGCCATCTGCCAGCTCGCGGCGTTGGGATTGCCGACCGTGGTCCAGGGGCCGAGGGGCCGGCCCGTCTGGTACTGGGCGGCGTACACCACCTCGACGTCGGAGCCGCTGTCCTTGCGCTTGGTCCGGCTCAGGCCGATCAGGTACGCGTAGCCCTCGGGGCCCCGCAGCACGGTCAGCGCCGGCAGCAGCTCCGGGCCCTGGAGCAGTTCCGGTCCGCTCCAGCCCTCGGCCTCGGTGCGTCCCTCGGTCCAGCGGACCACGCCGGCGGCCGTCGGCAGGTAGGCGGACAGCCGCCCGTCCTTGCCCGTGAGCAGCCACTGGGTCGGCCGGGGATAGCGGGAGCAGGCCGCGGCCGGCAGCGCCGGGTCCGCGCCGGCCCGGCGGCAGTCCACGAACACCGGGGTGCCGACGGCGAGCTGATAGCGACGTGCGGCCCTGAGCGTGCTGCGCGCCACCTGTCCGCGTGCGGCCGGCTCGCTGACGATCGGGAGCTTGCGCTCGCGGTCGAAGTCGCTGTGCGCGGGGTCCGGGTCGAGGGTGCGTACGCGTACGGGTTCGATCTCGTGGAGGACGTCGAGGATCTGGCCCGTGAGGTTGCCGTCCGCCGCGTACAGGAGGAACGGTTCCCCGGGGAACCTGCACCCGCGCCGCTTCGCCTGGGCCACGGCCGCTTCCATCGCACGCTGCTCGGCGGGTGCGCCGCCGTCGAGCCAGACCAGGTCGATCACCGAACCGGCCGGTTCCGAGTTGATCAGGGGCACGGCGTCGGCGGGGCCGGCGACGACGATGGCCACCGCGGATGCCCCGCCGGCCTGCGAAGGGGAACCCTGCTGAAGCTGCTCGCGCGAGGCGTCACCGCGTCGTGCACGACGTCCGGCATTTCGGGCCATGGCTTCCGCTCCCCCTCCCCCGCGCTGTGGGGACTCCTGTGTTTTCCGCATCACGGCCGACCAGGAGGACGATAAGCGCACTCCCATTCGACTCGGAAATCTGCTTATAGTGCAGCGGCATCCGGCCACCCTTGCCCGCTGCCCTCCGACCCAGGGCCCCGAGGATTCGAGCAGTATGACCCAAGACACCACCGTACGCAGTCGTCGGCGAACCACGGGGCGCGGGGTGCGTCCGCGCAGACGACGCGTCCTGAGGATCGTCCTGCTCGTACTGGTTCTGTTGCTGCTCGGCGCCGCCGGCACCGGCTGGTGGGCATACAACCACCTCAACGGGAACATCGACAGTGTCGACCTGGACCAGGCGATCGGTGTCGACAACCGGCCGGCGAAGGTCCCGGACAGCGGGCAGAACATCCTGGTGCTCGGCTCCGACTCGCGCGCCGGCGCCAACGGCGAGCTCGACCACGGCGATGTCAGCGGCTCCCGCTCGGACACCAACATGCTGGTGCACATACCCGAGGGCCGTAAGAAGGCCACCGCGATCAGCATCCCCCGCGACACCCTCGTGACCCGGCCCGAGTGCAAGGACGAGAAGGGCAAGACGATCGCCGGCGCGAACCGCGTCATGATCAACAGCGTCATCGGCACCGGTGGTCCGGCCTGTGTCGTCAAGACCGTCGAGCAGATGTCCGGCATCCGCGTCGACCACCTCGTGAAGGTGGAGTTCGCCGGCTTCAAGGAGCTGGTGGACGCCCTCGGCGGCGTGGACGTGACCATCGACAAGCCCATCAAGGGCGGCCTCAACCTCGACGCGGGCACGCACCGCCTCAACGGCACGGACTCGCTCAAGTTCGTTCGCACCCGCCACGGTTACGGGGACGGCAGCGACCTCGGGCGCATCGACCTCCAGCAGAAGTTCATGATCGCGATGCTGTCCGAGATCAAGAAGCAGGACGCGCTCAGCAACCCGGCCCGGCTCTACAAGCTCGCCGACGCCGGCACCAAGGCGCTGACCACGGACGCCGAACTCGACTCCCTCAAGGGCCTGTCGGACTTCGCCCAGAGCATGAAGGGCGTGGATCCGGAGACCATGGAGACGATCATGCTTCCGGTCGCCTACGACAAGATCGACAAGAACCGCGTGGTCGCCGTGGAGCCGCAGACCGGCCAGCTGTGGGACGCCCTGCGCAAGGACGAGCCGATCCCCGCCTCGGCGAAGAAGTCCCCCGCCACCGGCGGCTGACCGCCCCCGCTTCGTAGCCCCGGCCCCCGATGGGGGCCGGGGCTCGTCGGCGTTACGAGCCGTCGCCGCGCAGCACCGCGCGCCAGTCACTGCTCGCGTGCCACTGCCCCGGCGGGTACTCGAACCGCACCTCTCCGAGGAGTGCGAACCCGGCCGCGCGGCACACCGCGTTGGACGCCGCGTGCTCGACGGACGGGAAGGCGTGCAGGTGGCGGCGGGTGCCGTGGACGCCCGCGTGGGCGACGAGCGCCCGGGCCGCGCGGGCCGCGAGCCCCCGGCCCTGGAACTCGGGGAGGATGCCCCAGCCGGTTTCATAGACCTCCTCGTCCTGCCAGACCCGTTCCCAGAAGCCGATGCTGCCCACGGTCTCCCCGTCGGCCACGACCCGGAACATCCGCCCGGCCCCCGGCTCCCGGGCGCTCAGCGCCAGGTAACGCCGGTGGCGGTCCCTGAGCTTGGCCTCGGTCTCCGGGCCGCCCAGGTGCTCCGTCATGGCCGGCTCGTTCTTGCGCAGCAGCAGCCAGAAGTCGTCTTCCGCCCAGGGTTCCAGTCCTACGGTGATCTCCATGCCCTCACCGTACGCAGGAGGCTCAGCGGCCTTCCCGAGCAGGGTTGGCCGTCATTCCCTCGCCCCGGCCCAGCCGGCTGTGCTGCTTCCCGTAGAGGAAGTAGACGACGAAGCCGAGCACCATCCAGATCCCGAAGCGCAGCCAGGTCTCGGCCGGCAGGTTCAGCATCAGCCAGACCGATGCGGCGATCGACACGATGGGCACGAACGGCACCCACGGGGTGCGGAAGGACCGGTGCAGGTCGGGCCGGGTGCGGCGCAGGACCATCACGCCGAGCGCGACGACGACGAAGGCGAAGAGGGTGCCGATGTTCACCAGGGTCGCCAGCTCGTTGATGCTGGTGAACCCGGCGACGATGGCGATGATGACGCCGAGCAGGATCGTCGGCCGGTACGGCGTACGGAACTTCGGGTGGGTCCGCGAGAAGAAGCGCGGCAGCAGGCCGTCGCGGCTCATCGCGAAGAACACACGGGTCTGGCCGAGGAGCAGGATCATGCACACGGTGGTCAGGCCCACGGCGGCGCCGAAGCTGATGATGCCTCCGAAGACCGGATGGCCGGCGGATTTGAAGGCGTCGGCCAGCGGGGCGCTGACGGAGAGCTCCTTGTAGTTCTGCATGCCGGTCACCACGATCGACACCGCCACGTAGAGCACGGTGCAGATGATCAGCGAGCCGAGGATGCCGCGCGGCATGTCCCGCTGCGGGAGCTTGGTCTCCTCGGCGGCGGTGGCCACCACGTCGAAGCCGATGAAGGCGAAGAAGACCACGGAGGCGGCGGTGAAGATGCCCATGACGCCGAAGTTGGTGGGGTCGTAGCCGAAGAGCAGCTGGACGAGCGGGGCATCCAGTCCGGAGCCGCCCTTCTGCGGTTCGGCCGGCGGGATGAACGGCGTGTAGTTGGACTTCGTGATGAAGAACAGGCCCGCGATGATCACGATGAGCACCACCGTGACCTTGATCGCGACGACCACCGCGGTGATCCGCGCGGACAGCTTCACCCCGACGACCAGGATCACGGTCAGCACCAGGACCAGCAGGAAGGCGAGCAGGTCGAAGTGGCCGCCCGGAACGTCCGGCCCCTGGAGGGAGGCGGGCAGGTGGACGCCCGCGTTGTCCATGAGCGAGCGGACGTACCCCGACCAGCCGACGGCGACGACCGCGGTGCCGAGCGCGAACTCCAGCACGAGGTCCCAGCCGATGATCCAGGCGGGCAGCTCGCCGATCGAGGCGTACGAGAAGGTGTACGCGGATCCGGCCACCGGGACGGTCGAGGCGAACTCGGCGTAGCACAGGGCGGCCAGCGCGCACACGATGCCGGCGGCGACGAACGCGAGGGCCGTGGAGGGTCCGGCGGTCTCCTTGGCGACCTTGCCCGTGAGGACGAAGATGCCGGTGCCGATGATGACGCCGACGCCGAAGACGGTGAGGTCCCAGGAGGAGAGCGACTTCTTGAGCTGGTGTTCCGGCTCTTCCGTGTCGAGGATCGACTGCTCGACCGACTTGGTACGGAAGGGACCGTTCAGGTTCCTACTCACCGACGCACCTCCGCAGGAGAGACCGCATCGAAACGAAACGGGCCGGAAGGCCCACCCTCCAAGGGTGACCCTCCCGGCCCGTGACGTGCAACCGCAGATGATCAGTCGACGGCGGCGGCCGGCTCGCTGTCGTAGCGCCCGTCCAGCTTGGCCACCAGGCCGGTGACCTGCCGCGCGATGTCCGGGGCGGTCAGACCGATCTCGGCCATGACCTCCTTGCGCGTGGCGTGGTCCAGGAAGCGCTGCGGAATCCCGAAGTCACGCAGCGGTACGTCGACGCCCGCGTCCCGCAGTGCCTGCGCGACGGCGGAGCCCACGCCACCGGCGCGGCTGTTGTCCTCGACGGTGACCACCACGCGGTGGCGGTCGGCGAGCGGGGCCAGGGCCTCGTCCACCGGCTTGACCCAGCGGGGGTCGACCACGGTCGTGGAGATGCCCTGCTTGTCGAGCAGGTCGGCGATCTCCAGGCACATCGGGGCGAGTGCGCCGACCGAGACGAGCAGTACGTCCGGCCGGGTGACCTCGTCGGCCGGACGGCGCAGCACGTCCATGCCGCCGATCCTGCCGACGGCCGGGACCGCCGGGCCGACGACGCCCTTGGAGAAGCGCACGACCGTCGGCGCGTCCTTCACCAGGACGGCCTCGTTCAGCTGGGCGCGCAGCTGCTCGGCGTCGCGCGGGGCGGCCAGGCGCAGGCCCGGGACCACCTGGAGGATGGACATGTCCCACATGCCGTTGTGGGAGGCGCCGTCGGTTCCGGTGACACCGGCGCGGTCCAGGACGAAGGTGACCCCGCACTTGTGCAGGGCCACGTCCATCAGGACCTGGTCGAAGGCGCGGTTGAGGAAGGTCGCGTAGACCGCGAAGACCGGGTGGGCGCCGCCGGAGGCCAGGCCCGCCGCCGAGGTGGCGCCGTGCTGCTCGGCGATGCCGACGTCGAAGATCCGGTCCGGGTAGGCGTCGGCGAACTTCTTCAGGCCGACGGGCTGGAGCATGGCCGCGGTGATGGCGACGATGTCCTTGCGCTCCCGGCCGAGCTTGACCATCTCGTCGGCGAAGACGGAGGTCCAGCTGGCGGCGTCGGTGGAGACGGGCAGGCCGGTGTCCGGGTGGATCACGCCGACCGCGTGGAAGCGGTCCGCCTCGTCCTGGACGGCCGGCTCGTAGCCGCGGCCCTTCTGGGTGAGGCAGTGCACGATGACCGGGCCGCTGAAGCGCTTGGCGCGCTGGAGGGCCGATTCCAGGGCCTCGATGTCGTGGCCGTCGATGGGGCCGATGTACTTCAGGCCCAGGTCCTCGAACATGCCCTGCGGGGCGATGAAGTCCTTGAGGCCCTTCTTGGCGCCGTGCAGGGTCTCGTAGAGGGGCTTCCCGACGACCGGGGTGCGCTCCAGGAGGTCCTTGCCGCGGGCCAGGAAGCGCTCGTAGCCGTCCGTGGTGCGCAGGGTGGCCAGGTGGTTCGCGAGGCCGCCGATGGTGGGGCCGTACGAGCGCTCGTTGTCGTTGACGACGATCACCAGGGGGCGGTCCTTGGCGGCCGCGATGTTGTTCAGCGCCTCCCAGGCCATGCCGCCGGTGAGGGCTCCGTCGCCGATGACCGCCGCGACGTGGTGGTCCTCCTTGCCGAGCACCTCGTTGGCCTTCGCGAAGCCGTCGGCCCAGCCCAGCACGGTGGACGCGTGCGAGTTCTCGATCACGTCGTGCTCGGACTCGGCGCGGGAGGGGTAGCCCGACAGGCCGCCCTTCGTGCGCAGGCCCGCGAAGTTCTGGCGGCCGGTGAGCAGCTTGTGCACGTAGGCCTGGTGGCCGGTGTCGAAGAGGACCTTGTCCTTGGGCGAGTCGAAGACCCTGTGCAGAGCGATCGTCAGCTCGACGACACCGAGGTTGGGGCCGAGGTGCCCGCCGGTCTTGGAGACGGCGTCGACGAGGAAGGTCCTGATCTCTGCGGCGAGCTGATCCAGCTCCTCCTGGCTGAGCCGGTCCAGATCGCGCGGTCCCTTGATGCGGGTCAGCAGCACCCGTGCCTCCTTGCAGTCGCTTGCTGGTCTGCCGAGTCTAATCTTCGCCGGTTGGGCGTCGTTAAAGCGCGGTCCCAGTCAGGTCACACCTTTGTCATACCTGTACACATCAGTACGGAGTCACACCCCCCAAAAGGGGGAATACCCGTACATTCACACGTACACGCCTACGCACAGGTGCCCGGCACCACAGGAAGTGGCACCGGGCACTGTGACGGTTCTTACCGCCGTGTCACGCTCCGCTCACGCCGGTCAGGCGCGCCCGGCCGTCTTCTGCGTCTTGCGGGTGACCGAGTCGATCACCACGGTGGCGAGGAGGACCGCGCCGGTGATCATGTACTGGATCGGCGTCGCGATTCCCTCCAGGGCCAGACCGTACTGGATGGAGGTGATGACCATGACGCCGAGGAGGGCGTTCCAGGTCCGGCCGCGGCCGCCGAAGAGGCTGGTGCCGCCGATGACGGCCGCCGCGATCACGTTCATCAGCAGGTCGCCGGCGCCGGCGCTCTGGTTGGCCGCTGCGATCTTGGAGGCCCAGAAGAGGCCGCCGATCGCCGCGAAGGTGCCGGCGATCGCGAAGACCGTGATCCGGACCCGGTTGACGTTGATGCCGGCGCGCCGGGAGGCCTCGACGCTGCCGCCGAGGGCGAAGACCTGGCGGCCGAAGGTGGTGCGCCGCAGGACGAAGTCCGTGCCGACCAGGGCCAGCAGGAAGAGCACGATCGCCAGCGGCAGGCCCTTGTACTGGTTGAAGACGAAGGCCGGACCGAAGGTGAACACGGCGAGGAGCCCGGTGCGCAGCAGGATCTCGCCGAGCGGGCGGGAGGGGACCCCTGCGGCGGCGCGGCGCCTGTTGTCGGAGAACGTGGCGAGGAAGTACCCCACCACCGCGAGGGCGGCGAGCCCGTAGCCGACGGCCACGTCCGAGAAGAAGTACGTGGTCAGCTGCCCGACCACACCCTCGGAGTCGAGGTTGATCGTGCCGTTGCTGCCCAGGATCTGCAGCATGGCGCCGGACCAGAAGAGCAGGCCCGAAAGGGTGACGGCGAAGGCCGGGGCGCCGATCTTGGCGAAGAAGAAGCCGTGGAGGGAGCCGATCAGGGCACCTCCGGCGATCGCCGCGAGGATGGACAGCCATTCGTTGACGCCGTTGGTGACCGAGAGGACGGCCACGATCGCGCCCGAGACGCCGCTGACCGAGCCGACCGAGAGGTCGATCTCGCCGAGCAGCAGGACGAAGATGATGCCGACCGCCATCATGCCGGTGGCCGTCATCGTGATCGCGATGTTGGTGAGGTTCTCGGCGCCGAGGAAGTTCGAGTTCAGCCCCTGGAAGATGCTCCAGATGATGATCAGGCCGAGGACGACGGGCACGGAGCCCAGGTCGCCGGCCTTCAGCTTGCGGCCGAACTCGTTCACGTACCCGGCGAGGCCCTGCTCGCGGACGAGCAGGCGGGGGTCCACGGCCGGGATGGCGTCGTGGGCGGCCGCCGGATTGACGGGGTCTATGTGCTGGGTGCTCACTTGCGGGCCTCCCCGGTGCGGGCCGCCCGGCGGGTCACGGCGTTGTCCGTGGCCCCGGTGATGGCGGAGATGATCTCTTCCTGCGACGTGTCCTTCACGGAGAAGACGCCGTTGTTGCGGCCCAGCCGCAGGACGGCCACCTTGTCGGCCACGGCCTTCACGTCGGCCATGTTGTGGCTGATGAGGATGACGGCGTGACCGCGCTCGCGCAGCCGCTCGACCAGGTCGAGCACCTGTGCGGTCTGCTCGACGCCGAGGGCGGCGGTGGGCTCGTCGAGGATCACGAGCTGGGGCTCGCCCAGCATGGAGCGGGCGATCGCCACGGTCTGGCGCTGACCGCCGGAGAGCGAGGCGATGGGAATGCGGACACTGGGGATCCGGATGGACAGGGTGGTCAGGAGCTCGCGTGCGCGCCGCTCCATCTCCACCTCGTCGAGGATGCCGCGGCGCTTGAGCTCGCGTCCCAGGAAGAGGTTGCCGACGACGTCGATGTTGTCGCACAGCGCGAGGTCCTGGTAGACCGTCGCGATGCCCAGGTTCTGAGCGTCGTGGGGCTTGGTGATCGAGACCGGACGGCCCTCCCACTCGATGACTCCGTCATCGATGGGGTGCACGCCGGCGATCGTCTTGACCAGCGTGGACTTACCGGCGCCGTTGTCGCCGACGAGGGCGACCACCTCGCCGGAGTGGATCTCGAGTTCTACGTCGGTGAGGGCCTGAACGGCACCGAACCGCTTCGAGACCCCTCGCAACGCCAGTACGGGCGCAGCGGACACATGAACCATCTCCTTGCCGCCTGACCGGCGGGGATGTCGTACAAAAAGAGCAGGACCACGGGGGAAAGCGAGAGAAACGTTTCTGTTCTGTCCGGCGCCCCGCCGGTGGCGGGATGGAGGCGGGAGCGCCGGACAGGCACGGGGGCCGGCTCGGGTGACCGAGCGGCGGGGGCCTTACTTCAGGCCGGCGGCGGCGCAGGCGGCCGCGTACTTGTCGGTGCAGATCTCGTCGACCGTGTAGACGTTGTCGCGGATGACGGTGTCCTTCACGTTCGCCTTGGTCAGCGAGACGACCGGGATCAGCAGGGACGGGACGCCCTTGGTGGTGGGGCTGTCGACCTTGGCGGTGGCCGTGGTCGCGATCGGCTCACCCTTGGCGAGGGCGACGGCCATCTTCGCGGCGGCCTCGGCCTCGGGGGCGTACGGCTTGTAGACGCTCATGAACTGCTCGCCCGCGACGATCCGCTGCACACCGGCGAGTTCGGCGTCCTGGCCCGTGACGGGGGGCAGGGGGGACACGCCGGCCGCCTTGAGGGCGGTGATGATGCCGCCGGCCATGCCGTCGTTGGCGGAGTAGACGCCGATGACCTTGTCCTTGCCGAGCGCCGAGAGGGCGGCCGCCATGTTGGTGTTGGCGTTCTCCGGCTTCCACTCGACGGTGTCGTACTCCTTGCCGACGTTCACGTTGCCGTCGAGGACGGAGTGCGCGCCCTTCTTGAACAGCGCGGCGTTCGGGTCGGTGACGGAGCCGTTCATCATGACGATCTGGCCGTCCTTGGCCTTGGCGCCCAGGGCCTCCAGGAGCGCCTTGCCCTGGACCTTGCCGACCTCTTCGTTGTCGAAGGAGGTGTAGGCGTCGATCGGGCCCTCGGCGAGGCGGTCGTAGGCCACGACCGGGATGCCGGCCTCCTTGGCCTTCTTGACCGAGCCGGCGATGGCCTTGGAGTCCACCGCGTCGATGATCAGGACGTTCACCTTGTTGGTGATCATCGTGTCGACCTGCGAGTTCTGCGTGGTCGCGTCCTGCTTGGCGTTGGCGTAGACGACCTCGCCCTTGCCCGCGGTCAGGTCCTTGACCGCCTTCTCGATGAGCGGCTTGTCGAACTTCTCGTAACGCGCGGTCTGGTTCTCCGGCAGGAGCAGCCCGACCTTGATCGCGCCGCCCTTGACCGCGCCGGTGGCGTTGTCCTTCTTGTCCCCGGACTCCTTCGCGCTGCCACAAGCGGCGAGCGAGACGGCCATGGTTCCGGCGGCAACGGCGACGGCAACTCTGCGCATACGCGTGTTCATTACTTGAACCTCCCTGACGAGGCCGCAGCACTGCGGCCGAGGTGGATGTGAGTCAACCCCGGCCGCGAGTTTGTCGTCAAGGAGTGAATGCTTAACGAGATGACAACGACGCCATTCGTTATCTAGCTGAAGACAAGACGGCGGGAGCTCGCACTCCACTTCCATTTTCCGCCAAAAGCGTCGAATCGCCCATCTCGCTCAGTACGAGGGCCAGCGCCCCCAGCACCTCGGCGCGCCCGCCCAGCGACCCCGTGAGCACCGACAACTGCCTGGCCGCACTGGGGATCGCGTACCTCCCCACGGATTCACGGATGGGAGCCAGCACCAGTTCACCCGCGTCCGCGAGCGAGCCGCCCAGGACCACCCGGCTCGGGTTCAGGAGGTTGCACAGGCTGGCCACGCCGCTGCCGATGTGACGGCCCACGTCCGTGATGACCCGACGGCAGCCGGGGTCCCCGTCGCGGGCCAGCTCCACCACCCGTTCCATCGTCAACTCCGGTCCGTGGCTGCCCTGCAGGAGCGGCAGCACGTACCGGGCGGCGGCGAAGGTCTCCAGGCAGCCGCGGTTGCCGCAGCGGCAGACCGGACCCGATTCGTCCAGCGTGATGTGCCCGATCTCGCCCGCGGTGCCGCCGGGTCCGCGGTAGATCTGGCCGTTGATGACCAGCCCCGCGCCGACGCCGCTGGCGACCTTGATGTAGGCCAGGTCCTTCACTCCCCGGCCGCTCCCCCAAACGAGTTCACCGAGGGCTCCGAGGTTCGCGTCGTTGTCCACGTAGACCGGTACGCCCAGGCGCTGCGAGAGCTCGCGCCGCGGGTTGATCCCGGCCCAGCCCGGCAGGATCGCGGTGGACCCGAGGGTGCCGGACTCCACGTCGATGGGGCCCGGCACGCCGAGCCCGACGCCGATGATCTTGTCGCGGCCGATCCCGATGCCCTCGACGAGCCGTCCCACCAGGGATTCCGCCCGGTCGAAGCCGTCGACCCAGGAGGCGTCCACGTCCAGCGGCTCGGACTCCTCGGCCAGCACCTGGTGCGCCAGGTTCCCCACCGCCACCCGCAGGTGGGTGTGGCCGAAGTCGACGCCGATCACGATGCCGGCGTCCCCACTGAGCGAGACGCTGCGCGCCCGCCTGCCCCCGGCGGAGGTGTCCGTGACCTCGACGGTCCCGGCCTCCTTGAGCTCCCGGACGATATTGGAGACCGTGGCCGCCGACAGTCCGGTGCTCCGGGCGATCTCCGCCTGGGTCAGCGAACCGGCGAGCCGTACCGCCCGTACGACGCGCTCCAGATTGGCGCGATGCAGTGAGGACTGCGATCCGGGAGTCTGCACGACTCATTCACTCCTGCCCATAAGCAACGGCAAGCCGTCGCCCCCCGGCCGGGGCCGTCAGCGGCTGCACGCTCCCACTGACACGAGACCCCGGCGTCTCTCCAACTTGTGAACCTTAAGTCGAGCCTTTGCGCCTCGCGACGTCAAGAGGCCGCCGCAGCACGAATCGGCCACTACCGGTCATAAGTATGAGAGAAACCTCCATCCTGATCGTGCTACGGTCGCCGTGGCGCTTGTCTCCGTGGCCTTCAATCGGCTTTCACGGCCCGACAGGGTGCCCTTCGCAATGACAGTGCTACGCAAGGAGGTGTTCGGGATGAGTCCCGATCGAAGTCCTTGCAGCGCTCTCTTCGGCTGAGCTCTCTGAGCGGCCGGTCTCTCTTCGAGTGTGCACGCCCGCGGCCCCGCGCCGCCTCCGTGCGTTTCTGCATTCACCTTCGTAACCCCTTCCGCACGCCCTGACGCTTCCGTCCGGCGCGCGTCATCCATGCCCACCGGCGTGCCTCGTGGCCGTACGTGCCACCGTGCGCCGACCCATGATCACTCCACGTGACCGTGCGGCTCCGCGCTGCCCGGACACCGTGGAGGGAGGTATTCGTCATGACCATGCTCACCCCCCGTACCCCCACGAAGCTCGCACCCCCGGGCCGGGCCCGCCGCGAGCGCAAGGCGGCCGAGCTGGAGGCCCGTACCCGGGCCGTCGGCGAGCGGCTCGCCGGGATCAGCGCCCGCTCGGGCGTCCAGGTCCTGCAGGAAGTGGATGCTTCCCGCAACGGCCTCACGCACACCGAGGCCGCACTGCGCCTGGAGCGCCACGGCTCCAACGTCATCGCCCAGGAGCGCGCCCCGCGCTGGTACGTCCAGCTGGCGAAGGCGTACGCGAACCCCTTCATCGCCGTCCTCGTCTTCCTGGCCGCCGTCATGTACTGGCAGGAGCCCGGCGACCCGGGCGTCGTCATCCTCTCGGTGATGGTCGGGATCAGCGGCCTGCTGCGCTTCTGGCAGGAGTACCGCTCGGGCCGGGCGGCCGACGCGCTCAAGCAGCTCGTCACCACCACCTGCGCGGTGCAGCGCCGGGCCGGCAGCGGCTCCGGACCGACCACCTTCGAGATCCCGATGGACCAGGTGGTCCCGGGTGACGTGGTCAAGCTGGGCGCCGGCGACCTGATCCCGGCCGACCTGCGGCTCATCACCGCCAAGGACCTGATGGTCGGCCAGGCCGCCCTGTCCGGGGAGTCCCTGCCGGTCGCCAAGGCCGACACCCGCACGGACGACCTCGGACAGAGCGACACCACCGACCCCGTCGAGGCCGACAACCTCTGCCTGATGGGCACGTCGGTGACCTCCGGCACCGCCACCGGACTGGTCGTCGCCACGGGCTCCGACACCTACTTCGGCTCGATGGCCGGCTCCCTGGTCGGCGAGCGCCCGGAGACCAACTTCGACACCGGGGTGCGCAAGGTCAGCTTCCTGCTGATCCGCTTCATGCTGGTGATGGTCCCCGTCGTCTTCATGATCAACGGCTTCACCAAGGGCGACTGGGAGGCCGCCTTCCTCCTCGGCATCGCCGTGGCGGTCGGTCTGACCCCCGAGATGCTGCCGATGGTCGTCTCCGCCAACCTGGCGCGCGGCGCGGTGGCCATGTCCAAGCGCAAGGTGGTCGTCAAGCGGCTCAACGCCATCCAGAACCTGGGCGCGATGGACGTGCTCTGCACGGACAAGACCGGCACCCTCACCGAGGACCGGATCGTCCTGGACCGCTACCTCGACGTGCACGGCGACGAGGACAACGAGGTCCTGGAGTACGGCTACCTCAACGCACACTTCCAGACGGGCCTGAAGAACCTGATGGACCAGGCGGTCATCGACCGCGTGGGCGAGGCCGAGGAGGTTGTCGTCGATGCTCGCTTCTCGATGGTCGACGAGATCCCCTTCGACTTCGCCCGGCGCCGGATGTCCGTGGTCCTGAACCGCAACAGCATCGTGGGCGGCGCCGGCCGGCCCGAGCACGTCATGATCACCAAGGGTGCCGTCGAGGAAGTCCTCGCCCTGTGCACCCACATGACGGACCGCGGGCAGAAGGTGGAGCTGACCGAACAGCTCCGGTGGCACGTCACCCGCATCGCCGAGGACAACAACCGCCAGGGCCTGCGCGTCCTGGCCGTCGCCACCCGCACGATGGACGGCGCGCGCTCCACCTACACGGTGGCCGACGAGGACCGGCTCACCCTGGTCGGCTTCCTCGCCTTCCTCGACCCGCCGAAAGCCGACGCCGCCCGGGCCCTGCAGGGCCTGGCCGACAAGGGCATCGCGGTCAAGGTGGTCACCGGCGACAACGAGCAGGTCGCCGCCCGGGTCTGCGCCGATGTCGGCCTCACGGTCGGCCACGTGGTGGGCGGCACCGAGATCGACGCCCTCGACGACGCCCAGCTGCGCGCGCTGGCCGCCCGTACGACGGTCTTCGCCAAGGTCAACCCGGTCCAGAAGGCCCGGATCGTACGGGCCCTGCAGGCCGACGGCCACACGGTCGGCTTCCTCGGCGACGGCATCAACGACGCGGCCGCGCTGCGCGACGCGGACGTCGGCATCTCGGTGGACACCGCCGTGGACATCGCCAAGGAGTCCGCCGACATCATCCTGCTGGAGAAGGACCTGACCGTCCTGGAGCAGGGCGTGATCCAGGGCCGGACCACCTTCGGCAACACGATCAAGTACATCAAGATGACGGCCAGTTCCAACTTCGGCAACGTCTTCTCGGTGCTGGTGGCGAGCGCCTTCATCCCGTTCCAGCCGATGCTGGCGATCATGCTGCTGGTGCAGAACCTGGTCTACGACATCGCCCAGCTGGCCACCCCGTGGGACCGCATGGACGAGGAGTACCTGCGCAAGCCGCGCAACTGGGACGCCAAGGGCATCGGCCGCTTCATGCTCTGCATCGGACCGATCAGCTCGATCTTCGACATCGCGATGTTCGTCATCATGTGGAACGTGTTCGCCGCCAACACCGAGGCGCACGCGGCGCTCTTCCAGTCCGGCTGGTTCATCGAGGGCCTGCTCTCGCAGACCCTGGTCGTCCACATGATCCGTACCCGCAAGATCCCCTTCATCCAGTCGCGGGCGTCCTGGCCGGTGATGGTGATGACCGTGCTCGCGGTGCTGACCGGGCTCTTCCTGCCCTTCTCGCCGCTGGCCGCCTCGCTGGGCTTCGTACCCCTGCCGGCGAGCTACTTCCCGTGGCTGATCGGCGTCCTGCTGGCGTACTGCACGCTCACGCAGCTGCTGAAGACCGTGTACA
The DNA here is from genome assembly GCF_042788835.1 of Streptomyces sp. NPDC056883. NCBI lineage: Bacteria > Bacillati > Actinomycetota > Actinomycetes > Kitasatosporales > Streptomycetaceae > Streptomyces > Streptomyces sp. NPDC056883. The sequence goes on along the minus strand of NZ_JBHUBS010000007.1, from coordinate 365,768 downwards.
TCCGCAAGTTCGGCACCTGGCTCTAAAGGTCCGCACGAAGAGAAGGAGGGAGAAGGCCGATGATGCTCACCGAATGGGAGATGGCCGGGCACCTGGTCGCTGCGCTCGGATTCGGGGCGGCCATCGGCCTGGAACGGCAGTGGCGGGCCCGGATGGCGGGCCTGCGGACCAACGCCCTGGTGGCGGGCGGGGCCGCGCTGTTCGTCCTGCTCTCGCAGTACGGGTTCATCAGCGAGGTCTCGGTGGTCCAGTACGACGGCTCGCGGGTCGCGGCGCAGATCGTCTCGGGGATCGGCTTCCTGGGCGCCGGCGTGATCATGCGCGACGGGCTGAGCGTGCGGGGCCTGAACACGGCCGCGACCCTGTGGTGTTCGGCGGCCGTGGGCTGCCTCGCGGGCACCGGGATGTTCGTCCTGGCGGCCTGCGGCACGGTGGGCGTGGTGGGGGCGAACCTCCTGCTGCGCCCGCTGGGCCGGCGGATGGACCGCGAGCCGGGGGGCGGGGCCGAGGTGGCCACCGACTTCCACTTCGAGGCCGTGTGCCTGGAGGCGGAGGAGGCCCACATCCGCCACCGGCTGGTCGACGCGCTGGGCCGGCCGGGCTACCAGCTGCGGTCGATCCGCAGCCAGGACGGCCCGGAGGCCGGCCTGGTGACGGTGTCCGCACTGCTGACCGCCGAGGGCGAGGGGGGCCGGATGCTCGAGGAAGCCGTCAGCAACCTCTCTCTCGACCCCTCCGTCTCGGCGGTCAGCTGGTCGGTGGTTCCCGACCCCTCCGCCACCGCTACTTGAGCGTGGCGGACGTCAGTCCGGCCTGGATCTGCCGCTGGAAGGACAGGTAGACCACCAGCATCGGGATCATCGCGATGGTCACACCGGCGAACAGCACCGGCAGGTCCGTCTCGTAGCCCATCTGGTACTGCAGCTGGATCAGGCCCTGGGTGAGCATGTAGCGCTCGGGGTCCGATCCGGTCTGCGGCTGCATCAGCACGGAGGGCAGGATGTACTGGTTCCACTGGCCCAGGACATTGAATATCCCGACGCTGATCAGGCCGGGCTTGGCCATCGGCAGCATCACCTGGAAGAAGATCCGGGTGTGGGAGGCCCCGTCGATCACCGCCGCCTCGTGCACGGCCGTCGGCAGCGTCCGGAAGAACGAGTGCATGAAGAAGACGGTGAACGGCATCGAGTACGCCACGTACACCAGGATCAGGCCCTGGTACGAGTTGAGCATGTCCAGCCGCTTCACCATGAAGAACAGCGGGACGAGCGCCAGGAAGACCGGGAACATGGCCCCGCTGACGAAGAAGTAGTAGATCGGCCGGTTGCCCCAGAAGGGGTAGCGGGCCAGGACGTACGCGGCCATCGAGCCGAGCAGCATCGTCAGCGGGACGGAGAACACCATCACGATCAGCGTGTTGGCGAAGTAGTCCCCGATGCCCTTGTCCCAGGCCCGCCCGAAGGCGTCGAAGTGCCAGTTGCTCGGCCAGCTCAGGGCCGAACTGCCGATCTGCACGTCGGTCTTGAAGGAGCCGAGCACCAGCCAGATCAGCGGCAGGACGATCAGTATCCCCCACACGGCGAGGAAGCCGTGCGAGAAGACGTTGAGCACCATGCCGTCGGAACCGCTCTTGCTCTTTCCGCGGGGCTGCCCGGTGGCGGCGGAGCGCTTCTCGGCCGCCGCCTCGCCCGGTGCTTTGATCACAGTGGTCATCGTGGTCTCCCGCTAGAACTCGACGTGCTCGCGGCGAGTGGCCCGCAGCGTGATGGCGGAGAGGATCAGGGTCAGGGCGAGCATGACGACCCCCATGGCGCAGGCGTAGCCGGCCTGGCCGAAGTAGAGGAAGTTGCGCATCAGCACCGTCGCCATGACCTCGCTGTGGTGGTCCGGTCCGCCGCCGAACTGGCCCGAGGTCATGGTCGACACGAGGACGAACATGTCCATCGCGGCGATGCCCAGATAGACCGCGGAGGTCTGCACAGAATCCCACAGCAGGGGCAGCGTGACCTTGAAGAAGGTCTGGGCGCGCCCCGCGCCGTCGAGCAGTGCGGCTTCGTAGATGTCCTTGGGGACCGACTGCATGGCCGCCGAGAACAGCACGAGGTAGAAACCGACCCCGTGCCAGACGACGACGAGCAGCAGGCACCAGAGGACGAAGTTGGGCTCGTTGAGCCATTCGATGGGGTGCGCCGGGTCGACCAGGCCCAGTTTGGTGAGGAAACCGTTCAGCAGGCCCCCCTCGTCACTGCGGTACACGGCTCCGAAGAGCACCGCGAGGATGGCGAGGGAGAGCACCTGCGGGAAGAAGTAGATCACCTTGTAGAGGGCGGAGCCCGCCACCCCCTGGACCCCGCCCGCTCCGCTGCGCCCGCCGGCGTTCAGCATGAAGGCGAAGAACAGGGAGATCAGGATGGTGACCGTCGGGACGAACACCAAGAGCAACAGGTTGTGCAGCAGTGCGCCGCCGAAGACCTCGTCCTTCATCAAGGCCGAGTAGTTGTCCAGCCCGACGAAGTCGAAAGTCGGTGACTGACCCGTCCAGTTGGTGAAGGAATAGCCGAACGTCTGAATGTACGGCCAGATGACAAAGGTCAGGTACAGCGCAAGGGGCAGGATGAGGAAGCCGGCGATGAAGCCGCCCCGCCCCTTGCTGTTTGCTACGTGGCTCATGGTGTCCGTCCCTGGTGTTTCCGGATGCCCGGTGGACGCGGTGTCAGCTGCGCTTGTTGTTCTTGGCGTTCGGGTCCTCGGTCGCCTTGTTTACCGCAGCCTGGGCCCGCTTGATCCATTCCTTGGGCTGGATGCGCTTGGCCATCAGCTCATTGGACGCGTTCTCGAGCTCGGTGCCCATCGCGCTGTACCAGTCGGAGTAGCGGTAGTTGAACGTGTTGTCGCCGGCCGACTTGAGGGCGGCGACGGCCGACTGGGTGCCCGGGCGGAGCTTGACCGCCGGGTCCACGCCGTCCTTGAGGACGGTGAGGGAGTTGGCCTGCTGGGCGAAGAGGGTCGACCACTCGCGGGACAGCATCGAGCGGAGGAACTCCAGGCCGCCGGCCTTGTTGGCGGCCTTCTCCGGGACGATGAAGGGCTCGCCGGCGCCGGCGCGGATGGCCTCGAACGGCAGCTTGGAGCCGGGCAGCACCGGCATCGGCAGGAACTGCATGTCGAAGTCTTCCGGGGTCTGCTTGAGCTGCTCGTTCTCCAGCCAGGAGCCGGAGGTGATGAAGGCGGCCTTGTACTGGTTCCACTGGGTCTGGGACTCGGTGTGCGTCAGGCCGTTGGTGCCCGGCATGAGCAGGTCCTTCTCGACCAGCTCGTAGACCGCCTCGACGGCCTCCAGCGCGACCGGGTTGTCCGCGAAGGCGTTCGGCTCGAGGTTGTCGATCGCCTTCATGGCATCCAGGCCGCCCTTCTTGGCGATCAGGTCCATGATGGCGACGTTGATGTAGTAGGGGTACTTGCCCTGGTGGGCCAGACCGCCGATGCCGGCCGCCTTGGCCTTCTGACAGATGTCCATGAACTCGGCCCAGGTCTTCGGCGCGGTCCAGCCCTTCTCCTTGAAGAGCTTGCCCGAGTACCACAGACCCCACACGGTGTAGACGTACTGCAGGGCGACGAACTTGCCGCCGATCATGCCGCCTTCGATGGTCCCGGGCATCAGCGTGTCCCGGACCTTCTTGCTCGGGTCGTCGAGCGACGGGGCGTCGAGGACCACGGTGAGGTCGGCGAGCTGGTTGCCCTTGGCGAGCACGTCCAGCTTGATCTGCTGGGCGCCCGAGTCGTCGACGACGTCCGGCGGGTTGCCGCCGTTGAAGCGCGGCTGCAGCTTGGAGGTGATCTCCTGGGTGGCGAGGTGCGAGGAAGTGGTGCCCCACTTCTTGTCGAACGCCGCTTCCCAGGCCTTGGCGTAGTCGTCGCCGTAGCCGCCCTTGAAGACGACCACGTCGAGCTTGCCGCCCTTGGCAACGCCGAACGGGTTCTCCTTGGTGGCGGTCACCTTGGACTCGTTGCCCTTGGTCGTCTCGTCCGAGCCGGAGGCGCAGGCGGACAGGAAGCTCATCGTCGGTACCGCGATGAGGCCGAGTGCCGCGGAGCGCTTGATCAGGTCCCGGCGGCCGAAGCCCTCACCGTTGCTGTGCTCGCCGTGGGCGGAGGTGGATCCCATGCTCAAGTCCTCGCCTTCGTCAGGAGTGTGAAGGAGGAAGGAAAGTGCGACTGCTGCCGCCCAGCGGACATCACCGCAGGTCCCCGCCGTCCCCCCGTCCGGTGCCGCTCGTTTCGCGGTGACCCGGACGGGCACAGGTATAGTCCACTTCCGCTCCTGTGAGCAAGATCATGTACAGGTATGGGCCCCGGCTTTTCCGAGTTGAGACCTCACCGTCACCTGAGCTGGACCGTCGGAGCCGCCCGCAGAAACGGAAGGGCCGTACCTCCTTAACGGAAGTACGGCCCTTTGGTGCCGATTTGCGCTTAGCCGCGAATGAGGTTGCGGAGCACGTACTGCATGATTCCGCCGTTGCGGTAGTAGTCCGCCTCACCCGGGGTGTCGATGCGGACGACCGCGTCGAACTCCACGCCGGTGTCGGTGCTGACCTTCACCGTGCGGGGGGTGGTGCCGTTGTTCAGCTCCTCCACACCGGTGAAGGAGAAGGTCTCCTCGCCGGTGAGGCCCAGGGAGGCCGCCGTGGCGCCCTCGGGGAACTGCAGGGGCAGGACGCCCATGCCGATCAGGTTGGAGCGGTGGATGCGCTCGTAGGACTCCGCGATGACGGCCTTGACGCCGAGCAGGGCGGTGCCCTTGGCGGCCCAGTCGCGCGAGGAGCCCGAGCCGTACTCCTTGCCCGCCAGGATGACCAGCGGGATGCCGGCGGCCTGGTAGTTCTGCGAGGCGTCGTAGATGAAGGCGACCGGGGCGCCCTCGACGGTGAAGTCGCGGGTGAAGCCGCCCTCGGTGCCCGCCGCGATCTGGTTGCGGAGGCGAATGTTGGCGAACGTACCGCGGATCATGACCTCGTGGTTGCCGCGACGGGAACCGTACGAGTTGAAGTCGCGGCGCTCGACGCCGTGCTCCGTGAGGTACTTGCCGGCCGGGGTGTCGGCCTTGATGGCGCCGGCCGGGGAGATGTGGTCGGTGGTGACCGAGTCGCCCAGCTTCGCCAGCACACGGGCGCCGGCGATGTCGGAGACCGGGGTGGTCTCCATCGTCATGCCCTCGAAGTAAGGGGGCTTGCGCACGTAGGTGGACTGCGGGTCCCACTCGAAGGTGTTGCCCGTCGGGATCGACAGCGCCTGCCACTGGGCGTCGCCCGCGAAGACGTCCTGGTAGGACTTGTTGAACATGTCTTCGCCGATCGCGTTCGCGACGACGTCGTTGACCTCGGCCTCGGTGGGCCAGATGTCCGCGAGGAAGACCGGCTTGCCCTCGGAGTCGGTGGCGATGGCGTCCTTGGTGATGTCCACCTTCATGGAGCCCGCGATGGCGTACGCGACGACCAGCGGCGGGGAGGCCAGGTAGTTCATCTTGACGTCGGGGTTGATGCGGCCCTCGAAGTTGCGGTTGCCCGAGAGGACCGAGGTGACCGCGAGGTCGGCGTCGTTGATCGCCTTGGAGATCTCCTCCTCCAGCGGACCCGAGTTGCCGATGCAGGTGGTGCAGCCGTACCCGACGAGGTTGAAGCCCATCTTGTCGAGGTACGGGGTCAGGCCGGCCTTGTCGAAGTAGTCGGTGACGACCTTCGAGCCCGGGGCCAGGGTGGTCTTGACCCACGGCTTGCGGGTCAGGCCCTTCTCGACGGCCTTCTTCGCCACGAGCGCCGCGGCGACCATGACGTAGGGGTTCGAGGTGTTGGTGCACGAGGTGATCGCGGCGACGGTGACGGCGCCGTGGTCGATCTCGAAGGAGGTGCCGTCGGACAGGGTCACCGGGGTGGGCTTGGTGGGCACACCGTTGGAGGACGCCGGGGCGTCGGACGCCGGGAAGGACTCCTTGCCGGCCTCCTCGTCGTCGGAGACGTAGTTGCGCACGTCCTGAGCGAACTGCTGCGAGGCGTTCGCGAGGACGATGCGGTCCTGCGGGCGCTTGGGACCGGCGATGGAGGGGACGACCGTGGAGAGGTCGAGCTCCAGCTTCTCGGAGAAGTCCGGCTCGGCGGCCGGGTCCAGCCACAGGCCCTGCTCCTTGGCGTACGCCTCGACGAGCGCGACCTGCTGGGCGTCGCGGCCGGTCAGGCGCAGGTACTTCAGGGTCTCGCCGTCGATCGGGAAGACGGCGGCGGTGGAACCGAACTCCGGCGACATGTTGCCGATGGTGGCGCGGTTCGCGAGGGAGGTGGCGGCGACGCCCTCACCGTAGAACTCGACGAACTTGCCGACGACGCCGTGCTTGCGGAGCATCTCGGTGATGGTCAGCACGAGGTCGGTGGCGGTGGTGCCGGCCGGCAGCTCGCCGGTCAGCTTGAAGCCCACGACGCGCGGGATCAGCATGGAGACCGGCTGGCCGAGCATCGCGGCCTCGGCCTCGATGCCGCCGACGCCCCAGCCCAGTACGCCCAGGCCGTTGACCATCGTGGTGTGCGAGTCGGTGCCGACGAGGGTGTCGGGGTACGCCTGGCCGTTGCGGACCATGACGGTACGGGCCAGGTGCTCGATGTTGACCTGGTGGACGATGCCGGTGCCCGGGGGGACGACCTTGAAGTCGTCGAAGGCGGTCTGGCCCCAGCGCAGGAACTGGTAGCGCTCCTTGTTGCGGCCGTACTCCAGCTCGACGTTCTGGGCGAACGCGTCGGCCGTACCGAACTTGTCGGCGATGACCGAGTGGTCGATGACCATCTCGGCGGGCGAGAGCGGGTTGATCTTCGCGGGGTCGCCGCCGAGGGCCTTCACGGCCTCGCGCATGGTGGCGAGGTCCACGACGCAGGGGACGCCGGTGAAGTCCTGCATGATCACGCGGGCCGGCGTGAACTGGATCTCCTCGCTGGGCTGGGCCTGCGAGTCCCAGTTTCCGAGCGACCGGATGTGGTCGGCGGTGATGTTCGCGCCGTCCTCGGTACGGAGCAGGTTCTCCAGCAGGACCTTCAGGCTGTAGGGAAGGCGGGCGGAGCCCTCGACCTTGTCCAGCTTGAAGATCTCGTACGACTCGTCGCCCACCTGCAGCGTGCTGCGGGCGTCGAAGCTGTTCGCCGACACGACAGTCTCCTTCATGCATGAATTCGCGCGTATTGCCGCAATCCTGCCGCGAGGCACTCTGGCCTTTCCGCTAAGGTGAGGCTAAGTTAGGTAACCCTTACCAGCGGGGCGGCTGCGGCACGTCCGGGGCAGATATCTCGATGTCGAGATAACTCTAGTACATGCCGGGGGGCCGGGACGAGGCACGCACCCTCAGCCCCGCCGGTACGGTCAGCCGCCCAGTGGATTCCGCATGTCCGGATTCGACGAGCTTGACCAGGGACGAAACCGCCGATTCGGCGATCCGCTCCGGATCGAAGGTGACGGTGGTCACGGAAGGTTCGTTCTCGGCGTACGCCGGGTCCTCGCTGGCACAGACCAGCAGCAGGCCCCCAGGGCCGTTCCCCGGTCCGCCGCCGGGGATGCCGATGCCGTGGCGCGCGGCGGCGGCCAGCACCTGCCGGCCCCCCGGGTCGTATACGCAGTACACGGCGTCGGGGCGGTCCGGCCCGGTGAAGGCGGAGTCGAAGGCGTGCCCGGCGTCGTCATTGGGGTCGAAGGGGATCACGAGCGGAGCCCGGCCCCGCTCGGCGCACCAGTGTTCATAGGCTGACGTGACGGCCCCGGTGTAGAACTCCCGGCCGTAGCCCGCGTGCAGCGCGATCCGCCGGGCGCCGGAGGCCGCCAGGTGGTCGAGCACCTCGCGGGTGGTGGCGGTGTGGTCGTTGTCCACCCACACGTCGCCCGGCCGCGGATCGCCCGGCGGTCCGTCGAATACCACCGGCAGCCCCCGCGCCCGCAGGGCGCGCAGCACCGGGTCGTCGGCCGGGCTGTCGATCAGCAGCATCCCGTCCACCGCCAGGGTGTGCCACAGCGGCTCGGCGCCGCGGTCGGCGGGCAGCGTGGTCAGGGCGTAGCCGTGGGCGTGCGCCGCCGAGGTGGCGGCGACGAGCAGCCGGGCGTAGTAGGCGATCCGCGCGAAGTCCCAGGCGAAGCCGGCGTACGTGGTCACGGCGATGCCCAGGCTGCGGTTGTGCGGCCCGCGCCGGGCTCCGTAGCCGAGGGCCCCGGCGACCTCGCGCACCCGGCGGCGGGTGGACTCGCCGACGCGGCCGGTGCCGTTGAGCGCGTGGGAGACGGTCGCGGTGGAGACCTCGGCGGCGCGGGCTATGTCGGCGAGGGTCGGGCCGGGCACCGGCGCGGGCGCGGGCATCGGGACCGGGCCGGAGGCGTGAAGGGGGGCGGGCACGGCGCCATCGTACGGATTCCGTCGCCGGAGGCGGCTTCTGGTTAAGCCCTTAATCAAACAGCGTCCTGGCCACGCCAACGTTTGGGAGTGTGCATGCCGTCTTCTCCTTCCCCCCGGTCCCCGCTGTCCGCCCGGTCCGCGGCTTCCTCGCCGTTCGCGGCTTCTTCGTCGTCCGCAGCTTCCTCAGCGTCCTCGGCGGCCTCGGCTTCCTCGGCGGCCGCGCTGTCGCGCCGGGGGCTCCTCGCGGCCGCCGGAGCCGCGGGCGCGGCGGGTCTGCTGGGCGCGGGCCCCGCCTCGGCCGCCTCCGCCCCGCACGCCGGCGGGCGGAACTCGGCCGCGCTGGTGATCCGCAACGCCTCTGTTTTCACGGGGGTCACCGGGACCGACCACCGGGGGCCGGTGCGGGCCGTCGCGGTCGGCCGGGACGGGAAGATCCTCGCCACCGGGACCGACGCCGCGCTGCGCCGGTACGTGGGCCGGGACACCGAGGTGGTCGACGCCCGCGGCACCACCGTGATGAGCGGGATCCACGACGGCCACGTCCACCCGCTCGGGGCCGGCGAACGCTCGCTGTCCCCCTCGCTGGAGAGCGCGGAGACCACCCCGGCCGAGCTCCTGGAGATCCTCACCGGCTTCCTCGCCGACACCGGCGGCGCGGGCGCCGAGCCCGGCTGGCTGGTGGTGGAGGACTGGAACCCGGTCGGGCTGCTCCCCACGGGCACCGCTCCGCACCACTCGATGCTGGACGCGCTGCCGACCCGGCGGCCGGTCGTCCTGATCGGCGGCGACGGGCACAACCTGTGGGCCAACCAGCGGGCCCTGGACATCGCCGGGATCACGGCGGCCACGCCCGACCCGGTCGGCGGCAAGGTGGTCAAGGGCGCGGACGGGAAGCCGACGGGCGTCCTCAAGGACGACGCCCAGGGGCTGGTGCGGCGCCTGATACCCGAGCACACCCGCGCCGAACTGGTCGCGGCGTGCGCCGAGGTGCTGGGGCTGGCCGCCGCGTCCGGGGTCACCACGATGATGGACGCCCTGGTGGGGCGGCACGAACTGGAGCTGTACCAGGCGCTCTCCGCGGCGGGCCGGCTGCCGCAGCGGATCGTCCCCGCGATCCGGCTGGACGCGGACCAGGCCAAGGACCCGGCGGGCTCGCTGGCGTACGCGCGCGGACTGCGGCGGGAGTTCGAGGGCGTGCGGGGGCTGCGGTTCGGGATGATCAAGGTGTTCCTGGACGGGGTCATCGAGTACCCGGCACAGACCGCCGCCCTGCTGGAGCCGTACCTCGACGGGAACGGCAAGCCGACCGCGAACCGGGGCGAGCTCTACACCTCGGCGGCGGACTACGGCCGGCTCAGCGCCGCCTTCAACCGGGCGGGCTGGCAGATGCACGCCCACGGACTCGGGGACCGGGCGGTACGCACCGCTCTGGACGGGTACGCGTACGCCCGGCGGGCCACGGGGCAGCGGGACGCCCGCAACGCGGTGGCGCACCTGCAGATCGTGGACCCCGCGGACCTGCGGCGCTTCGCTCAGCTCGGGGTCGCGGCGTGCATGCAGCTGCAGTGGGCCACGCGGGACACCTGGACGGTGGAGGCGCTGCTCCCCTACATCGGGCCCGAGCGGCACCGGTGGCTGTACCCGGCGCGCAGCCTGGAGAAGGCGGGCGCACGGCTGACGGGCGGTTCGGACTGGCCGGTGGACGCCCTCCAGGTGTGGAACCAGCTCCGGACGGCGATCGACCGGCAGGGCGCGGAAGGGGCCGGCGAGCTGTACCGGGAGAAGGAGGCGCTGAGCCGGGACAGCACCTTGCGGATGCACACCTCGGGAACGGCGTGGCAGCTCCGCCAGGAGCAGCTGACCGGCACCGTGGAGCCGGGCAAGGCGGCGGACCTGGTGCTCCTGGACCGGGACGTGACGCGCTGTCCGGTGGCCGACATCAGCGGGACGGGCGTACGGATGACCCTGGTCGGCGGGCGCGTGGTGCACGAGGCGGATTCCGAGGCGGGCCGGGCGGCTTCGGCCCGGCTGGCCCGCGCCGCGGCGGCGGGCGCGCGCCCGGCCTCGTACGCCTCGGTCCACGGTGGCGGCGGCAAGGGCCGGCACCACGCCTGCGGGCACTGACGGGAGCCGGGTTCCGGGGCGGGGGCCGCGCGTGGCCCCCGCCCCGGCCGGCCCGGCCCCCGCCCCGGCCGCTCAGCCCGCAAGGCCGTGGCGGGCTGCCCAGGCCGTGACGGCGGCGGCGATCTCCTCGGGCCGGTCCTCCGGGCAGAGGTGGGCGGCCGCTCCGCCGTACTCGCTCTCCAGCGCGGAGATGTGCTCCTCGCTCCACGCGACCAGCTCGGGGCCGACCATCAGGGCGGGCGAGCCGTCGAAGTGGAGCAGGAGCTTGGGCACCTGCGGGCTGGCGGCCAGCCAGGCGTCGTACGCCTCGACCCGGGCGACCACGTCCGCCGGTTCGCCGCCGATCGGCAGGGAGCGGGCGAACCGGAGCAGGGGGACCCGGCTCTCGGGGGTCGGGTAGGGGGCGGCGTAGACGGAGTGGTCGGCCTCGCTCATGGGGTTCAGCACCGTCTTGCCGATGCTGTCCTCGATGAAGAGGTTCCGCTCCAGGATCATCTCCTCCCCGACCCCCGGGGTACGGATCGCCTCGAACCGGGCGCGGGCGGCGGGCGGGTACTCCTCCCAGGTCATCGGGCGCAGGATCGTCTCCATGAAGGCGAGCCCGCGGACCTGCTCCGGGTGCCGGGCGGCCCGGTCGAAGGCGAGCGCCCCGCCCCAGTCCTGGCCGACGAGGACGACCTCGTCGAGGCCGAGGGCGTCGAACCAGGCGTCGAGGTAGCGGGCGTGGTCGGCGAAGCGGTACTCGCCGCCGGGCTTGCCGGAGCGGCCCATCCCGATGAGGTCGGGGGCGAGGACGCGGACCCGGCCCCCGATCCGGGGCAGTACGCCCCGCCACAGGTGGGAGGAGGTCGGGTTGCCGTGCAGGAAGACGAAGGGGACGCCGTCGGGGGCGCCGAGCTCCTCGTAGTACATCGTCGAGTCGAGTACGTCGATGACGGGCATGGCGGAACCATCCGTTTCGTTTCGATTCATTGGCGCCACTAACGTTAGGGACGCCAACGTTTGTGACACCAACGAAGTTAAATCGTTAGTGCCACGAACGCAAGGGGTACGATCCCGCCATGACCACGGAAGAGGACCAGGGCGCCCCCGCCCTCCCCGCACGACTGCGCGAACTGCCCAGCCGGCTGCTCTCACAGGCCTCGGCGCACGCCACGCGCCTCGTCACCGAGGGGCTGAGCGGGGCGGACGCGCGCAAATGGCACTACGCGACCCTGGTCGCCCTGGACGAGTTCGGACCCGCGAGCCAGGCGGCCTTGAGCGGCCGCACCGACATCCACCGCAGCGACCTGGTCGCCGTCATCAACGAACTCGCCGCACGCGAGCTGGTCGAGCGGACCCCCGACCCGGCCGACCGGCGGCGCAACGTCATCACCCTGACGACCGCCGGCCGGCGCCGGCTGCGCAAGCTGGAGCAACTGCTCGCCGCGGCCCAGGAGGAGCTTCTGTCCCCTTTGTCCGCACCGGAGCGCGAGCAGCTCGTCGACCTCCTCGGCCGGCTCGTCGCGCACCACGCACACCGCGGCCCCACCATGGGAGCTGACGACCGGTAAGTCCCTTTTCGTGCCCGTTGACACCCGTCTGCCACGCCCAACGCGGGCAACATCTCATATCTGAGATACGGTGCATCCATGGCAGACGACTACCTCGTACGCATCGGCAAGCTCATCCGTGACGCCCGGCAACACCGTGGCTGGACACAGAGTCAGCTCGCGGACGCCCTGGGCACCAGCCAGAGCGCCGTGAACCGCATTGAGCGCGGCAACCAAAACATCAGCCTTGAGATGATCGCCCGCATCGGGGAAGCCCTCGACAGCGAAATCGTCTCCCTGGGCTACGCCGGTCCGATGCACCTGCGCGTGGTCGGCGGCCGCCGTCTGTCCGGCGCGATCGACGTCAAGACGAGCAAGAACGCGTGCGTGGCCCTGCTGTGCGCCTCGCTGCTCAACAAGGGCCGTACGGTCCTTCGCCGGGTCGCCCGCATCGAGGAGGTCTACCGCCTCCTGGAGGTCCTGAACTCCATCGGCGTCCGCACCCGCTGGATCAACGACGGCATCGACCTGGAACTCGTACCGCCGGCCCGCCTCGACATGGACGCCATGGACGCGGACGCGGCGCGCCGCACCCGCAGCATCATCATGTTCCTCGGTCCCCTCCTCCACCGGATGGACCACTTCAAGCTGCCCTACGCCGGCGGCTGCGACCTCGGTACCCGCACCATCGAGCCGCACATGATCGCCCTGCGCCGCTTCGGCCTGGACATCACCGCGACCGAGGGCATCTACCACGCCCAGGTCGAGTCCGGCATCTCCCCGGACCGCCCGATCGTGCTGACCGAGCGCGGGGACACCGTCACCGAGAACGCGCTGCTGGCCGCCGCCCGGCACGACGGCACCACCGTCATCCGCAACGCCTCCTCCAACTACATGGTCCAGGACCTGTGCTTCTTCCTGGAGGCGCTCGGCGTCCGGGTCGACGGCGTCGGCACCACGACCCTGACGGTCCACGGCGTCCCGAACATCGACGTGGACGTGGACTACTCCCCCTCCGAGGACCCGGTCGAGGCGATGAGCCTGCTGGCCGCGGCGGTCGTCACGGAATCCGAACTCACCATCCGCCGGGTCCCGATCGAGTTCATGGAGATCGAGCTCGCGGTCCTGGAGGAGATGGGCCTCGACCACGACCGCTCCCCCGAGTACGCGGCCGACAACGGCCGCACCCGCCTGGTGGACCTCACCGTCCGCCCCTCCAAACTCGAAGCGCCGATCGACAAGATCCACCCGATGCCCTTCCCCGGGCTGAACATCGACAACGTCCCCTTCTTCGCCGCCATCGCGGCCGTGGCCCAGGGCCAGACCCTGATCCACGACTGGGTGTACGACAACCGCGCCATCTACCTCACGGACCTCAACCGCCTCGGCGGCCGCCTCCAACTCCTGGACCCCCACCGCGTCCTGGTCGAGGGCCCCACCCGCTGGCGCGCGGCAGAAATGATGTGCCCCCCGGCCCTGCGCCCGGCGGTGGTCGTCCTCCTGGCGATGATGGCGGCCGAGGGCACCTCGGTCCTGCGCAACGTCTACGTCATCAACCGCGGCTACGAAGAACTGGCGGAACGCCTCAACTCGGTGGGCGCCCAGATCGAAATCTTCCGCGACATCTAGGAAGCCGGTCGGGTCGGACGAAGCCCCCGCCTACGGGCGGGGGCTTCTCCGTGCGCCGTGCGCTCGGAGGGCATCCCGGGACGAAGGGAAGTGCCCTTCTCCGACCGACCCTTGGGACGGATCACCCTCCCAGCGCCCGCGGCGGCTAGCCTCCCGCCGTGACTACGGACAACAGCAACAGGTACGCCCTCGTCAAGCTGCGCGCCGAGGTGGAGACACTCCCGTGGAGCGCCGACGAGGACCCGCTGGGCCGCACCTGCAACGGCTGGGAGGACGGGATGTCCCTGGAGGACATCTACCGCAGCAGCCGCGGGATCTGGGCGTTCGACCCGGACAAGGCCGAGGAGTGCAGCCACGTCCTCTTCGCGGCCGGCGGGCGGATCCGGCTCGTCATCGAGCTGACCGGCACCGAGTCCGGCCTGCGCCGACCCGACAGCGGGGCGAGGATGCGTGCCTTCGTCGGGGACATCGTCACCTCCGGCCCGGTCTACGACCAGTGGTTCGAGCAGCCCGCCCCCGTCACCAGCACCAACCCCCGGCTGCTGATCACCTACTTCAACGCCTGACCCGGATCCCAGCCGACCCCCACTCCGCCGCCGGCCCCGGCCCCCGAGCCGCCGAAGGGCGACGGCAACGGTGGCGGTGGGGATGCCGGAGCTAGCCGGGCAAGTGGAACGAACGGCTGGTTCAGCCCGGGTAGTTGGTGCGCCAGGGCTCGTAGTGCGGGTTGTCCTCGCAGCGGTCCATGATCTCCACCTTCTTCACCGTGTCCACCGGGCAGACGGCCACGATGAACGAGCGGGCGATGCCGCCCGGGAAGGCCACCTCGACCTGGGAGGCGTATTTGTGGGTGTCGCCGATGGTCTGGTTGACGTCCACCCCGCCCGGGGCGTCGATGTAGTAGTTCCAGCCGCTCTTCCAGGACTTGTACAGGTCGTGGTTGTACGTGGTGGAGACGTACGGGGAGGGCTGGTTGACCAGGACGTAACTCTCGATGTCGTACTGGCCGTTCAGGGTGTCCTTCGGCAGGAAGCCCTCCTCGAAGACCACCGCCGGCGGGCGGCCGTCCGAGCGGTAGAGCTGCTTGCAGTTGATCCGCCAGGACGGGGAGGGCGTGATCCGCTCCACCTCCACGCGTTCGTCGGCGGCGGCGAAGAGGTGGTCCTGGACCCGGGGGCAGGAGTTCGCGGGAGCCGCCGCGTGGAGGGATCCCCGGGCGGAGGCGGGGGCAGAGGCAGGGGCTGAGGCGGACGCGGAGGCCGGGGGCAGCAGGGCGGCGGCGAGGGCGGTCGCGAGCACGGCGGCGCGACGGCGCAGGGCACGGATGGTGATCATGGGCCCACCCTGGCGTCATCGCGCCGTGCCCGGGGGCATCCTCACCCGTTGGTGAGCGTGTCGGGTCCGTTCCGACTGGCTTTGTTCGGGGGCGAGTTGGTGATGGAACGATCCTGCGGAGCGAGCCGAAGCGCGCCCGGGGGGCTGGGTAGGCTCCTATGCCGAGGCGGTTCGACGCCGTGGGATCTTGGGGGCAATTTCATGTCTGGACGTAGAGGTATCGCCATAGCCGGCGCCGTGGCGGCCGCCGTCCTGCTGCTCGCCGGGTGTGGGGAACCGGCCGCCACGGAGGGCAAGGACTCCGGCACACCGGGGTCCTCGCCCGCCCCGAGCGGGTCCGGGCCCTCGATGCCGGGGCTCATCGGGAAGACGTCCACCGAGGCCGAGGCCCTCGTGAAACCGGTGCTCCCCAAGCCGGTCGAGGCGCGCAGCGCCTACGACGACGTCCCGCTCGCCGCCGACCACGGCCAGTGGGCGGTCTGCTTCCAGACCCCGGCGGCCGCCACCCCCGTGACGGGCGACGCCTCCGTCGAGATCTCGCTCGTCGCGCCCGGAACCCCGTGCCCGGCCGCCGCCGGCGCCTCCCTGCTTCCGCCCAAGGGGCCGGGCCCCGCCAAGACCCCGGTCCCCTCCGCGGAGCCGGGGCATCCGAAGCCGAAGCGGCCGAAGTCCGGTCCGACCCCGGCCCCCGGGCCGAAGGACGTCAGTTACCGGAACTGCGCCGAGGCCAGGGCCGCGGACGCCGCTCCGATCCGGCGCGGTCAGCCCGGGTACAGCAGGCACCTCGACCGCGACGGCGACGGTGTCGCCTGCGACTAGGAGCAGAGGAAGGGGTCAGCCCGACGGCGATATCCGGCCTGATGGTCCACCGGCCCTCGCACCCGGTGGGCCGCCGCCCCCAGAATCGCCCTGTCGGCACAGTTCTGAGGGCGGAGTCATGGCAGCAGCGCAAGCACCACGGACAGACAGCAGCGACCGTACGGGGATCCCCCGGCTGGAGGGTTCCCCGCTGCTCGGGTCGCTCGCCGATCTGAAGTCGGACGCCCTCGGTACCTACCAGCGGGCGCGGCACCTGCACGGCGACGTCGTGCGGATCGCGGCCGGTCCGCCGGGGCTGCGCACCGAGCTGCACTGCGTGTTCTCGGCGGAGGGGGCGCAGCAGGTGCTGGCCGCGCAGGCGGCCAATTTCCGCAAGGACAACGCCCTGTACCAAGAGGTCCGCGACGCCCTCGGCAACGGTCTGCTCACCAGCCAGGACGAGGACTACCTGCGCCAGCGGCGGCTGGTGCAGCCGCTGTTCACCAAGCGCCGGGTGGACGGGTACGCGGCCGCCGTCGCGACCGAGACCGCTGCCACCCTCGACGCCTGGGAGGCGGCGGCTGCCCCGGACGGGGTCGTCGACGTCGCGGACGAGATGATGACCCTGGCGCTGCGCGCCGTCGCCCGGATCCTCTTCGGCACCGACGTGGACGCCACCGCCGACGTCGTGGACCGGTCCTTTCCGGTCATCACCGCCTACGTGATGCGCCGCGGCTACTCCCCCGTCAACGTGCCCCGCGACTGGCCCACTCCGGGCAACAAGCGGGCGGCCGCAGCGATGGACGAGCTGTACGCGGTGTGCGACGGAATCATCGCCGAGCGCCGCAGCACGGCAGCGGGGGCGACCGGCGAGGACCTGTTGTCCTTGCTCGCCGCCGCGAGCAGTGTGGACGACGGGGAGTTCGACGCCACCGAGCTGCGCGAACAGGTGCTGATCTTCCTGCTCGCCGGGCACGAGACGACCGCCACCTCGCTGGCCTTCTCCCTGCACCTGCTGGCCCGCCATCCCGAGCTCCAGGACCGGGCCCGCGCCGAGATCACCGCGGTGCTGGGCGACCGTACGCCCGAAGCCGCCGACCTCGACCGGCTCCCGTACCTCACCCAGGTGCTCAAGGAGGCCATGCGGCTCTACCCGGCGGCCCCGGTGCTCGGTCGCCGCTCGGTGGCCGCGGCGGAGGTCGACGGGCACACCATCCCGGCCGGTGCCGACGTGATCGTGGCGCCCTGGGTGACCCACCGCCACCCCGGCTACTGGCCGGACCCGGAGCGTTTCGATCCCGACCGGTTCACCCCGGAGGCGGAGGCGGCCCGGCCGCGTTACGCCTGGCTGCCCTTCGGCGGCGGACCGCGCGCCTGCATCGGGCAGCACTTCTCCATGCTGGAGTCGGTGATCGCGCTGGCGATGCTGCTGCGGGCCTACGAGTTCGAAGCGGTGGACACCGAGGTGCCCGTCACCGCCGGGATCACCTTGCGCACCACCGGTCCGGCGCGCTGCCGGATCCGTCGCGCCGGCTCCTGAGCCGCCGGCCGGCCGTGGGCCTGACCCCGCGGCCGGCCGACCGCCGGGTCAGGCCCCCGCGGCCGGTGTGTGGTTGCCCTGGAGGCGGGCGAGGTCCGAGGGCCGCACCTGGATGACGAGGAGCGCGATCAGCGCCGTGATCAGGGTGAACACGGCTGCCGCCACGAAGGCGGCGCTGACGCCCGAGGTGAGGACCTGGTCGCTCCAGGGCTTCGGGTACTGCTTGGTCTTGGCGAAGAACAGCTTCTGTTCGGGTGTGGCGGTGCGCAGGAAGGAGCCCGCCTGGTCCTTGGCCTCGTTGCGGCTGGCCGTGCCGAAGACGGTGACCAGGATGGACAGGCCCAGCGAACCACCCACCTGCTGCATCGCGTTCAGGAGTCCGGAGGCCGCGCCCGATTCCCGGTCGGGGACGTTCGAGAGGGCCATCAGGGTCAGGGACACGAACTGCATGCCCATGCCCGCGCTGAACAGCAGCATCGGGCCCAGGATGCTGCCCAGGTACGTCGAGTGGATGTCGGTCTGCGTGAGCCAGGCCAGTCCGGCGGCCGAGAGCAGGGAGCCGGTCACCATGAACGGCTTCGGCCCGAACTTCGGGAGCAGCTGCGAGGTCATTCCCGCCGTCACCGCGATCATCGCGCTGACCGGCAGGAAGGCGAGCCCGGCCCGCAGCGGGCTGAAGCCCAGCACGTTCTGCACGAACAGGGTCAGGAAGAAGAACATGCCGAAGATCGCGCAGGCGAAGAAGAGCATGATCGCGTACGTGCCGGCCCGGTTGCGGTCGGCGAACATGTGCAGCGGGGTGATGGGCTGGGGCGAGCGCCGTTCGTTGACGACGAAGAGGGTCAGCAGGACCACGGCCGCCGCGAAGGAGCCGAGCGTCAGCCCGTCCAGCCAGCCGTCCTGGGACGCGCGGATGAATCCGTAGACCAGTGCCACCATGCCGATGGTGGAGAGCAGGGCGCCCGCGAGGTCGAAGTGTCCGGGGCGGCGTGCGGATTCGCGGATCACCTTCGGGGTGACCAGGGCGATCAGCAGCGCGATCGGGACGTTGACGAAGAGCACCCAGCGCCAGTTCAGCCACTCCACGAGCACACCGCCGGCCAGCAGTCCGATCGCGCCGCCGCCGGCCGAGACGCCGGCGAAGACCCCGAAGGCCCGGTTGCGTTCGGGTCCTTCGCGGAAGGTGGTGGTGATCAGTGCGAGGGCGGTCGGGGAGGCGATGGCGCCGCCGACGCCCTGGAGGGCGCGGGCGCCCATCAGCTGGCCGGCGTTCTGGGCGAATCCGCCCAGCAGGGAGGCCAGGCCGAAGAGCAGGACGCCGAAGATGAAGACGCGCCGCCGGCCGAGGATGTCGCCGGTGCGGCCGCCGAGGAGCAGCAGTCCGCCGAAGGTGAGGGTGTAGGCGTTGACGACCCAGGACAGGCTCTCGGTGGAGAAGTCGAGTGCGGTCTGGATGTGCGGCAGCGCGATGTTCACGATGGTGATGTCGAGAACGACCATGAGCTGGCAGGAGGCGAGCACGAACAGAGCTAGCCCGTGATGGCCTTCGCTGTCTTGGACCTTGCCGTCGGTCCCGGTGCTGGTACTGCTCGGCGTAGCGTTCGGGTCCACTTTTTCGACGCTAAACCTGTACTGGGGGTGACACCACTCGAACGGCCTAGGCCATGTGGCATATGCCGTGTGATATGTGCCCTGTAGTATTTCACATGACACACTGATTCCATGGATCGCATGGATGACTTCCTCAGGCTCTCCGCGAGCACCGCCCGGTTCACCTACGGCGCCCCGCGCGCCTTCTCCTTCGGCGACGAAGGCCGGCTCCTCTGGTTCCTCCGCTCCACGGGTCCGACCGATCCCTTCGACAGCCTCTGGGTCCTGGACACCGCCACCGGCGCCGAAACCCGGCTCGCCGACCCCCGCGAACTGTCCCCCGAGCCCGCGCCCCTCCCCGTCGTCGAGCGCCGGCTGCGCGAACGCTCGCGGCTCGTCGCGGCCGGGATCGGCTCGTACGCGCTCTCCGCCGACGGGCTCACCGCGGTGTTCGCGCTCTACGGGCGCCTGTACGAGGTCACCTGCTCGGCGGAAGCCGGAGCGCCCGCGCAGCCCAAGGAACTCCCCACCGCCGGGGCCGTCTTCGACCCCCGCCCCAGCCCCGACGGCTCGCGCATCGCCTACGTCACCGGCGACGCCCTGCACACCGTCCCCGGCGGCCGGGTCAGCCCCGAGGACGGAGCCCGCTGGGGCGTCGCGGAGTTCGCCGCCGCCGAGGAACTCGACCGGCACCGCGGGCACTGGTGGGCCCCCGACGGCGAGCGCCTGCTGGCCGCCCGCGTCGACGAATCCGCCCTCCAGCGGCGCTGGTTCGCCGACCCGGCGCACCCGGAGCTGCCGGCCGAGGACTTCGCGTACCCCGAGGCCGGCGGCCCCAACGCCGACGTGCGGCTCTGGGTGCTCGGACCGGGCCCGGACGCCGCCGTGCGGCTCGACTGGGACACCGAGACCTACCCCTACTTCTCCGACGCCGACTGGGACTCGCCCACCGAGATCCTGCTCACCGTGCACGACCGGCTCCAGCAGACCGTCCTGCTGCTCTCCGCCGACCCGGACACCGGCCGCACCCGGGAGCTGTCGCGCACCACGCACCCCCAGTGGGTGGACCCCATGCTCCCCGGCGCCCCGGCGCGCCTGGCCGACGGCCGGATGCTCACCTCGGCCGACACCCCCGGCGGGGCCGCCCGCGCGCTCGCGCTGGACGGCGTACTGATCACCGGGGACGGGCTCCAGGTCCGCAAGGTGGCCGGCGCCCACGGGAACCGACTGCTGATCGAGGCCGGGCAGCGCGACCCCTCCGAGCAGCAGGTGCTCCTGCTGGACCCGGACACGGGCGGCCTGACCCCGCTCGCGGACGGGCCCGGGGTGCACACCGTCCAGGCCGCAGCGGGGGCGCTGCTGCTGACCTCCGCCGACGCCGACGGGATCCGGCGCGTCCTGCGGAGCTCCGACGGGCGGGAGTTCGTGCCCGGCGACCTGTCGCAGCCACTGCCGTACCGGGTGGTCCCGGTGCTGGAGCGGGTCACCGAGCACGCCGTGCCCACCGCCCTGGTCCTGCCGCGCGGGCACGTCCCCGGCACGCGGCTGCCCGTCCTGATGGACAGCTACGGCGGCCCCGGCATGCAGGACGTCAGCGCCGAGCCGCGCCGCTGGCAGCACCGGCAGTGGTGGGCCGACCAGGGCTTCGCCGTGGTCACCGTCGACAACCGCGGCACCGCGTACGTCTCGCCGCGGTACACGCACGCCATGTACCGGGGCTTCTCCGAGGTCACCCTGGAGGACCAGGTCGCCGCCCTGCAGGCGCTCGGGGCGCGCCACGGCGACCTCGACCTGACCCGGGTCGGCATCCGCGGCTGGTCGTACGGCGGCTACCTCTCCGCGCTCGCGGTGCTGCGCCGCCCGGACGTCTTCCACGCCGCGGCGGCCGGGGCCGCGCCGACCGACTTCCGGCAGTACGACACGGCGTACACCGAGCGGTACCTGGGGCTGCCCCAGGAGCACCCGGAGGTGTACGAGCGGGACAGCCTGCTCCCCGACGCCGCGGGCCTGCGCCGGCCGCTGCTGCTGGTCACGGGGCTGGCCGACGACAACGTCCACCCCTCGCACACCCTGCGGCTCTCGCAGGCCCTGACCGACGCGGGCCGCCCGCACCAGCTCCTCGCACTGCCCGGGGTCACCCACATGACCCCGGGCGGGACGCGGGAGAAGGTCATGGCGCTGGAGCTGGAGTTCTTCCGCAAGGAGCTGGGCCTGGCCTGAGGAGGGCGGCGGCTCAGGAACGAAGCGAGGGCCCCGGAGCGAGATCGTCGCTCCGGGGCCCTCCCCGTACCCGGGTTCCCCGCCGGTCCCCCGGGAGTCCGCGGCTACGCCATGTGGCAGGCCACCTCACGGGAGGCGACCGTCCGCAGCAGCGGCCGTTCGGTGCGGCAGATCTCCTGCGCCACGGGGCACCTGGGGTGGAAGGTGCAGCCCGGGGGCGGGGCGGCCGGACTCGGCGGATCGCCGAGCAGCACGATCCGCTCGCGCCGCCGCTCCGCCGCCGGGTCGGGCAGCGGGACGGCGGACAACAGCGCCCTGGTGTACGGGTGCTGGGGGTTCTCGTAGAGCGACTTCTTGTCGCCCATTTCCACGATCCGGCCGAGGTACATGACGGCGACCCGGTCGCTGACCCGCTTGACGACCGAGAGGTCGTGCGCGATGAACACGTAGGCCAGGCCCAGTTCGGCGCGCAGCCGCTCCATCAGGTTGACGATCTGCGCCTGGACGGAGACGTCGAGCGCCGAGACCGGTTCGTCGGCGACGATCAGCCGGGGGTTGGTGGCGAGCGACCGGGCGATGCCGATGCGCTGCGCCTGGCCGCCGGAGAACTCGTGCGGATAGCGGTCGATGTGCTCCGGGATCAGTCCGACGAGCTCCATCAGCTCGGCGGACCGGCGACGGGCGTCCGCCGCGCTCGAACCCTGCACGAGCAGCGGGTCGGAGATGATCCGGGCCACCGTCTGGCGGGGGTTGAGGGAGGAGTGCGGGTCCTGGAAGACCATCTGGAGGTTCCGGCGCAGCGGGCGCAGGGCGCGCTGGGAGAGCCTGCTGATGTCCTTGCCGTCGAACTCCACGCTTCCGGAGGTCGGTTCCAGCAGCCGGACGAGCATCCGCCCGGTGGTGGACTTGCCGCAGCCCGACTCCCCTACGAGGCCCAGGGTGCGGCCGGCCTCCAGGTCGAAGGAGACTCCGTCGACGGCGCGCACGGGCGCCCCCCGGCGCCCGGTCGCGGACCGTCTGCCGGGGAAGGCCATCGTCAGGTCGCGGACGCTCAGCAGCGGCGGCGGGACCTCGGCGCGGGCCGCCGGGACCCGGGCGGTGCGGGGGCCCGTCTGGTTCGGCGTGGTCATCGGGTCACCTCCCGTACGGCGCCGGCGAAGTGGCAGGCCGTCTCGCGGCCGGCGTCGCCGTACGGCCGGAGTTCGGGCCGCACCGAGGCGCAGCGCTCCCGGTCCTCCTCGCCGCTCGCGGCGGCCACGGCACACCGCGGGGCGAACGCGCACCCCGGGGCGGGGGCGAGCAGGGAGGGCGGGGAGCCGGGGATGGCCCGCAGCGGTTCGTCGTCGGCGTCGTCCAGCCGGGGCAGGGAGTCGAGCAGCCCCCGGGTGTACGGGTGCGCCGGGTCGGCGAACAGGTCGTCCACCGGGGCCTGTTCGGCGGCCCGGCCGCCGTACATGACGAGCACCTCGTGGGCGACGCGGGCGACCACGCCCAGATCGTGGGTGATCATGACGACGCCGAGTCCGCGCTCCTGCTGGAGGCCGGCGATCAGCTCCAGGATCTGCGCCTGCACGGTGACGTCGAGCGCGGTGGTGGGCTCGTCGGCGATGAGCAGGTCGGGTTCGCAGGCCAGCGCCATGGCGATCATCGCGCGCTGGCGCATGCCGCCGGAGAACTGGTGCGGGTACTCCCCCGCCCGGCGGGCGGGTTCGGGGATGCCGACCTCGCCGAGCATGTCGACGGCGCGCCGCTTCGCCGCGGCCCGGCCGGCCCGGAAGTGGACCCGGAAGTGCTCGGCGATCTGCTCGCCGACCGTGTAGTAGGGGTGGAGGCTGGACAGCGGGTCCTGGAAGATCATGGCCATCTTGCGGCCGCGCAGCTTGGAGAGCTCCTTCTCGGACTTGGTGGTCAGTTCCTGTCCGTCGAGGGCGATGGAGCCGCCGATCTCGGCGCCCCGGTGCAGGCCCATGACGGCGAGGGAGGTGACGGACTTGCCCGAGCCGGACTCGCCGACGATGCCGAGCGTGCGTCCGGCCTCGACGGTGAAGCCGAGGGAGTCGACGGCGCGTACGGTGCCGCGCGGGGTGGTGAAGGTGACCTGCAGGTCGCGGACTTGGAGCAGCGGGGTCGCGGGGGCCGCGGCGTGCGAAGGCGGAGCCATCAGTACCTCACCCTCGGGTCGATGACGGCGTACAGGAGGTCGACGGCGAGGTTCGCGACGACGATGAAGAAGGCGGCCAGCAGGGTGACCCCGAGGACCACGGGCTGGTCCGAGTTGACCAGGGCCCCGTAGAAGAGCCGCCCGATGCCGGGGAGTCCGAAGATGGACTCGGTGATGACGGCGCCGGCGAGCAGGCCGCCGAGGTCCATGCCGAAGATGGTGAGGATCGGGGTCATCCCGGAGCGCAGTCCGTGCTTGACCACGACGGTCCGCTCGGGCATCCCCTTGGCGCGGGCGGTGCGGATGTAGGGCTCGGCCATTGCCTCGATCATCGAACCGCGGCTCTGGCGGGCGTACATCGCGGCGTAGAGCAGGGCGAGGGCGGTCCAGGGGAGGAGCAGGTTGCTCGCCCAGGCGAGGGGGTTGTCGGTGAAGGCCTGGTAGGTGGGATAGGGAAGGAGCCCGGCGATGCGGATGACTCCGTAGATGAGCATCACGGAGGTGAAGTACACGGGCAGGGAGGCGGCGGCGACCGCGCCGACCATGAGCGCCTTGTCGGTGGCCGTGTCCTTGCGCAGGGCGGCGGTGACTCCCGCGCCGAGGCCGAGGACGAGCCAGAGGGCGGCCGCGCCGACGGCGAGGGAGGCGGAGACCGGGAGCCGGTCCATGAGCAGGTCCCACACGGGCAGGGAGTTCTCGTAGGAGTAGCCCAGGCAGGGGAAGTCGCACTGGACGGCGTACTGGCCGGTGCCGAGGGTGCGTCCGGTGAAGATCCCGGTGAGGAAGTCGGCGAACTGCCGCCACAGCGGCCGGTCCAGGCCGAGGTAGGCGCGTACGTCGGCCAGCCGCTCGGCGCTGCAGGTCTTGCCGCAGGCGGCCGCGGCCGGGTCGGCGGGGAGTACGTAGAAGATGAGGAAGGTGATGGCGGCGATGGCCAGGAGGACGCCGGCGAGGGCGAGCAGCCGGCGCGCGAGGTAGAGGATCACGTACGGCCGCCCCTCGGGTCGAGGATGTCGCGCAGGGCGTCGCCGAGCAGGGTGAAGGCGAGGACCGCGAGGAAGAGGAAGAGGCTCGGGATGACGAAGTACATGGGGTCGGTCTCGTAGAAGGCCACGGACTCGGCGATCATCTGGCCCCAGGAGGGGGTGGGCGGGCGCACGCCCACGCCGAGGTAGCTGAGCGCGGCCTCGGTGCTGATCATGCCGGGGATGAGCAGGGTGGTGTAGGCGATGACCGGGCCGGAGACCCC
Source organism: Streptomyces sp. NPDC056883 (assembly GCF_042788835.1). Classification (NCBI taxonomy): domain Bacteria; kingdom Bacillati; phylum Actinomycetota; class Actinomycetes; order Kitasatosporales; family Streptomycetaceae; genus Streptomyces; species Streptomyces sp. NPDC056883. The sequence continues at coordinate 341,177 of NZ_JBHUBS010000007.1, read as the reverse complement.
CGGGAGGATGTCGCGGGTCAGGATCCGCCAGGAGCTGGATCCGCCGACGCGGGCGGCGTCCACGTACTCGCGGTGTTTCAGCGAGAGGGTCTGGCCGCGGACGACGCGGGCGACGCCGGGCCAGCCGAAGACGCCGATGACGACGGTCATGAGGACGATCCGGTTGACGTCCTTGGCCACCGACAGCATCGCGATCATGAAGATGAGGGAGGGGAAGGACATCGTCAGGTCCATCAGCCGGGACAGGACGGTGTCGGTGCGCCCGCCGAAGTAGCCGGCGGCGATTCCGGCGGCGGTGCCCGCGACGACCACGATGGCGGTGGCGGCGAAGGCGATGAGCAGCGAGACCTGGGCGCCGTGGACGACGCGGGCGAACAGGTCGCGGCCGGTGACGGGTTCGACGCCGAGCCAGTGGTCGGGGCTGATCCCGCCGAAGGAGCCCAGCGGCTGGCCGCCGAGGTAGGGGTCGATGGCGGACTTGTCGAACTCGTCCGGGGACCAGCCGCCCAGCGCGCCCAGCCAGGGGGCGGTGACGGCCATCAGGACGAAGAGCAGGACGACGCAGAGGCTGACGCGGACGGCGGGGCGGCGGCGGAGTTCCCGCCGGGCGAGCTGCCAGGGGCTGCTGCCGGGCGCCGCCGCGGGCTGGACGGTGGGGTCGGCGCCGGGGGCCGGTGCCCCGCCCGGAGCCGGAGCCGACGCCGGGGCCGCCCGGCCGTCGGCGCCGGATGCGGTGGTGGTCATGGTGTCAGAAATTCCATGTTCCCCTGTTCCCTCAGCCCTGGCTCTTCGACGGGTCCTTGAGGCCGACGGTGGCGTAGTCGACCTGGCCGACCCAGACGGGGTGGCCGAAGGCGCCGGCGATGTTGGTGCCGACGAGCAGCGGCTTGCGCTCCAGCAGGAGGGGGATGGCCGGGGACTTCTTCATGATCTCGGCGTCGAGGTCGATCCAGGCCTCGTTGGCCTGCTTGGCGTCGGCCATGGCGTTGATCTCGTCGATCCGCTTCATCGTCGCGTCGTCGCGGAACTGGGCGTTGTTGCCCTGGTTGCCCTTGTCCTTGATGGTGCGTCCGTCGAAGACGAAGGGGATCCAGGTGGAGCCGGACGGGTAGTCGGGGCACCAGCCGGCGAGCGACATGTCCGGGGTGGTGGAGAGGTCGCCGATGACGTCGTAGTAGGCGCCCGGGTCGACCGTGTCGATGACGACCTCGACGCCGGCACGGGCGAGGCCCTGCTGGAGGGCCTCCGCCTTGCCCTTGTCGCCGGTGGAGACGGCGAGCGAGACCTTCAGGGTCTCCTTGCCGGCCGCCTTGAGGAGTTCCTTGGCCTTGGCGGGGTCCCCGGACGGGGCGATCTTGAGCGTGTCGGCCTGCTTGCCTCCGGACATGGCCGGGGGCAGGTAGGCGGTGGCGATCTCGTTGAGGGCGGGGCCGCCGCCCGCGGTGATCACGGCCTCCTTGTCCACGGCGTACTGCATGGCCTCGCGGACCTTGGGGTCGTTGAAGGGGGCGCGCGAGTTGTTGAGGTGGAGCATCTCGGTACAGCCCTGCGACTCGGCCAGCAGCCGCGACTTGATCTCCGGCTTGGGCAGCACCTTGGGGGCGCTCTCGGGCCGCATGTCGGACCACTGGACGGAGGAGGCGTCGGCGCCCTCCCCGGCGATGATCCGGTCGTCGATCTGACCGCCCTTGAGGCCCATGACGACCACGAACTTGTCGGGGTAGGCCTTGCGGACGGTGTCGGTCTTGGCGTCCCAGTGCTCGTTGCGGACCAGGACGAGCTTCTTGTCGCGGTCGTACGACTCGATCTTGTACGGGCCGGAGGAGAACGGGCGGGCGTCGTACTGCGTGCCCTTCTCCTGCGACTCGGGGACCGGTGCGAAGGTGGGGAGGGTCGCGGTCGCGGAGAACTCGGCGACGGGCCGCTTCAGTTCGAAGACGATCGTGCGGTCGTCGGGGGTCTTGACGGAGTCGAGGTGCTTGCCCTGGAGCGGACCCTTGTAGCCCTCGGCGCCGGCCAGGTACTGGGCCGCGTAGTCGGGGCCGCCGGTGAGGTCGGGGGCCATGGAGCGCTCGACGTTGTACTTGATGTCCTGGGCCTTGATGGGCGATCCGTCCTCGTACTTCACGCCCTCCTTCAGGGTGAACGTCCAGGTGCGGCCGCCGTTGGAGGGGGTGCCGAGGTCGGTGGCGAGGTCGGGGACGAGCTCGCTGCCGGCCTTGCCCGGCTCCGCCTTGAAGGTGACCAGGGTGCGGTAGAGGAGGCGGGTGCCGAAGTCCATGGTCGGCATGACCCAGTTGCGGGCGGGGTCGAGGTGGGCGAAGTCCTGGTTGGACAGGACGGTGAGGGTGCCTCCCTTGACGGGTGCGCCGCCGAGGATCTTCCCGTCGTTGGCGGAGGCGGGGTTGGAGGCGCCACCGCCTGCGGCGGAGCCCTTCTTGGGGTCGGAGCAGCCCGAGGCGCCGAGTGCGAGTGCGGCCACCAGGGCGGTGGCGAGGGCGAGTTGGGTGCGCTTGGTCATGGGTCACTCCAGTGAAGGGCCGCGCTCTATGATGTGACCGGTAACATAGTAATGTGAAATTGTACTGACAAGGGGTTGGAGCCGCCGTTATCCAGCCGTGTCCAAATCCGCCCGCACGCGCGGGCCTTGGGGACGCCGACCGGGCGGGGCGGTGAGGGCAACGCCTATGCTCCCGCCATGGATCCGATAGAGCCCCCCGAGCCGCCTCCCGGCCCTCCCGAGCTCGTGCATCCGGCCGCAGTGCTGACCGGGTTGACCCGGAACGACGCCCTGCCGGAGGAGCTGGCGGTACGGCTCCTGCCGCACGACCTGGCACCGCTGCGGCTGGCTCTGCGGGAGGGGTTCGCACCGAGTCCGTCCCTGTGCGAGGAGTACCTGGCACAGGGCGAGTCGCAGGCGCTCGCGCACAACGCGGCGCTGCCGCCCGAGATCGCCGCACGGCTCGCGGCCGATCCGGACCCCGAGGTGCGTGCGGTGCGCGCGGAGCTGGAGAGCGCCGGCGCCGGGCGACACGCCCTGTTCGCCGCCGACCCCGAAGCCCAGGTGCGGATCGCCCTCGCGGGCCGACCCGACCTGTCCGCCGCATCCCTGGCCGCGCTGGCCACCGACACCGACGCCGGGGTGCGCGCGGCGCTCGCACGGCGGCCGGAACTGCCCGAAGACCTGCTCCGGAGGCTACTCACCGACACCGAGCCGAAGGTACGGGCGCGCGCCTGCGGGCACGGCGCACCCCCCGACCTGCACGCCGCCCTGCTGGCCGATCCGGCCACGCGCAAGGACGTCGTACGTTCCCTGGAACTGGACCCGGACACGGCCTCGGCTCTGGCCGCCGACCCCGACGAGGAGGTACGAGCCAAGCTCGCCGCCCACCCGGCGCTGCCTCCGCGGGTACGCGACGTACTGGCGCGGGACACGAGCCCCGACGTGCGGGGGAGGGTCTTCGCCCGCGCGGACACCCCACCGGAGCTGCGTGACGAGATCCACGCGTGGCTGACTGCCGGAGCCCTCCGGTCCGAAGAGGACTGGGAGAACGCGGAAGAGGACGACGTCTTCTGCGAGATCACCCTCGAGTTCCTGGAGATGGGGTCCTACCCCTGGGTCGCGGCCGACCCCGTCCCGTACGCCGCCTCCCCCTATCCGGGGCTGCGGCGCGCGGCGGCGCGCAGTGAGCGGCTGCCGGCCGAGCTGCTGCGGGGGATGCTCGACGACGAGGACCCGACGGTCCGCATGATCGCTCTGGAACGGACGCCCGACGTGGACCCCGCCACCGCCGAGGACATCGAACGGCGCCACGGACGGTCGAAGTTCCTTGACCGGCCCGCGGATTACTTCCCGTTCGCGCCCGAGACGCTCCGACGCTTCGCCGCCGACCCCGACCCCCGGATGCGCCTCCTCGCGCTGCGTGACCCGGACGTGCCCGCCGCGCTGCTGGAGCGGCTGGCGGCGGACGAGGACCACACCGTACGGCGGGCCGTCGCCGAGGACTCCCGGACGGCCACGGGCACGCTGCTGCGCCTGCTCGGTGACGGCTCGGAGGCCGTCGCCATGTCCGCCGCCGCCTCCCCCGGCCTTCCGGTGGAGGCGATGCGCGCGGTGCTGGACCTGGCCGCCCGGGCCTAGAGGCCCGAGCCCAGGCGGCCCTTCGGGCGGCCCACCGGTTCGTCGCGGCCCTGGGCCCAGAGGGAGCGGACGTGGCCCAGGTGGCGGGTCATGCAGGCTTCGGCCGCCTCCGCGTCGCCGCTGAGCATCAGATCGAGGAGCTCGATGTGCTCCTCGGCGGAGGAGACCAGCTTGCCGGCCTCGTCCAGGCCCGTCAGGCCGTAGAGGCGGGAGCGCTTGCGCAGGTCGCCGACCGTTTCCACCAGGCGGTCGTTGCCCGAGAGGCCGAGCAGGGTGAGGTGGAAGCGGCGGTCGGCCTCCAGGTAGCCGATGAGGTTGTGCTCGCGCGCGCTGGTGACGATCTCCTGCGCGATGGGGCGCAGGGCCTCCAGGGCCTCGGGCGTGGCGATCTTCGTGATCTTGCCGATGGTCGGGACCTCGATCATCGTGCGCAGCTCGGTGTACTGGTCCAGATCGCGCTCGCTGACCTCCGTGATGCGGAAGCCCTTGTTGCGGACCGGCTCCACCAGGCCCTCGCGGGCCAGGTCGAGCATGGCCTCGCGCACGGGGGTGGCCGAGACGCCGAGCTCGGCTGCGAGGCCGGGGGCGGAGTAGACGCTCCCGGGGCGCAGTTCACCCGCTATCAGGGCTGCCCTCAGGGCGTGGCCGACCTGGTCGCGGAGCCGTTCCTGAGCCTTGATGAGACTGTGCTGCTTCAGGTCACCCATTGCATTTCCTCCGAGACCGCTCACACCGCCGGCGTGCGGAGGAACAGCGTACAATGTCACGTTGCGCCTGCTCCTCATAGATACCGCCTCAGCGGACACCACTCCCGGCGGCCTCGAACAAGGCGACCGCCACAGCGAGATCTTCCCAGGCCATGCCCACACTCTTGAAGAGCTGTGGACAACTCGCCGCCCCCGCACCCGGCATCCGGCCCGCGACCAGGTCGGCCAGGGTGCCGCTGATATGACCGGCGCCGATCGCCCCTTCCGCCTCCGGCACCAGCAGGTCCCCCGCCTCGCGCAGAGCCGCCGCACGCGACTCCACGTACACGGCCGCCCGCCGGACCAGCGCCGTGTCCACCTCACGGGCGTCCGGCTCGTGCGAGCCGACGGCGACCACGGTGGCGCCCGGCGCGATCAGCCGCCCGTCGAAGAGGGGTTCGCGGGAGGTGGTGCAGCAGATCACCAGGTCGGCGTCGGCCACTTCCGCCGCCGCCCCCGTCCGGGCGGGGACGCCCAGCCCCCGCGCGTGCGCCGCCAGCTTCTCCGCGCCGGCGGCGCTGCCCGCGGACCCCGCACGGGCCACGACCACCACCTCCGCCAGCTGCCGCATCGCGTGCACCGCGTCGAGGTGCCCGTACGCCTGTGGTCCCGAGCCGAAGAGCAGCAGCCGCAGCGGCCGCCCGGCCGGGGCCAGGTGGCGCAGCGCGAGCGCGGAGACCGCCGGGGTGCGCAGGGCGGTCAGCGCCGCCCCGTCGAGCAGGGCGAGGGGGCGCAGGGTGGGCCCGTCCAGGAGGAGGTAGGACCCCGTGATCCGGGGCAGTCCGAGCGCCGGGTTCCCCGGGGCCACCCCGGCGATCTTCACGCCGGCGTAGGCCCCGGTGGCGGCCGGCATGAGCAGCAGCTCCCCGCCGCCGGGCACGGGCAGGGCGCTGCGCGGCGGGCAGGTCTCCGGGTCCAGCCCGGCCCGCAGTACGCCGGCCAGCGCGTCCGCGGCGGCGGCCGGGGTGAGCAGCCCGGCCATCTCTGCGCCCGACAGCTGGGGGATCACAGCTGGAACCCTGCGCCGAGCGCGTCCTGCGGGTCGACGCTGAAGAGGTGTTCGCCGGTGCGGTACGCCGTACCGGTGACCTCCGTGACCACGCCCTCCGCCACCCGCGCGGCGACGCGGCCGGTGAACACCGTGCCCACCACCGACTCGTGCAGCAGGTCCTCCCCCTCCCCCAGCCGCCCGTCCTCGGCCAGCAGCGCGAGCCGCGCCGAGGTGCCGGAGCCGCAGGGCGAGCGGTCGATCTGCCCGTCGGCGAAGACGGTGACGTTGCGCTGGTGCGGCCCGAAGGGGGTGTCGGGGAGCTCCTCGTACAGGGTCACCCCGTACACCCCGGAGAGCAGCGGCCCGTCCGGGTGCCAGGTCCCGGGGTGGGTGGCCAGGGCGGCGCGGATCTCCTTCCCGGCCCGTACGAGTGCGGGCAGGGAGGCCGGGGTCACCTCCAGGCCGAGGTCCCGGGCGGGCAGGGAGGCGTAGCAGGCCCCGGCGTGCGCGATGTCCACCTCGGCCATGCCGAGGGTGGTGGCGACGGGCACCTTGCGGGCGCTGGTACGGGCCGGGACGTTGCGGAAGGTGACCCCGGTGGTGCGGCCCCCCGCACGGTGCACGGTCGCGGCGACCCGCCCCGAGGGCACGTCGATCCGCACCTGGACGTCCCCGTCGTCCGGGGCGGCGACCCGGCCGGTGTCCACGGCCCAGGCGCCCAGCGCCATGGTGCCGTGGCCGCAGGCGGTGGAGTAGCCGTCCTTGTGCCAGAACAGCACCCCGAAGTGGGCCCCGTCGTCGTCGGGCGGGACCACGAAGCCCCCGTACATCCCGGCGTGCCCGCGCGGCTCCTGCACGAGGAGCCGGCGTACGTCGTCCAGCGGGCCGCGCCGGGGGGCGGTGCCCGATCCGCCCGGTCCGATGGCGGTGGCGCAGCGCTCGGCGACGGTGTCCCCGGGCACGGGCAGCGCTCCCCCGGAGGTGAGGTCGACGATGCGGAAGGGCTCGCCGGCGGTGTGGTAGTCCACGGTGCGTACGACGGTCACAGGAGGAACCCTCCGGGGAACGGGTCGGACGGGTCGAGGAAGTACTGGGCGGTGCCGGTGATCCAGGCCCGGCCCGTGACGGTGGGCACGAAGGCCGGGCGGCCGCCGACGGTGGTTTCGCCGATGAGGCGGCCGGTGAACTCGGTTCCGATGAAGGACTCGTTGACGAAGTCCGTGTCCAGGGGCAGGAGTCCGCGGGCGTGGAGCTGCGCCATGCGGGCGCTGGTTCCCGTACCGCACGGCGAGCGGTCGAACCAGCCGGGGTGGATGGCCATCGCGTGCCGGGAGCGGCGGGCGTCGGAGCCGGGGGCTGCGAGGTAGACGTGCTTGACCCCGCCGAAGGAGGGGTTCTCGGGGTGGACGGGCCGGTCCGGGGAGGCGTTGATCGCCTCCATGACGGCCAGTCCGGCGGCGAGCAGGTCGTCCCCGCGCTCCCGGTCGAAGGGGAGCCCGAGGGCGTCGAGTTCGACGAAGGCGTAGAAGTTGCCGCCGTAGGCGAGGTCGTAGGTGACCGTGCCGTATCCGGGGACCTCGGCCTTGAGGTCGAGGCCGACGCAGAAGGCCGGGACGTTGGTGAAGGTGGCGGCGGTGGCCGCCCCGTCCTCGACCCGGACGGCGACGCTGACCAGCCCGGCCGGGGTGTCGAGCCGGACGGTGGTGACCGGCTCGACGAGGGGCACCATGCCCGTCTCCACCAGGACGGTGGCGACCCCGATGGTGCCGTGCCCGCACATGGGGAGCAGGCCCGACACCTCGATGTAGAGGACGCCGAAGTCGGCGTCGGGGCGGGTGGGGGGCTGCAGGATGGCGCCGCTCATCGCGGAGTGGCCGCGCGGCTCGTACATGAGCAGGGTCCGCAGGTGGTCCAGGTGCTCGATGAAGTGGAGCCGCTTGTCGGCCATGGTGGCGCCGGGGATCACCCCGACTCCTCCGGTGATCACCCGGGTGGGCATGCCCTCGGTGTGCGAGTCCACCGCGTGGTAGATGTGACGGGTGCGCATCAAGTCCCCCTCGGACTTCGGACTGGGTTAGTTGAGGCCCTCGGCGAGCGCCTTCTCGGTGGCGGCGCGGACGCCGGCCTCGATCTCGCCGGTGAGCGGGAAGCGGGGCGGGCGGGTCGGGCCGCCGGGGCGGCCGGCCAGGTCCATGGAGAGCTTGATGGCCTGGACGAACTCGGTCTTGGAGTCCCAGCGCAGCAGGGAGTGCAGGGACTTGTAGAGCGGCAGGGCGGTGTCGAGGTCTCCCGCGACGGCGGCGCGGTAGAGGGTGGCGCAGGCCTGCGGGAGCGCGTTGGGGTACCCGGCGATCCAGCCGACCGCTCCGGCCAGGGCCAGTTCGAGCAGGACGTCGTCGGCGCCGATCAACAGGTCGAGTCCGGGGGCCAGTTCGGCGATCTCGTAAGCACGCCGCACGTCCCCGCTGAACTCCTTGACGGCGACGATGGAGCCGTCGGCGTGCAGCCGGGCGAGCAGGGACGGGACGAGGTCGACCTTGGTGTCGATGGGGTTGTTGTACGCGACCACGGGCACGCCGACGCGGGCGACCTCGGCGTAGTGGGCGCGTACGGCGTCCGCGTCGGCCCGGAAGGCGTTCGGCGGCAGCAGGAGCACGGATCCGGCGCCGGCCTCGGCGGCCTGCTCGGCCCAGCGGCGGGATTCGGCGCTGCCGTAGGCGGCGACTCCGGGCATGACGCGGGACCCGTCGCCGGCGGCCTCGACGGCGGTACGGACGACGCGGGCGCGCTCCTCGTCGGTGAGGGTCTGGTACTCGCCGAGGGAGCCGTTGGGGACGACGCCGTCGCAGCCGTTGGCGATCAGCCAGGCCACGTGTTCGGCGTAGGCGTCGTGGTCGACGCTCAGGTCTTCCCGCAGGGGCAGGGTGGTGGCGACCATGATGCCGTGCCAGGGGCGGGTGCGGGTGTCCGTACCGGCGGGCGCGGGGGTGTGCGCGTGGGTCATGAGGATGCTCCCTAGGGTGATGTGTGACATTTTACTAGTGGGTATGACGTGGCCACAAGAGCTGCGGCCGCCCTGTCGGCGGTCCCGTCAGGGAAGTTCGCCCGAAAGCGCCTCAGCGAGGCGGCTCGGCGGGGAGTGCGGCGAGGTGGCGGAGCGGGACCGGGCAGGACAGCGGCCTGCGGTCCGGGGCCGGGTCGGTCCCGGCGAGGGCGGCGACGGCCGGCCCGCACATCCGGCCCTGGCACCAGCCCATCCCGGCCCGGGTGAGGAGTTTGACCGTACGGGCGTCCCGCGCCCCCAGGTCTTCCACGGCCTCCCGGATCCGGCCCGCCGGAACCTCCTCGCAGCGGCACACGTCGGTGTCCTCGCGCAGCCAGCCGGTCCAGCCGGGGCCCGGCCGGTGCGCGCCGGCCATCGCGGCGGCGAAGGCGCGCAGTCTCGTACGGGTACGGACGAGGCGCGCCGGTACCGGTCGGCCCGCGATGGAGTGGGCGGCGATCCCCCCCTCGGCCAGGGCCAGTTGGGCTCCGCCGATGCCGCCGGTCTCCCCGGCGGACCAGACCCCGGGGACGGAGGTGCGCTGTTCGGCGTCCAGGTCCAGGGCGACGGTGGCGTCCGGGCTCGGGCGGGTGGCGCAGCCGAGACCGGTGGCCAGCTCCAGCTGGGGCACGAGCCCGTGGCCGACGGCCACGGCGTCACAGGGGATGCGGCGGGCGGTGCCGGGGAGCGGGCGCCAGTCGCGGTCGAGGCGGGCCACGGTGACGGCCTCGACCCGGTCGGTGCCGTGGGCCTCGGTGACGGCGTGCCGGGTGAGGAGGCGGACCCCGTGGCGGAGCAGGGCCCCGCCGTACGTGGCGCCTTCGGCGAGCTTGCCGGGGTTGCGGAGCAGCGCGGGGGTGTGGGCGGCGTAGCCGGTGTACGCGGCGGCCTCCACGACGGCGGGCACCCGGGCTCCGGCGGCGGCGAGCGAGCCGGCCACGGCGAGCAGCAGGGGGCCGCTCCCGGCGACGACGACCCGGCTGCCCGGGAGCACGAGCCCGGCCTTGAGCATGGCCTGCGCCCCGCCGGCCCCGACGACCCCGGGCAGGGTCCAGCCGGGGAAGGGGAGCTGGCGCTCGTAGGCGCCGGTGGCGAGCAGGACGGTACGGGCCCGGACGGTGGCGGGGGCCTCGTCGGGGCCGGCGACGGCGTGCAGGGTCCAGGCGGGGCCGGTGCCGGGGCTCCCGGCGGGGTCCGGGGTCACCGTCCAGACGTGGTGGTGGGGGAGGTACGTGATCCGGCCGGCCGACACGTGGGCGCGCAGGGCGGCTTCGCGCGAGGCGAAGGCGGACCATCCGTGGTGCAGGGCCTCGGGGCGGGCCGCGCCGAGGCCGGGCGCGGGGTGGCGGAAGTACTGCCCGCCCGGGCGCTCCCCCGCGTCCAGGAGGGTGACGCGCAGGCCCAGACCGGCGGCCGTGACCGCGGCGGCGAGGCCGGCGGGGCCGGCGCCGACGATGGCGAGGTCGGCGGGGCCGACGGGGTCGGCGGGGGCCGGGGTGTCAGACGGCGAGGTCGTCATGGCCGGTCCCTTCCTGGGTGGTGACGTGGTCGCCCGGGCGGGCGGGGACGAGGCACGCGCGCTGGTTCGGGCGGCCGTTGACGGTGACGAGGCAGTCGTAGCAGCTGCCGATCCCGCAGAACGCTCCGCGGGGGGCGGCGGTTTCGCGGGTGGTGCGCCAGGCGAGGATGCCGGCGGACCAGAGGACGGCGGCGATGGTCTGGCCCGACTGGGCCGGGAGTTCGCGGTCGTCGAAGCGGAGGCTCCAGGTTTCCGCGGGGGTGCCGCCCACGAGGTCGCGGGGTGACCTTCGCCGGCCCCTCGTCGCTTCGCTCATCGCTTCCGTCCTCCTCGATTCCTCTGACTCTGTACGCGTTCCGCACCGCGGTTGCCGACCCTGCGGGGCAGTCCCCTACCCGCCCTTCCACCGTTCCCCGAGCTCCGCCCGGACCCGGTCCTCAAACGCCGGACGGGCTGGGAAGGGGTACCGGGCTGCGCCCGGACCCCTCGGGGCTCCGCCCCGGACCCCGGTCCTCAAACGCCGGACGGCTGAAAAGCCCCTGGGGCTCCGCCCCAGACCCCGCGCCTCAAACGCCGGCGGGGCTGGATGTGGCCGACCCCCGATTGCCCGTAGGGCAATTCCAGCCCCTCCGGCGTTTGAGGAGCGGGGGTGCGGGGGCTGGCCCCCGCGAACGGCGCCGCACCCGGCAACGGGTCCGGGGCGGAGCCCCGGGGAACGGGCGAAGGGTGGGTAGGGGACTTCGGCCCGCGCAGCGACACCCCCGGTCATCTCGTGGGCTCCGCGAAGCGGGACGGGGTGAAGGGGGTCGGGTCCAGAGCGGGCTCGGTGGACGTCAGGGCTGCCGTGATCAGGGCTCCCGTCGCCGGGGCCAGGCCGATGCCCGCGCCCTCGTGGCCGCAGGCGTGGAACAGGCCCGGGACCCGGGGGTCCGGACCGATCGCCGGGAGGTGGTCCGGCAGGTACGGGCGGAAGCCGTGGTAGGTGCGGAGCACCTTGACGTCCGCCAGGACCGGGAAGAGGGCCGCCGCCTGCGCCGCCAGCCGACGCAGCGCCTCCGTCGACAGCGAGCGGTCGAAGCCGACCCGTTCGCGGGTGGCACCGATCAGGACCGGCCCCGCCGGGGTGCCCTCGACCACCGCCGAGGACTGCAGCGCCGCCGACCCGCTGGCGACGTCCGCGATGTAGTCCGCGGCATAGACCTTGTGTCGCACCACCCTCGGCAGCGGCTCCGTCACCAGGACGAAACCCCGCCGGGGCAGCACCGGAAGGCCGACTCCGGCCAGCGCGGCCACCGCCCCGCCCCAGGTGCCGGCCGCGTTGAGCACCGCCGGGGCGAGGAGGTCGCGGCGAGGCGTACGGACTCCGCGGAGTTCGCCCGCCGGGCCGCGGAGGAACTCCGTGACCTCCTCCCCGAGGTGGAGCACCACACCCGGCGCCGCGGCCAGCAGCTGCGCCGCCGCCTGGGCCGGCTGGACCTGGGCGTCCTGCGGGTAGTGGAAACCGCCCGCCAGGTCCGGGGCGAGGTGGGGCTCCAGTTCGCGCAGCTCTCCCGGTCCCACCTCGACCGCGTCGACGCCGGCCGCGCGCTGGCCGTCCGCGAAGCCCCGTAGGGCCTTCACGGTGGCCTCGTCGGCGGCGACGACCAGACCGCCCTTGGCCTCGTACTCGATCTCCCCCGGGAGTTCGAGCGCGAGCTCCCGCCAGAGCCGCGCCGAGAGCAGCGCGAGGTCCAGCTCGGGGCCCGCCTCCTTGTCGGAGACGAGCAGGTTGCCTTCGCCGGCGCCGGTCGTGCCGCCGGCGACCGGGCCGCGGTCGACGACGGCCACGCGGAGTCCGGCGCGCGCCGCGTAGTACGCGCACGCGGCTCCGACGACGCCTGCGCCGATGATCACGAGGTCCAGGGGGTGTCTCTTGGGCACGGCAGTAATATGTCACATATCTCTAGAGGGGGACAGAGGTGGCCGAGGTCAGCCGCGCAGCGGACCCTCGCAGCTGTAACTCGACGTACCCGCCACGTGGTTGGTCCAGACGTCCAGCGCACCGAAGGAGCAGTTCATGTCCGCCAGGTTGTTCGAGGCCGCACCCGCCCGGTCGAGGATGAAGTAGTCGACCGTCTCGGACATGTCCTTGAAGTTCTGGTCGTCGCTGCGCCAGTCCTTCAGGTTCGCCGTGATCCTGCCGGTACAGGTGAACCGGCGCTTGCCCGGCTCGCCGTTCTCCACGCAGTCCGGCGTGTTGTACGTGGCCGTCGCGAAGGTGGACTTCACGTCCGCGAGCGCCGCGTCGCGCAGCTGCGCGTTCGGGGTGAAGGCGGTGTTCGGCACGAACAGCTGGTCGACCTTGGCGATCTGGGCGTCCAGGAACCGGTCGTAGCCGGTCTGGACGGCCGCGTCCCGGCCCATCCTGCTGCGCCAGGCGTCGAAGCCCGCCGGGTTGTCGGCGCGCAGGTGGCCGTACATCGCCCGCAGCTCCGAGGGCCGCTCGGTCCACAGGAACTCGAAGAAGGCGCCCGAGTACCCGTAGAAGCGGAAGCCGTCGTTGGCGTACGTGGCATGCAGGAGCTGGTCCACCGACATGCGCGGGCCGCCGCCGGCGGTGTCGGCGATGATGCTCTTGATCAGGGACTTGCGTACGGCGATGCCGTTGTCGCGGGTCGCGCCGTCGAAGAACTCGGCGGTGCCCTCGTCCATGGCGGTCGTGCGGTCGCCCTCGTACCAGGCGCCCTGGCCGAAGGTGCCGGGGACGGCGAAGCGGCCGTTGAGGTAGTGCGTGTACTCGTGGCGGAAGAGCTCTTCCAGGGTGAGCTGGGAGTCCTGCGGGACGCGGCGCTGGTAGGTGTAGAAGGTGGCGCCGTTCTCGATGTAGATGCCGCCGTTGTTGGTGCCGTAGCCGGTGAGGATCGGGTGGTAGTTCACGTAGTCCGCGCGGGAGGCGTAGAGCACGATGTTCAGGGTGGCGTTGACGTCCCCGGCGATCGGCTGGTCGGTGCCCACCACCCGGTGGTACTGCGTCTTGACCTGCTTGCTCGCGTAGTAGAGCTGGTCGACGGTGGCCCGGTCGAGGGCGGTGCGGACCTTGATGGCGCCGCTGTCGTACGTGTAGGTGTTCGGGAAGAGCTCCCGCTCGATGTCCTCCTTGCACACCCCGTACGGCTTGCACGCCTGGTAGAAGTTGAGCCAGGAGACGGCCTTCGCCCACGGCTCGCTGCCGTCCCCGAAGGCGGCCCTGGCCGGGGCGAGGAGCGCGCCGAGGTCGGCGGTGGTCGCGTCCTTCAGGCCCGCGATCTGGCCGAAGCGACCGAACTCGGCGATGGCGTCGCGCGCCACCCAGGCGTTCGCGGTGCCCTTGAGGTGGGCGTACGTGGCGAAGTTCTTGAAGGTGGCGCGGTACGGGGCGTCGGCGGCGGCCGCCGCGTGGAACGCGGTGTCGTTGTTGTACACGCCGAGGTAGTTGACGGAGAGGGCGGCGAGGGCCGCGCCCGCCCAGGCGGTGTCCAGGTGCGTCGCGGTGTGCGACGGGTCCATGGTGGCCAGGACGTTCTTGATCAGGCCGAGCTGGTGGTGACGCAGGCCGGGCGCGCTGCCGGCGTAGAGGGCCTCGCGCAGGGTGCGGGCGTTGGAGCCGGTGGCGTCGAAGGTGCGGGCGGCGCCCGCGAAGGCGGCGATGGCCTGGCGCATGGCGTCGACGGTCGGGGCGTCGGTGACGTCGATCTCGGTGCGGGAGTGGTCGTGGTAGGCCACGGCGTGCAGGTAGGTGAACATCTCCTCCAGGTGGGAGGAGTTCAGGCCGTCGTGGGAGGCGGCCAGGCCGGATATCCGGCGGGAGACGGCCTGCACGTGGGCGTCCGACATCACGGGGGCCAGGCGGGCGTCCCAGGTCCAGATGAGGCCCGAGAGGCAGCCGCCCTTGGCCGCCGTGACGGCCGGGTCGGCGAGGAAGTCGGCGAACTGCTCCGGGGTGAGCCCGGTGATCCCGTCGAGGGTGCAGGGGACGCCCGCGGCGGTTCCCCGGGCGGCGGCGGCGGCGAGCCTGCCGCTCTTCGTGGCCGTCACGGCGGCGGGCGCGGTGACGGCGCCGGGCACCTTGCCTTCGGCGATGGCCCGGCCGTCCGGGACCTGACCACCGGGAACCTGGCCACCCGGGGCCGGTGCGGGCGCGGGAGCCGCCTGCTGCGCGTCGGCGAGGTGCTCGACCTCGTCGAACGGGTTCGCTCCCGCCTCGGCTCCCGCAGCGCCCCCGGTGAAGGTGCCGGACGCGGAGGGACCCGCCGCGTCGGCGCGGGTGCCGGTCTCGGCGGCCTGGGTCACGGCCTGGCCGGCGGTGACGAGGAGGGTGACCGCGACGGCGGCGGAGAGGAGGGACGTGCGCACGACTCTGTGCTGGGACACCAAGGACTCCTGGCTGTGAAGGGCGGTGAGGGGAAGGTGCGGAACTGCCCTGCTTCACGCGGCGTTTGGCGGGGATTAACGCGGACTACACGGCGCGGTGTGAGCTGTAACATAGTAATGTGAAATTGCACTGACAAGACCTGTGCGCCCACCAGTTCGCATCTTCTTGAGGGAGCCCCTGTGACCGACACCCCCTCCCGCCCCACCGCCGGGCTCAACATCGGCAGCCACGACCTGCCGGTATCGGCCGAGTTGTCCCGCTTCATGGCGTCGGACTGGGCGGCCTCTCCCCTGCCGGACGCCGCGCGCGTCCCCTCGTACGCCGTCACCCCCGCCCGCCGCGCACGCCTCTCCGCCCGCTTCCCGGGCGAGCGGCTGATCATCCCCGCGGGCGAGCTGAAGGTCCGCAGCCACGACTGCGACTACCGCTTCCGCCCGCACAGCGCCTACGCCTGGCTGACCGGGCTCACCGGCGAGGACCAGGTCGGCCACGTCCTGGTCCTGGAGCCGGCCGGCCCGCACGGGCACGAGGCCGTCCTCTACCTGCGCCCGCGCTCACTGCGCAGCGGCGGCAACGAGGAGTTCTACCGCGACCGCCGCTACGGGGAGTTCTGGGTCGGCCGCCGCCCCGACCTCGCGGAGGCCGAGCGGCTCTCCGGCATCCGCTGCGCCCACCTGGACGCGCTGGGCTCCCCGACGGGGCGCGATGCCGCCGCGGACCCGGAGCTCGCCGCCGCCCTCTCCGAACTGCGCCTGGTCAAGGACGCCTGGGAGGTGGCCGAGCTGCAGCTCGCCGTCGACCACACCACCGCCGGGTTCGAGGACGTCGTACGGGACCTCCCGCGCGCCCTGGCCCACCCGCGCGGCGAGCGGTGGATCGAGGGGGTCTTCAACCGCCGCGCCCGGGCCGAGGGCAACGGCACCGGCTACGAGACCATCGCCGCGTCGGGTGCGCACGCCTGCGTGCTGCACTGGATCCGCAACGACGGCCGGCTGAACGCGGGCGACCTGCTCCTGATGGACGCGGGCGTGGAGACCGACGGTCTCTACACGGCCGACGTCACCCGCACCCTGCCGCTGTCGGGCCGGTTCTCCCCCGTCCAGCGGCAGGTCTACGAACTGGTCCTGGCCGCGCAGGACGCGGGCATGGCGGCGCTGCGGCCGGGCGCGAGCTTCCGCGACTTCCACCGGGCCGGAATGCGGGTGATCGCGGAGGGGCTCGCGGAGTGGGGGGTGCTCAAGCACGCCGAGGGCGACCTGCACCGGCGCTACACCCTGTGCAGCAGCGGGCACATGCTCGGACTCGACGTGCACGACTGCGCCAAGGCGCGCGCGGACACGTACCTGGACGGGGTCCTGGAAGAGGGCCAGGTCCTCACCGTGGAGCCGGGGCTCTACCTCCAGCCCGACGACGAGACCCTCCCGCCGGAGCTGCGCGGCATCGGCGTGCGCATCGAAGACGACCTGGTGATCACGGCCGAGGGCGCCCGGCTGATGTCGGGTGCCCTGCCGCGCACGGTGGCGGGCATCGAGGAATGGATGGGGAACCTGCTGGAGGACGGCAGCCGGTAGCGGGCCGCCGAGCGGGGGTGCGCCCCGGTACGCCCGGGCCCCGGTACGCCGGGGTCCGGGCGGTCAGCCAGTGGGTCAGTCGTTCCAGTTGTTCCCGTTGCGGTAGCCGCCGTCGTGGCCGCCGTCGTTCCAGCCGCCGTCACGCCAGTTGTTCCCGTTGTCGTGGTTCCAGCTGTCGTTGTCGTTCCAGTTGCCGTGGTCGTTCCAGTTGTCGTGGTTCCAGTTGTCGTGGTCCCAGTTGTCGTTGCTCCAGTTGCTGTTGTGCCAGTTGTTGTTCCAACTGTCGTTGTCCCAGTTGTCCCAGCACCAACTGGGGCGGTCCGAGCGCGAGGTGTCGCAGCAGTAGCGCCACCAGTCGTCCCCGCTCCAGTTGCTGCCGCGCCAGTCGGAACACCGGTACGTCTGCGGAAGACTCGAGGCGAATGCACTGCTGACGGGCATCAGGCCGAGCGTGATCCCGGCGGCCCCTGTCACGGCTGCCGCAATGAACCCACGGCGCATGGCCATACACCTCCGAGAGTGAAGGGTGAATTACTCCGGATTGCTCCGTTGTGAGGCATTTCCACCCTCCCCCCTCCCCTGCCCACTGTCAAAGGCACCCGCTCGGCATCCCGGCGGCACCCGCGCTCACCAGCGAAAAGACCTACGGGAGCACCGCCAGCCCGTCCAGCTCGACGAGCGCCGTCTCGTCCCACAGCCGGACCACGCCCACGACCGCCATCGCCGGATAGTCCCGGCCCGCCAACCGCCGCCAGATCCGGCCCAGTTCGGGGGCGCAGTCCCGGTAGTCGGCCACGTCCACGGCGTAGACGGTGACCCGGGCCAGATCGGCCGGTGCGCCGCCCGCCCCCGCCAGGGCGGCCAGCAGGTTCGCCAGCGCCTGCTCGAACTGCTGCGGCAGCGTCCCTCCCACCACCTTCCCGGCGCCGTCGAGCGCCGTCTGCCCGGCCAGGAACACCAGCCGGCCCCCGCTCGCGACGACGGCGTGCGAGAAGCCCGTCGCCGGGGAGAGCTCCTCCGGGTTGATCCGCTCCAGGCTCACGCCTCCCCCACCTCCTGCGCCTCCTGCGCCTCCTGCGCCTCCTGCGCCTCCTGCATCTCCCGTGCCTCCCGGTAGAGCTCCTTGGCGATGATCGTGCGCTGCACCTCGCTCGCCCCCTCGTAGATCCTCGGCGCCCGCACCTCCCGGTACAGGTGTTCCAGCAGGTGGCCGCGGCGCAGGGCGGCCGCCCCGTGCAGCTGTACCGCGTGGTCGACGACGTACTGGGCCGTCTCGGTGGCCAGCAGCTTCGCCATGGCCGCCCGCCTCGGTACCTGCGGGGAGCGCGCGTCGGCGTCGTAGGCCTCCGCCGCCGCGTAGACGAGGAGCCGGGCCGCCTCGGTCCGGGTGGCCATCTCGGCCACCCGGTGCGCCACGGCCTGCAGGTCGCCCAGCACCCCGCCGAAGGCGGTACGGGCGGCCGTGTGCGCCACCGTCGCGTCGAGGGCGGCCCTGGCCATCCCGACGGCGAAGGCGCCCACGCTGGGGCGGAAGAGGTTCAGGGTGTCCATGGCCACCCGGAAGCCCCGGCCCGGCTCCCCCAGCAGGTCTGCCGGGCCCACCGGGACCCCGTCGAAGGCGAGCGCGCCGATGGGGTGCGGGGAGAGCATGTCGAGGGGCTCCCCCGAGAGCCCGGGCCGGTCCGCCGGGACCAGGAAGGCGCTGACCCCCTTGGCTCCGGGGCCTTCGCCGGTGCGGGCGAAGACGGTGTAGAAATCGGCCTCGGGCGCGTTGGAGATCCAGCACTTCTCCCCGCTGAGCCGCCAGCCACCTTTGCCCCTGCCTGGGCCCCCGCCCCCGCCCTCGGGCACCGCTTCGAGCGCCAGCGCCCCCGCGTCCGATCCGGCCCCCGGCTCGCTCAGCGCGAAGGCCGCCACCGTGCGCCCGGCCCGGACGCCGGGCAGCCACCGCTCGCGCTGCGCGTCGCTGCCCGAGCGCAGCACCGGGTACGCACCCAGTCCCTGGAGGGCGAGGGCCGTCTCCGCCTCCGTGCAGCCGTAGGCGAGGGATTCGCGCAGCAGGCACAGTTCCAGCGCGCCCGAGGTGAACACCCGTCCCAGCAGCCCCTCTTCGCCCAGTGCGGCCAGCAGCGGCCGGTTGACCCGGCCCGGCTCCCCCTTCTCCGCCAGCGGCCGCAGCCGCTCCGCCGCCAGTGCGCGCAGCCGCGCGCACCACTCCTCCTGGTCCGTCCCGAGCGCGAATCCCGTGAATCGGGTCATCCGTATGCCCCAGCCTCTATCGCGTCCTGTTGACTCCCGTCACCATGACGATACGCTCGTGCTGCGTTCGCACGGCCCGGCTCTTCCACTTCGGTCCACAGTCCATACGCAGGGTCCGGCCCCCACCCGGGGCGCGGGCCGTCGCAAGGGGGCGAACCCGCCTTGGAGCTCAAGCCTTCCGCTCACCGAGACACCTTCGCGCGCGACCACCTGCCGCCCGCGCACGCCTGGCCGCAGCTCCTCTTCGAACTCCCCGGGCTGGCCTACCCCGACCGGCTCAACTGCGGTGTGGAGCTGCTCGACGCCACCATCGCCCGGCTGGGCCCCGACCGCCCCGCCTTCCGCGGCGCGGACGGCACGGTGTGGACGTACGGGGAGCTGCACGCCCGCGTGGACCGGCTCGCGCACGTGCTCACCACCGATCTCGGCGTCGTCCCCGGCAACCGCGTGCTCCTGCGCGGCCCGACCGGCCCCTGGCTCGCCGCGTGCTGGCTGGCGGTGATGAAGGCGGGCGCGGTGGCCGTCACCGTCCTGGCCCAGCAGCGTGCGCAGGAGCTGGCCACGGTGTGCTCGATGGCCCGGGTGAGCCACGCCCTGTGCCAGGCGGAGGTGGTGGACGACCTGGTGAAGGCCGGGGTGCCGGGGCTGCGGATCACCGCGTACGGCGGCGGGGCCCCGGACGACCTGCTGCGGCTGGCCGAAGCCGAGCGCCACTCGGAGCCCTACCCGGCGGTGGAGACCTCCGCCGACGACGTGGCGCTGATCGCCTTCACCTCGGGCACCACCGGGCGCCCCAAGGGCTGCATGCACTTCCACCGCGATCTGCTCGCGGTGGCCGACACCTTCTCTCAAGAAGTGCTGCGCCCCCGCCCCGAGGACGTCTTCGCGGGCAGTCCGCCGCTCGGCTTCACCTTCGGCCTCGGCGGACTGGTGGTCTTCCCGCTGCGGGCCGGCGCCTCGGCGCTGCTGCTCGCGGACGGCTCCCCGCGCCGGCTGCTGCCCGCGCTGGCCGAGCACCGGGTGTCGGTGCTGTTCACCGCGCCCACCGCGTACCGGTCGATGCTGGACACGCTGGGCCCGTACGACACGGGCGCCTACGACCTCTCCGCGCTGCGCCGCTGCGTCTCGGCGGGCGAGAACCTGCCGGCCGCCACCTGGCAGGCCTGGTACGAGCGCACTGGCCTGCGGATCATCAACGGGATCGGCGCCACCGAGCTGCTGCACATCTTCATCTCGGCGGCCGACGAGGACATCCGGCCCGGTACGACGGGCCGCGTGGTGCCGGGCTGGGAGGCCCGGGTGGTGGACCGGGCGGGGCTGCCCGTCGCGGACGAGGTGCCGGGGCTGCTGGCCGTACGGGGGCCGGTGGGCTGCCGCTACCTGGCGGACCCGCGGCAGGGCGAGTACGTACGGGACGGCTGGAACCTCACGGGCGACACCTACGTCCGCGACGCGGAGGGCTATTTCCGCTACGTGGCCCGGGCCGACGACATGATCATCTCCGCGGGGTACAACATCGCGGGACCCGAGGTCGAAGAAGCGCTGCTGCGCCACCCGGACGTGCTGGAGGCGGCCGTGGTCGGCCGCCCCGACGAGCGGCGCGGGCAGGTCGTCGTCGCGTACGCGGTCCCCCGGGAGGGCGCGGTCCTCACCGAGGACGCCCTGCGCACCTTCATGCGGAGCGAGCTGGCCCCGCACAAATGCCCGCGCACCTTCGTCTTCCTGCCCGCCCTGCCCCGGACGGCGACGGGCAAGCTGCAACGCTTCCGGCTGCGCGATCAAGAGGAGCATTTAGAGTGAAGCCGTGGTCGAGCAGCACACCCCGCGATCTCTGATCGTCACGTTCTACGGCGCCTACGGGCGGGCCTTCCCTGGCCCGGTCCCGGTGTCCGCGCTGGTCCGCCTGCTGGGCGCGGCCGGCGTGGACGCGCCGTCCGTCCGCTCGTCGGTGTCCCGGCTGAAGCGGCGCGGCTTCCTGCTGCCCGCGCGGACCGGGGACCGCGCGGCGGGGTACGAGCTCTCCGCGGAGGCGCGCCGGCTCCTGGAGGACGGCGACCGCCGGATCTACGGAACCACCCGCCCGCCGGAGTCCCAGGAGTGGCTGCTGGCCGTCTTCTCCGTCCCGGAGCAGGAGCGGGCGAAGCGGCACCTGCTGCGCTCCCGGCTGGCCGGCCTCGGCTTCGGCGCGGTGGCGCCCGGCGTGTGGATCGCCCCGGCGCAGTGGGACGGGGAGACCCGGCACACCCTGGAGCGGCTGCACCTGACGCCGTACGTGGAGCTCTTCCGGGGCGCCCACCTGGGCTTCGCCCCAACGGCGGAGTCGGTCTCCCGCTGGTGGGACCTGGCGGCGCTGGCCAAGCAGCACGAGGAGTTCCTCGACCTCCACGAGCCCGCCCTGCGCGCCCTGCAGACGGGCACGGCCGACCCCACCCCGGAGGCTGCCTACCGCGGCTACCTGCTCGCCCTGGACACCTGGCGCCGGCTCCCGTACGCGGACCCGGGGCTGCCGCGCGCCCTGCTCCCGGCGGACTGGCCGGGCGACCGCTCGGCGGCGGTCTTCGCGGAACTCCACGAGCGGCTGCGGGACCTCGGGGCCGGCTTCGTGGAGCTGTGAGCCCGGCAGCCGGAAAAGGGGCTGTACCGCGCGCCCGGCGCGGGTGATCATGTGCCATGACGTGGACCTTCACCCCTGATCTGGCGGCCTGGGCGGCCGCCGTGCGTCCCGCCGTGGCTGCGCGGCCCGTGCCCCACACCCAGCTGGTCACGGTCATCGACGCGCTGGAGCGGCAGGGCCTGGACGCCTTCGGATCCGAGCCGCCCCTCTTCGGCTGGTGGACCGGGCCCGACGGGCTGGTCTCGGGCGCCGTCGTGCAGTGCCCTCCGCACCCGCTGCTGATCGGCACGCTGCCCGCCGAGGCGGTCCGGGAGCTGGGAACCGCCCTCGCCTCCGAGCCGCTGCTCGCCGGGGTCGACGCGCTCAACGCCCGCCGCGAGGACGCGCGGGAGCTGGCCGTCTCCTGGGGGAAGCCGACCGAGGTCGTGGAGGAGAACCGCCTCTACCGGCTCTCCGGGCTCATCGCCCCCGACCCCGCCCCGGCCGGGCGGGCCCGGCCCGCCGCAGAGGCCGACCTCCCGCTGCTCCTGGAGTGGGTCACCGCCTTCAGACAGGAGTCCGGCGAGGGCGGGGCCGCCTCGGAGGCGGCCCTGCGCGACCGGCTCTCGTACGGGGGCATGCTGCTCTGGGAGGACGCCGGGATCCCGGTCTCGCTGGCCGGGTTCTTCCGCCCGATCGACGCGGTGACCCGGATCGGCCCGGTCTACACCCCGCCGGAGCTGCGGGGCCGGGGCTACGCGGCCGGGGTGACGTACGCCGCCACCGAGGCGGCGCACGCGGCCGGAGCCGCGGAGGTGCTGCTCTTCACCGACCTGGCCAACCCCACCAGCAACCGCGTCTACCAGCGCCTGGGCTACACCCCGGTCGAGGACCGGGTGGAGGTGGCACTGACGTGACCACCCCTGCGGACGACGAGCAACCCTTGAAACCTCCAGAACCTCCAGAACCCCTCTGGATGCGTGGCTACCCCCGCCCCGTGGGCGGCTTGCGGCTGCCCGCGAGGTAGGGGGCGGGCCAGGGTGCGGCCGGGCCGGTGTAGGACTGGTCGGCGGCCGCGTGCAGGGTCCAGTGCGGGTCGTAGAGGTGGGGGCGGCCGAGTGCGCAGAGGTCCGCCCGGCCGGCCAGCAGCAGGGAGTTGACGTCGTCCCAGGAGGAGATCGCCCCGACCGCGATCACCGGGACGTTCAGGGCGTTGCGGATCCGGTCGGCGTACGGGGTCTGGTACGCGCGCCCGTACTCGGGGGTCTCCTCCGCCACCACCTGTCCCGTGGAGACGTCGATGGCGTCGGCGCCGTGGGCCGCGAAGGCTCCGGCGATGGCCACCGCCTCCTCGGGCGAGGTGCCGCCCGGCGCCCAGTCGGTGGCCGAGAGGCGGACCGTCATCGGCCGGTCCGCGGGCCAGACGGCGCGGACCGCGTCGAACACCTCCAGCGGGAAGCGGAGCCGGTTCTCCAGCGGGCCGCCGTAGGCGTCGGTGCGGTGGTTGGTCAGCGGGGAGAGGAAGCCGGAGAGCAGGTAGCCGTGCGCGCAGTGCAGTTCCAGCAGGTCGAAGCCGCTTCTCGCGGCCCGGACGGCGGCGGCGGCGAAGTCGGAGCGGACGGCGGCGAGCTCGGCGGTGCTCAGAGCCCGGGGCACGGCCGAGACGCCGGGGCGGTAGGGCAGTGCGGAGGCGGCCACCAGGGGCCAGTTCCCCTCGGGGAGCGGGGCGTCCATGCCCTCCCACATCACCCGGGTCGATCCCTTGCGGCCCGAGTGGCCCAGCTGGACGCCCAGCGCGGTGCCGGGCGCCGAGGTGTGCACGAAGTCGGCGATCCGCGCCCAGGCTGCCGCCTGCCCGGCGGTGTAGAGGCCCGTGCAGCCCGGGGTGATCCGGCCCTCGGGGCTGACGCAGACCATCTCCGTCATCACCAGGGCGGCCCCGCCCAGCGCCCGCGCGCCGAGGTGTACCAGGTGGAAGTCGCCCGGCACGCCGTCGCCGTCCGCGCCCGCGCCCGCGCCCGAAGCCGAGTACATGTCCATCGGGGAGACCACGACCCGGTTGCGCAGGGTCAGGCCCCGCAGGGTGAACGGGGTGAACATCGGCGGGGTCCCGGCCCCGTCCGTTCCGTCGACCGGTCCGTCGTCCGGGCAGCCGAATTCCCGCTCCACGGCCCGGGTGAAGCGCGGATCGCGCAGGGCCAGATTCCCGTGGGTGACCCGCAGGCTGCGGGTCAGGAGGTTGAAGGCGAACTGCCGGGCGGGCTGCTCCACGTACCCGGCGAGCTCCTCGAACCACCGCATGCTCGCGGCCGCCGCCCGCTGGGTGGAGGCCACCGCCGGCCGGCGTGCGGCCTCGTAGGCGGCCAGTGCGGCCGGGACGTCCGGCTCGGCCTCCACCGCCCGGGCCAGGGCGAGCGCGTCCTCCACCGCCAGTTTGGTGCCGGAGCCGATCGAGAAGTGCGCGGTGTGCGCGGCGTCGCCGATGAGCACCGTGTTGCCGTGCGACCAGCGCGCGTTGACCACCGTACGGAACTGCGTCCAGGCCGAGCCGTTGCCCCGCAGCGGCCGTCCCCGCAGGGCCTCGCCGAAGATCTTCGCGCAGCGCGCCGCGGATTCCGCCTCGTCGCAGAGGTCGAAGCCGGCGGCCTGCCAGACCTCTTCGCGCATCTCGACGATCACGGTGGAGGAGTCGGCCGCGTACGGGTACGCGTGCAGCTGCACCACCCCGTGCTCGGTCTCCGCGATCTCGAAGCGGAAGGCCTCGAAGGGGAAGTCGGCGGCCAGCCAGATGTACCGGCACCGCCCGCCCGTCAGCGTGGGCCCGTAGTGCTCCGCCGCGGCCTCCCGGGTCCGGCTGTGCACCCCGTCGGCCGCGACGACCAGGTCGTACGAGGCTGCGAGCGCCTGCGGCTCGGGCGCCGGGGTGCGGAAGCGGAGCCGGACCCCGAGGCCCGCGCAGCGCTCGTGCAGGATCTCCAGGAGCCGGCGCCGCCCGAGCGCGGCGAACCCGTGGCCGCCGGAGGTCAGCAGGCGGCCCCGGTGCACGATGTCGATGTCGTCCCAGCGGACGAACTCGGCGCTCAGGGCCGCGTAGACCACGGCGTCGGCCGCTTCGATGCCGCCGAGCGTCTCGTCGGAGAGGACCACCCCGAAGCCGAAGGTGTCGTCGGGGGCGTTCCTCTCCCACACGTCCACCGCGTGCCCCTGCCGGGCGAGCAGCGCGGCGGCGTACAGCCCGCCCGGGCCCCCGCCGACCACGGCGACCCGCAGGGCGGCGCCCTCCCGGCCGGTGCTCATCGCGCCGGTGCTCATCGAACCGGTGCCCATCGAACCGGTGCCCATCGAACTACCGGCCCTTCCACTGGGGCGGCCGCTTCCCGGTGAAGGCCGCGTGGAACTCCCGGTAGTCCTCGCCGTTCATCAGCAGGGCCTGGGTGTTCGCGTCGAGTTCCACCGAGGCGGCCAGCGGCATGTCCAGCTCCGCGGTCAGCAGCGCCTTGGTCTGCGCGTACGCGAGGGCCGGACCGGCGGCGAGGTGCGCGGCGAGCTCCGCCGCGCGCACGGAGGCCTTGCCCTCCTCGGTGACCTCGCTGAGCAGCCCGATCCGCTCGGCCTCCGGGGCCCTGACCTGCTCCCCCAGCATCAGCAGCCGGGTGGCGTGCCCGAGCCCGACGACGCGGGGCAGCAGGTACGCGGCGCCCATGTCGCCGCCGGAGAGGCCGACCCGGGTGAAGAGGAAGGCGAAGCGGGCGGTGGGGTCGGCGATGCGGAAGTCGGCGGCGAGCGCGATGACGGCCCCGGCGCCGGCGGCGACCCCGTGGACGGCGGCGATGACCGGGAAGGGGCATTCGCGCAGGGCGCGCACGACCTGTCCGGTCATCCGGTTGAAGTCGAGGAGCTGGGCGGTGTCCATCGCGAGGGTGGCGCCGATGATCTCGTCGACGTCGCCTCCGGAGCAGAAGCCGCGCCCTTCGCCGCCGAGCACGAGGGCCCGTACGGAACGCTCACGGGACAGTTCGGCGAGCAGGTCGCGCAGGTCGGCGTAGGCGCCGAAGGTGAGCGCGTTGAGCTTCTCGGGGCGGTCGAGGGTGACGGTGGCGACGCCGTCCCGCCGGTCCACCCGGAGGTGGTTCCAGCGTTCGGTCGCGGGTGTGGAACCGAGGAAGGGACTCACCCTCCCGAAGGTATCACCGGTCCATGACTGTCGTCAGGGAAGCGCGATAACCGTGGGTCCGTGCCGCCGGCCGGACTCCACACGTACCGAAGGTCCCGAGCCGGTGTGCCCGACGTCCCTTGCGATCACGTCGGGGTGCCCTACGGCCGGACATTTCCACTTCGTATCGTTGAAAACAGGATTTCCCCCGCCCCTACGACCCCACGGAACGGACGGCCTGCCTTGCCCGAACCCTCCGCCTGGCGGATAGCCCTGCCGCACACGACGGCGGCCGTACCCATCGCCCGCGCCCTGGTCCGTACGGCCCTCGCCGACATCGACGCACCCGCCGACAGCGACACCGCCGAACTGCTCACCGCCGAACTGGTCGCCAACGCCGTGGAGCACACCCCCGGCGACGCCCCCATCGAGCTCGTCGTGGAACTGCTGGCGAACGGCTGCCAGGTCGAGGTCCACGACGGTGATCCGCAGCCCCCCGCCGACCTGACCGCCCCCGGCCCGGACGACGCCCATCCCGACCCCTGGCAGGAGCACGGCCGCGGCCTGCTGCTGATCCGGACCCTGAGCTCGGCCTGCGGGCACCGCGCCACCCCGCACGGCAAGGCCGTGTGGTTCACCCTGCCGTCCCGGGCGGCCCTCTAGGGCGCCTGGGCCCCGGTGCCCCCGCCCCGACGCATGACTATGCGGCCGACTCCGCGAGGGTCGCGACGAGCACGGCCTTGATGGTGTGCAGCCGGTTCTCCGCCTCGTCGAAGACGACGGAGTGCCTGGACTCGAACACCTCGTCCGTCACCTCCAGCGACTCCAGCCCGTGCCGCTCGTGGATCTCCCGGGACACCTTGGTGCCGAGATCGTGGAACGCGGGCAGGCAGTGCATGAACTTCACGTCCGGGTTCCCGGTGGCGCGCAGCACGTCCATGGTGACGGCGTACGGGCTCAGCGCCTCGATGCGCTCGTCCCAGACCTCCTTGGGCTCCCCCATGGACACCCAGATGTCGGTCACCACGAAATCGGCCTGCCCTACGCCCTCCGCGAGGTGCTCGGTGAGCGTGATCCGGGCGCCGCTGGCGGCCGCCAGCTCGCGCGCCGCGGCCACCACGGGCGCGGCCGGCCAGTAGTGCTCCGGCGCCACGATCCGTACGTCCATGCCCAGCAGCGCGCCGGTGACCAGGTACGAGTTGCCCATGTTGAAGCGGGCGTCGCCGAGGTAGGCGAAGGAGATCCGCTCCAGCGGCTTGGTGCAGTGCTCGGTCATCGTGAGCACGTCGGCCAGCATCTGGGTGGGGTGCCAGTCGTCGGTGAGGCCGTTGAAGACGGGCACGCCGGCGTGTGCGGCGAGCTGCTCGACGGTGTCCTGCGCGTCACCGCGGTACTGGATGCCGTCGAACATCCGGCCCAGCACCCGCGCGGTGTCCTTGACCGATTCCTTGTGGCCCATCTGGGAGCCGGAGGGGTCGAGGTAGGTGGTGTGGGCGCCCTGGTCGGCGGCGGCGACCTCGAAGGCGCAGCGGGTGCGCGTCGAGGTCTTCTCGAAGATCAGGGCGATGTTCTTGCCCTGGAGGCGGCGCCGCTCGGTCCCGGCCTTCTTGGCCGCCTTGAGTTCGGCGGCGAGCTCGACCAGGCCGCGGAACTCGGCGGCGGTGAAGTCGAGCTCCTTGAGGAAACTGCGGCCGACAAGATCGGTGGCCATGGGGGCGCTCCAGAGTCACGGTGACAGGGGATGCTGGAAGTCTATACGACGGACTGCATTGATATACAGACCTTCGCATACGGGCGGACCTCGGCGTTCCCCGCCCCCTGGTTCCCCGGCGTCCCCCGCCCCGCCTCGCCCCCGCCCCCGCCCCCGGCTAGGCCACCGCGTCCCGCTCCACCGGACAGCTCATGCAGCGCGGCCCGCCCCGTCCCCGTCCCAGCTCGCTGCCCGGGATCTCGATCACCTCGATGCCCTGCTTGCGCAGGTGGGTGTTGGTCGTGACGTTCCGCTCGTACGCGACGACCACGCCCGGCTCCACGGCCAGCACGTTGCAGCCGTCGTCCCACTGCTCGCGCTCGGCGGCGTGCACGTCCTGGGTCGCCGTGAGCACCCGGATCGCGTCCAGCCCGAGCGCGGCGGCGATGGCCCGGTGCATGTGCTCCGGCGGATGGTCCGTCACCTTCAGCTCGCTCGGCCCGCCGCCGGGCTCAATCGTGTAGGAGCGCAGCATGCCCAGGCCCGCGTACTGGGTGAACGTATCTGCGTCGACCATCGTCATCACCGTGTCCAGGTGCATGAACGCACGCCGCTTGGGCATGTCGAGCGCCACGATCGTCGTCGCCGACCCGGCGGCGAACAGCCCGCGCGCCAGCATCTCCACCGCCTGCGGGGTGGTCCGCTCGCTCATCCCGATCAGCACGGCGCCGTTGCCGATGACCAGGACGTCGCCGCCCTCGATGGTCGAGGGATAGTCGGCCTGCCCCTGTGACCAGGTGTGGAAGGGCCCGGAGCCGGTGAAGAGCGGGTGGTGCTTGTAGATGGCCTCGAAGTGCACGGTCTCGCGCTGCCGGGCCGGCCAGCGCATCGCGTTGATGGACACCCCGTCGTAGATCCAGGCGGAGGTGTCCCGGGTGAAGAGGTGGTTGGGCAGCGGCCCCAGCAGGAAGCCGTCGAGCTCCAGGGCGTGGAAGCGGACCGACACCGGCTCCGCGTGCCGCTCCAGGAACTCCCGCTTGGTCATCCCGCCGATCAGCGCCTCGGCCAGGTCCCCCGAGGGGAGTCCGTCGAAGACCGCCCGCAGGTGGTCGGTGGCGAGCGGACCGTACTCCTTCTCGTCGAAGACCCGGTCCAGGACGAGGTGTCTGGCCTCCGGGATGTCCAGGGCCTCCACCAGCAGGTCACCGAAGAGGTGGACCTCCACTCCGCGGTCGCGCAGTACGTCGGCGAAGCCGTCGTGCTCCTGGCGGGCCCGGCGCACCCACAGCACGTCGTCGAAGAGCAGCGCGTCCTTGTTGCTCGGCGTGAGCCTCTTCAGCTCCAGGTCGGGCCGGTGGAGGATGACGCGGCGAAGCCGCCCGGTCTCGGAATCGACATGGAATCCCATGCCGTACACGTTCGCAGACCGGGCGGCTTTTTGACGTGGCGTCGGCTCAGCGGGTTCGGACCGCCCGATCCGGCGGCGATCCGGGGCCCGCCGGTTCAGCGCAGGCCGAGCAGGGCCTCCGGGGTGCCGGTGAGGTCCGGGGCGATGACGCCCAGCGCGGGGGCGGTCACGTTCGGCAGCCCGTGGTTGGACGCGTCGGGCATGGTCAGCGGGGAGCCGACGAGCAGTCCCGGGGTACGGGTGCGCACGGTGGTCGCGGGTGCGTCCAGCGAGCCCTCGCCGTCCGTCTCGGGCTTGCCGAGCAGGTTCGGCACCGGGGAGGTGAGGAGGGTGTCCCCGAGCTCGGTGCCGATCGGCACCGCCGGCAGAAGCGGGCTCGGCAGCATGTCGCCCTTGTGGAACCGGGGCGCCTCGGGTGCTCCGACCACCGGCACCGGCACTCCGGTGGCCAGGTGCGGGACGTCCACGCCGAGCGTGGTCCGCACCGCGTCCAGGGGGACTCCCACCGGCACCGCGTCGGCCATGGCCGGGGTGGCCGCGCCTGCCGCGGCCATACAGGTCATGAGTGCCGCAATGCTTCCGCGCGCGGTCATCTTCATAGGTGACGTTCCGTCCTTCCAGGGTCGCGGACATTCCGCTGCCCTGGATGAACGATCCCGCCGGTGGTTTTCCCGGAGTTCTCCGCGAAAGTTCCCCCATACGACCTAATGAGCGGCCGTACGGGGGCCTTTCCTTGACGCCTCGGCGGCTTCAGAGCCGCGGGTCCACCGGCTCCGACTCCAGCGCGAGGACGGCGAAGACCGCCTCGTGGACCCGCCACAGCGGCTCCCCGGCCGCCAGCCGGTCCACGGCCTCCAGACCGAGCGCGTACTCGCGCAGGGCGAGCGAGCGCTTGTGTCCGAGGTGGCGCCCGCGCAGCCGCTCCAGGTGGTCCGGACGCGTGTACTCGGGACCGTAGATGATCCGCAGGTACTCGCGTCCGCGCACCTTCACCCCCGGCTGCACGAGCCGGCCCTTGCCGTCCTTGGCGTACGCCTGGAGCGGTTTGACGACCATGCCCTCGCCGCCGGCGGCCGTCAGCTCCAGCCACCAGTCGGTGCCCGCCCGTACCGAGGCCTCGTCGGCGGTGTCCACCAGGATCCGGCCGGTGCGGCGCAGCAGTCCGGTCCCGGCGGCCTCGTCGGCGGCGACGAGCCGGTCCAGCCAGAACAGCTGCTCGTCGTGGGGCACGGCCGCCAGCGAGCGTCCGGCCACCGCCAGCAGCTGGAACGGGGCGAACCGTACGCCGTCCAGCCCGTCGGTGCTCCAGCAGTAGCGCCGGTACGCCTCGGTGAACTTCGCCGCGTCCGCGGCCCGCCCGCGCTGGCGCTCCAGGAGCTCCCCGGTGTCCACGCCCCGGGCCGCGGCCGCCTCCAGGGCGGCGAGGGCGTCGGGGAAGACGGCTCCGGAGGCCGCGCCCACGGCGGCGTACTGGTTGCGCAGCAGGCCGGCGGACTTCAGCGACCAGGGCAGCAGTTCGCCGTCGACGAGCAGCCAGTCCGTGTCGAGCTCCTCCCAGAGCCCGGCGTCGGTGACCGCCGCCCGCAGCCGGGCGAGGACCTCCTCGGTGACCTCGGGGTCCTTGAAGAAGGGCCGTCCGGTACGGGTGTAGACGGAGCCGGTGGGGCCGTCGACCCCGAAGTGCTCGCGGGCCGCGTCGGCGTCCCTGCAGAGCAGCACGGTGGCCCGGGAGCCCATGTGCTTCTCCTCGCAGACGACCTGGGCGATGCCGTCCTTGCGGTACTGCGCGAAGGCCTCGGCCGGGTGCTCCAGGTAGCCCTCATCAGCGGCTCCGCCGCGGGCGTCGATCTGCGAGGTGGCCGTCGGCGCCATGGTCGGCGGGAGGTACGGCACCAGGCGCGGGTCCACGGCGAAGCGGCTCATCACCTCCAGGGCGGCGGCCGCGTTCTCCTCGCGGACGTTGACGTTGCCCAGGTGCCGGGTCTCCACGATCCGGCGGCCGTGGACGTCGGCCAGGTCGAGCGGACGCCCGTCATGACCGCCCGGTACCTCGGTGACCAGCGGCTTGACCGGCTCGTACCAGACCTTCTCGGCCGGTACGTCGACCAGCTCGCGCTCGGGCCAGCGCAGGGCGGTCATCTTCCCGCCGAAGACGGCTCCGGTGTCGAGGCAGATGGTGTTGTTGATCCAGGCGGTGTTCGGGACCGGGGTGTGGCCGTAGACCACGACGGCCTTGCCCCGGTAGTCCTCGGCCCACGGGTAGCGCACGGGCAGCCCGAACTCGTCGGTCTCCCCCGTGGTCTCCCCGTACAGGGCGTGCGAGCGCACCCGGCCGGAGGTGCGGCCGTGGTACTTCTCGGGCAGCCCGGCGTGACACACCACGAGCTTGCCGCCGTCGAGGACGTAGTGGCTGACCAGGCCCTGGATGAAGGTGCGGACCTCCTGGACGAACTCCGCCGGCTCCGCTTCGAGCTGCTCGATCGTCTCGGCGAGGCCGTGGGTCCGCTGGACCTTGGACCCCTTGAGGTGGCGGGCGAGCTTGTTCTCGTGGTTTCCGGGCACGCACAGGGCGTTGCCGGAGCCGACCATGCCCATCACGCGGCGCAGCACGCCGGGACTGTCCGGGCCGCGGTCGACGAGGTCGCCGACGAACACGGCGGTGCGGCCCTCGGGGTGGGCGCCGTCCTGGTAGCCGAGCTTGGCGAGCAGGGTCTCCAGCTCGGAGGCACAGCCGTGGATGTCGCCGATGATGTCGAAGGGGCCGGTGAGGTGGGTGAGGTCGTTGAAGCGCTTCTCCAGGACCACCTCGGCCGACTCCACCTCCTCGGGCGTGCGCAGCACGTGCACCTTGCGGAAGCCCTCGCGCTCCAGCCCGCGCAGCGAACGCCGCAGGTCGCGGCGGTGGCGCTGGATGACCGCACGGGGCAGCTCGGCCCGCTCCGGGCGGCCCGCGTTGCGCTCGGCGCAGACCTCCTCGGGCAGGTCGAGGACGATCGCGATGGGCAGGACGTCGTACTCGCGGGCGAGCTGGACCAGCTGCCGGCGGGACTCGGCCTGGACGCTGGTGGCGTCGACCACGGTGAGG
Organism: Streptomyces sp. NPDC056883; assembly: GCF_042788835.1. Classification (NCBI taxonomy): domain Bacteria; kingdom Bacillati; phylum Actinomycetota; class Actinomycetes; order Kitasatosporales; family Streptomycetaceae; genus Streptomyces; species Streptomyces sp. NPDC056883. Next base: position 309,588 of record NZ_JBHUBS010000007.1, on the reverse strand, counting down.
CGGCCGGCGGCGAGCCGCTTGCCCGCGATGTAGTGCAGGACCTCGAAGGCGTCCTTGCTGGCGCTCTGGTCGTTCTCGTCGTCGGCGACCAGGCCCCGGCAGTAGTCGGAGGAGATGACCTCGGTGGGCTTGAAGTGCGTGCGGGCGAAGGTGGACTTGCCCGAACCGGTCGCACCGATCAGGACGACGAGGGACAGGTCGGTGACGGGAAGAACGCGCTTGCGGTCGGTGATGTCGGTGGTCATGCTGCCTCGCCCTCCTTCGGGGTGTCGGTGACGGTGGTGGCGGTGTCCAGGGTGAAGACGGCCATCTGGGTCGGCGGCCCCACCTCGGGGTCGTCGTCCCCGACGGGCAGGTACGCGACGGAGTAGCCGTGCCGGGAGGCGACGTCCCCGGCCCAGGCCCGGAACTCCTCGCGGGTCCACTCGAAGCGGTGGTCGCCGTGCCGGACGTGCCCGGCGGGCAGGGTCTCCCAGCGGACGTTGTACTCGACGTTCGGCGTGGTCACGAGGACCGTGCGGGGGCGGGCCGAGCCGAACACCGCGTACTCCAGGGCGGGCAGCCGCTCGGGGTCCAGGTGCTCGATGACCTCGCTGAGCACGGCCGCGTCGTAGCCCACGAGCCGCTTGTCGGTGTACGCGAGCGAGCCCTGCATCAGGCGGACGCGGGAGCTCTGCCGCTCCCCCATCCGCTCCAGCCGCAGCCGCCTCGCCGCGATGTTCAGCGCCCGGACGGACACGTCCACTCCGACGATCTCGGTGTACGCCGGGTCCTTGAGCAGCGCCTGTACCAACTGGCCCTGGCCGCAGCCAAGATCGAGGACGCGGGCCGCACCCGCTGCCCCCAGCGCGGCGAGGATCGCCTCGCGGCGCAGCACGGCGAGCGGTACGGGCCGCTCTTCCGTGTCGCTCGCCTCGTCCACCGCGTTGTCGAGCTCCTCCACCTCGCTGCCGTCGGCCTCGGCGAGGCGGACCAGCTCCAGCCGCTCCAGGGCGTCCTGGGTCAGCCGCTTGTGGCGGGCCAGGTAGCGGGAGGTGATCAGCCCGCTCTCCGGGTGTTCGGCGAGCCAGCCGTCTCCGGCGCGCAGCAGCTTGTCCACCTCGTCGGGGGCTATCCAGTAGTGCTTGGAGTCGTCGAGGACGGGCAGCAGGACGTACAGGCCGCGCAGGGCGTCGGAAAGCCGCAGCTCACCCTCCAGGACGAGGCGTACGTACCGGGAGTCGCCCCACTCCGGGAAGGTCTCGTCGAGCGCGACCGGGGTGGCCGTGACCGACTCCCAGCCGAGCGGGCCGAACAGCCGGCGCACGAGCTCGGCGCCGCCCCGGGCGGGCAGGACCGGGATCTCGATGCGCAGCGGGCGCACCTCGCCGGGCAGCTCGGGGCGGGCCGCGCACTGCCCCTTCAGTGCGCTGCGGAACACCCCGCTCAGGGCGACGGCCAGCAGCGAAGAGGCGGCGTACGGGCGGTCGTTGACGTACTGCGCGAGCGCGGCGTCCGGGGTGCCGCCCTGCCCCTTGCCCTGACCGCGCCGCACGAGCGCGACGGGATCCACTTCCAGTAGCAGGCCCGCCGTGCACCGCTCGTCCGTGGCTTCGGGGTAGAAGACGTGGGCGGTGCCGTGGGAGGTGGAGAACGCCTGCGTCTTGCCGGGATGCTTGTGCAGCAGGAAGCCCAGGTCGGTGGCGGGACGCTCGGCCGTGCCGGTCGTGGAGATCGTCAGGAACATGCGAGCGATTGTTGCTGGTCAGCGGTGTTGCCCGCGCCCTATTTTCCGGCGGCGCCTACCGTCGAATCATGAGCGGCATCGTTGTTGTGTACGAGCTCGACCAGCCGGTGGCGGGGTCCGTCCACCGGGTGCACGCCGCGCCCACCGCCCCGGGAGGCGGCACAGAGCGCGGCCCGCGGACCATGTGCGGCAAGGACACCTTCGCCATGGAAACGGCCGACTGGAAACCGTCCGACCATCCGGGCGCCTGGTGCCCGCCGGAGTACGCCGACGCGGTGTGCCCCGGCTGCGAGGCGGTGATGGGCGAGGATTAGGCCCCCTCCGGGGTGATGACGTCTCCATCATGACAGGTCAGAGGCCGTTTTCGTAGGACGGACGGCACAGCCGATCCGCCTTGTCCGGGGCCCTGCGCGGACCACAAGATCTCCCTCATGAATCCCACGGAGAACATCAATCACGACGCCGTGCTGCGAGCCCGGGTGGCGCTCCTCGGATCGGGCACGCTGCCCGTCCGGGAGCGGGTGGCCGCCTATCGCGTCCTCGTCCGGGTGAGTCCGTTGGCCTATCTGCCGCTGCTGGCGGCCGCGTTGTTCGCGTACAGCCGTCAGGAGTTCGCCCACCGGCCCGGGATAGCCCTTGCCCTGCGGGCCGAGTCCGTCGCCGCCGCGCGCCGGATGTGCGCGCTGGAACCCGAGGAGACCCAACTGCTCCTCACCGCACTGGTGCACCACCGCGAGCAGCTGCTCCTGATGGAGCGTCCGGAGGAACTGGCCGCCGTGGAAGCGGAGATGGAGGCGCTCGTGGCCTCGGGCGGCGGATCTCCGGGCGTGCGCTGGGACCTCAGCGGAGCGTAGCGGCCAGTTCCGCGATGCGGTCGGGGCCGATGCGGCAGCAGCCGCCGATGAGCCGGGCCCCGGTGCGCCGCCAGGCGGCCGTGGGCCAGGGGGCGGGGGTGGCCGGGGCCCGCCAGGTGGCGGTGACGGGCTCCCAGACCGAGCCGTCGTTGGGGTACGCCAGCAGCGGTTTCGCGGTGACGGCGGCGGCCGCTTCGAGGGCGGGCAGGACCTCCGCCGGGTCGCAGCAGTTCACGCCGACGGCGATGACCTGCGGGGACCCGGCGGCGAGGGCGAAGGCCTCGGCCAGGGGCTGCCCGGCCCGGGTGCGGCCGTCCGCCACCGTGTAGCTCAGCCAGGCGCGGGCTCCGCTCTCCGCGAGCACGGTGAGCAGGGCTTCGGCCTCGGTGGCGTCCGGGACGGTCTCCAGGGCCAGGAGGTCGGGGCCCTCGGCCAGCAGCGCCGCGATCCGGGGCCGGTGGAAGTCGGCCAGCTCCCGCACGCTCAGGCCGTACCGGCCGCGGTACTCGGAGCCGTCCGCCAGCACCGCCCCGTACGGGCCCACGGACGCGGCGACCCACACCCCGTGCTCCGCGGCCCGGGCCGCCGCGTCGGCCAGCCGCACGCTGCGCCGCAGCAGGGCGGTGGTGCGCTCCGGGCCGTAGCCGCGCCGGGCGAAGGCGGCGTACCCCACCTGGTAGCTCGCGGTGATCAGCACCTCGGCGCCGGCCCGGGCGTAGGCGGTGTGGGCGGCCGTCACCTGCTCCGGCCGCTCGGCCAGGACCCGGCCCGTCCACAGGCCGCCGGACAGGTCGCAGCCCTGGTCGGCGAGCTGGTTGCTCAGCCCGCCGTCCAGGAGCACGGTCCGCCCGCCGGGGCCGGCCAGGGCCTCGGCGAGCGGCCGGGATGCGCGGGGCACGGTGGCCGTCCCGTCAGCCGAGCTGGGACTGGACCCGGGAGGAGATCAGCTCCAGGTGGTCCAGATCGGAGAGGTCGAGCACCTGGAGGTAGAGGCGGGAGGAGCCGACCGCCTCGTAGGCTCCGATCCGGTCCACCACCTCGGCCGGGGAGCCGGCCAGGCCGTTGGCCTTGAGTTCCGCCACGTCCCGGCCGATGGCGGCGGCCCGCCGGGCCACCTCGGCGTCGTCCTTGCCCACGCACACGACGAGCGCGTTGGAGTAGACGAGGTCGCCGGGCTTGCGGCCGGCCTCCTCGAGGGCCGCGCGGACCCGGCCGAACTGCCGCTCGCTGTCCGCGATCGAGGCGAACGGCATGTTGAACTCGTCCGCGTACCGGGCCGCGAGGCGCGGGGTGCGCTTCGCGCCGTGGCCGCCGATGAGGACCGGGATCTTGTCCTGGGCCGGCTTGGGCAGCGCCGGGGAGTTCTCCACCTGGTAGTGGACGCCGGCGTAGTCGAAGGTGGCGCCGGGCTCGGTGGCCCACAGGCCGGTGACGATCTCCAGCTGTTCTTCCAGCCGGGCGAGGCGCTCGGCCGGGAAGGGGATGCCGTACGCCTTGTGCTCCTCCTCGAACCAGCCTGCGCCCAGGCCGAGTTCGATCCGGCCGCCCGACATCTGGTCGACCTGTGCGACCTGGATGGCGAGCACGCCGGGCAGCCGGAAGGTGCCGGCCGTCATCAGGGTGCCCAGCCGGATCCGCTTGGTCTCGCGGGCCAGGCCGGCCAGGGTGATCCAGGCGTCGGTGGGACCGGGCAGACCGTCGGCCGCACCCATGCGCAGGTAGTGGTCCGAGCGGAAGAAGGCGTCGAAGCCGAGGTCCTCGGTGGCCTTGGCGACGCTCAGGAGGGTGTCGTAGCTCGCGCCCTGCTGGGGCTCGGTGAAGATACGGAGATCCATGACTCCATCCTGCCCCTTCGGCCCCGGCCGGGTGAATCTGCGTCAACCGGGCGGTCGCCGCCGCCCGCGCCAGTGACCAGCCCGGATGGGGATCGTTGGCTCGGACGGAGCCGGACCGCCCGGCCCGCGCGCCGGCGGCCTTCGCCGGTGCGTCCACCGCCCCCTTCCGCCCCGGAAGGGCCAGGGCCGAGGAGGCCGCCATGTCCCAGGAGTCCGCGCCGGAGACCCTCCGGCAATCCCGTCAGGACTGCCAGACCGGACAGGCAGCGCACGACCACGCACGCCAGGAGTCCGCGGTACCCGCCCAGGGCGGCGCACCGAAGGGCCTGCTGCAGCAGATGGAAGAGCTGATGGCGGCGCTGAACGCCGACCTCTCACAGCTCGACGCCGACCTCCAGTCCTCCACCGACCGCAGCCCCGGCACTGCGCTGCACCAGGACGGCCGCACCCCGGAGACCGGAGACCGCCCGTCCCACCGCACCTCCTGACCGCCCGGGTCCCGTCGCCCGCGACGGGACCCCACCGAAACGCCCCGAACGCCGAAGCACCCCGACTCGGGCGCCCCCGTCTGGAGCCGCGCCAGCCCGGACCACCCCGCTCAGGCCACGCCGGAGGCGGATCCCCGTTCGCGGACGGCCATCCGGCGCAGGATCGCCCGGACGCGGTCGCTCGACTCGTCGGCCGCGTCTATCGACTCTATGCACTGCCAGTACAGACCCTCGTCGTCCGTCCCGCAGGCCACCCCGACCAGCGCTATGCCCACTTCGCCGAGCAGCGCCTGGAGTCCGAGCAACGCCTGCCGGGCGTCCGTCACCTCGGTCAACTGCGCAGCCCGGGGCGGGAGATCGGGCGCATAGCCCTCTCCGCGCAGAGCCGCCCGGTCGAGCACCCCGCAGCCCCTGCCCCCCGCTTCACCCAGCCCCCGTGCCTCCGATCTCAGCTCCGGCGGCCCGGTGACCGCCAGCCAGCTGCCAATGCCCTGCGCGAGGGCCTGTGCCTGCCAGGCCTCGCCCACGATGTCCCAAGCCGCCCCGCTCTGCGCCAGCGCGTGCCGGCCGGCTGCGATGAGCCGTACCGCGTCCATATGCCGTCCCCCGTCCGCACGACATCTTGCCGTTCTCTCCACTACCCAGAGTGAGGGCAACGGGCCGGTAAAGCCAGGGGTATTCGGAAATTGTGGACACCGAAGATGGTTGTGGATATCGCCATCACTCCGAAGAGTGACGGTCCGCCCCCGGAGTGCCCGGGACGGGAAACCTCAGCTCGTTCCGGTCGATCTTCGCGGCGAGCGCATCCAGCACATCGACCCCGAGAACCTCACAGAACTGCAGCAGATAGGCGAGTACGTCCGCCACCTCATCGGCCACTCTGTGTGCGGTGTCCGGCTTCTCCATGACCCTGGCGGACTGTTCGGGCGTCAGCCACTGGAAGATCTCCACCAGTTCGGACGCCTCGACGCTCAGCGCCACCGCCAGGTTCTTGGGCGTGTGGAAGGGTTCCCATCCGCGCGCCGCCGCGAACTCCGCCAGCCGCCGCTGGAGCAGGTCGATCCGCTCGCCGGCACCCTTCTCTTCCCCGGTCACTCCACTCACTCCACGCTCTTCGCTCATGCACCCAGGTCTACCACCGAGATCCCCGCGACCCCCCGGGCGGCCGTCGCGCAGGCCTCGCCCGCGGAGGCGGCCAGCCTGACCTGCCCGCGCCCGCACGCCAGTACGGCCAGCCGCAGCAGTTCGTCGGTCTGCCGGCCGTCCAGGTCCCGGTCGAAGCCGTCCGCGAGCACCGCCAGCGCCTGCCGCGCGGTGGGCAGTTCGGCCGCCGGATCCACGTCCAGGACACCCGGCCCGGTCAGCAGCACCAGCGCGAGCGCGAGGAAGCGCAGCTCGCCCGCGCCCAGCCGGGCCAGCTCGGTGGCGGGCCTCGACGGGCCCCGGTCCAGCAGGCCGGTGACCGGGCCGCCCTCGGGAGCCCGTACGTCCAGTCCGGCCACCCACCCCGCGCACCCGGTCCGGGCGGCCCCGGTGAGCAGCCCGTACCGGGTGCCGCACTCCAGGCGGGTCCGGCGCAGTACGTCGGCCAGGTTGGCGCAGTCGGCCAGCAGCCTCCCCTCCCCCGGCGCGACGGGCTCCCGCATCCGCTCCGGGCGGGGGTCGCAGGGGAACACCGAGCGCAGCGCGACCACGACTTGTTCGGCGGCGGCCAGCACCTGCCGCTGCCCCTCGGTGGCCCCGGCCACGCGCAGCGGGAGCAGCGCGGTCCCGAGCCGGTCGTCGGGCAGCGGGGCCCGGGTGACCCCGGTGGATCCCCCGGTCAGCCAGGCCGCCTGGACGGACCGTCGCCCGGGGTCGCGCAGTGCGGTGGCGAGGAGGATCTGCCCGTCCACCGAGAGCCGTTCGCCGACGATCCGCAGTGCGGGCTCCGCCTGGACGGCGAGGTCGAGCCGGACCGGCCCGGCGGGGCCGTCGACCGTACAGCCGATCCGGAACCCCCGCCGCCGCTCCGCGTCGGGCGCCGCCCGGTCGGGGATCCGGGCCCGCGGATCGGGAAACACCTCCTCCAGCGTGGCCCCGGCGCCCAGGGCGGCCAGCGCCCCGTAGGCCTCCAGCACCTGGGACTTGCCGCTCCCGCTCGGCCCGGCGAAGAAGGTGACGGGCCCGAGCGCGAACCGGGCCCCGCGGTGCGCCCCGTAGGCGGAGAGCCGCAACTCGGTCACGGCCGGCCGCAGATGCGGGGCGCCTGCGGCGGGCGGAGCCTGGGCCGGAACCTGCGCCGGGGCCGCCCCCGAAGCCCGGGCCGGAGCAACGGCCTGGGCGGGAACCGCGGCCCGGGCCTCAGCCGGAGCTGCGCACCGGCTCACGCCTAACCCTTGATCGGCGAGCACGGCGGAACCCCCGGAGGTGGTGGCCATCCCGGAAGCCGAGGGGCCATCAGGCCCTGCGGAGGCAAGGGAATCGGCAGAGCCGACCGCCACGGCGGCAGGCACGGACGAAGCCGGGGCGGGCACGGACGAAGCCGAAGCCGGGGCGGGCGCGGCCGAGGGCGCGGCCGGGGCGGGCGCGGCCGAGGGCGCGGCCGGTGTGGTGGAGGGGGCGAGGCGCGAGGTCATGCGCGGGACGGTACGGGCCGCCGGACCCCCCGTGGGTCCGGCGAACCGTTCCGCCCGCGGGACCTTCCTACGATCGGGGGACGGCCGCGGCCGCGATCCCCTCCACCTCGGTCCCGACGGGCGCCAGCAGGAAGACGTTGCGGTCGACCCGGTGCATCCCGCTGCCCAGGCCGAAGACCACGCCACTGCTGAAGTCCAGGATCCGCTTGGCGACTTCGCCGTCCGCGCCCGTGAGGTCCAGCAGCACCGGGATCTGCGCGATCAGGTACTCCGCCACCTCCCGCGCGTCCGCGAAGACCTGGACCCGGATCACCACGAAGCGCCGCTGCTCCGCCGCGGACGCCCCGGGAACCGTGGGGATCGTGCGGTGATCCACCCGGGAGGGCCACTCGTTGCGACTCCGCAGGGGGACCACCTGCGCGAGCCCCTCCCACTGTTCGTCGGTGACGTCGTACCTGCTCACCAGGCCGCCTCGGCCTTGCGCTTCATGTGCATCCCCCCATCCTCTCGCGTTTCACCCGTTCAGCCCAACACCGACACGAGGCAGCCGGGAAGCCCCTCCGACTACCCCTCACCCGCCCGGTAGGTTAGGTTAGGCATACCTAAGTACGCGCCATCTCGCCACTCGGGACGACGGAGATCCACATGCACCTGCCCCTGCTGCTGCCCACCGACGCCGAGCGGATCCGGTCCGTCCTGGCCGCCGCCCACTCCATGACCGTCGTCACCGACGGGCAGCGCACGGAGATCCGCCACCTCGACGGCACCGACCCCCTCGGCCGGCTGCACCTGCACCCCGCCGAACCGGGCGGCGGCGACGAGCACCGCCCCGCGATCCGGCTGGAGTTCACGGACGTCGCGCCCACTCCCGTGCGGGACCGCGTGCGCGCCCGGGTCACCCTCGTCGGCCGCCTGCTCACCCCCTTCGCCGCATCCGCGGACGAGGGCTCCGGATCCACCTGCATGGAGTTCGGCCGGGCCGTCCTCGAAACCGCCGACGGCGCCCGCTCGTACGTCGGCCTCGACGAGCTGGACGCGGCCCGCGTCGACCCGCTCGCCCCCTACGAGGCCGGGATGCTCACCCATCTCCTCGACGACCACGCCGAACTCGTCACCCTCCTGCTGCGCCTGGTCCGGCCGCAGCCCGCGGCGGAGGCGCGGCCGAAGGCGGGCGCCGGGTCCGCCGTCCTGCGCGCGCTGCCGCTCGCCATGGACCGGTACGGGATCACCCTGCGCCTGGAGGAACGGCGCGGCCACCACGACGTACGGATCCCCTTCCCCTCCCCGCTCGACGACGTGGAGCAGTCCGGGGCGCAGATCCAGGCCCTGTTCAGCGCGGCCCGGCGCAGCTCGCACCGCAACACCCTGCCCGCCTGAGCGGCCCCTCCCGGGAACGGGCCGTTCCGGAAGAAGATCGCCGAAACCCGGAACAACGCTCCCCCGACGGCCTGTTGGAAAGATCATGAAGGCCATCACATACACCGCATACGGAACGCCCGACATCCTCGCCCTCACCGAGGTTCCGGAGCCCAAGGTCGGTCCGGGCGAGGTCCTCGTCCGCGTCAAGGCCGCCGGCGTGAACCCGGTGGACTGGAAGCTCGCCGCCGGATACCTCGATTCGATCCTCGAGGTCCGCTACCCGGTCATACCCGGCTGGGACGTCGCGGGGGTCGTCGAGGCGGTCGGCGAGGACACCTTCGACTACGCCGTCGGCGAGGAGGTGTACGGCTACGTCCGCAAGGAGTGGGTGGAGCTGGGCACTTACGCCGAGCTGGTCTCCGCCCCCGTCCGCACCCTCGCCCGCAAGCCGCGCGAGCTGACCTTCGAGCAGGCCGCCGGCATCCCGCTGGCCGGGCTCACCGCCTACCAGTCGCTCACCCGGGTGGGCCTCAAGGCCGGCGAGACCGTGCTCATCCACTCCGCCGCCGGCGGCACCGGCTCCTTCGGCGTGCAGATCGCCGTCGCGCTCGGCCTGCGCGTCATCGGCACGGCCGGCGCGCACAACCACGACTACCTGCGCTCGCTCGGCGCCGAGCCGGTCCTGTACGGCGAGGGCTTCGCCGACCGGGTCCGCGAGCTGGCGCCCGAAGGGGTGGACGCCGCCCTGGACTTCTTCGGCGACGACGTCATCCCGGTGCTCCGGTCCCTGGTCAGGGAGGAGCACCGGGTGGTTTCCATCGCCGACTACACCGCGGCCGCCCAGGGCGCGCACCAGCTGTGGGTCCGCCCGGACACCGCCGACCTGACCTTCCTGGCCGAGCTCGCGGACGAGGGCAAGCTGACGGTCAACGTGGAGCACGCCCTGCCGCTCGCCGAGGCGGCGAAGGCCTGGGAGCTGAGCGCCACGGGCCGCACCCGCGGGAAAATCGTCCTTACGGTCTGACCCGGTCCGACCCGGGGCACGGCCCCTTCGCTCAGGAGGTGATCGGCGGCGCCGTCCCGCCGCCGCCCGCCGGGCCGAGCGAGGGGCCGACCGCCCGCAGGGCGCCCGGCGTGCGCCCCTCGCCCCAGCCGATCTCCCGCCGGTAGCTGCCGAGCAGGCCGCGGCCGGCGAGCCCGGCCACGTCCCGTACGGCCGGGTCCTCGGGCACCGGCCGGGTCAGCGGGGACACGAACAGCGCGTCCACCGGGCAGTTGGCCTCGCACAGGAAGCAGGTCTGGCAGTCCTCCTGCCGGGCCAGCAGCGGGATGCCCTCCGGGCCCCGCTCGAAGACGTCGGTCGGGCAGACCTCCACGCACTTGTCGCAGGCGATGCACCGCTCGGCCGAAACCAGTTCGATCATGCGACCAGCTCCGCCGGTCGCGTCCAGACCCGGTCGAGCCCGCCCGTCACGATGCGGTGGTGCTGCGCCGGGTCCTGCCCCGGGTGGTCGAGCCGGCGGGCCATCCCGCGGCTCTCCGTACGGGCCAGCGCGGACGCGTACATCCAGCGGGCGTGCGCCGTCATGGCCGCCGCCTGCCGGACCTTGACCAGCCCGGCACCCTCCCCGCGCACGGAGCCGCGCAGCTGCGCCCACACCTCGTCGAGGGAGCCGAGGGCGCCTCCGAGGACGGAGCCGCGCCGCAGGTAGTTCTTGTCGTACGGCAGCACTTCCTCCTGGACGAGCCGTACGAGTTCCCGTGCCTCGCCGGGCCCGGCAGCGGACCCGGAGTCCCCGGTCGGCCGCAGGCCCGCCCCGCCGGCCCCGGTGACCGGCCGGAAGGCGGCCCGGCCCGAACCGAGGGAGAGGGCGTACCGGGCCGCGCCGGCCCCCGCCCAGCTGCCCGAGGACATCGCCCAGGCGGCGTTGTGGCTGCCGCCTCCGGTGAAGCCCCCGCAGATCTCCTCCCGGGTGGCCGCGTCCCCGGCGGCGTACAGCCCGGGGACCGTGGTGGAGCAGTCCTCCCCGGCGATCCGGATCCCGCCGGTGCCGCGGACGGTGCCCTCGGCCAGCAGCGTGACGGAGAAGCGGTCGGTGAAGGGGTCGATGCCGAGCCGGTCGAAGGTGAGGAAGAAGTTCGGCTGCGCGAGCCGCATCGCGGCCTGCGCGGTGGCGTCGGCCCGGTCGAGGCGGGCGTAGACCCGGGCTCCGGTGAGGAGTTCGCGGGCGATGGCGGAGCGGCCGCCGAGGCTGGCGGCGCCCTCCAGGACCTCGCCGTCCTCCCGGTAGAAGGACGCGAAGGAGTAGAACGCCGTCTTGGTGACGGAGGTGCCCTCGGGGGCGATCCCGTAGGAGTTGGAGAACTCCATGCCGGACAGCTCGGCCCCCGCCTCGGCGGCGAACAGTGCGCCGTCCCCGGTGTTGGTGTTGGTGCCGAGCGCGCCGCTGAGGAAGGCGCAGCCCCCGGTGGCCAGGACGACGGCGCCGGCCCGGACCCGGTAGGGCTCGCCGGCCTGGCGGCGGTAGCCGGCGGCGCCCGCGGCGGCGCCGTCCGCGTCGGTCAGCAGCTCGGTGACCGGGCTGTGGTCGAGGATCCGGACCCCGGCGCGGCGGATCCTGATGCGCATCCGCCGCATGTACTCGGGTCCCTGGAGGCCGTTGCGCAGCGGCCGGCCGTCGGGGCCGGTCGGGAAGGGGTAACGCCCTTCGTCGGCCAGCTCGTTCATCCGGTCGTACGTCTCGTCGAGGACCCGGGACATCCACCGCCGGTCGGCGAGGTACCCGCCGAGCCCCTCGCGGCTCGCCATCGCGGCCTCGCGGGCCGCGGGCTCCGGCGGGACGTACCAGACGCCGGTGCCGCCGGCGGCGGTCGCCCCGCTGGTGCCGCAGTAGCCCTTGTCCGCGAGGACCACGGAGGCCCCGGCCCCGGCCGCCTTGAGGGCGGCCCAGGCGGCGGCGGGGCCCCCGCCGACCACGAGCACGTCGGCCACGTGCTCGCTCACGCCTCGGCTCCGTGCCCGGCCGCTGCGGCTGCCGCGGCGGCGGCGGTGTAGCGGTTGGCGGGGCGCGCCAGGCCGTAGTTCTCGCGCAGGGTGCTGCCGGTGTACTCGGTGCGGAAGAGGCCGCGGCGCTGCAGGATCGGCACGACCTGGTCGACGAAGTCGGTGAGCCCGGTGGGGAGCACCGGAGCCATGATGTTGAAGCCGTCGGCGGCCCCCTGGGTGAACCACTCCTCCAGCTGGTCGGCGATCTGCTCGGGCGTCCCCGCGAAGACGCGGTGGCCGCGGCCCGCGCCCAGGCGGGCGATCAGCTCGCGCAGGGTCAGGCCGCCCTCGCGGCGGGCGAGCTCCGCGACGAGCGTGAAGCGGCTCTTGTTGCCGTTGATGTCCCGCTCCTCGGGCAGCTCGGGCAGCCCGCCGTCGAGCGGCAGCCCGCTGAGGTCCACGCCCAGCACGTTGGAGAGCTGCGCGAGGCCGTACTCCGGGATCTGCAGCTCGGTGAGTTCCTGCTCCAGGGCCCTGGCCTCGGCCTCGGTGGAACCGATGACGGGGGCGATGCCGGGCAGGACGAGCAGCTCGTCCTCGGAGCGGCCGTACTTGGCGAGGCGGGACTTGAGGTCCTTGTAGAAGGTCTGCCCGTCGGCGAGGGTCTGCTGGGCGGTGAAGACGGCCTCGGCGTACTGGGCGGCGAACTCCTTGCCGTCCTCGGAGGATCCGGCCTGCACGAGCAGCGGGTGGCCCTGGGGGGTGCGGGGCACGTTGAGCGGGCCGGCGACGCCGAAGTACTCGCCGCGGTGCGCGGCGGGGTGGAGCTTGTCGGTGTCGGCGTAGACGCCGCGCTCCTTGTCGAGGACGATCGCGTCGTCCTCCCAGCTGTCCCACAGCTTGGTGGCCACGTCCAGGAACTCCCGGGCCCGCTCGTAGCGGAGGTTGTGCTCCAGGTGCTCTTCGCGGTTGAAGTTGCGGGCCTCGTCGACGCTGCCGGAGGTGACGATGTTCCAGCCGGCGCGGCCGCCGCTGATGTGGTCGAGGGAGGCGAACTTCCGGGCCAGGTTGTAGGGCTCGTTGAAGGTGGTGGAGACGGTGGCGATGAGCCCGATGTGCTCGGTGACGGCGGCGATCGCGGAGAGCAGGGTGAGCGGCTCGAAGCCGCCGACGGCGTTGTAGCGGGCCTTGCCCCAGAGGGCGACCCCGTCGGCGAAGAAGATCGAGTCGAGCAGGCCGCGCTCGGCGGTGCGGGCCAGTTCCTGGAAGTAGCGCAGATCGGTGATCCGCTCGGGGCTGCTGGAGGGGTGGCGCCAGGCGGCGTCGTGATGTCCCGCGTTCATGAGGAAGGCGTTGAGGTGGAGGGTCCGGGGTGCGGTCATGTCGTGTCCTCGGGGTACGGGGGCCCCGCGGGGCGGGGGCCGGGAACAGGGAGCGGGCCGAAGCGGCCCGGGGCCCCGGGGGGCATGGCGGAGGCCGGGGGCCGTGACCGGAGGCCGAGGGGCCTGGCCGGGCCGAAGGCCGGGCGTCAGGGCGGTGGCCCGGGACCCTGGTCAGGGCTCCCGGGCCGGACCGGAGGCAGGCGGCCCCGACCCTGGCCAGGGGCCCAGGCCGGGGTCAGGGCCGGGGCCGGAGCCAGGGCCGAGGGCCCGGGGTCAGGACGGGACGCGCCAGGTGCTCAGGCGGCGTTCTATCGTGACGAGGATCTGGTTGAAGGCGAGGCCGATCGCGGAGATCGTGACGATGCCCGCGTACATCTGCGGGATCGCGAAGTTGAACTGCGAGGCGTTGATCAGGTAGCCGAGGCCCGCCTTCGCGCCGATCATCTCGGCTGCCACCAGGACCAGGATGGAGACGGCCCCCGCCAGGCGGATGCCCGTGAAGATGACCGGTACCGATGCGGGCAGGATCACCTTCTGGAACAGCTTCGGGGTGGACAGGTCCATCGAGCGCGCCAGTTTCACCAGGGTCGGGTCGGCGTTGCCCACGGCGCTGATGGTGTTGAGGAGGATCGGCCAGACGCAGGCGTAGACGACGATCGAGACCTTCGAGGTCTCCCCGATGCCCAGCAGCAGGACGAACACCGGCAGCAGCGCGAGCGCCGCCGTGTTGCGGAACACCTCCAGCAGCGGCCCGAGCAGCGCCGCCACCGGCCGGTACCAGCCGATCAGCAGCCCCAGCGGGACCGCGACGGCCACCGCGATGCCGAATCCGCCGAAGGAGCGGGCCAGGCTCGCCTTGCTGTGCTCGGCGAGCTGCCCGTTGCCCAGCAGCTCCCACCAGGCCTTGGCGACCTCGCTCACCGGCGGCAGGAACGTCGCGTCGACCAGCCCCAGCCGCGGCGCCGCCTCCCACAGGGCCAGCAGCGCGAGGATCGCCGCCGAGCGCAGGGCCGCCGCCCGCAGCCCCCGCAGGACGCGCAGGGCCAGCGCCGTGGCCGGTGCCCGTACGGGGGCCGGCGCGGGGGTCCGTACCGCCTCGGGCGCGAGGGTCCGTACCGCCGTCGCCTCCACCGCCTCCTGCACCGCCGCTTCCACCGTGGTGCTCATACGGCGACCTCCTCCTTCTCCAGTTGCTGGGCTCGGGCCACCTCGTCGTGGAGCAGGGTCCAGATCTCGTGGCGGTAGCGGGCGAACTCCGGGCTCGAGCGCAGGTCTTCACCGGTGGCCCCGGTGGCCCGGTCGCCGAACGACACGGGGACGACCTGCTTGACCCGGCCGGGGCGGGAGGTGATGACGGCCACCCGCTGCCCGAGGTACACGGCCTCTTCGATGCCGTGCGTGATGAACACGATCGTCTTGCCTGTGCTCTGCCAGATCCGCCGCAGTTCGTCCTGGAGGGACTCGCGGGTCTGCGCGTCGAGCGCCGCGAACGGCTCGTCCATCAGCAGCACGTCCGGGTCGTACGCGAGCGAGCGCGCGATGGCGACCCGCTGGCGCATGCCGCCGGACAGTTCGTGCGGGTGCCGGTCCTCGAACCCGGTGAGACCGACGAGGTCCAGGAACTCCCTTGCCTTCGCCGCTCGTTGGCGGCGCGGGACGCCGGTGGCCTCCAGACCGAACTCGATGTTGCCCAGCGCGGTGCGCCACGGCAGCAGCGCGTACTGCTGGAAGACGATGCCCCGGTCGAGCCCCGGCCCGGTGACCGGTTTGCCGTCGAGCAGGATCCGGCCGGAGGTGGGCGGGGTCAGGCCGCCGAGCAGGTCCAGGAGGGTGGACTTGCCGCAGCCGCTGGGGCCCACTACGACCACGAACTCCCCCGAACCGATCTCCAGGTCGATGCCGTCGAGGGCGGTGAACTCCTTCTTCTTGTCCTTCGTCGGAAAGGTCTTCGTCACGGACTCGAACACGATCTTCGCCATGGTGCCGTCAGCCCTTCCCGGACGCGTTGAACTCGTTGGTGTAGAGGTCGGCCGCCTTGAGCTGACCCTTCTTGATCTCCCCGCGCTCGCCCAGCCAGTCGATCCACAGCTGGAACTCCTTGTCGGCGATCCGGCCGCCGGGCTCGGCGACCCCGTAGGAGCGCCAGTACTGCAGGGTCGAGGTGTCCTCGTTGCGGCCGCGCTTCTTGACGATCTCCGTCATCCGCGCGATGACCTCCTCGCGCGGGGTGGCGCGGGACCAGTCGATGGCCTTGCCGACGCCCGTGGTGAAGGTGCGGACGGTGTCCGGGTTCTCCTTGATGAACTTCTTCGTCATCACGTAGGAGCCCGCGCTGAACGCGCCGAGCAGTTCGAAGTCCTTGAACAGCGGCCGGATGCCGCCCGTGGCCAGGGCCTTGTCGCGCAGCACGCCGCTGAGGACGCCGACCTCGATCTGCTTCTGTCTCAGGGCCTGTTCGGTGTTGACGGGGGGCACGACGAGCGATTCGACCTTGGCCGCGTCGCCCTTGGGGATGCCGTTGCGCTCCAGGTAGATGTCGAGCAGGGCCTGGGCGTGGGCGCCCAGGGTGTTCATGCCGACCTTCTTGCCGATCAGGTCCCGGGGGGACCGGATCGGGCTGTCCTCCAGGACGTAGTAGCCGAGGTAGGTGTCCTTGTCGGAGCCGTAGTAGGAGGTGACGGCCTGGATCTGGGCCTTGCTGGACGCCAGTTTGACGATCGCGCCGTTGAAGGCGCCGCCGAAGTGGGTCTGGCCCGTGGCCGCGGACTGGATGTCCTGGGGGCCGCTGATGGTGTTGCCGACCCATTCCAGGGTCAGGTCGCCGAGATAGCCCAGGTCGGCGGCGAGCTCGGGCAGGCTCACCGCGCCGACGTTGCCCTGGTACTTCAGGGTGGTGACCTGCTCGCCCCGGGAGCCGGAGGCGGTCGCCGTCCCGCAGCTCACCGCGGCCGCCGAGATGCCGAGCAGGGTGAGGAACTGGCGTCGGGAGGTACGGGTGGTGGTGAAGGCTGCGGACATGGCGATTCCTTGTCGATCCGGGTCGGGCGAGTCAGGCAGGTCGGGCGGGGTGGGCGGGTCGGGCGGGTGATGCCGTACGGAGATCAGCTCGCGGTGGCGAGCGCGGCGGCCTGGGCGGCGCGCAGGGCCTCGGCGAACTCGTCGACGGCCTGGTACAGATCCAGCTCCGCCTCCGGCCGCAGCCGGTCCGGGCCGGCCCCGCGCTCGACGGTGGAGTCCAGGACGAAGCGGCCGGCGGTGACGTGCCGGGCGCCGAGCGCGGCGAGGACCGGGCGCAGGGCGTAGTCGATGGTCAGGACGTGGGCGAGGCTGCCGCCCGTGGCCAGCGGGAAGACCGTCTTCCCGGCCAGCCCGTCCTGCGGGAGCAGGTCGAGGAAGGCCTTGAGGAGACCGGTGTACGAGGCCTTGTAGACGGGCGTCGCGATGACGATCCCGTCGGCTTCGGCGACGGCTTCCAGGGCCCGGCGGATCTCCGGCTCGCCGCGGCGGGCGGCGAGCAGATCGGCGGCGGGGAGCTCCCGGACGGCGAGCTGCGCGGTCTCGTACCCGGCGTGGTTCAGGCGGCGCAGCACGTGGTCGGCGACCACGTCGGTACGGGAGTGGACGGACGGACTGCCGGTGAGGGCGAGCAGCTTGGGCACGGAGCGCTCCTTGGCTGACGGGGAGAGTGGGGTGGGACGGGTCGTGCGGGGCCGGTCGGCTCAGGCTTCGGAGGTGGAGGCTCCGGAGGCGATGCCGAAGGCCGGGTCCGGCACGGACTCCGGGCTGATCAGCCGGGACGGGACCCCGTCGGGCCCGACGGGGACGTCGCCGTCGACGGTCACGCGGCGCAGGGTGCGCTCGTGGTCGTCGGAGTCGTCGACGCCGTAGTGCTGGGTGGCGCGGTTGTCCCAGATCGCGACGTCACCGGCCTGCCACTGCCAGCGGACGGTGTTCTCGGGGAGCTCGATGTGGGCCTGGAAGAGGTCCTGGAGGAGGCGCGAGTCGCGGCCGGTGAGGCCGTTGATCCGCTGGACGAAGTTGCCGAGCAGCAGGGTGCGTTCGCCGGTCTCGGGGTGGACCCGGACCACCGGGTGCTCGGTGAGGAACTTGGTCGAGGTGAACACCTCGCGGTACTGGGCGAGCGCCTCGGGCAGGGCGTCGGGCTTCAGGGCCGCGTAGTCGTACTCGTTGGAGTGCACGGCGCGCAGGCTGTCGGCGAGGACGCGGAGCGGCTCGGGCAGGCCGGCGTAGGCGGTGGCGGTGTTGGCCCACAGGGTGTTGCCGCCGTACGGCGGGATGGTGACGGCGCGCAGGATGGAGAAGGCGGGGTAGGCCGGGACGAAGGTGACGTCCGTGTGCCACTGGTTGGCGCGGGCTCCGTGGTGGGAGTCGATGCCGAGCGCGTAGCGCCCGTCGGCGGAGGGCACGGTGGGGTGCGCGACGGGCGCGCCGAGCAGCTGGGCGAAGGCCTCGTGCCCGTCTTCGTCGAGGTGGCCCTGCCCCCGGAAGAAGACGACCTTGTGGGCGAGCAGCGCGGCCCGGATGCCTGCGACGGCGTCGGCGTCGAGGTCGCCGCCGAGGCGGACCCCGCCGATCTCGGCGCCTATGCGGCCGCCGATCTTGGTGACAGTGAGGTCGGTGCGGGTGGCAGTGGACATGAGAGGCTCCTTATTTATTTCCGCAGAGGAAGAAATGAGGGAAAGCGAGGACGGAGGGGTCCGGGCGGGGGAAGCGGAGGCGTCGGGCGGGGGAAGGGGAAGAGGACCGGCTGCGGGCGGGGCGGTCTGCGACGTTCGGCGGACGGAGGGCGGCCGGTGACGGGGTGCGGCGGGTGGCCGACAGCCGGCGACGGCGAGGAACGGGCGAGCGGACGGGCCGCGCCCGGTGGGGCCGGTCCGGACCGCAGGGCCCCGTGCACGCCCCGGACGAGGAGGCACGAACGCCCGAGCGCCCGGAACGCGGCGACGCGGAAATTCAGGGGCACCTACGCTCAGGGGCCTGACGCTCAGGGACGCTCACGCCCAGGAGCGGCGACGCTCAGGGACGCTCACGCCCAGGAGCGGCGACGCTCGGGGACGGGCACGCCCGGGAGCAGCGACGCTCAAGGACGCTCACGCCCAGGAGCAGCGAAGCTCAGGAACGTTCACGCCCAGGAGCGGCGACGCTCGAGGACGGGCACGCCCGGGAGCAGCGACGCTCAAGGACGCTCACGCTCGGGAGCCGTGGGGCTCGGGGTCGGCGGCGCTCAGGAACAGCGCGGGGCCGTACAGCGACGGCCCTGACACTCGCCCGGCGCGGTACAGAGGCCGGGGGTGTGGAGCCGCGGGGCGAGGAACTCGGTCGCGGTCATGTCCCGGAGACTGCCAGCGCCCCCACCCCCGGTCAACCCCACCGAGCACCCCCCGCCATCACCCCCGACCCCCGATACACACCCCCCGCGACCTGCGCTTTAACCGTTTCCCGCCACTCCCGGAACGGCCGAAACCCATGGCCTGATTTCACGCCCCCGCAACGCACCCGCCACGCACCACCACATCCCGCCCCACCTCGCCCCGCCTCGCCCCGCCCCGCCTCGCCCCACTCGGCCCCGCCGGCGTGTGAAGCGCGGGGCCCGGGGCAGAGCCCCGGCAACGGCGCCGCACTACGCCACGCCACCGGTCACCCAAATCCAGCCCCGCCGGCGTTTGAGGCGCGGGGTCCGGGGCGGAGCCCCGGGAGCGGCGCCGCACCACGCCACCACCCACCCCAGCCCCACCAGCCCTACCGGCTGGGCCGGGCCCGGGCCCCCGGGGCGCGCCGCCGCACAGCGGCGCCCCCGTCCCGTCCCCGCCGAGCGCAGCGACACGGCATGATCGGGACCACACCCCACCCCCCGAGGAGGCCGCCCGTGTCCCCCACCCCCGGTGACAGCCGGGCCGCCGCCAACGCCGCCTCCGTGCTCCGCGCCGTCCTGGCCCACGGCCCCCTCGCGCGGAGCGACATCCCGCAGCTCTGCGGTCTCAGTCCGGCGGCCGTGTCGCGGCAGACCACGGCCCTGGTCCGGGCCGGGCTGCTGCACGAGCACCCCGAGACGGAGCCGCACGCCGCGGTGACCGGCCCCGGCCCCGGCCGCCCCCGCATCCCCCTCGACCTGCACACCGGCCCCCTCGGCGGCCCCCTCGCCGCCGGCCTGCACATCGGCGTGCCCGCCTCCACCTTCAGCCTCGTGGACCTGCGCGGCCGCGTCCTGGCCCGCCGGGCCCTCCCGCACGCGGGCCGCTCCCCCGGCAGCCTCCCCGCCGACATCGCCGCCGAACTCGGCCGGTTCCTCGAGGCCTCCAACCCCGCCGGCCGCCCCCTGCTCGGCGTCGGCGCGGCCCTCGGGGGCTGGGTCCGCCCCGCCGACGGCACCGTGGTCCGCCACGACGCCCTCGGCTGGCGCGACCTGCCCCTCGCCGCCGAGCTCTCCGACCGCCTCGGCCTGCCCGTCTCCGTGGACAACCACGCCCGCGCCGTCGCCCACGCCGAGATCCTCTTCGGCCGCCCGGAGGCCCGCTCCAGCCTCCTCCACCTCTTCATCGGCAACGTCGTCGACGCCGCCTTCGGCATCGAGGGCACCGTGCACCAGGGCCCGGAAGCCGCCGCCGGGGACGTCGCGCACCTCCCGGTGCCCGGGTCGCAGACCCCCTGTGCGTGCGGTCGTACGGGCTGTCTCCAGGCGACCGCCTCCGACGGGGTCCTCGGCGCCGAGGCCGTGCGCCGCGGGATCGTCCCGGAGCCGTCCGTCAACCTCCTGGTCGACGCCGCCGCCACCGGCGACCCCCGTGCCGACCGGCTGCTGCGCGAACGCGCCCGTACCGTGGGCCGGGCCGCCGCACTGCTCCTCGACGTGTTCAACCCGGCCGTCATGGTGGTCGCCGAGCTGGCCAGCATCCTCCACGACGGCTACCTCGACGAGATCCGCGACGCGGCCGGCGACCAGGACCGTTACGGGCGGCGGATCGTCGCCCCGCAGGCGGGTCCCGCCGTACTCCCGGTAGCCTCCGCGACCGTCCTCCTCGCCCCGCTCTTTCGTGACCCCTCCCGACTCACATGAGAGGGCGAGATCACATCCGGTGGTTATAGGTCGTTCACAAGGACCCCCCTAACATTCGAGCCATGACGGTCCTGCCTGATGACGGGCTCTCCTTGGCCGCCGAATTCCCTGACGCGACGCATGAGCAGTGGCAGCGCCTGGTAGAGGGCGTGCTGCGCAAGTCGGGCAAGGAAGTATCCGGCGAGGCAGCGGAAGACGCGTTGTCCACGAAACTCGAGGACGGGCTCACCACCCGCCCGCTGTACACCGCGCCCGAAACCGCGCCCGATACCGGTTTCTCTGGGTTCCCAGGGTTTGCCCCCTTCGTACGGGGCGGCCGCCCCGAGGGAGGCGCCGCCTCGGGCTGGGACGTGCGCCAGCGCATCGCGGGCAGTGACCCCGTACGGGTGAACGACGCGGCCCTGGCCGACCTGGAGAACGGCACCACCTCGCTGTGGCTGGCCGTGGGCGACGCCGGCCTCCCCGCGGAGGGCCTGGGCCGTGCGCTGGAGGGGGTCTACCTCGACCTGGCGCCCGTCTCCCTGGACCCCGGAGCCCAATTCGCCGAGGCCGCGCGGGCCTTGCTCGCGCTGTACGCCGAGCGCGCGGTGGCCCCCGAGGCCGCCCACGCTTCGCTGGGCGCCGACCCGCTGGGCCACGAGGCCCGGACGGGTGAGGCCCTGGACCTGGCGGAGGCCGCCGCGCTCGCCGCGGACACCGCCGCCTGGCCCCACGTACGCGCCCTGACCGTCGACGCCCTGCCCTACCACGAGGCGGGCGGCAGCGCCGCCGAGGAGCTGGGGCTCTCCCTGGCCACCGGGGTCGCCTACCTGCGCGCCCTCACCGAAGCGGGCCTGACGGCCGAAGCGGCCTTCGGCGAGCTGGAGTTCCGCTACGCCGCCACCGCCGACCAGTTCCTCACCATCGCCAAGCTGCGGGCCGCCCGCCGGCTGTGGGCGCGGATCGCCGAGGCCTGCGGGGCTCCGGGGGCCGGCGCCCAGCGCCAGCACGCCGTGACCTCGCCGGTGATGATGACCCGCCGCGACCCGTGGGTGAACATGCTGCGCACCACCGTCGCCTGCATGGCGGCGGGCGTGGGCGGCGCCGACGCGGTCACCGTGCTCCCGTTCGACCAGGAGCTGGGTCTGCCCGACGCGTTCGCCCGGCGCATCTCCCGCAACACCTCCACCATCCTGCTGGAGGAGTCCCACCTGGCCCGCGTGATCGACCCGGCCGGCGGCTCGTACTACGTCGAGCAGCTCACCGACGAACTCGCGCACGCCGCCTGGGAGTTCTTCCAGACCGTCGAGAAGGCGGGCGGCCAGGCCGCCGCCCTGCGTTCCGGCCTGGTCGCCGACCGCCTCGCCGCCACCTGGGCCGCGCGCTCGAAGAAGCTGGCCACCCGGCGCGAACCCGTCACCGGAGTCAGCGAGTTCCCGCACCTCTCGGAGAAGCCGGTCGTACGGGAACCCGCGCCGGCCCCGCTCACCGGCGGACTGCCGCGCGTGCGGCGCGACGAGGCGTACGAGGCCCTGCGCGCGCGCAGCGACGTACACCTGGCGGCGACGGGGGCCCGGCCCACCGTCTTCCTGGCGGCCCTGGGCCCGGCGGCCGCGCACACCGCCCGCGCCACCTTCGCCTCGAACCTGTTCCAGGCGGGCGGCATCACCCCGGTCCACGACCCGGTGTCGGTGACCCCGGAGACGGCGGCGGCGGCCTACGCGGCGAGCGGCGCCGACGGCATGGCCGTGCTGTGCTCCAGCGACGCGCTGTACGAGGAGCAGGCCGAGGCGGTGGCCGCGGCCCTGCGCTCGGCCGGCGCGACGACCCTGTTCCTCGCGGGCAAGCCCGGTACCGCCGCGGCGGCCGTGGACGAGTACGTCTTCGCCGGCTGCGACGCGGTCGCCGTGCTGTCCTCCGTACTCGACCGGATGGGAGTCGCGCAGTGAGCACCCCCCGCATCCCCGATTTCTCCGAACTCCCGCTGGACGGTGCGGCCCCGGCGGCCGGTTCCGAGGACCAGTGGCGCACGGCGGTCAAGGAGTCCACCGGGACCACCCCCGCCGACCTGCTGTGGGAGACCCCCGAGGGGATCGGCGTACAGCCCCTGTACACGGGCCGCGACCTGGAGGGCCTGGACTTCCTCCACACCTACCCGGGTGTGGCCCCGTACCTGCGCGGCCCGTACCCGACGATGTACGTCAACCAGCCCTGGACGATCCGGCAGTACGCGGGCTTCTCCACGGCCGAGGAGTCCAACGCCTTCTACCGGCGCAACCTCGCGTCCGGCCAGAAGGGGCTGTCGATCGCCTTCGACCTGCCCACGCACCGCGGCTACGACAGCGACCACCCGCGGGTGACGGGCGACGTCGGCATGGCGGGCGTGGCGATCGACTCGATCTACGACATGCGCCAGCTCTTCGACGGCATCCCGCTGGACAAGATGACGGTGTCGATGACGATGAACGGCGCCGTGCTGCCGGTCCTCGCCCTCTACATCGTGGCGGCGGAGGAGCAGGGCGTCTCCCCCGACAAGCTCGCCGGGACCATCCAGAACGACATCCTCAAAGAGTTCATGGTCCGCAACACCTACATCTATCCGCCGAAGCCCTCGATGCGGATCATCTCCGACATCTTCGCCTTCACCTCGCAGAAGATGCCCCGCTACAACTCCATCTCGATCTCGGGCTACCACATCCAGGAGGCCGGAGCCACGGCCGACCTGGAGCTGGCGTACACCCTCGCGGACGGCGTGGAGTACCTGCGGGCGGGCCAGGCCGTCGGCCTGGACGTGGACGCCTTCGCACCGCGCCTGTCCTTCTTCTGGGCGATCGGCATGAACTTCTTCATGGAGGTGGCGAAGCTGCGTGCGGCCCGCCTCCTCTGGGCGCGCCTGGTCAAGCAGTTCGACCCGAAGAACGCCAAGTCCCTTTCCCTGCGCACCCATTCGCAGACCTCGGGCTGGTCCCTGACGGCGCAGGACGTCTTCAACAACGTCACGCGCACGTGCATCGAGGCGATGGCGGCGACCCAGGGCCACACCCAGTCGCTGCACACCAACGCCCTGGACGAGGCCCTCGCGCTGCCGACGGACTTCTCGGCGCGCATCGCCCGCAACACCCAGCTCCTCCTCCAGCAGGAGTCGGGCACCTGCCGGTCCATCGACCCGTGGGGCGGCAGCGCGTACGTCGAGAAGCTGACGTACGACCTGGCGCGCCGGGCCTGGCAGCACATCCAGGAGGTCGAGGCGGCCGGCGGCATGGCGCAGGCCATCGACGCGGGCATCCCCAAGCTCCGCGTGGAGGAGGCTGCGGCCCGCACGCAGGCCCGTATCGACTCGGGCCGCCAGCCGGTGATCGGCGTCAACAAGTACCGGGTGGCGACGGACGAGCAGATCGACGTCCTCAAGGTCGACAACTCCTCCGTCCGCTCCCAGCAGATCGCCAAGCTCCGGCGGCTGCGCGAGGAGCGCGACGAGGCGGTCACCCAGGACACCCTGAGGGCGCTGACCAACGCGGCCGAGCGCGGGGACGGCAACCTCCTCGCGCTGGCGGTGGACGCGGCGCGCGCGAAGGCCACGGTGGGCGAGATCTCGGACGCCCTGGAGAAGGTGTACGGGCGGCACGCGAGCCAGATCCGTACGATCTCGGGTGTGTACCGAACCGAAGCAGGCGAGTCCCCGTCCCTGGAGCGCACCCGCGCGCTCGTCGACCGGTTCGAGGAGTCGGAGGGCCGCCGGCCGCGCATCCTGGTCTGCAAGATGGGCCAGGACGGGCACGACCGCGGCCAGAAGGTGATCGCGACCGCCTTCGCCGACCTGGGCTTCGACGTGGACGTCGGCCCGCTGTTCCAGACCCCCGAGGAAGTGGCCCGCCAGGCCGTGGAGGCCGACGTGCACGTGGTCGGCGTCTCCTCGCTGGCCGCCGGGCACCTGACCCTCGTACCGGCGCTGCGCGAGGCGCTCGCCGCGGAGGGCCGCGAGGACATCATGATCGTCGTGGGCGGGGTCATCCCTCCCGCGGACGTCCCGACCCTCCTCGAGATGGGGGCGACGGCGGTGTTCCCGCCCGGCACGGTCATCCCGGACGCGGCGCACGACCTGGTGACGCGGCTCGCCGCGGACCTGGGTCACGAGCTGTAGGCGCCGCCGTGCCACCCAGGATCGACATCACCGCCTACACGAAGGGCGTACTCGACGGGAAGCGCGCGTTCGTCGCGCGCGCGATCACCCTCGTCGAGTCCACCCTGCCCGCGCACCGGGCCCTGGCCCAGAGCCTGCTGACGGAACTCCTGCCCCACTCGGGGCGGGCGCGCCGCATCGGCATCAGCGGGGTGCCGGGCGTCGGGAAGTCCACCTTCATCGATGCCTTCGGCACCTTGCTGACGGGGCTGGGCCACCGGGTGGCGGTCCTGGCCGTCGACCCGTCCTCCACCCGTACGGGCGGCTCCATCCTGGGCGACAAGACCCGTATGGAACGCCTCTCCGTGGACCCCGCGGCCTTCGTCCGCCCGTCCCCGTCGGCGGGGACGCTGGGCGGGGTGGCGAAGGCCACCCGGGAATCGATCATCGTGATGGAGGCGGCGGGCTACGACGTGGTCCTCGTCGAAACGGTGGGCGTGGGCCAGTCGGAGACGACGGTCGCCGGAATGGTCGACTCCTTCCTGCTCCTCTCCCTCGCCCGCACGGGCGACGGGCTCCAGGGCATCAAGAAGGGCGTCCTGGAGCTGGCCGACGTCCTCGCCGTCAACAAGGCGGACGGCCCGCACGAGCGCGACGCGAAGTCCGCGGCGCGCGAACTGTCGAGCGCGCTGCGCCTGATGCACCCGGCCGACGCCGCGTGGACCCCGCCGGTCCTGACCTGCAGCGCCCGGGAATCCACGGGTCTGGAGGAGGTCTGGAACCGCCTGGAACAGCACCGCGTGCTCCTGGAGGCGGGCGGCCGCCTGGCGTCGAAGCGGGCGGCCCAGCAGGTGGAGTGGACCTGGTCGATGGTCCACGACGAACTCCTGGAGCGCCTCCGCTCGAACACGGCGGTACGGGACCTGGCCCCCACCCTGGAATCGGCGGTCCGGGCCGGCACCCTGACCCCGACCCTGGCGGCAGACCGCCTCCTGGCGGCGTTCACCGACTCATGATCCAGCCCCGCCGGGGTCAGGCGGGAACCAGCACGGACCCGCCGCTGGCCAGCACCCGCCGCAGCACCCGGCCCCGCTCCTCCGCATCCCCCTCGGAGAGCAACGCCGCCAGCACGGCGACCCGCGCCTGCGGCGCCCGCAGGGTCCCCGTCGGCACGGCCCCGGCCGCGACCAGGTCCACCGCACCCCCGTGGGTGTAGATCTCCGTCACCGGCCCGGCCGCGACCCGCGTGGTCAACGCCACCAGCACGCCGTCCGCGACGGCCGCCTTCACCGCGTCGACGACCTCCGGCGTCGCGTTGCCCGCGCCCGTCCCGACCAGCACGATCCCGCGCGCTCCCGCCGCCACCGCGGCGTTCAGCAGCACCGCGTCACCGCTCACGTGGTGCACGACGACGTCCACCCGCGGCGGCCCTTCCGGCGCCTCCGGCATCGCGGGCAACGGCAGCGGCTCCGGCCGCACCGGCGTCCGCAGCACGGTGACCTTGCCGAAACCGACCTTCCCCAGCAGTTCCTTCGACGGGTCGGCGAAGGCGTCGAGCGCCACCGCCTGCGCCTTCACGGTCCCGCGGGCCGCGTGCACCCGGCCCGCGAACGTGATCAGGACGCCGAGCCCGCGCGTCTTCGACGCGGTCAGCAGGGCATCGTAGAGATTCCCGGGACCGTCCCCGTCCGCCGCCCCCATGGGCCGCTGCGAACCGGTGAACACCACGGAACGCGCGTCGTGGTGGTGCAGGTCCAGCAGGAACGCCGACTCCTCCAGCGTGTCGGTGCCGTGCGTGACGACGACCCCGTCCACACCCGGGTCGGCGAGCACCTCGTGCACGGTCCGCAGCAGGGTCAGCTGGTGCGCGGTGGTCAGCCGGGGGCTGTTGACGCTGAACAGGTCGACGACCTCGACGCTCACACCCTCCGGCAGCGGAGCGGTGGCCATGACCTCGGCCCCGTCCGCATCGGCCGCAAAACCGGAACCCTGCCAGCGGCTGGCTATCGTCCCGCCCGTACTGATCACGACGATGCGTCCCATGACCCCGACCCTTCCCTCACACAGCCCGAAACGGCCCGCACAGATTTTCTACAAACGGCAATGGTAGGCCGATCTACGCGCAATGCGATTGCGATTTGGCCCCACCCCGCAATAAAACCTGAGTGATAATTGCGCAATGGACGCGATCGACAAAGAAATCTTGCGCGAGCTCCAGGCCGACGGCCGGCTCAGCAACCAGGAGCTCGCCCAGCGCGTGGGCCTCACCCCCTCCCCCTGCATGCGCCGGGTCCGCCAGCTCGAAGAGGAAGGGATCATCCAGGGCTACCGCGCGGTGATCTCCCCCGAAGCCGTGGGCCGCGGCTTCGAGGTCCTGGTCTCCGTGGAGGTCCGCCGCGACCGCGAGGCCGTCGAAGCCTTCGAAGCGGCCCTCCAGGACATCCCCGACGTCATCGAGGCCTACCGCCTCTTCGGCAGCCCCGGCTGTCTCCTGCGCATCGCGGTGGCGGACCTCCGCGCGTACGAACGCCTCTGGATCGAGCAGCTGACGGCCCTCTCGGGCGTCACGGAGGTCAACTCCCAGATCATCATGAAGCGCATCAAGGAACCGACGGGCCTGCCTGTGTAGCCGCCCGTACGACGACGGCCGGGACGGATCCCTGGGGATCCGTCCCGGCCGTCGCGTGCGCTCAGCCCTCTTCGGGCTCGTCCTGCGTGTAGTCGCCCTTGTGGTTCTCGATCACGTTCTGGACGTGAAGGGCCATTTCACGCAGCTCGATCCAGTTGTCCTTCATGCCGAACATCAAGGGAAGCGTCACGCCCTCCGCCAGCCCTTGCAGCTCGTCGAGGCGGATCCTGGCGGTGGACAGGAAGTCCTTGAACTCACGGCGCACATCGGAGATGTCCCTCGGGGACCCCGTCGCCCCGGATCCGACCGCCCCGTCGCCCGCACCGCCCGCCCGGTGGCCGTGCGTCCAGTCTTCATCGTCCTGGTCGTCGTCCTCCTCGTCCTCCACGTCCTCGTCCTCCGGCGGGTCGAGGAGCAGCGCCGCCTTCTTCGGGTCGGAGGCCACGACGACGTCCCATTCCAGCAGCAGGACCGGCTCGCCGTCCTCCCGCAGGACGCGGTCCTCTGCCTCCAGGTCGACCACCAGGTGCTGGTACTCGGCGTCGGCTGCGGAGTGGGGATCGCCGGGCAGGCCCAGCGCCTGCTTCGTCCCCGAGTTCCGGGGCAGTCGGCCGTCCTCGAAGCGCTGGGCGGCCAGGGCCAGCGTCCAGAGTCCGAGCGCGTTGTCCTCCTTGGCCAACCCCTCGATGACCTTGTGCACGTCGGAACGGAAGGGGACCTTTCCGGGCGCCCTGTACGCGCCGACCCCCGACCCCACGTTCCGGGTGAGGATCTTGTCGGCGATCAGAGCGGTGCCGCCGGCCAGGGCAAGTGTGAGACGGGCGTCCTGGCTCCCCCCGAGCGCGGGCTCGACGAGCCCCGTGAAGTCATCGGTCACTATGGGGACCCAGCCGTCGACGAGGACCTCCTTGAAGAGGACACCGCCGTTGGACCACGCGTTCCGGGCCTGCTGGGCGACGGACATCTTCGTGGACCGCCACGGATGGTCGACGATGGGGCCGAGCAAGCTGGCGTACCCCTTGTCCGTCATCCTGCGCTCACCCTTGATCTCCTTGGCCCGGTTCCTCAGTTCGTCCGAGATGGCCGGCCGCGTCAGGGTGTGCAGCAGTCGCACGGCACGCCACAGTCCGGTGCCGGGCATCCGGGGATCCCCGTACACCTCGGGGGCGTCCTTGGCCTTCCGCCGCCCGACGGCCAGTTCGTAGACCGCTTCGAGTCCGTCCTGCTTCCGGCCCAGGAGGACGCGCTTGAGGGCCCGGCTGACGACCTCGACGTTCTGCGCGGAGCTGTCCCACGGCTTGAACTCCACGTGCACGGAGGCCAGGATCGAGCGCAGCGCGTCGTCGAACACCTCCTCGGCGTTGAGCGAGTCCTCCCGGTCGTGCGCCCGTACGCCGACCGTGATGTGTGCGGGCACGACGTAGGACTGTGCGATCTGGATCGCCGCCAGGGGCGGCGCCTCGTCCACGGCCACGGAGGCGATCGTCTTGGTGAACAGCGTCCGCTGGGTCTTTCGCCAGTTCTCCCGGGCCAGCGCCATCCGCTGGGTCAACGGCTTGACCGGGTCGTTCGCGGACGGCCGCTGCTCGGCCACGAGCACGTCGGCCGCCAGCGTCCCGACGTCCTCGGGGTCGCTCTCCGGTCCCGCGAGCACGTTCCACGCACTCGCCAGCCGGGTGATCCCGTCCCGCGCGATCAGGCCGTAGACCGGTTCGGAGCCGTCGTCGAACTCGTAGACGACCGGGTGCACGATCAGCGCACGGGTCACCCGGCGGGCAAGGATCGACTCGGTGTAGGAGTTCTTGTAGAGGGTGGCGGAGATGGTCTGCTTCACGTGCCGCCTGAGGTGCGCGGGGCTCTCGTACCGGTAGCGGAGGATCGCCTGCGGGCTGCCGTCCTCGGCGACTCCTTCGACCCGGGGGTCCTCGACCCCGAGCAGTTCCTGGCCGGTGCGCGGCTGGATGGCCGGGAAGATCTCCGACAGCCAGAGCCTGGAGTGCACGGACCTCAGGGTCGCCCCGTCCACGTGCTCCTCGAGGAGCAGCCCGGCGCGGGCGTCCTGCGACTCGCGCAGTTGGAGGGCCACCGTCTCCGGCGTGACGGCCCCCCGGGCCACGGCGTGCCAGGCGTCCTCGGGCAGCGAGACCAGGGAGCTGTTCAGGCCCGCCTTGACCAGCTTGCTCCGGTCGTCCATGGCGGAGGGTTCGGGGAGCTCCCGGTCGACGGTGGACACCTCGACCTGCTCTTTGCCCCAGTCGACGACGATCGGCGAAGCCGGGGGGTTGGGTGGGGATGCGGGCATGGAGCCACTCCTCTTGTCAGGTCGGTATGGGAGACTGGAATTGCGGTTCTGGCCCCGCCTCGTGCGGGCTCCCAGGTCCTGCCCGGCTGGGCCCCGGATCCGTCCGGGGCCCAGTCCCTTTCGTTTTCGCGCCGCTCAGCGGGCGCGGGGCCCGTCGGCGTCCGGGAACGTCTCGGCGAACCAGTCCCACATGAACCTGCGGGGCTCCTTCCTGGCGACGGCCTGGTAGGCCGCGTACGCGAGGAAGTCGGCGGCCTGCAGCAGGTCGCGGGTGGGGGCGGGCTCGAACACCGGATCGCCGACGAGGTACCGGCCCTCCGGGGGGAGCGTCCGGTGGGCACCCCGGAGCGCGGCCTCCCTCCCGTCGCCGTCCACGATCAGCCGGCCGTACGTACCGTCCCCGGCCAGCTCGGCGTTCAGGTCGTGCGCGAGGGCGGCGAAGAGCGCGGGGCGGTCCCGCGCGTAGTCGGTCGTCTCGCGGTGGACGGCGTGGACCCGGACGCCGGGAAACGTGGCGATGACACGGAGTCCCCGGAGGACGACCTCCTGGGTGTGCCGCCGGTGGAACTCGGGGCTGCTGCTCCGCGACCGGTGGAACCGGCCCCGGGGTCCGGCGAGTTCGACGGCGTGCAGGGCGACCGAGGTCGGGATCAGGAGGCGGCGGTCCACTGCGAGTTCCTCGCGGAACTCCCGCCAGAGCCGCTCGGCGGCGGGGCGGTGGTGACGGTCGATCCCTAAGGCGGCGAAGTGGATGCTCGTGGAGCCGTCACCGCCGTCGTCGACCTCGTAGTCGCGGTGGGGCGTCGCGCCGTTCTCAGGAGACATGGGGAATCAACTCCGCAGGCACGTGCGGGCTGGTCCGGACGCCATTGCCGGGGCCTGTCCGCACCGCCTCCGGGAAGGGGTACGGGCGCGGGGTGCTCACTACCGCGCGACGGGCCGGTCGACTCCGCCGGCGCCGGTTGCCGCACGGTCCGGGATCAGACCTCATGGGAGGTACCACCCGGACTAGCCGCCGCCCCTCCGAGCCCTCAACCACCGGGCCCTCAGGGCCTCCAGGAACATTCCCGGAGCCACACGTCACAGCGGTGCCTCGCACCACGCTGGAATCAACGATACCCATGCAGCCGGATGGAAGTGAAGCAAATCCTGTACACCTACCCGAAGTTGGAGATCGGCACACTCACCGCACCGCATCGCGCACCGCATCGCGCACCGGATCGCCACTCCGGCGGCGCTCCGCGCGTTGACCATGCGCCGAGCATTCGGTTAGGCTTACCTAAGTCGGATGGCTGTCGACGGCGCGCGGCCCGTACCCCCGCCGTGGCGGTCCGGCCGACCCTGTGACGGACGGACTGCCCATGCTGTGTTCGAGGTTGATCAACGCGAACATCATCACCATGGACCCCGACCGTCCCTTCGCCCGTGAGCTGGGGATCTGGCGGGGGCGGATCGTGGGGCTCGACGAGGACGTCGCCTCGCTGCCCGCCCGGGAGGTCGTCGATCTGCAGGGCGCCACCGTGCTGCCCGGGTTCATCGACAGCCATGTGCACCTGGCCTGGACCGGGCTGAAGCAGAGCACCCCGAGCGTCGCCCCGTGCGAGCGGGTCGAGGACGTGCTGGCGGTGGTGGCGGAGGCGGTCTCCCGCTCGGCGGGCGGGGACGGGGCCTGGGTCGACGTCATGGGCTATGACCAGCGGGCCCTGGGGCGGCACCTGACCGCCGGCGAGCTGGATACGGTCAGTCGCGGGCGCAAGGTGTTCCTGATGCACGACTCCGGCCACGGATGCGTCGTGAACAGTGCCGTACTGGGGCTGCTGCCCGCCGAAGTCCCGCACCAGGACGGCTTCCTCGCCGAGGCGGCCATGACCGCCGCGCGGCGGCTGCGGCTGCCGTACGGGCAGGCCGAGATCGCCGACGCCGTCGAGCGCGCGGCCCGGACCTGCCTCGCCGAAGGCGTGACCGCCGTCGCCGAGGCGGGCATCGGGGGCGGGCTGCTCGGCCACAGCCCGGTGGAACTCGGCGCCTACCAGCTGCTGCGGGACCAGGGACGGCTGCCGCTGCGGGTCCAGCTCATGCCGGCCGGCGATACGTTGCGGCCGCGCGAGGCGCACCGGGAGGACGGCTTCCCCCGCGCCCTGGACCTGGGCATGCGCACCGGATTCGGTGACGACTGGCTGTCGCTGGGCGCGCTCAAGATCTATACCGACGGCGGCATGATGGCCCGTACCGCCGCGCTCACGGCCCCGTACGCGGGCACCGAGCACACCGGCCAGCTCCAGGACGACCCCGAGCGCCTCACCCGACTGATCGTGGACGGTCACCTCGCCGGCTGGCAGCTCGCCGTCCACGCCATCGGGGACCGCGCCGCCGACCTCGCGCTCGACGCGCTGGAGCAGGCGCAGCGGCTGCTGCCCCGCCCGGACGCGCGGCACCGGATCGAGCACGCCGGACTGATCCGCCCCGACCAGCTCCCGCGCTTCGCGCGCCTGGGCGTCAGCGCGGTCGTCCAGCCGACCTTCCTGCACTCCTTCGGGGACGACTACGCGGACGTGATGGGTGAGGAGCGGGCCCCCTGGATGTACCGGGGGCGCGGGTTCCTGGACCACGGGGTGACCCTCGTGGGGAGTTCGGACCGGCCCGTCACCGACGGGGCTCCGCTGCGGGCGATCCAGTTCATGGTCGAACGCACCTCCGCCTCCGGGCGGCCGATCGGGCCGGACGAGGCGATCACCGTCGAGGAGGCGCTGCGCGCCTACACGGTCGCCGGTGCGTACGCCTGCCGGTGGGACGACAGCGCCGGCAGCCTCGCCCCGGGGAAGCGCGCCGACCTGGTCGTCCTGGGCGACGACCCGCGGTCCGTCGATCCCTCCCGGATCGGCGCCATCGAGGTCGTGGACACCTTCGTCGACGGAAACGAAGCAACGAACGAAGGAAAGCTGTGAGCAATCAGGTGAACGTCCTGGAACGGTTCTCCCCGCTGTGGGAGGTGCCCGAGATGCCGCCGCGCTGGGTGATCTGGCACGCGGGCGCGGGCGACTCCTTCGTCTTCGACCGGGAGTTCAACATGCCCGTCGACGTGGACGACGCGGTCCTCGGGGAAGTCCTGTGCCGGATGCGCGAGGCCGGGGTGCCCGAGGGCGTCGATTACCCCGGCCGCCCGTGCGGATGACGGCTGCCGCGGCGGAGCCGGTTCCGGGCACCGACGGCTCGGCGCAGCCCTGGATCAGCTCGCCCGAACCGGGGCTGTGGGCGGTGCGGGTGAGCCTGTACGCGGAGCGGGCGCGGGAGTTGGAGGGGATGCTCGACGACACCGAGCGGGTCCGGCTCCAGGGGTTCAGGCGCGACGCCGACCGTGACCAGTACCGGGTCGCGCACGTCGCGCTGCGGCAGTTGCTGGGCGACCGGCTCGGCCGGGACCCGGCGCAGGTGCGGTTCTTCCGCGAGCCCTGCCCCGGCTGCGGCGGACCGCACGGCCGGCCGGCCGTGACCGACGCACCGCTGCACTTCTCGCTGTCCCATGCGGGGGACGCCGTCCTGGTGACCTTCGCGGACGGTCCGGTCGGCGTCGACATCGAGCGGCGGCCGGCCCCCGAGCTGGCGGCCCAGGTCTCCTCCGAACTGGCGGAGGTCCTCCATCCCGACGAACGCGCCGAGCTGTCGGCGCTGCCGGCCGGCGAGCGCCCCGCCGCGGTGGCCCGCTGCTGGTCCCGGAAGGAGGCCTACCTCAAGGGAGTCGGCATCGGACTCGGCGGGAACCCGACCCTGACCTACGTGGGCACCGGCGCCACCGCCTCGGCTCCGCCGGGATGGACCGTCGCCGACGTGCCCGCCTTTCCCGGCTACGTGGCCGCACGCGCCGTCCGTACGCGCCGACTTGGCTCCTTTAGCTAGGTAAGGCTAACCTTACCTAGACCGTTCCGCCGGGAGGCCCTGCCCCCGCACCCGCACACGGCGGAACCGAGGAAGGAACACCTTGACCACGGCCACGCTGCCCCCTGCCGCCGCGCACGCCACCCTGTCGCCCCGCACCCCCGCACCCCGGTGGCACGAGGTCCCCGAGTTCTCGGTGCGCCCGGCCCGCCGGGACGACGGCCCTGCGCTCGCCGCCCTTTCCCGGCCGTTCGTCCACGCGGGGGCGCTGCGCGAACGCCCGCTCTCCCTCTACCTCTCCCGGGCGTCCGACTTCCTCGTCGCCCAGGCGCCCGACGGGACCCTCGAAGGCTGCCTCGGGTTGCGCGAACACCCCACCGCCGGCGTGCTGTACAACTTCTGCGTCGCCGCCCACCGGCAGGGCACGGGCATGGGCGCCCGACTGCTGCACGCGGCGTTCGCCCGGGCCCGTACGCGCTCCCTGTCGGAGCTGTTCACGGCGACCACCGGCAGCGGCCGCCTCTTCCTCCGCCACGGGTTCCTCCCGGCCTGCCCGAGCCTGGCGCCGGCCGACTGGGCGCAGTCCCTGGACCCCGGCCGGGGCGCACGCGTCCTGTCCCGCGCCCTGTAGCCGGCGAAGACCGCCCAGACGAAGGGGCGGGCCCCCTGAAGGGCCCGCCCCGAGCCGTGCCTCCGGTAACCGGCCGCCGGTCCTACGCGGCGTCGAGGATCGCGGGCAGCGCCGCCACCAGGGCATCGGCCCGCTCCTGCGGCAGCGTCAGGGCGGGAGCCAGCCGTACGACGTCCGCGCCCGCCGCGTTCACGAGGAACCCGGCGTCCTGCGCGGCCCGCTGGACCCGTGCGGCGACCGGCTCGGCGAGGGCGATGCCCAGGAGCAGGCCGGCGCCCCGCACTTCGCGGACCAAGGGGTGTTCCAGAGCTTCGATGCCGCGCCTCAGCCGCTCCCCCACCCGCGTGGCATGCGCGAGCAGCCCTTCCTTCTCGATGGTCTCCAGGACGGCGAGCCCGGCCGCGCACGCGACCGGGTTGCCCCCGAAGGTGGATCCGTGCTGACCGGGGGTCAGCAGTCCGGCGGCGGCGCCGAAGGCGACCGTGGCGCCGATCGGCAGGCCGCCGCCCAGCCCCTTGGCCAGGGTGATCACGTCCGGCTCCGCTCCTGGCTCCGCCTGGTGCGCGAACCAGTGGCCGGTGCGACCGATCCCGGTCTGCACCTCGTCCAGGACGAGCAGGGTGCCCGTGGCACGGGTGATCTCGCGGGCCGCCCGCAGGTAGCCCCGGGGGGCCGGGACGACCCCGGCCTCGCCCTGCAGGGGTTCGAGGAGGACCGCGGCCGTCTGCTCCGTGACGGCCGCGCGGAGCGCCTGCGCGTCCCCGTAGGGAACGTGCGTGACCTCCCCGGGCAGCGGCAGGAAGGGGGCGCGCTTGGGCGGCTGTCCGGTGAGGGCCAGCGCCCCCATGGTGCGCCCGTGGAACCCGCCCTCCGTCGCGACCAGGTGCGGGCGCCCGGTCCGGCGGGCGATCTTGAAGGCGGCCTCGACCGCCTCCGCGCCCGAGTTGGCGAAGAACACCCGGCCCGGCCGCTCCAGCAGGGCCAGCAGCCGTTCCGCCAGCGCGACGGCCGGCTCCGAGACGAACAGGTTCGACACGTGGCCGAGCCGGGCCACCTGGTCCTGGACGGCCGAGACCAGGGCCGGGTGGGCGTGCCCGAGGGCGTTGACCGCGATCCCGCCGGTGAAGTCCGTGAACGCGCGGCCGTCCTCGTCCCAGACCGTGCTGCCCTCGCCCCTGACCAGGGCCAGCGCGGGGGTGCCGTAGGTGTCCATCATCACCGCGCTCCAGCGGTCGGCGAGCGGTGTCCTCGTGCTGTCGGCGGTCACGCGCCGTCCCCCTCGTCGCCGCCGGGCCCCTGCGGGCCGGGCTCCTCGTCCGGCACCACCGTGGTGCCGGGTCCGTCATCGGTGAAGACTCCGCGCAGCAGCGCGTGCGGCACCCGGCCGTCGATGACCTGCGCCCGGGCGACGCCGGCGCGTACGGCGCGCAGGCAGCCCTCCATCTTGGGGAGCATGCCGCTGGCGAGCTCCGGGAGCAGGGCGTCCAGCTCACCGGCCGTCAGGCGGTCGATCACCTCGGTGCTGTGCGGCCAGTCCGCGTACAGCCCCTCGACGTCGGTCATCACCACGAGCCGGTCGGCCCCGAGGGCCACGGCCAGCGCCGAGGCCGCGAGGTCGGCGTTGACGTTGTAGACCTGGCCGTCCTCGCCGCGCGCGACGGGTGAGACCACGGGGATGCGGCCCTGCTCCAGGAGTGCGGCGATGGCACTGCCGTCCACGTCCACGATGTCGCCGACCTGGCCGATGTCCACCGGCAGCCCGTCCACCCAGGCCGGGCGCCGGACGGCGGTCATCGTGTGGGCGTCCTCGCCCGACAGGCCCACGGCGAACGGCCCGTGGGCGTTGATGGCGCCGACCAGTTCGCGCTGGACCTGGCCGGTGAGCACCATGCGCACCACGTCCATGGTCTCCGGCGTGGTCACCCGCAGCCCGGCCTCGAAGCGCACCTCCAGGCCGAGCCGGTCGAGCAGTGCGCTGATCTGGGGCCCGCCGCCGTGGACGACGACGGGCCGCAGGCCCGCGTGCCAGAGCTCCACGACGTCCTGGGCGAACGTCCGGTGCGCGGACGGGTCCGCCATGGCGTTGCCGCCGAACTTGACGACGACCGTCCGGCCTTGGAGCTGCTCCAGCCAGGGCAGGTCCCGGGGGGCCTGCGCCTGCGCCTGCTTCTGAGTCTGCATGTGCGCCGTCGTCTCCGTCGTCGTCTCCGCCGTCATCCCGACCCCGTTCACGAGCTGTAGGCGCTGTTCTCGTGCACGTACTCGGCCGTCAGGTCGTTGGTCCAGATGACGGCCGAGGAGTCGCCGGAGCGCAGGTCCACGGTGATGCCGATCCGGCGGCCGGACAGGTCGACCTTGTCCCGCGACTCTCCTGCGGCGCCGTCCCGGCACACCCAGACGCCGTTGATCGCCACGTCCAGCCGGTCCGCGTCGAAGACGGCCGACGTGGTGCCGATCGCGGACAGCACCCGGCCCCAGTTGGGGTCCTCGCCGTGCAGCGCGCACTTGAGGAGGTTGTTGCGGGCCACCGAGCGGCCCACCTCCACGGCGTCCGCTTCCGAGGCCGCACCGACGACGGCCACCTCGATCTCCTTGGACGCGCCCTCGGCGTCCGCCACCAGCTGGAGCGCCAGGTCCCGGCACACGGCGTGCACGGCCGCGGTGAGCTCGGCGGGTCCGGGCGCGATGCCCGAGCTGCCCGAGGCGAGCAGCAGCACGGTGTCGTTGGTGGACATGCAGCCGTCCGAGTCCACCCGGTCGAACGTGGTGCGCACCGCCTCGCGCAGCGCGGCGTCGAGCACTTCGGCGCTCGCGTCGGCGTCCGTGGTCAGGACGACCAGCATGGTGGCGAGGCCGGGGGCGAGCATCCCGGCGCCCTTCGCCATGCCTCCCACCGTCCAGCCGGGGCCGGAGGCCACCGACGTCTTGTGGACGGAGTCCGTCGTCTTGATCGCGACGGCGGCCTCCTCGCCGCCCTCGGGCGACAGCCGGTCGGCGGCGGCGGCGATGCCGGCCGTCACCCGGTCCATCGGCAGCCGGACGCCGATGAGGCCGGTGGAGCACACCGCGACCTCGTCGGGGGTGACCTCCACGGCCAGTGCGGTGCGTACCGCCATCGCCAGGGCGTCTTCCGCACCACCAGGGCCCGTACAGGCGTTCGCGCCACCGGAGTTGAGGACCACGGCGGAGATCCGCCCGTCGGCGAGCGCGCGGCGGGACCAGCGGACGGGCGCGGCCTGCACGCGGTTCGAGGTGAAGACACCGGCGGCGGCGCGGGACGGCCCCCGGTTCACCACCAGGGCCAGGTCCGGGTCACCGGACTCCTTGATGCCGGCGCGCACAGCGCCGGCAAGGAATCCCCGGGCGGCGGTCACACTCACGGAGCCACTCCATTCGTGGGCAGGCCCAGCCGTTCCGGCAGGCCGAGGGCGATGTTCATGCTCTGCACCGCGCCACCGGCGGTGCCCTTCGTCAGGTTGTCGATGGCGCTCACGCAGATCAGCCTGCGGGCGTCCGGGTCCACGGCGATCTGCACCTGGGCGGTGTTCGAGCCGAGGACGGCTGCGGTGGTGGGCCATTGGCCGGGCGGCAGCAGCCGGACGAACGGCCTGTCGGCGTACGCGGCTTCGAACACGGCGCGCACGTCGTCCTCCGCGAGCGCCTCCGCGGCCGGGCTCAGCCGGGCCGAGCAGGTGGCGAGGATGCCCCGGGGCATGGGCGCCAGGGTGGGCGTGAAGGAGACCGTCACGTCGGTGCCCGCCGTGCGGGACAGGTTCTGGGCGATCTCCGGGGTGTGCCGGTGGCCGCCGCCGACTCCGTACGGGCTCATGGAGCCCATCACTTCGGTGCCGAGCAGGTGCGTCCTGAGGGCGCGTCCGGCACCGGAGGTGCCGCTGGCGGCGACGATGACGGCTTCGGGCTCGACCAGGTGCGCCGCGTAGGCGGTGAACAGGGCCAGGGTGACCGCGGTGGGGTAGCAGCCGGGAACGGCGATCCGGGTGGCCCCCTTCAACTCCGCGCGTGCACCCGGCAGTTCCGGCAGTCCGTAGGGCCAGGTGCCGGCGTGGGCGCTGCCGTAGAACCGCTCCCAGGCCGCCGGGTCCCGCAGCCGGAAGTCGGCTCCGCAGTCCACGACCAGGGTGCCGGGCTCCAACTCGGCCGCGAGAGCGCCCGATTGGCCGTGGGGCAGGGCGAGGAACACCACGTCGTGGCCGCGCAGGGACGCGGCGGAGGTGTCCAGGAGGATCCGGTCGGCGAACTCCGGAAGCTGTGGCTGTACGGTCCCCAGCGGACGCCCCGCACTGCTGTGCGCGGTCAACGCACCGATCTCCACGGCTGGATGCGAGCTCAGCAGGCGGAGCAGCTCCCCGCCCGCGTAGCCGCTGGCACCGGCCACCGCGACCCGTACGGTCATGTTCTTCCGCTCTCTCTCGGTTCGTGTGGGCGCCTTCGGCGCAGGGGGCGCCGCGGTACTGGCGTCGGCGGGACGCGCTCAGGCATCCTTGCGCACGCTTCGGGACCCTCCGCCGAGCAGCAGCTCGCGGAGCAGGGTCTCGGTCGTGCACACCACCGCGCTGCGGGCGGCCCAGCGCAGGGCCATCTCGTGCTCCTCGGCGGAGAGGTCGGCGACGGCGTCGGCGACCACGAAGGGCTGGATGTCGTTCATGAAGGCGTCGGCGGCCGTCAGGAGGACGCCGAGGTGGGCGTGGACCCCGCAGACGATCAGCTGGTCACGCCCCTCCGAACGCAGCAGTCTCCCCAAGTGGCTGCGGAGGAAGGCGTTCTGGCGCACGTTGGCCAGTACGCGCTCGCCCGGCTGCGGGGTGAGCGGCGGGATGATCGCGGCGGCGTCGGTCCCGTCACCGATGCCCGGCCCCCAGACGTCGGCGGCGAGGCCGCGCTGACCCGGCGGCTGCGCGGCCGGCTCGGCGGTGAAGAAGACCGGAATTCCCAGCGCCGTGGCGAGGGCCCGAAGTGCCGTGATGTTCTCGACGAGTTCCACGACCGGGGACCTGTCCGTGGGAAGTTCCCCCACGAAGTGGTTCTGCATGTCGTGGACGAGGAGTGCGGCGCGGCCGGGATCTATGGCCCAGGAGGCGCAGGACCGAGGCAGGGCGGCACGGTCGGGCATGGGATAAGAACCGATGACCGGCAGGCCCATGACGATCCCCTCCCCTGATGCCGCGAGCGGCTCCACACAACGTCTGCGTAGTTAGCTTAGCCTAACCTAATTAAGCCCGGATTCGCTCGCACATCCGACATGGAGCGGCCCCGGGCGCGCCGCGAGCGCGGCACGTCCGGGGCCGTACACCCGTTCCCCGCAGGGGCGTTCACCCGTCGGGGCGATCCCCGGTCAGGCTTCGACGGCCGTCGCGAGGGACCGGGGGCGGAGGTCGGTCCAGCTCGACTCGATGAACTCCAGGCACGCCTCACGGGTGGTCTCGGCGAGGGCGACCGTCCATCCGCCGGGAGCCTCGGCGAAGGAGGGCCAGAGGGAGTGCTGACCCTCGTCGTTCACCAGGACCAGGAAGCGGCCGTCGGCATCGTCGAACGGGTTGGTGCTCATACTGGGGTTCCTCCAGGAGCCCGATGGGACCGGCGGATGGCGTCGGTGTGCGGCGCGCGCAGTCCGACAGCGGGCGCCGTGCCCGTGGGGAAGGTCGATCGGGAATGAAGAGAGCCATCCACTTAGGTTAGGCTCGCCTAATTATAGAGCTTAACGTTTCCCCTTCCCCCTCACAAGGAGGCACCGATGCGTGCACTCGAACGGATCCTGGCCGAGGACGGCTCGGAGAGCCCCTTCGCCGCGTTCGACCTGCCCGGCACGCCCGGCACCGATGAGTTCTGGGCGGCCGCGGCTCCCGCGTCCGCGCCTTCCGGCGACGGCGGTTGGGTCACCCTGTTCCTGTGGCGCGGCAGCCCGACGGTCATCGATTTCGAGAGCTGGTCGGATCCGGTGGTGCTGCTCCGGTGGCGCGACACGGACTGCTGGTACGCCGAGGTGCGCATGCCCGCACGGCTCCGAGTGACCTACCGGTTCCTCGCCGATGACGGATCGTCGTACCCCGATCCCCTCAACCCGGTCCGGGCGGGCGGCGAACGCTCCGTCGTGGCCACCCCGGACGCCCCGCCCCAGCCGTACTGGCCGGCCGTGGGCGCCGACGACGTACTGCCCCTGCCGCGCACCCGGATCCGATGGGCGAGCGAGCGGCTCGGCGGCAAGCGCACCGTACGCGTCCACCCGGTGGGCGGCGGCGGACCGGTGGTCCTGCTGCTCGACGGGGACGACTGGCTGTACCTCCACCCGGCCATGACGGCCTTCGACGCGGCCTTCGACGCCGGCGACATGCCCCCGGCCACGCTGGTGTTCCTGCCCACCAAGGACCGGCAGGCGGAGTTCGGCTGCCGGCCCGAGCTGTGGGAGGCGGTACGGGACGAACTGCTGCCGCTGATCGCGGACAGCGGGGTCCCCGCGGACCTCGGCCGGCTGGTGGTCGCCGGGCAGAGCCTCGCCGGGCTGAGCGCGATGTACGCGGCCCTGGAGTTCCCGGAGCTGGTGTCCCGGGTCGCCTGCCAGTCGGGGTCGTTCTGGTGGACCCCGGAGGCCGCGGACCTGCCGGACCCGCTGGGCGGTCCGCGCGGCGGCACCATCGCCGCGCGGCTGCGCGAGCGTCCCGCCCCGGCCGGGCTGCGGATCGCGTTCGACCTGGGCGAGCACGAGGCGCGCATGCAGCCGCACTGCGAACTGGTCGAAGCCCTGACGGAACAGGCCGGTGCGACCGTACGGGTGTCCCGGTCGGCGTCCGGCCACGACCGGGCGGGCTGGCGCCAGGCCCTGCTCAGGGACGTCGCCTGGGCGCTGGCCTGACGCCCTGCCGACAACGACGAGGAGGGGGCCCGGGGGGGGGGGGTGGGGAGGGGGCAGACGGACGAACCCGCCGCTTTGCCCGCGGTTCGCATCGCTGCGACCACACTGCTGCCCACGATCACCA